>JALONQ010000032.1 GCA_025454835.1 Bacteroidota bacterium | reverse complement strand
ACAACACCATGCGTCCTCACCTGAGTCTGAAGATGATGACGCCCGCCATGAAACACGCAGCCTAAACCACTCTGTCAACTTCTGGCCGGACGAGACAAACATCAAGAAGAAACGACCGCTGTCTTCCGTGTTGCGGGATTACGATGAATTAGATGTTGTCTTCTTTCCGCTTGCTGTTTTCTTGCTCTTTGCCGTTTGCGTTTTTGGCGCGGGCACCCCACAACATGCCTCCATCTGCCCCAAGAGTCCGTCTAGCGTGTCCATCAGCAGTTGGATCCCATCAGGGTCCAGACAATAGCACGACCGCGGTCCATCCGCCTCTCCCTTGATTAACCCGGCAGTTTTGAGTTCTTTCAGATGTTGTGAAACGGTGGCTTGCGCCAGCGGGATCGCAGAGACGATCTCTCCGCAGACGCATTCATTCTGGCGGGCCAGCTCGCGCAGGATCGCGACGCGCGCCGGATGCGCAAGCGCTTTGGCCATGGCGGCAACGCGGACGTCTTTGGGCTTGAAGAGATCGGTCTTGGAGAGGGGCATGGGGAGTATTAGGGATTGGGAATCGGGGACTGGGGACTGGGGATTGGGGATTGGGTAGCGGGTAGCGGAAGTCTGGTCTTGGAGGGCCGCTTGACATCGCCTTCCCATTCACCATTCACCATTTTCTATTCACCAATATCGTTCTCCACCGATTCATCGTAACTTTACGATAAAGAAACCAAGAAGTTCCATGGAAGACAAGTCGACGTTTCGCGCCCTGGCGGCCTCGCCGCTGTTCATTCCGGCCCTGTTCGCCGGACTGAAACTGATCATGCACCTCCTGGCCAACGCCTTTGCCCCGTTCGAGCTCTTCCGGGATGAGCTCTACTACATCGTCAGCACCGACCACCTGGAAGCGGGCTACGTCGATCATCCTCCCCTCTCCATCTGGATCCTGGCCGTCAGCCGGATGCTCTTTGGCGATTCAGTGTTCGCCATCCGAGCTCTTCCGGCCTTTGCCGGCGCGGCGGCGGTCTTCCTGACGGGGATGATGGTCCGTGAAATGGGGGGCGGACGGATGGCGCAGGCTTTCGCATGCGCGGCGTCGCTTCTGTCGCTCGCCGTCATTGCCGCCAGCACGTTCTACTCGATGAATGCGTGGGACATGCTTTTCTGGTCGTTGGCCCTGCTCCTCACGCTCCAGATCGCCCGGGAGGCCACGATGCGTCGCTGGGGACTTCTCGGCGTGGTCCTTGGACTCGGGCTCCTCAACAAGATCAGCGTTCTGTGGCTGGGTGCTGGCCTGTTCGCCGGTCTTCTGCTCACGCCACATCGTTCCGAACTCCGCTCGCAGGGACCTTGGATCGCGGGCGGGATCGCTCTGCTCTTCTTCGTCCCTTACATCCTGTGGAACGCGGCGAACGACTGGGCGCATCTTGAGTTCATCCGGAACGCCTCGTCGATGAAGTACGGCGGTCTTGACCGGCTCGATGTGCTTCTCGGCCAGATCACCGTCAACAATCCCGCCACGCTTCCGCTGTGGCTCGCCGGACTGGTCTTTTTCTTCACGAAGAGCGGCCGACCATGGCGCATCGCGGGCGTCTTCGCCGTCACGGTGATGCTGATCCTCATTGTGAACGGGACGAGCAAACCGGAGTATTTCGCGCCTGCGGTACCGGTGCTCTTCGCCGGAGGCGCGGTCGCGCTCACGGGTCTCCGTCACATTGTGTTGCGCAGGGTCCTCCACGGCACTGTTGCGGTCATGTTCGCCCTCAGCGTTGGTTCCATACCGATCGTTCTTCCGATCCTATCCGCGGAACGATTCACCGCCTACGCGAGCGCGATCGGATTCGAATCGAAGAGTATGGAATCACAGCGCCTGGGGACCTTGCCGCAATTCTATGCCGACATGCACGGCTGGAAGGACCTGGCGGCGACCGTCGATACCGTCTATCGTTCGCTCTCCGACGAGGAGCGATCTGCGTGCGTCATCTACGCACGGAACTACGGCCAGGCGAGCGCCATCACGTTCTACGGCCGGCCGTACGGACTCCCCGCCGCCGTGAGCGGGCACAACAGCTACTTTCTCTGGGGACCCGGGCCGGTGACCGATCCGAGAGTGGTCATCATCGTCGGTGGACGACAGTCGGACCATGAGCGAGGATTCGAGGAGGTGACCATCGCGACGGTCTATTCCTCTCCGCACATCATGCCCTACGAGGACCACAAGCCGATCTATGTGTGTCGTGGTCCGAAGACGGCCTTGGGGGATCTGTGGAAGAGCGTCAAACTCTACATCTGACCACCATGACCTTTGGACAGTACTACCGCGGCATCGTTCTGCGTCCGACCGCGACGCTCACCTCCCTCATGGCCGACGATCGGCGATTGCGATTCGGGCTGATGGCGCTCGGGATCAACGTCGTTCTCTACACGTGGGTGTATGTGAACCTGACGATCGGCGGCGGAGCCCCGTCGGCGTTCGAGCCGTGGCTGGCCATACCAAAAGAGGTGTACTATTTCTACAATCAATTCATTCTGGCGCCGAGCATGGTCGGGTGTTGGATCCTGTCGGCGGGGGTCATCCAACTGGCCAGCAAGCCGTTCGGAGGACGGGGTACGTTCGAAGGCACGCTCGCCGGGCTGGGATTTGCGATCAGCATCGCGTGTCTCGCCTCCTTGGCGCACGATCTGCCGGATACGTTCCTCGGTGCGATCGGCCTCCTCGACCTGAAGGCATACGAGGTCGCGTTGAATACGCCCACCATCTGGCGAACGATCCTCTGGACCTGTTATGTCTCATCCTTCGTGCTGTTCTTCTTCCTGTTCTGGAAGGTCACGCGGGTGGTGCAACAGATCCGCAACGGTCCGGCCTTCGTGATCGGCAGCACCGCGTTTGTCATCTATCAGGTCACATTTCTCGTCTTCAATCGCTAGGCGCTCTCCTCCTCCCCGGCGCCCTCTTCCGGAGAACTCTCATGTGCTTCCGTCGTTACTTCGCCGCTTCCTTGATCGTGACCGCCGTACCGCTGTACGCCCAAGTTCCGGCCCGGCACGATTCCGTCGCCCGCGCCATGGTCCGCACGGCATTGGTGCAGAACCGCAGCATCGAGCTGTTGCGCGACCTTTGTGCGATCGGTCCGCGATTCAGCGGGTCCGAGCAGTATGAAAAGGCCGCGCAATGGTCAAAGACGACGATGGAACGCCTCGGGTTCGACCGCGTGTGGCTCGAGCCGGTCATGGTGCCGCATTGGGTGCGCGGCGACAAGGAAGAAGCGGTCGTGTATCCCGCCAAGCGGCGAATGCTGATGCCCGTCAGCGTGGCGGCGCTCGGGGGGAGCATTGCGACCCCAAAGGACGGGCTGATGGGCGAGGTGGTCGAGGTCCGGTCGTTCGAGGAACTGCGCACGTTGGGAGCTGCGGCCAAGGGCAAGATCGTCTTCTTCAACCGTCCAATGGATCGGGCACAGATCAACACGTTTGCGGCATACGGGGGAGCGGTGGACCAGCGCGGGCGTGGTGCGATCGAGGCCGCACGGGTCGGCGGGATCGCCGCCATCGTTCGTTCGGTGACGACGCGGATCGACGACGTGCCCCACACCGGTTCCGTGGGCTATCACGACAGCATTCCGAAGGTTCCGGCGGCGGCCATCAGCACCCGCGATGCCGATCGATTGAGCGAACTGCTCAAGACCGAGCCCGGCACAAAGATGCGGCTGACGCTCAATTGTGAGACGTTGCCCGATGCCGCCACCTGGAACGTCATCGGCGAGATCCGCGGCTCGGAGTTGCCGAACGAGGTGATCGTGGTCGGCGGGCACCTGGATTCATGGGACAAAGGAGACGGTGCGCACGACGATGGGGCCGGATGTGTGCAGTCGATCGAGGCGTTGCGCCTGCTCAAGGAACTGGAATTGAAGCCCAAGCGGACGATACGCGCGGTGATGTTCGCCAACGAAGAGAACGGACTGCGGGGCGGGATCGCCTACGCCGCCGTCCAGCGACCCGGCGAGCGTCATGTTGCGGCGATCGAGTCTGATGCCGGAGGGTTCGTTCCGCGCGGCTTCGGCGTGGGAGACAGCGCAGCATATGTGCGGATCAAGACGTGGGAGCCGCTGTTCGCGTTCATGAACGCCGACCGCATCGTGCGCGGAGGCGGAGGCGCCGACATCTCGCCGCTCATGCGTCAGGGCGTCCCCGGTATAGGTTTGAACGTCGAGACGCAACGCTACTTCGACCATCATCATTCTGACAACGACACGATCGACGCCGTGAATGAACGTGAGCTGGCGCTGGGAGCGGGAGCGATGGCCATTTTGGCCTATCTGATCGCCGAGGAGGGACTGTGAGGATTGTCGATGTTCGAGTTTCGATTTTCGAGTTTCGATTGTCGGCCCTCGGCTTCGCTCGGGCCGATCCTGAGCGAAGTCGAAGGATCGATTGTCGGCCTTCGGCTTCGCTCGGGCCGATCCTGAGCGAAGTCGAAGGATCGATTGTCGGCCCTCGGCTTCGCTCGGGCCGATCCTGAGCGAAGTCGAAGGATCGATTAGCGCGACACAGCGGCTCGATGCTGCTCACATCCCACGCCGCGGTCCTGCATGGCTCGCATCCGCTTTCGCCACGCCCGCGCATGTCGGGCCCCGATTGCGATTCGATGCTTCGTTCCGCATCTTGAACGCCCGGATCCTTGTGGCGCATGCATCCCACTGAGAAGCCCGCACTATGTCCCGACCTCCGATCATCGCCGCCATTCTTGCACTCGTCTCCGCTGCGTATTCGCAGTCGCTCGAAGACGCGCTTCAATCGGCCATCTCACGACTGCCACGGCCCGAAGCCGTGTCGGACTTCAAGCCGGTCCCACACCTGAGCCCCCTCAACCAGGACAGCACGCTCATCTGCTGGTCGTTCTCCACATCGTCATTCCTGGAGTCGGAGATGGAGCGGCTGGGGATGGAACCGGTGCGACTGTCGGTGGTGTATCCCGTTTACTACGTCTTCCTCGAGAAGGCGAAGCGCTACTTGCAGACGCGTGGGGCGTCGCGATTCGCCCCGGGAGATCTTTTTACGGGAGTGCTCGACATCGTGAAGGAGTACGGCGCGATCCCGGCGGACGCCTATGGGAACAAGGTGGAAGGTTCGATCACCTTCAACCACAATGCACTCTACCGCGAGCTTTCGCACTTGATGGACCGGGTCAAACGGGAACGGCTGTGGAACGAGAAGAACGTGTTGCCGCAGGTGAAGCGGATCCTCGACCGGCATTTGGGCGCTCCGCCGGCGAAGTTCGCGTGGAAGGGAAAGTCCTACACGCCGCAGACGTTCGTTCGGGATGTGGTGAAACTGCCCTGGGACGAATATGTGCTCGTCACATCGTTCCAGTATGACCCGTTCGGTTCCCGCGTCGAGCTGAAGGTGCCCGACAACTGGCGCCGGAACGACGCTTACCTGAACGTGCCGCTCGACGTGTTCTACAACTCGCTCAAGGATGCGCTGCAATCGGGCTTTTCGGTGGCGCTCGACGCCGATATTTCCGAGCCGTCGTACGAGCGGACGAAGCGGTACGCATTCATTCCGCCGTACGATATTCCGTCGAATACCATCACGCAGGAGTCGCGCGAGTTTCGGTTCGTCACCGGAGCAACGACCGACGACCATCTGGTGCATGCGGTCGACTACCGGTCGTTCGACGGCGAGGACTGGTTCCTCATCAAGGATTCGTGGCGGACGGCGTGGGAGCCGGGAAGCTCACGGGGCTACATGTTCTTCCACGGTTCGTACGTGAAGCTGAAGGTGCTGGCGTATTTGGTCCATCGGGATGGCGTTCCCGAAGTGCGGAAGAGCATGGGAGAACGCTGAGAGGAAACATTCCAAACACTCGAAACTTCCAAAGTTCCAAACGATCCAAACAAACGCCTAAAAGCGGGCAGACGGTCGAAGGGAATTCTCTGCATCCGCGCATTCTGCATTCTGAGTTCTGAATTCCCACCCGTTTCTTGCTCTCTTTTTCGTGGGGTCTTACCGAACTGGGTTCTCTTCTGAACCTATCTCCTTGCTCCTTTCACCTCTCACCTCGCTCTAGAACACCACCTCGAACACCCGATATCCCGTCCGCACCATCCCCAGCTTCTCGTACGTCCGCTGTGCGCGGGCGTTGTCCTCTTCGGCATATAGTCTCAGTCCGCACACTCCCCCTTCCTGCTTCCCCAGCTGTTCGATATGCCGGTAGAGCGCCGAGAAGACTCCGACGCCACGTTTGTCGGGGCGCACATAGACGCTCTGGATCCACCAGAACATCCCGTTCCGCCAGTCGCTCCACTCGTACGTGAACATCGTCTGGCCGATCACTTCGCCGTTCTCTTCGGCTACGAAGTAACGTCCCTTCGAGGGATCCCTCAGCAGTGCGTCCACGCCTTTGGTGAGCGTCGGAATGTCCAGCTGTCGATGCTCCGTCTCCACCGCGATGGCGTTGTTGTACCCGACGATGACCGTGAGATCGGCGAGCGTCCCGGGGCGAATGGTGAGGTCCATGGCTTACCTTGCGGGTCTTGGTAATTCGGTGTTTCTTGGGGAAGAGAGCATTTCACAGAGCTCCACCGAGGAACACAGAGGTCCACCGAGCGAATGACGTTTGAGATGTACGTTTAGCTCGGCGGGTCTCTGTGCGATCTCTGTGGACCTCTGTGTAACGCTTTTGAATATAGGCTCCCATCGTCGTCCCTGCAATGTGCCGAGGTGTCGGTATGCTAAGAATCGTCGCTCTCCTTTTCCTCTCGACCTCGCTTCTCTCCTCCCAACCCCTCACCGTCGTCGTCACGACGCCGAAGGGACCCACGTCGTCGCTCGACCAGTCGCAGCGGATCATGGTGACGTTCGACCGGCCGATGGTACCGCTCCAAGCCGTGCCCGTGGACGGCGCCAGCGGACCGCTCGACCTCCAGCCGGCAGTTACCGGGAAATATCGCTGGATGGGCTCGACGACCCTGATCTTTCAGCCGGAACGACCGCTGGCGTATGCGACAACGTACACCGTCCGCGTACCAGCCGGTACGACGGCGCTCGATGGAGCGAAGCTGACTCAGGATCATCTCTGGACCTTTGAGACCCCGCGTCCGCGTGTCGAGAGCGTCGACCCATCGTCTGGAGACGCGTTTGTCGAGCTTGATCATACGGTCCTTCTTGAGTTCAATCAACCCGTCGACCAAGCCAGCGTCAGCGTGGTAACGTCGATCGAGGTGTCCGTGAACGGCGTCCGGACGTTCCCGGCATTCACGGCCATGCGCGGCGACACGTCGCACTTCAGGAGCGTTCGTCTTCGGCCGACGGTGCCGTTCCCCAAGGGCGCATCGGTGGTCGTCCGGCTGAAGCCATCGTTGACGGGGGCGGAAGGTCCGCTCCCGATGGGCACCGAGTACACGACATCCTTCTCGACATTCGGCGACCTGCGATTCCTGGGGGTCAACGATTCCGCACGTCTCGATCCCCGCTACACGCTCACGCTACGCTTCACCACGCCCGTCTCACGCAAGGAGGTCGCGGCATTGCTCTCGTTCACGCCTCCGCTCGAGCTGCGAGAGGACCTGGGAGACTACGATTGGACCACGCCCGAGGTCTCGCTGGCATACGAATTCTTCCCCGAGCGCTCGTACCGGGGCGTTCTTCGGGCTGGCTTGACCGACCGGTTCGGCAATCGCATCGCCGAAGACCGCTCCTTCACGTTCACGACGGGCGAGTACGAACCCTACGTCACGATGGCCCAGGGGATCGGCATCATCGAGGCGAATGAGCGTCATCGGTACCCGTTCCGTTCCCTCAATGTCGACGCCGTCTCCGCCCGGATGGGCCTGGTCGACACAAGCCGCATCCTCGCCGTCATGAACGGACTGCGTGCCTGGGGATACGAGGCGAACGACCAGCCCTCGGAGCAGGAAGCGGTGCTGACGGTCACGCAAGAGATACCGATCAAGCACACGCGGAATCAACAGGCGCTGTCGCTCGTCGACCTTGCGCCGGCGCTCGGCGAACGCTCGACCGGCATCGTTGCGCTCCAGATCAACACCCGCCTGAAGGACCGTCGCTATCTGAAGGCGCTCTTCCAGGTGACCCATATGGGCATCACGTCGAAGTTCTCGCCGCAATCGACGCTCATGTGGGTGACGCGATTGAAAGACGCCCGGCCCGTTGCGGGAGCAGCCGTGGAATTGCGCGACGACAGCAATCGCGTGGCGTGGCGCGGCGTCACCGACCGGAACGGACTCGCCTCCGCCCCGGGGTGGGCGGCGCTCAAGATGCGGGCACGCAGCGAATGGACCCGGCCCAAGGTCTGGGCGATCGTCACGAAGGACGGCGACGTGGCGTTCACCAACTCCGAATGGGCCGAGGGGATCGAGCCCTGGCAGTTCGGCATTCCGTACCAGTGGAATCCAAAGGCCGAATCGTATCGCGCTTCGCTCTTCACCGATCGAGGCCTCTACAAGGCGGGCGAATCGGTCGGCATCAAGGGGATCGTACGCGTCGAGCGGGACGGCGACTGGCGCGTGACATCGAAGGCGCCGCTGCGCGTGACGGTGCGTGATCCGCGCGGCGAGGCGGTCAAAGAGGTCCAGCCACAGCTGACGCCCTTCGGCTCGTTCACCATCGACCTGCCACTCTCTCCGTCCGCCGCACTCGGCACTTACAATATGGTCATCGAGACGCCATCGACCACGCCGGGGCAGGAATGGCAATACCTTCAGGGAGGATCGTTCCGCGTGGAGGCGTTCCGGCCGGCCGAGTTCGACGTGACGGTGGCGGCGGGCCAGACCTCGGCCGTCATCGGAGACTCCGTCAGCGCGACGATCGGAGCGAGGTATCTGTTCGGCGCGCCGATGAAGGGCCAGACGGCGGCATGGCGCATCTCGTCGAGCCGCACCGACTTCCAGCCGCCCGGTCATGACGGCTGGTGGTTCGGCGAGCTTTGGTGGTTGACCGACTATACCGGCGACCAGGTGTCGCGCCTGCTCTCTTCGGGAGAGGCCACGCTCGACCAGCACGGCGGCGCGACCGTCGGACGCCGTTTGGCCATCGGCGAACTGCGGGGCACCGCCTCGCTGCTCATCGAGTCCGACGTGTCCTCACCCACGCGGCAAATGGTCTCGGGCCGAACGTCGATCCTGGTGCACGGCGGCGAATACTACGCAGGCGTGTCGCCCTCCTCCACATTCATCGCCCGCGATTCGCTGCTGTCGATCCGGCTCCTGGCCGTTCGTCCCGACGGCAGCCGGCTCGCCGGACGGGACTTGACGCTTCAGATCTTTCGACGCGAATGGCGATCCGTCCGAAAAGCGCAGACGGGCGGACGCTACGTCTGGGAGTCCGTGGTCGACGACGTGCTGGTGGATTCCTCCGTCGTGCAGACAGCCTCGGAACCCGTGAGCCGGGCCTTCACGCCGGATGCGTCGGGCTTCTACGTGATCGATGTCCAGGGTTCCGACGCGCGCGGCAACCGTCTGCGTTCGCAAGCGTACTTCTACGCCACGGGACCGGGGTATGTGCCCTGGGAACGGTCGAACGACGATCGCATCGAACTCGTCACCGACAAGACGCAGTATCGGCCGGGCGACGTCGCGAAGGTGTTGGTGAAGTCTCCGTATGAGGAGACGACGGCGCTCATCAGTATCGAACGCGAAGGTATTCTGCGGCACATGACGATGACGCTGCGCGGAAGCGCTCCGAGCATCGACATCCCCATCCGGCCGAACTACCTGCCGAACGTCTTCGTCTCGGTGGTACTGCTGCAGGGCCGCGTGGATTCGGCGGCCCGAACGAAAGAGGCCGACATCGGCCGGCCGTCGTTCAAGGCGGGCATCGTGCAGTTGGCGGTGAGTCCGGTGTCGCGGAAGCTGGCCGTGAAGCTCACGCCGGACAAGGCAGAGTATCGTCCGGGAGATACGGTGACCGTGAAAGTGAACGTGACCTCGGCCGCCGGCAAGGGCGTGCGGGCCGAAGTGGCGCTCAGCGTGGCCGATCTGGGCGTTCTCAATCTCATCGGGTATCGTCTGCCCGACCCGTTCGACTGGTTCTACGCTCCCCGGCCGCTGGCCGTGACGACCACGGAGACGCGCATGCATCTCGTCGAGCAGAGGAACTACGACGAAAAGGGTGAGCCGACCGGTGGCGGCGGGATGATGATGGCGAAGATGGCCGAGGCGTCGGCCGAGGGGATCCGGAAGGACTTTCGGCCGAGCGCGTACTGGAATCCCGCGATCGTCACCGGCCGCGACGGCGCTGCGATCGTGCGGTTCAAACTGCCCGACAATCTCACGTCGTTCCAGGCGATGGCGGTGGCTCATACGACGGCATCCGAGTTCGGGGCCGGCGAGGCGTCGTTCGCCGTCAACAAGCCGTTGTTGGTCCAACCGGCCTTTCCGCGTTTTGCGAGGACCGGCGACATGTTCGAAGGCGGAGTTTTGATCTTCAATTACGCGACAGAACCCCGGACCGTGACTGTGCTGTCGTCTGCGACCGGAGTTGTCATGAGCGGGGCTGATTCAGCCGACGTCGTCGTGCCGCCGGGGCAGGCGGTGGAAGTACGGCGGCGTTTCCGCGCCGAGAAGCCGGGAACGGCTGTCTTCCGGTTCCGGGCCCGCGCCGGTGCGGACACCGATGGCCTGCAATGGACGATCCCGGTGCAACCACGGCGGCCCGATCTCGAGGCGGTGGCGTTGTCCGGAAGCGTGACCGACCGACCGGCGGCCGAAGCCGTATCGATCCCGAAGGAGATCGACCGCACGCAGGGAGGACTGGAACTGCAGGCCGCTTCGACGGCCATGGTGGGGCTCAGCGGCGGCATCTCGTATCTCTTCACGTATCCGTACGGTTGCCTCGAACAGCGCGTCTCGTCCATCCTTCCCGTCATCCTCGCCGAAGACCTCGTGAAGGCATTCGGGTTTGAGGTCTTCAAGGATCGCGACCATCAACAGGTCGTACGGAAGACACTCGATGAGATCTTGACGTACCAGCGCATGGACGGCGGGTTCGCGTACTGGCGTTCGTACCAGAGACCGTGGCCGTACGTCAGCGCCTACGCCGCCTACGCGCTTGTGAAGGCCGAGCAGAACGGCTACGCCGTGGACCGTGGAGCGTTGGATCGCGTCACCGAGTATCTGCGACGCTATCTGCGCGGAGAACTCCCCTTCCAGGAATACTCACCGTCGGCCGACCGCAGCACGAAGGCGCTTATGCTGTACGTGCTCGCGTTGCGTGGTACGCCCGACCACGGCTACATGGAGAAGCTGTACCAGGAACGGAACCTCATGAGCTTGTTCGGACGGGCCTATCTGTTGAAGGCCCTCGCCGCCGCCAAGGGCAACGGGTCGATGATCGCCGGGCTTTCGCAGGACCTGCTGAACCGGGCGAAGATCTCACCCGTATCGGTCAGCTTCGAGCAACCAGACGGGTTCGATTCTCCGTGGATCTGGGATTCGCCGGCCCGCACGAATGCGTTGATCTTGCAGGCGCTGACCGAAACGCAGCCCACGAATCCGCTGCTACCGCGGGCCGTCCGCTGGCTTGTCGACGACCAGAAGCAGGGGCGGTGGCGAACGACGCAGGAGAACATCTATGTCGTGGACGCGCTGGCGACCTACTTGCGCGCGTTCGAGAAAGAGGAACCGGACTTCCGCGGAGAGATCCAACTCGCCGGCGGGTCTGCGATCAGCGCCCTGTTCAAAGGCCGGAGTTTCTCGGTCCAACGCCGCACGGTGCCGATCAGCGACCTGCAATCGGGCACTGAATATCGCATGGACATCTCGCGCCAAGGCGCCGGCCGGTTCTATTATGAAGCTCGATTGCGCTATGCCCCGACGGCAGCGGTCCAGCCCCGCGAAGAAGGTATCACCGTCTTGAAGCAGATGGAGGTCGTGGACGGCACCGACACCGCCGACTCCGTTTCGGCTGGCTCGCTCGTCCGGGTGACGTTGACTGTCGTCTCCGGACAGCAACGCCATTTTGTAGCTGTGAGCGACCCCCTTCCCGCCGGTTGGGAGGCCGTCAATTCGTCCTTGCGCACAACGGCCCAGACTCGCGGGCCGGAGTCGGATGAAGGTGAAGACGACGCCGACGAGCGGTGGGCGTGGAATGCCTTCAGCTATTCTGAATTGCGTGACGACCGCGTGACGCTCTTTGCCGACGTCCTGCCTGCGGGTGTGCATACGTACACGTATCTGGCCCGCGCTACGTCATACGGCACGTACCGCCTGCCCGCAACGCGAGCTGAAGGAATGTATGAGCCCGAAGTGTTCGGCAACACAGGCGAACGTACGGTGATCGTGCGGTAACAGCGGAGAAGATGAGTAGGAGGAATGAGGTAGTGGAGTATTGAGGTAGTGGAGTATTGAGGCAATGGGGCAAAGAAGCAATGGAGTTCTGGGCGTGAAGCTCTCATGGTGTGGCCGCCGCATCACTGGACACAGCATACTGATCGCGGTCCTGTGCTTGGGATTGCTCGCGGTCGGGTCGGTGTTTATTCCGTTCCCGGCCGACGAGCTCGCGCCGATGTCGGTGCATTCGTTCCGAGTGCTCGATCGGAACGGGATCCTGCTGCGCGAGTATCTGAACGATCAGCAGGGACGAGGTCAATGGCGCACGCTCGACCGCATCGCTCCGTCGCTCGCGCAGGCCATCGTCGCCGCCGAAGACCATCGGTTCGCTTCTCATCCGGGAGTCGATCCGATCGCCGTGGTTCGTGCGGTCTGGTCCAACCTGAACTCTTCACGCCGATCGGGGGCCTCGACGATCACGCAGCAGGTCGTTCGTGCCGTGCGACCGCGAGAACGCACCGTTGTTTCAAAGGCCGTCGAAGCCTGGGACGCGCTTCGGCTCGAACGGACCTTGTCCAAACCCCGGATCCTTGAGCAGTATCTCAACCGGGCGCCGTTCGGCAATCAGCTGTTCGGCGCGGAGGCGGCCGCCCGGCATTACTTCGGCAAGCCGGCGCTGGATCTGTCGGTATCCGAGTCCGCAGCGCTGGCGGCGTTGCCGAACGCTCCCTCGGCGCTCAATCCTTACCGTGATCCCGGTCCCGTGCTCCGCCGGCGCAACGTGATCCTCCGCCGCATGCTGGACCTCGGCATGCTCGGGCAGGAGGAGTTTGAACGCGCTTTGGCACAGCCGGTGCCGTTCCGTCCTGCCGAGGCCAATTTTCGAGCGCCGCATGCCGTTGAGTATCTCCGCACTGCATTGCGCGAACGTCCGGAGATCGCCGAAGTGCGGAGCAGCATCGACGCGCGGATGCATGCGACGGTCCAATCGGTCATGCGCACGCAGTTGGGAGCTTTGGCCGACCGGCATGTCACGAATGCCGCCGTGGTCGTGATCGAGCATGCGACGGGCGCCGTGCGGGTGCTTGCGGGTTCAGCCAACTTCTTCGACGAGGATCACCAAGGACAGGTGAACGGTACGATGGCGCTCCGTCAACCCGGTTCGTCGATCAAGCCGCTGACGTATGGGGCGGCGCTGTCGGCGGGTCTCACCGCCGCAACGATCATTCCCGACGTTGCGGTGCAGATCGCCGGAGCCAACGGCGCCTATGCTCCCGAGAACTACGACCGGCGGTTTCATGGTCCGGTACGATTACGGACGGCGTTGGCTTGCTCGTATAACATTCCGGCCGTGCGAGTCGCCCGCGACCTGGGTCTCCAGCGCATCGTCGAATGCTATCGCGCCGCCGGCCTGACGACGCTCACCGAGCCCGCCGATCATTATGGGTTCGGATTGACGCTCGGCAACGCCGACGTGCGGCTGTTGGAGTTGGCAAACGCCTACGCAGCGATCGCGCGCGGTGGCATATGGAAGCCCGTCACGTTCGCCGAGGACGCCTCCGCGATCGACGGCTCACCTGTCTTGCTTCCCGCCTCGGAAAGCGAGCGGCAGGTGATGCCGGCCGACGTCGCGGCGATCTTGGCCGACATCCTGAGCGACCCTGTGGCACGCAGGCCCGCGTTCGGCAGTTCGTTCTCGTTCCCCTTCGCCTGTGCGGTCAAAACTGGAACGACGAAAGACTTCCGGGACAATTGGACCTTGGGGTTCACGACCCGATACACGGTCGGTGTATGGGCGGGAAATTTCGACGGGACTCCGATGCGGGGGGTGTCTGGCGTGTCGGGCGCGGGGGCCATCTTCTTTGACGTCATGATGGACTTGCATGACCCACGGCAGGCGGGATTCCCCGAGCCGTTCCCTTTGAACGAACGACTGGTATCGATCGATGTGTGTGCGCGCTCGGGCCTGCGCCCCACGGCCGACTGCGTTACGACCATCCGCGAGCAGTTCATACCGGGGACCGAACCCGAAGCGGAGTGTTCGGTGCACCGGCGATTCACGGAGAGCGGTCCCGGCGGCGAGCGAGTCGAGCGGGTCTATGAGTTCTTCGGCGAGGAGTACCGCGAATGGGGTCGCGAGGAAGGTATTCCCGTCCCTCCTCCGGATGCCCGGCTCGTGCAGAGGGACCGTTCCGCTCCTCTGGCGTCGCGGGCGATCGATCGGCCGACGGTCCTGCAACCGTCGCATGGCGATCATTTCAAGCTCGACCCGGTGCTCCGGTCACAGTATCAAACCGTGCTCGTTCGCACCTCCATTCCGCCGACGGCATCCACGGCCGATCTGGTTGTGAATGGCAGGCCGTTGGCGAAGGTCGAAGACGGACGTGCCTGGTGGCCGCTCCAGCGTGGCGTCCATCGATTGGAGGTACAGGCGGTCGTACAGGGCCGGACCCAGACCAGCCGGCCGGTCGTGGTGACGGTGGAGTGATAGGGCGAGACGATCGCGGTGAACGGCCGAGTGCGAGTCTCAAGATCTTGATCGAGGTCCTCACGCAGGCCTTGCTCTCTCTGCGATGTTCGCCATACTCTTTGTGTTCTCTGTGAGCTCTGTGGCTCATTCTCTGCCCAAGGAATAGCATGCGCACATTATTGACCGACGCCGCACACCGTGCCATCCGCTATGTCGAGAACGTCAACGATCGGCCGGTCCGGCCCGACCCGAAAGCGGTTGCAGGTCTGACACGCTGGGACACTCCGCTGCAGAATGATCCCATCGACCCGGTGCACGTTCTGAGGGAGTTGGATGAGGTCGGATCGTCTGCCACGATGGCCATGTCCGGGGGACGTTTCTTTGGGTTCGTGATCGGCGGATCCGTGCCGGCTTCGTTGGCCGCGAATTGGCTGGCAACGGCCTGGGACCAGAACACGGGCCTGTCCACGATCACGCCGGGAACGTCTGAAATCGAGCGCATCTCGTTGCGCTGGCTGCTGGACGTGTTGCATCTTCCCGCAACGGCGGCCGGGGCATTCGTGACCGGAGCGACCGTTGCAAACTTCACGGCGCTCGCCGCCGCACGTCGCACCGTCTTGCTGAAGCACGCCTGGGATCCGGACGCCGACGGGCTCTTCGGCGCACCGCCCGTGACGATCATCGTCGGCAACGAGGTACATCCGACCGTCATGAAGGCCGTGGGATTACTTGGATTCGGAAAGAAACGTGTGGTGCGCGTTCCCGTCGACGGTCAGGGGCGTCTGCGCGCTGACGCCTTGCCGACGATCGCAGGTCCCACGATCGTGCTGGCGCAAGCGGGGAACGTGAACACGGGGGCCGTCGATCCGCTGCGCGCTATCATCCGCTGGGCACGCGATGCGGGCGCTTGGGTGCATGTGGACGGTGCATTCGGACTCTGGGCCGCCGCTGCTCCGTCGCGGGCGTTCCTGGTGGACGGGCTCGAGCTGGCAGATTCCTGGGCCACCGACGCGCACAAATGGCTCAATGTACCGTTCGACTCGGGCCTGGCGTTCGTGCGCGACGGCGAAGCTCTTCGGGGCGCCATGTCGGTCACGGCTGAGTACCTGCCCAAGACGACCGAACAACGGGATCCATCGGATTTCACGCCGGAGTTGTCCCGCCGCGCTCGTGGCGTGGAGGTCTGGGCGGCGCTCCGGTCGCTGGGGCGCCAAGGGGTTGCTGAAATGATCGAGCGGACATGCCGTCACGCCCGGCGATTTGCGGAGGGATTACGAGGGGCGGGATTTGAGGTCCTGAACGAGGTCGTGCTGAACCAAGTGCTCGTTTCGTTCGGCACGCCGGAACAGACGCAACGGACGATCGCCCGGCTTCAGGAGGAAGGAACGTGTTGGGTGGGGGGTACTGTCTGGCAGGGTCGGACGGCGATGCGGATCAGCGTCTCGAGTTGGGCGACGACGGAGGAGGATGTGGAGCGAAGCCTGAGGGCGATGATCGCGTGTGGCAATTCTTCACGGGGAAGAGTTTAGCCACAAAGAACGCAAAGAACTCAGAGATTGTGGTGTCTCAATCGCTGTCTCGCCAAGCAATCCCAACCCCATTCTTTGAGAACTTTGCGTTCTTTGTCACGAAATGACCACTTCGTGGCGGCTGTTCCTCTCAACATACGAACGCCACGCGGAGAGATCGTTCCTCTCACCGCGCGGCGTTTGTTGTGAACGCGGGTCGGTTACGTCACAGCACGTACTTGATCAGCACAAACCCTCCGATCAGCAACACCATGAACGTCAACGTCAGCCATTCAAAGTACTTGTCGATGAATGGCTTGATCCGCGGGCCGAACCAATAGAAGAGACCTGCAACCAGGTAGAACCGCGCCGGTCGACTCAGGGCCGACGCAAGGACGAATGTCCAGAAGTCAATCCGGAACGCACCGCCGGCGATCGTGAAGACCTTGTAGGGGATCGGTGTGAATCCAGCGATCGCCACGGCAGCGAAGGCGTTATCTTGGAACAGCACCTGCACGGAATCGTACTGCGCCTGCACGCCGTAGAAGTTGATGATCGGCTGGCCGACGAGCTCGAAGAACTCGTAACCGATGAAGTAGCCAAAGACCCCTCCCAGCACCGACCCCACGGAGCAGACGAGCGCATTCCAGAACGCCTTCTTCGGCACCAGCATTGCAAGGGCAATGAGGAGCACGTCCGGCGGGATCGGGAAGAAGGAGGATTCCGCGAACGCGATGACAAACAGCGTCCACGTGGCGCCGGGGCGCTGTGCGGCCCCCTCCGTCCAGGCCTTCATCCGGTGAAGCCAGGCCACAAAACGACGGAACATGCTACTTGACCTCCAGCAGTTCCACTTCGAAGATCAGCAGCGAGCCTGGCGTGATGAGCGCGCCCATCTGCCGGTCGCCGTACGCCAGGTCGGACGGAACGTAGAACTCGTACTTTGCCCCTGTGCTCATCAGCTGCAGTCCTTCGGTCCAGCCCTTGATCACGCGGTTCAGCGGAAACGTGGTCGGCTCTCCGCGGTCGTACGAGCTGTCGAACGTCTCGCCGGTCAGCAGGGTGCCTTTGTAGTGGACCGTGACCTCATCGGTTGCCTTGGGTTTCTTGCCGGTCCCCTCTTTGACCACCTTGTACTGCAGGCCGCTCGGAAGCGCGACGACTCCGGGCTTCTTCTTGTTCTCAAGGAGGAACGCCTCGCCGGCCTTGCGGTTCTCCGACGATGCCATGGCTGCCATCTCCGATTGCCGGCTGGCCAGCGTTTCCTGGAATTTCATGACAAACGCTTCGCATGCCGAGTCGCTCATAGCGAGCGATTGTCCCGCCATCGCATCCTTCATGCCTTGCGCCAGCATGTCGGCATTGACGGATGCGCCCTGCAACTTGAAGCTGCGCCCGATGTCGACACCGATCGAATATGACATCTTCTCGTGGTCATTGACCGGCTTCTGTTGAGCCGTTGCGCCGCCCGCGCCGATGATGAGTGCCATAGCGATCCACAATCCTTTCGACATGCGTGTGCCCTTTCTGGGATAACAAAACGAAAGAGCAGGCTGGCCACCTGCTCTTGAAGGTATAAGATAGCCAAATGAGCGAAGAAGAACAAGAATGAAGCGGTAGGCAGTAGGGAGTAAGCTGTAAGCAGGTACACGCAGGCCCGATCAGCCGGAGAACCGAGGGCAAAGATCACGAACAGGCTTCTTTGACCTCAGGCCTCAACCTGTCCGCAACCAGAACGTACCTGCCTACTGCCTACTTGTTCTTCGCTACTCTTCCTTCACCACCCGAATTCCCCACGCCTCCGGGTCGTCCGGCGGATCGCTGTTCCAATCGCCGAACGCATGCGTATCATCCGTTCGATAGTGCAGCACATAATCGCCGGGCTCGAGGGTCAGTCGGGTGTTCACGCTGCGATTCTTTCTGGCGCCTCCCGCGTGGTCGGTCATCCTGTAGGTCATCTCCCATACGACACGCCTCGACGACGCCTCTTCGATCCAGCCGTAGTCGGCCATGTCGTCGCCCGAGCCCTCGCCCACCGCAACGATGCGAACGCGCGTCGCCTTGGCCAAGGAAAATCGCTGCCGTTCATGCCGGTCGTCGCGTACGCGTACGATCTCTGCCACCAGGTTCTTGGGCGCCGCTACCGGTACCGTGCTCACCGCTTTCGGGTCGAACTCCTTGCCTGCGCCGCGGAGCGTAATGCCCCAGCGTTCCGGGTCCATCGGCATGCCGCTGTTCCAATCATCGTAGCTGTGCGAATCGTCGGTCTGGTAGTAGACGGTATAGCTTCCGGCGGGGAGCGTGATGATCTCGTCCACCAGACGGTTCTTTGACGCCCCGCCGGCATGTACGCTGCGACGGTCCTCCATGCGCCAGACTTTTTCGCGCGTGTTCGCGTCGATGATCCAGCCGTGGTCCGCCAGTTTTCCGTCGTTTGAGCGCTCGCCGAGCGCGTAAACGTGGATCTTCGTCTCCTTCTTCAGCGCGAACGAGGCGTTCTTGAAGGCGTCATCGCCAACGCGCACGATCTCGACGATGAGGCCCTTGTCCGAAGCCGCGCCGTCTTCGACCTTCACGGCTGAGCGGTCTGATTCCTTCTCGAGGAACACCGTGACGCCGTAGGCGAGCGGGTCGGTGGGAGGACGGTCGTTCCAGTCGTCCGACGAATGTGTGTCGTCCGTGACGTAGACGAGCTCATACGTCCCCTTCTCGAGCGTCAGGTCGACATCGGAGAGGAGGTTCTTGCGCGCGCCTCCGGCCTGGCCGACGGATGCCCCTCGCATGTCCCAGATGCGCCGCCGCGTCTCGACATCGAGCAGCCAGCCATGGTCGAAGAGCTCGTCTCGGTCGCGTCCTTCGCCGAGCGCATAGATGCGCACGGGCACGTCACGGGCGACGGTGATCGTCTTGCGGATCAACGCCTTGTCGCCAACGCAGACGGCCGAGACCAGCGTCTGCCGGAACGGAGCCGGAGCCTTGAACGGCTTGACGGCGCCCGCATCTTTCGCGTCGACGTCGACCTCGATACCCCATTCGTCCTTCGCAAGCTCCATGAACTCATCGCGCAGATCTTCAAAGTCGCGGCCGAAAATGGAGATGACACTGCTCCCACGGCGGTCCGGCTCGCGGCGGTCGATGTTCGCCGACGAATAGGAGAAGCCGCTGCTCCGTACGTAGCCCCATGCGGCGTAGTACACCTCATACGCGCCCGCCTTGAGGCGAACCTTGTCCTCGGCGGCCCGTCGGTTCCGACGGCCGGAAGTGTTGCTCAGGTCCATTTGCCATACGACGTCGCGCGTGGAAGCGTCGATGATCCAGCCGTAGGCGTACATGCCGGAGTTCTCGTCGTCGTCGATCATCTCACGGATCAGTGAACGCTCGCCGCCGCCCGATGCGGTCACGCGCACGTCCAGGTCCCGTGAGAGCGAAAAGCCTGCCGCACGGACCTCGACGTCGGTGAAGTCTCTGAGATCGACCACGGCCACGCGGTTGTCCTGAGCGAAGATGACCACCGCTGCGAGGAGGATGAGCAGGATGACCCCGACAATGCGGGACCAGGGGAGGTTCTTCATGTGAGTAGTCCTGAGGGTAGACAACGGTACTACGAGGACTGGGCCGAAGGGGTTGCGGGGGGGGGGTGATTGGGTAGAGGGTATTGGGTATACGGTATTGGGAAGCGGAAATTGAGGGAGCGGGAGTTGGGAGACGGAGATCGGGGATTTTGGATAGAGGCTTGAGGATTGGGGATTGGGTTCTGGGTGCCCGAGGGGGGCAATCAACCAACGTTCGCCGGTCTCCGGCTTCACGGCGCCTGCCCGCAGGTTCCGGAACCCATTCACCAATTCCCCCTCACCAATCACCCTTCTCTCACCATACTCCAAACAGCTTCAGCGAGATCATCACCAGGGCGACGGCCAGGACGAACTTGATGAACCCTTCCCCCTTCCGGATCTGCACCTTGGCGCTCGTCCAACCGCCAACGGCACTCCCCAGACCCAGCACGAGTCCTGGCAGGAACTGCACGTTGCCCGTCCACCAGAAGATCGCCAGCGATGGAATGTTGTAGACCATCGCGATCGTCACTTTGTGCATGTTGACCAAGACGAGGTTCATGCGCGACAACCGATAGAGCGTCGCCATCAGCAGAAAGCCGACGCTGAGTTGGATGAACCCGCCGTAGATCCCGACGAAGAAGAGCGTGATGCCGACGAGGAGCCGTCGTTTGGGGTCGTCATCCGTCCCGTCGGGCGCCTTGCTCTTCGGCAGGAACATCGTGACGATGGTGAGGATGTTCACGATGCCGACGGCGATCTGGAACCAGGTGTCACTGATCTGGACGGCGACGACGGTGCCGAGGATGGCTCCCGGCACCGCCCAGGCCGACAGCCAGAGCGATTGTCGCAGACCGCGCATGCCACTCGTCCGGAACGAGGAGATGGCGCTGATGTTCTGGACGATGATGGCGATACGGTTGGTGCCGTTCGCCACGGACGGATCGAGGCCCAGGAAGATGAGCGCGGGAAGGCCGAGCGATGAGCCGCCGCCGGCGGTCACGTTCATGAAGCCGGCCACGATCCCGACGCCGAAGAGGAGGGCGTAATGCCAGAGGTATTCGATGGCTCCAACCCTGAGAAGGAATAGACATCCCGCAGAGACGCAAAGAACGCAACGGACGCAGAGAAAGAATTGAAACAATGCATCTCCTTTCTCTGCGATCTCTGCGTCTCTGCGTGCAACTCTTTATTCTACGCCGATTTCTTTAAGAATGAATCCTGCGTTCCCCACGTACTTCGTCACCCACAGCACATAGCGGATGTCCACCGCGATCGAGCGGCTGTAGGAGTCGCTCCAGGCGTAGTCGTTGATCGTCGCATGATAGGCGCGGTCGAAATTCACACCGACGAGCTCGCCCTTGGCGTTCATCACCGCGCTGCCTGAATTACCTCCGGTCGTGTCGGTATTGTACAGGATGGCCACCGGAATGTCGTTCAGCTTCTTGTGCATGAACTTCGCATCGCGCTGCTTCTGCGCGGCTTCCAGGAGCGCCGGCGGGGTGTTGTACGGCTCCTCCCCGGTCGTCTTTTCGAGCACACCCTTGAGCGTCGTGATCGGACTGTAATACGTCGCATCCGACGGCGAGTAGCCCTTGATGCGTCCGTACGTCAGACGCAGCGTGCTGTTCGCGTCGGGAATGAAGTCCTTGCCGACGAACTGCTCCTTCACTTCCACGTACAGCGCCAGGAGGCGATTGAGGGCACCGGTGCGGCGAGCACGCGTTTCGCGCAACTCTTCCGCGGCCGGACGCAACGCCCAGGCCAACCGGATGAAGTTGTCGTTCGACGCTTGCACCTGCGCTTCGGTCATGGCGAACGCGGCCTCCAGCGAGTCAGGCTTGGTGAGGATCGTGTTGGCGTACGCCGCGGCGACGAACGTCTCCACGTCGGCCCCGACCACCTCGGCCAAGCCTGCGATACGGTTCCCTTCCGGGAGCGCCAGCGCACGCTGGAGCATATCCTTGAAGAAGGCGCGGTCGGTCGGCTCATAGTAGTCGCGGAACGCGCGCTTGCGGCCTTCGATCGTTCCCTTCACGTTCGCATCCTTCCACGGCGCCATCCGCTGGTCGTCGGGCTTGGCCCGTTCGATCGCCGCACCCAATACCGCTGCCGCCGTGCTGAACGCCTGTCCTGCCAGTCCGCCGAAGGCATCGAGCACCATCTCGCGCGGGGCCGTGGCCGACATTTCGGCATAGACCGCGTTGATGTCCGCCAGGACGGTCCCATAGACTTCTTTCCGTTTGGCGTCCGCTTCGATGAACTTCTGCAGCATCTCCTCTTCCGCCTGCTTCCCTTCCGCCAACCGCAATCGCTTGAGTCCAGTCAGCTTGCCCTGAAAATTCTTCATCGTGTTCGCCAGTCCCTTGATGCGGGCGTCGTGCTTGATGGCCACAGCCCGATCGCCTTTGCCGGCGGCTTCCATCGTCGCGATCTGCCACTCGTAGAGGTCGGCCGTGAACTTCAGACGGAAGGTCTCATCGTACGCGATGTACGCTGCGGGCTGGTGGCGGAACGTGCGGCCCGGATATCCGAGAATGAAGACGAAATCTCCGTCGTCCACGCCGTTCGGATTCACCTTGAGAAATTTCTTGGGCTGGTAGGCCACGTTGTCGGCGGAGTACTCGGCAGGTGTGCCGTCCTTCGCCACATAGGCGCGGACGAACGAGAAGTCGCCGGTGTGGCGCGGCCAGACCCAGTTGTCGTTCTCACCGGCGAACTCGCCAATGGACCGCTGGGGCACGTAGACGAGCCGCACGTCGCGGATGCGCTGGTAGACGAAGAGCACATAGTTGCGGCCGGCGAACATCTCGCTCACTTGGGCCTGCTTGCCGGGGTTGGCCTTCTCGACCGCCTCGGCGATCTCCTGCATTTTCTTGTTAATGGCGCGCGTCCGGTCGGCCAGCGGCATGTTCGGCGTCACGACGCTCAAGACCTCTTTCGAGACATCCTTGTAGGACTCCGTGATGCGGATGACGAGGCCCCGGGCCGGCACTTCCTTATCGCGCGTCGCGGCCAGGAAGCCGTCCGTGATGTAGTCGTTCTCCTTCGTGCTGATCGCCTGCACGGCGCCGAAGACGCAGTGGTGATTGGTGATCACCAGCCCATCCTTCGAGATGAACGAGCCGCTGCATCCGCCGACGTTCACGATGGCGTCGAGCAGACTCACGCCATTCGGATTATAGAGGTCCTTCTGGCTGATGAGAAAGCCGAGTTTCTTCAGGTTCAGCTTGTGGATCTCGCTGATCGGATACATCCCCTCGTCGGCCAATGCGAGCGAGGAGGCAATGAGGGTGAAGACGAGGAGGAATCGTTTCATGGGACACCTGTGGTGATTGTCGATTTGCGATTGTCGATTGTCGAATATCGAATGCGGAGGAGCGAAGGGAAACCTCTTCTGCTCGACTCTATTCTTCTATGTCTTTGCGTTCTTTGTGTTCCCTGCCTGCGTGCCGGGCCTCGACTTCGCTCGGCCTGATCGCACTTCGGCAGGCAGGGCAGGCAGGTTTGCGGCCAATTCTTCTTCAAGGTCGGACATTCTCTGGATCTCATCCGACTCCACGACCCTTACGCCGGTGAAGTTCGTACGGCTCAGGAAGAGCATGCCGGCGGCCACGTCGGCGGCCTGGATCGGACGAAGGCGGCGCAGGCGGCCGACCATGGCGACCGATGCCACCCGCATTCCGACAGCTCCGATCCGTTCGCCCAATCGATGCTCTTTTCGCTCGCCCAGCAGGAGCGACGGCCGAACGATGCCGACCGCGGCGTACGGGATCCGCGCGAGAGTCTCCTCCATCTCCCCCTTCACGCGCAGGTAGAACGACGACGACCGCGTGCTGGCTCCGATGGACGACACGACGAAGAACCTTGAGGCTCCGTTGCGGTGCGCGGTATCGGCAGCGTCGACGACATATGAGAGATCGACCTTTCGGAAGGCTTCCGGCGAGCCTGCCACCTTGATCGTGGTGCCCAGACAGCAGAAGACGTCGTTTCCCTGTACGGCATCACCGGAATCGCCGAGCCGGTCGAAGTCGACGACATGCTCTTTCAGTTTCGGATGGACCCGACCGGACGGACGCCGCACGAGCGACCGAATGAGCGCGTAGTGGGGCGACTCCAGAAGCAGCGTGAGCAGGTGAGAGCCCACAAGCCCCGAGGAACCCAGTATGAGAGCTGAAGAGTTCATTGGCGAAACGTGCCAAATGTCCAAACATCCCAGACTCCAAATAGACGACAAAACCAACAGGTCTCAAAACCGCTGGGATGGTCGCGCCATGGGGAATCCAATCGGAAGATCTCCGATGAAGTTTGGACTGTCTGGCGGTTTGGGGATGTGTTTGAACTTTGGAGGTATGGAACGTTTGGAATGTTTTCTGCTCAGGGCTTATCTCTGTTCTTATAGATCTTCTTGATGTCGCCCGCGATCTTCTTCCACTTTGCCGTCTCGGCGCGCTGGAGGCTCTGGTCCTTCCGCCGCGCGAGATACGCGATCTCCTTCTCCAGCTTCTTGTAGGCGTCGTAGCGCGCCGGGTCGAGGCGACCATCTTCGATGGCGGCCTTCACGTTACAACCGGGTTCGGCTTCGTGCCGGCAATCGCGGAACTTGCAATCGCGCGCCAGCATCGCGATGTCGACAAACGACGCTTGCAGGCTCTCAGCGTCGCCCCACAGCTGGATCTCGCGCATTCCCGGTGTGTCGATGAGCAATCCGCCGTTCGGAAGGACGACCAGCTCGCGATGGCTCGTCGTATGCCGACCGTGGCTGTCGTTCTCGCGCACTTCCTGCGTCGGGTAGCGCTCTTCGCCGACAAGGTCGTTCGCGATGGTCGTCTTGCCGACCCCCGACGATCCGAGCAGGGCGCCGGTGACGCCCCGGGTCAGCCGCCCTGCGATCGCATTGACCCCGTCGTTCGTCCGGGCGCACATCGGGAGGATATCGACGCCCGGCGCAATGGCCGCCACTTCTTCAAGGATCGGGTCGAGATCTGGGCAGAGGTCGATCTTGTTGAGAACGATGACCGGTTTGGCTCCGCTTTCATAGGCCACCGTGAGATAGCGCTCTATGCGGCGCAGATTGATCTCGTCGTCGAGGCCCGAGACGAGGAAGACCACGTCGGCGTTGGCCGCCACTACTTGGGGCACGGTGCGAACGCCGGCGGTCTTGCGGGCGAACTTCGTGCGCCGCTCGACGACCGCTTCGATGACGACCGCGCCTCCGCCGACCGGCGGATGGATGGCCACCCAGTCGCCGACGGACGGGAACTCATCCATGTTCTTCGCCTTGAACTCGAACCGTCCCGTCACCTGTCCCTGCAGCTCTCCCCCGTCGGCGTACAATACGTACTTGTCGCGGTACTGGATCGCCACGCGCGCCGGCACCAACCCCTTCTCCCGGTGCGGAGCGAAGAACGCTTCGAAGTAGTCATTCCAGCCGAGGTCGGCGAGTGTCATGGAATGACAAGATACGAGAAAGGGAGGGGATGGGAAATGGGGGGCTTGGGTATTGGGGGGTGGGTATTGGGAATCCAGATTTGGACTCAGTTCACGGGCAACCGATCGCACCCTCCTGGCCTATCTTACCTCTTCCTTCGCCGCCACGATCCCGAGCTTCAGGACCTTCGACACGCCCAGGTCGGGCAGTTCGACGTGGCAGATATACATGCCGCTGGCGACGAGCCATCGGTCCTCGTTCTGCAGGTCCCACTCGAGGAACTGCGAAGCGTCTTCCTTGCGCAGCGTCCGCACCAAATGTCCCGCAAGGTTGAAGATGCGGATCGTCGCCCGCGGCGGCAGGTTGTTGAACGTAACATGCTGCCGTTGCGAGCCGTTGCCGAGAACCATCGCTTCGGTGTAGCGCGGGTTGGGAGTGAAAGAGTAGAGGAGTTCGGATCCGTCGACTTGCGAACACGACCAGAACTCCCTCACTCCATTGTTCCAATGCTCCGTCTTGGGTCCCTTCTGACCTTGGGATCTATTCCCAGGATACGCCCAGCCATTTCTCGTAGATCTTCTTCTGAAGGTCAGTCGGGTTCTCGACGCGCTTGACCGCATAGTTCGGCACCGACGGCGTGGCCGGACGCGCGCTGATCGTCCGGAGCTGTTCGTTCCGGAAGATGGTCAACGTTAGTTCATCGCCTGGCTTCATGTCGGAAATTCGTGTGTTGAGTTCCTGTGAGCGCGCACGATAGCCGTTGAACGCCACGATCTCGTCGTTGGGCGAGAGGCCGGCCAGATCGGCAGCGCTCCCTTCCACGACACCCTGTACCACGACGCGCCCGTCGCGGTCCGATAGCCGCGCGCCGAGGGCCGGCTTCGTCTCCGCTGTTGCCTTCACGTCGAGACCCGCGGCCTCCAGCAGATCTTCCCATGGCAGGCCCTCCGTGCCCGTCACGTACCTCGAGAAGAACTCCTCCAGACTCCCTCCCGCCATCTCTTCACTCACCTTCTGCAGGTCGGCCAGCGTGTAGCCCTTCTTCCCGACCGGGAACCGCTCGAACATCATCCGCAGCACGTCGTGCAATCCCGCCTTTCCCTGCGACGAGCGCAGGATCTCCAGGTCGAGCGCCAGACTCACGTTCGACCCCTGATCGTAGTAGTCCGACTCTTCGTTGTATGCCTGCGGCGTGTTCTTCCAGTACTTGATCCACGCGTCGAACGACGACTCGGCCACCGATTGCTTCCGGTTGCCCGGTCGCTGGCGCTCGTCCTTGATCTCGCCGCCGAGACGTCCGACGTACTCGTCGGCCTTGGCCAGGCCAGCCCTCAGGAGCATGATGCCGGTATAGTACGACGTCGTCCCCTCGGCCACCCACAGCTCGTGCGAATAGTTCTCTTTGGAGAAATCGTACGGGGTGATGCCAGCCGGGCGAAGCTGTTTCACGTTCCACGTGTGGAAGTATTCATGCGACACCAACCCCAGGAATCCGCGGTAACCGCCAGGCGACGCCAGTTGAAACGGCCGCGCTCCCATGATGGTGGAGTTGATGTGCTCCGTGCCGCCGCCCGAGGTGGGACTCATGTGCAGCATGAAGATGTAGCGGTCGTACGGCAACCGTCCCCAGAAGGCCTTGTTCGCCCGGACGATCTTCTTCGTGTCTTCGATGAGCCGCTCGATGTCGTACGTTCCCTCTCCCGCGATCATCCACACATGCGGGATGCCGTCGACGTCGAACGCGTATTCCTTCTGGTTCCCCACTTCGATAGGGCAATCGGCGAAGTATTCGTAGTTCGGCGCCGAAAAGTGGTTCGGCCTCCCCGGCACGGCGTCGAGCCCCGTCGTGACCTTCCACGAGCCGTATGGTTTCACCTCGAGCGTCAACGGCCGCTTCGCGAGCTCCGGCACGTACATGAAGACTGCCGCCGGGTCGACGAACGCGTGCTCATCGTTGAGGCCGCGCGTGCGCATGTTGAACTCATCGGCGTACACGCGATAGCGTACGATGACCGTGGTGGACCGACCTTTGTTGATCCGCCATGTCTGCTTGTCGGTCTTCTCGAACGGCAGCGTTCCTCCTGCAGCGTCCAGCGCCGACACTCCTGTAACGCCGCCTGCGAAATCGAAGATCGAATAGCGCCCCGTGCGCCAGGCCGGCATGGCCAGGTCGAGCGTCTTGTCGCCCGCACTCAGGCTGGTCACCTTCAGCTCGACCTCGAGAAAATGGCTCGACGGCCGGGACATGCCGAGGGTGTAGTGGACGGAGGGCTGGGCGGAGGCGGTCATGGCGAGGAGAAGGATGGAAAGAAGAGAACGGTACATGCGATTACCAATTGGTGATGGGGGTCGTTCGCTGTGAGATCTAGCAGGTTGCTGAAAAACTCGTCAGGTTGAGCGAAGTCGAAACCTGCATTTTGACTCATAGAGCACGCTTCGACTCCGCTCAGCGTGACGTCTTCGGAGTTTTTCAGCACCCTTCTAGAAGCGGGAACGCAGACCTGCCTGCCGGCAGGCAGGTGACACAGAAAAAGGGGATTTACGCTGATCACGATATTGCAATCTGCGATCATCCCTTGTTTCTGCGTCATCAGCGTTCATCTTCTTCAATGGAAAGCGGGAACGCAGACCTGCCTGCAACGTTCGAGGTTCGATCTCTGCGCGTGGCAAGCCGGCAGGCAGGTGACACTGAAAAAGGAGATTTGCGCTGATCACGATATTGCAAT
>JALONQ010000031.1 GCA_025454835.1 Bacteroidota bacterium | reverse complement strand
AAGCTCTGGATCGAACTTGACAGACTTCTTCGCCATATGTCCTTCCTCCTCTGTGAAGGTAACACATGGCTCACTGACACAAAAATCCTGACACTACCAAAGACGAAGCCCCCGGGGGTTCCCGAGGGCTTCAGACTTACGACTTACATCTTTCTACGACAATGTGGTTTGCCGCTTCGCGGCAGTTGTATTGGGCCTCCGGCTATCTTTCATCTCACATCTTACATCTTACATCTCACATCTCACATCTTACATCTCACATCTCACATCGCACATCTCTCCCGCTATTTCATCAACACCATCTTGTTCGTCCTGATGAATCGCGCTCCGTCCGATCCTACAGCTTCGATTCGAAAGAAGTAGAGCCCGGATGCCATACCGGAAGCATCCCAGCGCGCCTCGTGCATGCCGGCGCCCATATTCCCGTTCACCAGCGTCGTCACTTCTCGTCCCAACTGGTCGTAGATCTTGAGGCTGACCCGTCCCTCCGTCGGCAAGGAGAATCGGATCGTCGTCGAAGGATTGAACGGATTGGGGTAGTTCTGTGCCAGGTCGAAGTCCGTCGGATGTGAGTGGTCGACCTGCTCCACCGACGTCACTCGATCGAGCTGGCGAACGTACAGATCGGCTCCGTAGACACCATAGATCACGTTACCGGAGATTCTGAGGTCCGAGCCATTCACCAGGGGAAGTCCTTCCGTGACATCGGTCCAGGTCACCCCTTTGCTGTTCGTCCGCCAGGTCCCGTACCGATTCGACACGATAACGGCGTTATCGCTGACGGCCATCGCATTGACGGTCTCATACTGGATTCCGGCTCCGCGCTCCGTCCAGGATTGTCCGCCGTCCGTGGAGACGAAGAATCCACCGGAGCCCGAGAAGGATCCTTTCGACCCGAACGCACCGACATAGATCGTGTCGGCACGGACGACGATGCCGCCCCAGGCCGTGGTCGGGCCCGCGCTGACGCCGAGCCCCGTCCAGCTTGCCTGACCTGGCGTCCATTTGTAGATACCCGCTTGATACGCGTAGATGGTCGAATCGACGATGGTTGCAGTCTGTGCCGTTCCGGTACCCAAACCGCTGCCGGGTGTTGCAGCCCACGTGACGCCGAGATCCGTCGAACGCCGCACGCCTCCGCCAATGGTCGAAGCGGCAACTGACGAACCCGAGACGGCAAGATCATTGACGTCCGCATTCACGCCGTAATCCTTGAGCTCCCACGTGAGCCCTGCATCTGTTGAGCGATAGACTCCGGATGTCGCTGTTCCTGCAAACCACACACCCGCCGAGGTCTCGACATCCCTCACAATACGAGAGAATCCACCGACCGTTCCTTGATTGGTAAGCGCCCATGAGCCTCCACCATTCGTCGACCGGAAGACTCCGAAACCATCGCTGCCGACCAGGATCGTCGAACCCTCGACCGCCATTTTCGTGAGCTTGAACGCCCGCAGCCCTTGCGAGAACCGGCTCCAAGACACTCCCCCGTCGGTCGATCGATACACTCCACCCTGCTCCAATCCACTCGTCGCCGCGTACCACGCACCATCCTTCATTGTTAGTTGCCGGACATACTTGTCCGCCAAGCCGGCATCCGACTTCACCCATGTCGCCCCGCCGTCCGTTGACCGATAAACGCCCGAACCCTCATAGCCTAGCAGGTAGACTCCTCCGGTCGAGCGCAGATCGTTGACCGTCGCCCCCGACGCACCTGTGCTGTTCTGCCAGCTTGTGCCACCATCGGTGGAGTACTTCGGTGAGGAATCACCTCTCACGAGGGTCGTCCCGTTCGATGCCAGAAATCTCACGGAGCTGGTCCCCGCGCTCGTCACTTGAACCCACGGCGATGAGCCGGATGACAACTTGTAGAGCCCGAACGCCGAACCTGCAAAGATCTCCTGTCCGTGCTTCGCCAGAGCGTACAGGATGGTCGTCGGGCCGACCGGAATGCCGCTCGAGAGTCCGGTCCAGTTCGACCCACCCGAGGTGCTTCGAAACGCGCCGTTATTCGTTGCGAGATAGAGGGTATCCCCGGACGCCACCATGGCGTTGATACCGGACGACGTGATACCGCTGTTCACCGACGCCCACGTCTCGCCATTGTCCGTCGAGCGAGCCAATGCATTCGACGTCGTCGAACCGTGATAGAGATGACCGTTGACGACGAAGAGCCTGCCCGGATACGCGATCGGGCTGGGCGGAAGGAGATGCCATGAGTCCCCGCCATTGGTCGAGCGGAACAGCCCACGCCATGTCGTGGCGATCAGCGCGGTCGAAGTCGACACGATCCCGTCGATGTCACCGCCGGAGGGGCCTGGAATGAGCGTCCACGTTGTCCCAACGACCGGAGGATCGCCGCTTCCACCCCCGCCACCCCCTTCCGGAGGGGTGCCGATCATCAGTTGGAAATTCCGGGCCAATGCCGATGTGGACTCGACGACCGAAAGCGAGGCCGTCGCACCAGCGGCTCCGACGGCCGTGATGAGGAAGTGGCCAGGACTTCCGGGCTGCGGTACAACCGTGACGACGCCTGAAGGCTGCGCGACGACGTTGAAGCGAAGCGGCTCGAACTGAGCCGGCACGCGGAGCACGGCTGCCACCGGCTGGCTTGTGCCCACCCACAGCGTGTCGACGCCAACAGGGCGCTGCGAACTCGCCTGCAGCGTCATACCGGGGGCCGCGTCGAAGAATCCCAGGGCGTCGTATGAATACGGAAGCACCGAGCCCATGCCGGTGTACGTGTTGGACGCGAGCGACACGTGCCCCGAAATCGTCCCGGAGCGTTTCGATGATACATAGCTCAGCCAGTAGATCGTGTTCGCGTACTGCGATTCAACCTGTCGCACCTGAGCGCCGAGCGAGGAGACCTCGAAATCCATCAGGGCCTGATGGAACGCCTGACTCGCCAGGCTCCTGAGAGGCTCGGTCGGCGGATCCGGATTCAGGTAGATGACGGAGGTCCGTTTCGATCCTCGAGCCGAGAGGACCTGTTCGGTCGTGAAGGCGCCCTTGGTGTCCGCACCCGTCGTCAGCGCAAGGAGCGTGCCGTGCGACATAGCAGCGGCGGTCAGGCTATCTCTCCACCTCGTCATACCCGTCAGGATGGCACCGTGCAGGTTCCGATTTGACGTCCCCGCTCCGATCCCCCGGATGGAGCTGTTGACCACCGAGGTATCCACGCTGAAGTCCTGCACGAGGGTCACGGCGTCGTCGAACGCATAGACCGCGACGGCGTGATTTGCTGTTTTCGTCCGGACGTACTCCAAGGCGCCCGATTTCAGGGCGTCGAGTTGTCCTGCAGTGCTTCCGGAGGATCGATCGATCAGAAGCACGGACGTGCGCCGGTCCGGGATCCCCGTCAGCTTCCGAAAGCGCAGACCGATCGCTGCGTTGGACTGAACCTCTCCATTCTCAGTGATGATCACCTCGGCTGCGGTGAGATTCTGGACGTTCGGAACGTGCATCACGATGCTGACCGAGGAAGGCGAGTCGATACGTACTGAATCTCGCACGAGCGTGGCACTTCGGGCCGGAAGCGTGACGCTGAAGCGGCGGAACGAGGACCATCCCCCGATCTCATCCCCGCTACGCGCCCGTACGCGCCAGTACCTTGTGGCCGCCACCGCCAGATCGGTCACGGTCCGCAGCGAGTCGACGATCAGCGAATCTCGAAGGATGGATTGCTGGAACAGACTGTCGGCTGCGATGTGCAGGTCGTACGAGGTGGCTTGGGCAACCCGGTTCCAACGGAAGGTCGTCCCGAGCGTCGTCAGAACGGCATGGTTCGGGGGCAGGACGAGCGCCGGCACGGCGACCGAGGTCCGGAAGCGTCGGACCGTCGACGGCGCGCCCGCCGTGGCGAAATTCTCACCTCGGACGCGCCACCAGTACGTCGTCGACCCCTGCAAGGGCAGAACGATGTTCGACGAGGTCACAAGCGTGTCGCGAACGATGGTCGACATCGTCGAGTCAAGAGCCACCGTGAGTCGATATTGTGTCGCGCCGGACACACCATTCCATGCGAATCCGACGGGCAGAGGTATCCGCTCGGCGCCATCGCCGGGGATCGTCGGGTTCGGCTGCGACGGTATCTCATACACGGAAAACGGCACCCTCGTCAGCACGTGCGTTTGAGGGTCGGATGCGTCGGAAATGCGGATCAGACATTGCGTCGACGTCACGGAAGGGACCGTCCAGTTGAACGATCCTTGCGTGCCAGGAACGGACGCCGCGACCGTCGACCAACTGGCCCCGAAGTTGGCCGAGAACTCGATCTTCACGTTGGCCACCTCATCGACCGACCAGGTGATCGGTTGTGAAGATCCCGCCACGAGCTGGACGACGGCATTGGGCGCCAACAGCGTCACGGGCTGATAGCGGAGAATGCTCCCACCGTTGCCGACGGCAAAGCCCAATTTCATGTCGACAAAATGCAGGGCGGTGAGCTGCGGCCCCAATGTGTCGATCTTCGAGGTCCAACTCGCCCCTCCGTCCATGGAGCGGACGATCGCGCGTTTCAAGTTGAATGGATCGCCGCCGACGGCTCCGACGGCCCAGCCCAACTGGACTCCAAGGAACTGCGCAGCTCGAAGCGTGAGGGCCGAGCGCACACTGTCGACCGTCCACGTTCCTCCGCCATCGGTCGTGCGGCGAACGATCGCAGCGCTGGCGCCGCCTCCGGGCAACCATCCGTGTGTCGTGCTCGAGAACCATAGCCCCTGGGAATTGGTCACCGACGGTGTCAGTTCTGTCCAGCCGGCGCCGCCATTGGTCGTGCGAATAATGCGACCGGATTGGATACCGAGTGCGAACCCGTTCGACCCGTCGACCATCTGGACGCGGTACAATCTTCCGGTCGTTCCAGAGATGCGGGGGTTCCATGTCGTACCCCCATCCGTCGTGAACTTGACCATGTTCACGCTGGTCCCCGCGTCTGCCCCGCCGACGAAGACCCCGTGCGTCGCCGACGTGAACCACGCGTCATCGATCGAGTTGGTGGTTCCCGTGGTCTGAGGAGACCACGTGCCGCCCCCGTCAGTCGTTTTCAGCAACAAACCTCCAGACCCCGTCACCCATCCGGTCGACGCATCGACGAACCTGACCTTATACAAGAAGGTGCTCGTGCCGCTTACTTGCGGCTGCCAACTGGTCCCGCCATCGGTCGTCTTGATGATGGTTCCGGAGGCCCCGACGGCCCACCCGATCGTCGGACTGACGAAGTGGACCCCGTTGAGGTTTGCGGTCGTACCGGAATTCAGAGAAGTCCATTGCGCCGTCGCCGATGTGGCCGCGAGCGCTATGAGCAAGTAGACAAAGTTCGTGGATCTCATGCGTGAATGGGGTGGATAGGGTTTTCCAAGTTGCATCGCATCAGTCATTCATGCACCACGCGTTCATGCAGTGATGCCGTCCTGTACACACCGAAGCCCCCGGTATCTCTCAAGGGCTTCGGTTTTCAGCTTAACTCTTACATCTAACCGGCTACTTCATCAGAACCATCTTGTTCGTTCTTGCGAATCTCGCTCCGTCGACTCCGACCGCGTCGATCCGGAAGAAGTAGAGTCCCGATGCCATTCCAGAAGCGTCCCATCGCGCCTCATGCATGCCGGCGCCCAACAATCCATTGACCAACGTCGAGACTTCGCGTCCTAGTTGATCGTAGATCGTGACGGACACGCGGCTCTCCGTTGGAAGACCGAAGCGGATCACCGTCGAGGGATTGAATGGATTGGGATAGTTCTGCGCAACTTCGAACTCCGACGGTACGGCCAGGTCCAGCTGGGCCACGGACGTCGTGAAGTTGCCCCAAACGGTCTTGGCCTGTTGTGCCGCCGTCTGCAGTTGGGTCAGGTCGTCTGCGGCAAGGAAGGCCACGCCGAACCGCAACGTGTCTCCCGCCGCCAACGTGAACGGCCCGGCTGTCAGCTGATTGCGCGTGTCACCGGGCACTCCGGGAATGGCCGGCAGCGTAGTGAGGTTGGAGGTCGATCTCACGTATTGGGCATCGGCGCCGGCAACGAAGACCGCATGACCGGCGACCGCATGACTCAGCAGCGTCACGCCGTAGTATGTGGCATCCGTTCCGCCTCCCTGCTCGTACGCATACGACAGATTTCGCAGCGCGTCAAAGCCGCCGAGGTTCGCGCCGGCATTCCCGACGTCGAAATCAGCCGTCATCTGGGCGAACAGATCATCGACCGCCGCGCCGGAGGTATTCACCACATTGTACTCCACGATGACGTATCGATCGTCCGGCGCCGTGGCTTTCACATAGCCCAGCATCCTGACCTTCACGCCGATCCGCGTGGCCGAAGGCTCCCACTGATCGTTGAATGACGTCCGGAAGGCCGTGAAGCCCGGAAGGCGGCTTGTGGTATCGATGAATCCGACAGAGCTCGTGGGCGGGCCGTCAGGACTGAAGCTGAACAATGTCGAGTAGAGACCGCCCGCAAATTTGTTGCTGTTCCGATCGACGAGCGAAAAGTCCGCGGCTCCGCTCCCGTTCTTCCCTTTGTACCAGATCCCCTTGCCGAACAGGCCGAAGGCACCGACCTTGCCACGGTTCGTCAGGTCCACACGGACCTGGTTCTCGGCGGCACGCACAGCCTCGACCAAGATATCAGTCGTATCCAGAACCGAGCCAGCAAGATTGGTGGCTTGCAGGATCACGCGACGGAAACCCAGTTGAACGTCGGTCGGCGTCCAGATGAGCGTATCGCCGCTCAAGACCGCACCCGCCGGAAGGGAGATAGCCGAGACCGACGCCAACGGCGTTCCGTTCCGGTTCACCCGGCGACGATATTCCGCGCCCGGCACGGCCAGGTCGGTCACCGAGGCGAAGGTCGGCGCAGCCGCCGTATAGCGCGTCTTCGCCGCCTGCGCCGACTGCTGCAATTGGGTGAGGTTGTCGGCCGCATGGTAGGCAAAGGCCACGGTCACCGTCTCACTCGGAGCCAACGCGAACGGACCGGCCGTGATCTGGTTGCGGGTGTCACCTGGGGTCGCCGGGACTGCCGGGAACGTCGTCAGGTTCGCCGTCGACCGCACAAACTGCGCGTCCGTTCCGTTCAGAAACACCGCCGCTCCGGATGCCGACCGGCCCAGCAGCTGAAACCCGTAGTAGTTGCTGTTGGTGGCTCCGCCCTCCTCGTAAGCGTAAGACAGATCCAGTGTGCTGTCGTAAGCGCCGCGATTGGCCAGACTACTGCCGATATCGAAGTCGGCCGTCATTTGCGCGAACAGGTCGTCGATCGCCGTTCCAGACTCGTTCACGATCCGGTATTCGATGATCGTGTAGCGGTCATCCGGCGACGTCGGCTTCACGTGCGCCGTCTGGACCACCCTCACGCCGATCCGGCTCGACTCCCATTCGTCCGTGAAAGCGTTGCGCACCGCCGCAAAGCCCGCGAACCGGCTCGTTGCCGGCGTGAACGCCTCGATCGGCCGGAAGCTGTTCTGCGCCGACGTCAGCCCGCCCGCATACTTGGTACTATTCCGGTCCACAAGTGAGAAGTCTCCGGCATACAGCCCCTTCTTCCCGCCGTAGCTCACCCCTTTGCCGAAGTCTCCAAACGCCCCGATCTTACCACGATGCGAGATGTCCACCGTCGTCAGATTCGATGAGGCATACAGTGCTTCGACGAAGATGTTCACCGTGTCCGTGATCGATCCGGCGCCGTTCGTCAGTGTCGCGATGACCGGGAAGGACCCGAACTCTGAGGCCCCCGGCGTCCAGATAAGAGAGTCTCCCACGAGAGATGCCGTCGCCGGCTTCTGCGTGACGTTGATGCTCGCCACCGGCCAGCCGTCGGACACCAGCTTCGATCGATACTCCGTCTGCGTCACCGCATACCCGCCCCCGGTCCGGGCCGGTAAGATGCTCAGGTTCGTGGGCGCGAACTGCACCGTCGAACCGGCCGGGAACGGCACCAGCTTCGTATCGAACTGCACCGCCAAGTCGTTGTGGTTCGACGTCCGATCCGGCGTCACCACGTTCGCACCCGACACATACGCGCTGTCGAGAGGCCAGTAGCCCACGAGGCCCGATTCGTTCCCGACCAATGCGGCATCCTTCGCCGCCGCGATATCAGGCCCCAAGCGCGTGACGTTCCAGAGGCGGACATCGTCGATCAAGCCATTCATGTAATCATACGTCATGCCGCCGATATAGAAGCCCGTGCCGCCGCTCGCGATGGCAACGCTCGTTGCGACCTGCCGCTTCAGCACACCATTGACGTACAACCTCACCTGCGAGCCGTCATACGTTCCGGCCACGTGATACCACTGCCCCGTCTGCACCGGGTCCGTGTCGAGCGCGTAGACTCCGCTGCCGCCGGTCGCTCCCGCCACCATGAACGACAGCTTCGCGACTCCCGACCCGTCATAGTTGTTCACGATGAGGCCGTAGCTGTGCCACGGATCGACGCCGATGCCGTTGTTGCCAGGACGGGCCGCGATGAACATGCCGCTGTTCGGACCCGGAAGTCCCGTCAGATACACCCACGATTCGACTGTGATCGCCGTGCCCGTGACCTGGTACGCCGACGGCACCGCCGATGGGTGCAACGGTGCGCTGTCCGTCACACGCGCACGGTCCTGTGTGCCATCGAATCGGAACGATGCCGGGTTTGGAACTGTCACCGTGACGACCGACGTGGTCGTCGTCGAGAGCGATCCGTCGGTGGCGCGCACCTGAAGCGTGTTGGAACCGACGTCAGTCAAAAGGGCGGCCAATGTCAGCACGCCGGTGATGGAATCGATCATAGCGCTTGGTGGACCTTGAATGATGGAATAGTGAACTGGATCGCTCTCAGCGTCAACCGCTGCGAACGTGAACTGCATCGTGGACCCGGCGTCGATCGACGTGTCAGCGAGGATCGACGTGAACACGGGGGCCGAATTGGGCACGACCAAGACCAGTTTCCCGGGGACCGGCAAGGCCCGCGGCGTCGAACTCCCTGGCTCGTTGAACCGGATGTTCGACAGGGCCACGGTGGTGCTGTCCGTAGTCGGCAAGGTCGCCGATGCAGCCAGACGAATGCCAACGATCGTTCCGGAACCGTTCAGGGGTGCGGTACCGGCGGCAGCGACGTTGACCTTACCCGCTGAATCCCGACTTGTAACATTCCAGCCGTTGCTGAGAGTTCCGTCGAGCACGATCCCACGGAACGAGACCTTCGTCGTGTCGAGGGAAAGGCGGAACTCGAGCGACATGATCCCCAGGCCGTCCGTGGCGCCCACCACCACGGGTACGACGACCGAGTCGCCCACGTTCATCGTGGTGTCGCGGACCTTCGCGGTGAAGTCGTAGGTCTGGATGGTATCGCTCTTTCCAGGAAAGCCCTGTGCGTCGACAGCCTGGATCAGGACCGGTCCGCGCGTCAGCACGGTCAACGTCCCCGTCGAAGGATCGACGGTGGCGATTGAAGGATTCGAACTCGAATAGGCGAAAGGCGACGTCCCACCCGTGACCGACGGGACCGTAACCGTCTCACCCTTCAGGGCCGCTGTCCTACTGGTGTTGACCTTGATGAGCGGGGCGGGGATGACCGTGAACGTGCCCGGGTCTAGAGAAGGAGTGATCGTTTCGTTGAACGTGGCGTTCGCGAGTCCGAGCGTGCTGTTACCGACGGCCGACTGTTTGACGCGGAAGCGAACGGAGAACAATGAGCCCGCGCCCGCAAGGGTATCGGATCCTGCCAGAGCGAAGTCCAACGTGCCCGGCGTCAGATCATTGACCACTGGAGGCCCCCACGCCGACATCATCCCCCCGGCGAGATCGAGACCGAGATACTCGAGATGCGAGGTATTGAAGGTCAACCTGAACTGGGCTGAGGTGATGCCGAGCCCGGTCAGCGTCGTGACCCGCACCGGCACCGCAACCTCGAGCGTCTGCGTCCTCGAAGTATCGGGGATCCAGAGCGTCAACGACTTGATGACGCTCGGGACGACGTTGAACGCGTTCGTCGAGTCCCGCTTGCCTTCGCCGTCCGTGACGAAGACGGTGACGAAGCCCGGCGTGCCGGCAATGAACTTCCCCGTCCCGTCGACCATGCCGACGGCGGAGGACGACGTGGACCACGTCAGCGGAGGGACGACGTCGCCCGTGACGACGAATTGCACCGAGTCGCCCTCGGCGACGTTCGAGAGACTTCTCGGAGACAAGACCACGTTGCGCAGTCGAACGGAACCAGGATCGATCGTGGCCGACGGAGTCCCTTCGTTCAGCATGACAGACGAAAGCCCCAGGGTCGAGGTCTGGCCGGGCGTCCCGTTCAAGACCGTCTGTAGATAGAGCAGGATGCCGTTGCCCGTCACGGGGGTCGTCAGGGCGACGGCGAGGCGCCGGGTCGACCCGAAGTAGGTAGCCGAGGCCCCGGCGGTCAGCGTGCCCGCGGTCGACACACCGACGACGGTCGCGTGCGTCGATCCAACGTCGACGGTGGCCTGGAGCGCGTAGAGGCTGTTCGCTCCGAGCCCGGACAGCACGACCGGGATCAACAGCGTGTCGTTCTTCTTCCCCGTCGTGTCGGGGATGGTCAGCGTTGGTTGGGCTGCGGCTCCCACGGCCATCATGAGGAGCAAGGCCCCAAGCCAGCGTGTGCGTTCACGGATGGATGTCACGTTCATGTCCTTTGGTCGGATCCTCGGCGGTGAGCACATCGGCGCAGAGGCGCTTCACGTTGAAGCACCTCCGCATCCGTGATCACTTCGTGAGGATCATTTTGCGGACCGACCGGAACGGCTCGCCGCCCGACGGTTCCGCCTGCATGACCAGGAGATACATGCCGCTGCTGGCGAGACGGCCGGCCACATCGGTACCATTCCATGTCGACTGGTGGAAGCCCGCCGGCAGCTCCGACTGGACCAACGTCGCCACTTCGCGTCCGAGCACATCGAAGACCTTCAGCGTCACGCGGCTGGCCGCAGGAAGCTGGAAACGGACCGTGGTCGTGGGATTGAACGGATTCGGATAGTTCTGGTCGAGGCCGAACGTCGTCGGGACCTCCACGGCCAACTCCTCAGCCGAGGTGGCGATGCCCGCTTCGTTCACGATGAACTCCGTGACCGCGATCGAACCCGTCGAGACGCCGGCGGCGATCCGCTCGAATCGGACGATGACCCATGCTCCTTCAGCCGCGACCGGCTGTGCGCCGGCCTGCGCCACGCGTAGTTCCTGGCCAGAGACATGCCAGGCCAACTGGAGACTGTCGGACTTCGAGGTTTTAGCAACCGCCACGGGTCGCACCACCGTCGAGTCAAAAGCGATCTTCATCTGTGTCGCATAGACGCCTGCGGCCTTCAGGTTCACTACGGCCTCGAGGTCGTCGCTACCCTCGAGCGTTCGCGTCGCGAGGGCGAAGCTGGGGGCTACCGGCGTCCCCAGCGTCCGGCCCAGGCCCGGGAATCCGGTGACGATACCGACCACGTACCGTAGGATGTACGAAGCATCCATCGCGTTGATGGCCCCGTTCGCCGTCACATCAGCCGCCGCCTGTTGAGGAGCGGTCAGAACGATCGCCCCGACGACATGCTGCAGGGTGAGCGACGCATCAAACGCGCTGATCGTCCCGTTCTGGCTTACGTCACCGGCCAGGACCCCGCCACGGGCCGTCAGGAACGGACCATAGAGGACGTAGCCCGAAGAGCTGTTCAGGATGGAATTGCCGGTGCCGGTCGGGTTCAGGTCGGGACCGGTCTGCACCAGCGGTCCGGAGGTCGCGCCCCAGTAATTGTTCGTCGCCGTCACGTTCGAGGTCGACACGTGCTGGAACCCGCGCGTGCTGTTGTTGTAGATATTGCTCGTGGTGACGCTCATCGATCCGCCCACGTTGTTGAAAATGCCGTAGGCGTTCGTATGCAGGTCCGAGCCGGTGATGGTCAACGCCGCAACAGCGGAGGTTCGGTAGACGCCGTAGGTGCTGTTCGAGAAGAAGCTCGAGTCGACGGCGATACCGTTATTCGTGCCGCCGACGTAGAGGCCATAGCTGGCGAACCTGAAGTTCGTGAAGCGGAAGGACTTCGCATCTGCTCCCGCAGCCGAGTACAGATAGATGCCTGTCCAGTCGCCGGGCGCGGGAGAGGTTGCCGAGGAGTCCTTGTTCGTATCGCCGCCGAACGTATCGTCCTTCCACGACGTAAATGTGATGCGCTTGGTCGAGGTGCCGTGCGACACCAGCGCCCCATTCGCCGCCAGATTCATCCCGCTGGTGCTCTTGACGATGGTGCCCGGCGCCACGACAAGCGTCTTCGCCGCCGGAACACTTGGCGACGATTCGAGGCGGTGCACGAAAGCGGCGGTGTCGACCGGAAGAGTGCCGCCCAGGGTACCCCAGAGATCGCCATAAGCCACGATCACGTCGTTGAACGTGTTTCCGAGCAGCACATTGCCGTCGTAATAGTTCCCCTGCGCCGTACCTGTTCCGGCCTTCGACAATTCTCCCGTGACGCCGATGGGATACTTGTTGTTCAACAACGAGTCATCGATGAAGTACGCGCGGGTCGATAGAACGCCGATCTCAGCGTTGTTCGAAATGGTGTTGCCGCTCAGCAACATCAGCGTATCGTAGACCGCGCTCTCGCTGAAGTTCCAGAGGCCGTGGCGGCCGTTGTTCCTGATGACGTTGTCCTGGAAGACCTGCGGTTCCTTCGCCAGGATCATCCGGACGCCATCCGACGCGTTCCAGCCGATCAGTGAGTTCGTCACCGACGCGAAGCGTCCGGAGCCCACACCCGAGAGCGTGTAGTCGCCGTACAGTCCGTACGTGTTCCAGCGGATCGAGGCGCTGTCGATGCTGACCGAACCTTCATTCCGAGCCCAGACGGCCACGTTGTTACTGTCGGCCACCAGACCGACGACGGCGAGGTCATAGTCGCCGTTCACAAACAGACCGGCCTGACTGTTTCGCCGTAGTTCCAGCTGACGGACCGGGTTCGTCAATTGGGTTGTAACATGCAGTCCGTATGCCGCGAATCGGAACTTCGCATGTTCAAACCGGCTGGCGGTGACCTGACCGGTCCCGTTCAACTGGATGTTCTGCCAGTCGCCGGGGGCTGCCTTCAGCGTATCGGTCGGCTCGTTCGTCTTGCCGCGCGCCTCATGATCGCGGTACGACGTGAAGATGATCGGTTCCGCTGATGTCCCCTGCGCCATGAGCCGACCGTAGACGTCCATCTGCTGGTTCTGGGCGAATTTCAGGACGACGCCCGGTTGGATGACGAGCGTGTCCGTCGCCGCCATCGACAGGTACGATTCGACGACATAGACTCCCGACGTCAGCCCGGCCGGGAACGACCGCTGCAGCGTATCGGAGATGGATCCGATCCCCCAATCCTTCGAATGGACGGCGATGGCCGGCCGGCGATTGTTGAGGAACACGTTGTTGTCCGTTCCCGTGTTGTCGACGTAGAGATTCCCGAGTTTGCCCGCCACGCCAATGGGATAGCGGTTGCCGGAGAAGGTATTGTCGACGAAGCGGGCTCGCGACGAGACGATCCCTTCAAGACCGTTGTTCGACACGACGTTCCCGATGTACTGGACGTCGGTCTTTCCCACCAGATGGTTGACGTTCCAGATGCCGTGCTGTCCGTTGCCGCTGACCGTGTTGCCGACGAACACTTGCGGCACTTGCACCGGCTCGGTCATCACGCCCCGCTGGCCGTTGTTGGTGATCTGGCTGTTCGATAGCTCGCGCAGACCGCCGATCGGCGGCGTGCTGAGGGTGCTGGTGTATCGGATGCCATGCTGCGTGTTCAGGCTGATGAGGCTGTTCTGCACCTTCAGATCGGCCGAATTCTGCGAATAGATCCCGGTCGTGTTCTGGCGAATCGTCGCCGCGTCGATCACCACGACACCGCCGCTGAGCAACATGCCGTTGGTGTTCCGCTCCAGGGTAAGGTTCGTCAGCGGCTGCGACCAGGTCGTCGACGCCTGGATGCCGTTCGAGCTGAAGAAGACGTGCACATGGTCCAACGTCGCGCGGATGGGAGTGCCGTAGAATCCCGTCCCGGCCCAGTCTGCCGTCGCGGCCGCGAGGGTATCGCTGATCAGGTTCACCTTTCCGCCGCGACTGTGATCGCGGTACGACGTGAAGACGATCGGTTGGGCGGGCGTGCCGTCCGCGACGGTGACGCCATAAAGTTCGAGGCCGACGTTCGGCCACGCTTTGACAATCACCCCGGGCTCGATCACGAGGGTATCGTTGGCTGAGACCGATTCCGATTCGAGCAGGAGGTACACGCCGGGCGCAAGCCCCGCGGGCGTGACCGCCGAGAGCATTCCCTTCAGACTGGAGGGACTGGAGTACATGCTGCGCAGTCCGATCACGCTATTGTAGAGGTTTCCCGTAAACACGTTGCCGCTGTATGTCGAACCCACGTTCAACTGAAGCGCCAGCGGGACCCGGTTGCCGGTGAAGGTGTTGTTCGTGATCGTCGCCTTCGACGTCAGAAGCCCTTCCTGACCGTTCGCCTCAAACGTGTTGTTCGCGATCGTGACCGGCGAAGAATTCTGGCTGCCGACGGCCAGACCGACCTGGACGTTCCGGACGAACGAGCTCATCGTGAACGACTGCGCCGTGCTCGCATTGGATTGCGTGGCGTACACGCCGAACTGGCCGTTCCACGAGGCGCTCGAGCTGTCGAACGATGTGACGGACCCGTTGCCGAGGAAGAGGCCATGGTTCGAATTTCGCAGGAACGAGGCCCGGTCGACGGAGACCACGGCCGCGTTCGAGCCCGTCATGTGCGCTCCCGTGCCCGAGGAGCCGGTGAAGTACGAATCGGTGATCGTGACCGAGGTGGGAGCCCCGTCGGTGAACATGCCGTAGGAGGATCCCACGCTCGAATAGACGTATGAGAGCGTGACGCTCGGGCCGCTGAAGTAGAGGTTGTTGCCGCCGTACTTCACGATGAGGTTTGCGAGCGACGCAGCGTTGGCGAAGTAGACCTGAGACCAGTTGCCCGCGGCGGGCACCGTCGCGTCTCCGTCGCCGTTGCTGTCTCCGCCGTAACTATCGTCCCGCTCCGATGTGAACACGACGAGCGAATCATACGTCGACTGAACGCTCAGCGTACCCGAGACCGTGATCTGCGCCGACGGAGCCATCTTCACAATGACCCCCGGCCGCATCGTCAACGTCACGCTGCCGTTGACAGTGATGCTATTCTTGACCCAGTACACCCCGGCCATCCACGTGGTGTTCGACGCGATGTTCGCCGTAACGTTCGTGACCGAAAGTGTGCCCGAGGAACGCCAGGGAGCCACTTCAACCTTGACCGACACCTTGTTCCCGCGGCCTGAAGGATTGATCTGTTCACTGAACGGACCATATTCCGAACCCCAGTAGTTCCGCCGCGCATCGAGAACAATGGACCCTTCGGCGTTGACGCCCCACTCCAAATTGCCGCTGATCACATTCTCCCGGATCACCGGCTGAACCCCGCCGACCGATCGGTAGTAGATGCCCGTCGCGTTGGCCGTGATGGTATCGCGCGTGATGGTGGGAGACGCTCCGTTGTCGACGTAGATGCCGACCCCGTTGTTGCGGATCACGGTGCTGTCGACCGTGGGCGAGGCGTTGATCGGAATGCGAACGCCCCCCTCCGTGCAGTACTGGACCACGGAGCGGCGAAGCTGAAAGTTCGAGAACAGGTCGCTGAAGACCCCGTAGCCGGTGATCTGTTCAAACCGCGAGTCGGTGATGACCGGCGACGACGCCCGGAGGTTCACGCCGTTGCCCGACGATTCGCGCACGTGAAGGTTCTGGAGGGGGACGCCAAAGGCGCCGGTGCCATAGTACACGGCCGCCTGCGCCGACCCGGCGCCGGTCCACTCGATGCGCACATGGCGGAAGATCGAGCCGACGTTCGAGGTGTTCCGGAACTCCACGCCGTTCCAGTCGCCACGTGCTGGAGTCCCGACCGCTGATGTCAGAACGATCGTGTCAGCCACGGTGCCAGCAGCCAGCAGTTTGCCCTCGACCACCAAGCCCGCCCCGGCGGAGAACTCGACCATGGTTCCCGCTTCGATCGTCAGCGTAACGCCCGCCGGCACGGTCACGCGGCCGTTCACGGCCACCGGACTGCTGGCAGCCGTCCAGGTCGTGTCAGAGGATACAACACCGCTGACCTGAGCGTGTACAGCCGGGATCGCCGCCAAGCAGATCGCCAATACGAGAAGGCCGATGCGAACTGAATGCATACATCCTCCGGGGAAAATTCGATGATGGAAGGTGTCTGATTCGGAGTTGACACGTCGGCGCAAATTGCGCCCAAACGCGGACAAATATGCACAAACTGGAGCAAATGTCCAAGATGTGAGAATTGTCCTGCGTCACACCGCGCCCCTTTCGGAGTGAGAATCCTCGCACCATGAAGCACGGTGAACGGATGAACTCAACAAAGGGTGCCTAGATCAGGAGGAGAGACACTTGCAACGACCGCTCCAGCAGGTGGATCGCCTAAATCGTCCGATCGCATCACAGAAGGGTCGTGCGATGGGACGCTTACGCCGACTTTCAAGCGGCCAGGAGGATCACAAAACAGCCGCGGACGCCTGGATCTCGACGAGGCATCCCCGCTTCAGTTCCGGCACGGGGATGATCGCCCTCGCCGGCTTGTGATCGCCGAGGATCTGCGCAACCGCCGCATTCACCGAACCCCAGTGCATACGGCCAGTCACGTAGATCGTGACCGAAAGGAGACGGTCGAGCCGGCTTCCCGACGCCACAAGGATCGCCTCAACATTCCGGAGCGTCTGGACCGTCTGCTCTTCGGCGTTCGTCCCAACCACTTCTCCTGTTGCAGGATCCAGCGGAAGCTGACCGGCGACATAGACGATGCCACCATGAACGATGGCTTGTGAGTAGTGGCCGGCGGGCTTCGGCGCGTTGGGGGTTGCGATCGTTTGCATAGAGAGTCGGCACGATGAATGTTGGATGAACCGAATATAAGAAATCAGAAAAATCTGCGCATATTGTTCCTGATTGAAAGATCGGGCCCCGACCGGCCGGCTGGTGGCGGTCGTCCTGACGTTGCACCGCTCCTTCGATCGCCGTGTCTCACACCTCCCTGGGATCTCGTCTTGCGCGTTTTTCGTTGACCTCAGCTCCATGATCTCCGTCGAGAAACTCTCCGTCGACCTGGGCGTCAAGACGCTCTTCGAGAACGTCTCGTTCCTCATCCGTCCGCATGACCGCATCGGTCTGATCGGCGCGAACGGGAGCGGCAAGACGACCCTGTTGCGCGTCCTGGTCGGCGACCGAGAGCCGAGCCGCGGGGCCGTGCGGAAGGCGAACTACGTCTCCGTCGGCTATCTGCCGCAGGAAGGCGTCCCTGTTCTCGGGCGGACGCTGCTCGACGAAGGGATGACGGCCTTTGACGATGTTCTGGCCCTTCAGGCCCGGGTCGAGCAGGCCATGCACGACCTCTCGACGACCGATGCGGCCTCTCCCGAACACGCCGAGCAGATGGAAGTGCTGGGGGAACTGCAGCACCGACTTGAAGAGAGCGACGTCTATCGGATCCAGTCGAAGGTGGAAAAGGTCCTGATGGGACTCGGATTCGGCACGCGCGACCTGGAACGGTCCACGTCGGAATTCTCGGGGGGCTGGCAGATGCGCATCGCATTGGCCAAGCTGTTGCTCCGCTCCCCCTCTCTCTTGATGCTCGACGAGCCGACGAACCATCTCGATTCGGAATCGATCGCGTGGCTCGAGGACTACCTGCGCTCGTACGACGGCGCCGTCATGATCGTCTCGCACGACACCGTCTTCCTCGACCGGATCACCTCACGGACGCTCGCCCTCGAACGGGACGAGATCGAAGATTACGCGGGGTCTTTCAGCGCCTACGTGGAGTTCGCGTCCGCCCGACGCGAACAACTGGAGCGGGAATGGAAGAATCAGCAGGCGGCGGTCAAGCGTACGGAACGGTTCATCGAGCGATTCCGCTACAAGGCCACGAAGGCGCGGCAGGTGCAAAGCCGTGTCAAGCAGCTGGCGAAGGTCGAGCGGATCGAACTGGACAACGACGGCGAGGAGATCGCCTTTCGCTTCCCCGATGCCCTTCCGAGCGGCAAGGTCCTCGTTTCGCTGCACGATGTCTCGAAGTCGTACGGAGATCTTCGAGTCCTGCAGAAGGTCAACGTCGCCATCGAACGCGGAGACCGCATCGCCGTGCTAGGTCCGAACGGGGCCGGCAAATCCACGCTGATCCGCATTCTTGCCGGCGTCGAATCATACGATGAGGGAGAACGCATCCCCGGCCATGAGTTGACCCCCTCCTACTACGCCCAGCACCAGGCCGACGAACTGTCGCCCGAGCTCGACGTGCTCGGGGTGATCGACGCTGTCGCACAGGGAGAGATCCGAAAGCGGCTGCGGACGATCCTGGGGTCGTTCCTGTTCCACGGCGACGACGTGTTCAAGCCGGTCGCTGTCCTCTCGGGCGGCGAAAAGAGCCGTCTGGCCCTTGCCAGGATGCTCTTGCGCCCCGCCAATCTCCTGGTCATGGACGAGCCGACGAACCACCTCGACATTCGATCAAAGGCCGTGCTACAGGACGCACTCGGCGCATATGAGGGAACGACAGTGATCGTCTCGCACGACCGTGGCTTTCTCGAGCCGATCGTCAACCGGATCCTCGAAGTGACGCCAGGCCGGATCCGATTGCTCCATGATTCGGTCAGCCACTACTTCAAGCGACGGGAAGACGAACGGAAGGCCGAAGCCGAGGGACGCAGAGCGGGCTCTTCGTCGGCGGGTGCGGGACTGACGGAGAAGGAGCGACGTCGGAGGATCGCCGAGATCCGTCAGGAGAAGAGCCGGGAATTGGCGCCGCATCGGAGACGCCTCGAAAGCATCGAAGCCGGCATCGAGTCGCTCGAACACGAGATAGGCTCGCTCGAACACTCACTGGCCGACCCGGCCTTCTATCAGGCGGGCGACGGCGGCAGGTCAGCGGGCTACGACCTCAAGGCCAAGCGAGCGTTGCTGGAGACAACGATGGCGGAATGGGAATCTCTCGGGAAAGAGATCGCCTGGATCGAGGAACGGTTCGACAAACAGATCCGGGAAGTGGAAGGGCTTTGAAAAAGCGGGAACGCTGATGACGCTGAAAGAAGGGATTTGCGCAGATCATTGATCAGCGACCATCTCCTCTTTCCGAGTACATCTGCGTTCCCGCTTTTCCTACGACTATTGGAAGACCTTGTCCAGGTCCTCGTACCGGCCGTGCATTTCTTCGATCAGAGGGGTCAAGGTCGCGATCGTTCCGCCCGGGACCGCTTTGTGCAATGCCGCTACGGAGGTCGACAACGACGTCCTCGCCTTCTCGAATGCCGCAGCTTTCTCCTTGTGCCGAGCCGGTAGCGTTGCCGCCGAGAGCTTTTCCATCTTGGCCTTCAACTCTTCGGCGAGCACGTGGATGCGTTGTAGGTCCTTCTCCGGCAAGGCATAGTGGTACAGGAGATAGAGCGAGCCGTGGAAATCGTCCAGCTCCTTGAGAGCGGGCCGGATCGTCCGCACAAGCACTTCATACTGCATGTGGAGCTTTTCCGCCGCGGCCAGTAGTCTCTCCTTATCGACCGGTGAGGCGGCCGCCCTGTACTCCGCGACGACCTCCTGCAGTCGTTTGACGTTTTCCCTCCACTTCCCCTCCCGCTCATGCAGGATGGCCGGTAACGTGGCCTTGACAACGGCCTCTGCCCCCTGCTCGACCTCAGGCAAAACCTTCGCCAGCATGTCGGTGTCTTTGTTCGGCCAAGCCGTGTGCCAGATCTGTGCGATGACGTCGTGAAAGTCCATAAGGGCCTGCACTTCAGGCTTCGCCTCAGACGGGCGTTCCTTCGCGGCGGGCTGCGCCGAAGCCGCCGAAACCACCAGCAGCAGAATGAAGACGAGCGATCTCATACATACCTCGATGTCAGTGAGCGTGGAAGATGGCGCTACCGAATAATGACGAGTTTCTGAGCAAACTCCCAGGCCGGAGCGGTCACGCGGACGACATAGAACCCGGCTGGCAGACGCATTGCTGGAAGCAAGGACGCGCGGCGGCCGCTCGCCGATCCGACCACGGCCGAGCGAAAGACCTCCTGCCCGAGGACATTGTAGAGAACGACCAGCGCCTCACCCGCAAATGCCGGGAGTTCCACAGCAAGCGAAGCTCCGGACGGCAGTGGATTCGGGTGGGTCAGCACGTACGGACGGGCCGATGTCGTTTCCGTTTGTCTGACAGACGTGGCCGTTCCGGTGAAATACCGCTCTGCGGCCTCGACGGAATTGTTCCCGATCATCTGTCCGATCTTTCGCCCCGGCATATCATCCATCGGAGGATGAATGCCCCCCCAGATGCGCGAAAGCGCGGATTGCGCAGCTGCGTCTCGGTAGGTGGCCCATTGGAGCGTCACATCAACGCTCGGTCCCTCTTCGAACACGAGATACTGGTTCTTCCGGGCTTGGAATGTCCCCAGTCCGCCGGGGAAGTACTCGTCTCCCGTCAGAGTGGTCAAGACCTCAGCCGCCGCACGAGAATAGGCTGAGTGGCCCGAGATGAACCCGCCGAACGGTGGCGTGACGAACGAAGGACGCTGATACGGCCACCAATCTTCGCCGAGGATCCACCCGACACCGGCGATCTGCGTGTCGGGATTGGCGATGTACAATGGACCACGCCAGGTGCGGAGTTTGATCTTCCCAACATGCTCGTTCGACGCGCCAGCAAGAGAGTCTCCGGCCACGACGATCTCGATGTGCCCCGGAACCAGCGGCAAGCCACCGGGATGGAATCGTGGCTTGGTGCTGTCGGAGCTCTGTCCCAGGTCGGCCATGTAACGAATCGCCGATAACGGCCGGACACCGTCGTACCATCCCTTGATCCCCCACACCGTGACGGCCACGTCGTGCATGGCGCCCCCCAGAGCCAAATATCCCTTAACGTCCCACTCGAGTTTGTCAACCACTGGGCCGGTTCCCCGGAATCGGCGTTCGAACTGCGGATGGTCACAGGCATAGTTGAGAATCGCGAACCAATGCCCGGGAGGAGTCTCGGAGGTCGGTCCGTCGGCCCAGAACTCTGCCAGCACGCGCGCGAAGTCTGCCCTGGGCACAAGGTTCGGCGCGTAGGGTTGTCCTGTCTTCGGATTCAGCGGACGCCCTTGACCGATGTCTCCGCCATCGATCAGCCGGTAAAATGCGCGGTATTCGGCCGCACTCGATGGAAGCACGGACGCGCCTCCCATTGCTCCCGGCGAGATGTCCCACACGACGCCGTCGGCCGGGTCGTGATGCCCTTGCCAGATGCTCACGAGCGCGTAGCCCCATTTGTATTCCTCCGAGAGCCCACCAACGGTCGAAGTGCTGAGGCGCGGTGGAGGTCCGGGATCATGGTACACGGGGTAGATATGGCCGTCACGGGTGAAGTCCGTCCGCTCGGCGGCGGTCAAGGCGAAAGGCGTCACCCGCCCCCATTCGGCACCGAGGAACGGCGGCGTGCTGACCGGGATCTGATTTCCCGCCTGATCGATGAACGTGCCCACTGTGATCGGCTGCCATCGGTTCGGGTCGAAGAGGAGCGGATTGCCCGGGACCATCGGGTTGATGGGCAGGTTGACGGGCGCGTAGAATTGATTGACATAGCCGTTCGCCTCATTCGAACCGTCCTGGAGACCATAGGCGATCACCGATTGGGCGATGTAGTTGCCAAGCGCCGCCGGAGGACCGGAGCCGTAGGCAACGGAGACGAACGACGTATCGTATCCCAGCGTCACCATCAACGAATCGAATCGACGCATGGCTGACGGAGCGCCGGGTGAGAACTGGAATCGGTGCTTCAGGATGCGGTATGCGGCGAAGCTCACGGCCTCGTTTGAGGCGGACCCGGCGTCGGATGGAGCGGCAATACCTGTGAACGGTATCGTGTATCCACCCACCGAGCGGCCAAGGAAGAAGGTCTGCGCCGGCGAATGGTAGACGGCCCACGCGTCGTACATGGCCGCAGAAAGGTGAAAGAGATTGCGGGCGTGAACGTTCGGCCGCGCGAAGTCGCGGCGAACGGCGGCGAGCGCCGCCTCGTTCCATTGACGGGCGACAGAGGGCTGAGCCGGCAAGTCAAGGATGACGACCGCCGGCAGAAGGAGAAGTAGGGAGAGGAACCTGAGCACAGGACGAGCGACCGACCCGGGGCCAATCGCTCGCCTATTTTACGAGGAATGTACCTCTGAAGCAAAGTGCGGGGACGGCTCCCTACGAACCGCTCGATTCGACGGGGATGAGGATCTCGTTGCGCCTCAAGAACGAAGGCACGATCGGGGCATTGTACCGGGCGACGATCGGTTCTCCGACGACCTTTAGCCCTTGAGATGCGATCCAAGCCCGCAGCTCATCAGCATGTTCCTTGTAGTTCTCATCCCTCCACCGCCCTGAGAAACGAATGGCGGCCAGGGTGCGTCCGGGGACCTCGGTCAACGTCACCCGTTTGTCGTTCGGCACCGGGAGCGTTTCCATCGTGAACTCGGCGGGCATCATGAAGGTGACGCGGATCGACGTGCCCTTCCGCTCTGTGGTCACCGGGGCCGTCATCTCTATTTTCTGTGAAGCCTCCGTGGTCACCGGCGCCGTCATGGCGATCTTCTGGCGAACGGTATTGCCGCCAAAGATGTACCCCGCGAGCCGTCGGAAGCCTTCGTTCGAGGCGGCTTCATGGTCATTGGCGTCGACGAGGGTCTCCGCCACGATGAACGGCTCGTAACGACGGACCTCGAAGTCCTTCTCCTGCTTCAAGATCGTGTATTTCGGCTCTTCGGCTGACATGGTGAGCGTGCCCAGAAAGGATAGTGCAATGATGGTTATGACGTTCTTGAACATGATCGGACTCTTTGGATGATTGAATAATAATAGAAGGAGAATCGTGGGCCGATAGTTCCGTTGGATCTCAGTCCGGCCAGGAAACGCCCACCGAACCGGCGACATCCTTGCGTTAAATCGGGCAGCAACCGAACCCCGCTCTCGTGACCTGTCCCGTCGGATGTGCCGAAGTGTGTCCTCCTGCCGCTTCCCGAAAGAGCTCCGGTGGGCCCCAGCCCGCCTCTACATGCGTGCACAGTCGATCGCTCGGCCACGTGCCGGCAGCCGATAGAATCCGCGGCGTCGGGTGTTCAGGGAGTCGGGCGAGCGATCGGCCTGTCGGTCAGGAAATCGTGCAGCGTCATGCGTCGAAGCCGGTAGTAGACGGTCCAGAAGTCCCCGAGGGTCTGGACACGGGCACGGCGGGCCGAATCCTTTTCGTTCTGGGCAAGAAACAGGTTGGTCACATCGATCTTGCCGATGAGGTATCGGTCCTTTGAGACCTCGAATCGTCGGACCGCGATCGTTTCGGCCTTCGCCGACACGATCACCTGTGTCCGAAGCTGGTGCAGCGACGCCACGTGTGCCGACACATCGTCCTGGAGAAGCCTGAGGCTGATCTCGCCCGAGCGTTTGACCCGCTCTTCGTCCGCCAGGGCAGCTTCGATCGCCGACGAACCGGCCCCCCATTGCATGACCGGCACTTGGAAGGAGACGTTGAATTGTTGTTGGTCGAGGAGGTGGCGATATGCGTCGGGAACCGTACCAGCCCGTTGGTTGAATCCCGCGTTCAGCGTCAGCGTACCCGAAAAGCTATGGGCGAAACGCGCTGACGACACCGCCCGCCGGGCCGAGTGAAGGTCCAACTCCGTCGACAGAACCTCGCTACGGTTCTGCATCGCTTCCGACACCGCCCGACTCGGCTCCACGGACACGGCCGGCACCTCTTCAGGCAGGGCAAGGTGGAGGCGGGACTCCGGTGGAAGCCCCATCGCGAAGCAGAGGGCCTTTCGGGCGCGGTCATACGACGTCGTCGCACTCGCCAGCTGCATGCGGGCATTCAGCGCGGCGAGCTCACTCTGGAGCAGTTCGTTCTCGGCGATCTTTCCGACGTTGTATCGTCCGACGGAGATCTGGTAAAGTGTATCGTTGATCTGGACGTTCTTCGACGACATCTCCATGGCGAGACTCAACTGGGCCGTCTCGAAGAACTTCGCGACCACGTCCGCCGAGATGTCCTCCAGCGCCTCGTTCCAGGTCCGCTCCGCGATCCGCATCGCGAGCGCCTCCGATTCGACGTCCCATCCGAGCGTGTTGAGCTGGTTCAGCGGCTGACGATACGAGAGCGAGAGCGGGGTCGAACGATACGACGTTAACTTGCTTTCGAGCAGGTCGATTCGATTCAGGGACGAGGAGAGCGAGAGTTCGCCGCCGGTCCACGGCAAGGCCTGAGACACCGTGAGGCCCAGCGTGGCATTGGCCTGGCTCTGCGGAGCGAAGACCGTTGATCCATCCGGCTGGACCACGGAAGAGATCGACCGAAAATACCCCGGGGCCTGCCCCTGAAGCGAGATCTGCGGAAGCAGGCCGGCCTGGAAACTCTCGTGGTTGGCGCGCCGGGCCGTGAACGTCTCCCGGGCCACGACGACGGATGGTCCGTCGCGCAACGCGCGTTGAATGGCCCCCTCGAGGGTGAGCGTATCCACTTGGGCCGCCGCCACAGCGGCGATCGAGAGAAGGCCGGCGCCGAGCGCCGCGAGACCAGCCGAGGGTCTATTCATAGCGCAACGCCACGATGGGATCTTGCTGTGCGGCTCTCCGAGCCGGCAAAATGCCGAACACGATCCCCACGCTGATCGAGATGAGGAACGAGAGGAGCACGGAATCAAGGGCGATGATCGTTCGGATCTCCGTGAATTGGGCCACGCCAAAGCTCATGCCGGCCCCCAACATGACGCCGATGCAGCCGCCGACAACGCTGATCGAGACCGCCTCGCTCAGGAACTGCAGGATCACGTCGCGCCGCGTGGCGCCGAGAGAGCGACGGATGCCGATCTCCTTCGTCCGTTCCAGGACCGACGCGAGCATGATGTTCATGATGCCGATGCCGCCGACGAGCAGCGATATGGAGGCGATCGCTCCCAGGACGATATTGAAGATCTCCTTCGTCCGCTGTTCTTGCTGAAGGAGGATCTCCGGGATCGTCACCTGCGTATCGACGATGCCGTTGTGCCTTCGCTGCAACATCCGCGTCAGGATCTCCGCCGCCGGGACCATGGAACGGCTCTCCTTCATCCGAACGATCAACCGATCGAGCTGATGGTAGTTCACCGCCTTTGCGCTTTCGTCTGATCCGTCGTTTCCCCGGAAACCCCTTGAGGCCTCCTGGATGGCCTGGCGGGTCACGAGCGTCCGGTTCTTGAATCGAAGGAGCAACGTCGTGACGGGCGTGTAGATGTCCATGTTGTAGTCCCGCAGGCCCAGGTGCTGGATGTTCTGTTTGCTGATCTGCCGTTCCTGGAGGACACCCACGACGGTCAGCCACAGGGACCCGCACTTGATCATCCGGCCGATGGGCTCCTCCCGGGCGAAGAACTTCGTTCGTATCCCGTAGCCGATGATGCAGACGGGCGCCGCGGTCGAAACATGCGTCGGGTTGAAGCCGCCGCCGCTCACGAGACGGAATTCCGTGGTCGCGAAGAAGGTCGTATCCACGCCCACGAGCTTGCCCGACCGTTTGAGCCCTTCCCGGATGGCCGTCGTCTCGACGACGATCTCGGGACTGACGAACTCCACGCCCGGGATCGTCCTCTGGATCGCGGACGCGTCGGCCAACGTCAGGCCGGAGGAGAAGCGGCGCTTCTCACGGGTTCTTTCCGATCCGACCTTCTCCTCGACCTTCCCTTCTTCCTGTTCGACAACCGGCGTGATGATGATGTTGTTCGTCCCGAGCAGGCGAAGCTGCTCAAGGATCTCTTCCTGAGCCCCCCGGCCCACCGCCAGCATGGCGATCACCGAGGCAACGCCGAACACGATCCCGAGCGACGTCAGCATTCCGCGCAGCTTGTTGTGCGCGATGGCCTGCAGGGCGATCGGAAAGTTGACCGAAAGAGCCGAGCGGAGCGATATCATGGGGCGAGCGCGTTCGAAAGCGTGTCGATCGGGAGCGTTTGTGTGTCGGCCGGGATCGAGAGATAGACCTGGTCCGTTGGTTGCAAGCCGTCCGTCACGACGACGTTGTTCTCGTTCATCAGGCCGAGCCGCACCTCCTTCTTCTGAATGCCGGCCCCGTTCACGGCGTAGACGAACGAGCGCCCTCCCTCCGCGTGGACCGCTTCGAGCGGAACGAACAACGCCTGTTCGAGGGTGGAGGTTACGATCGTGTTGCTGGTCGTCATCGCCGGTCGCAGGGTCGTATCCGATTCATGAACGTTGATGCGCACCTCGAAGACCTTTGAGTCGGCATTCGGGCGCTGTTCGCCGATGTTCGCGACGCTCGTGACCTTGCCGGAGAGAACCTTCTTGGGGTCGGCGTCCAGCCGGATCTGCACGGCCTGGCCGACGGCGATCTTCTGGATGTCGACCTCGTTCACATAGGTGATCGATTCCATGACCGTCAGGTCGGGCAACGTTGCCACGGTGGCGTCCCACGGATTGATCGTCGCGCCGACCACTTTCTTGCGGCCATTCCATTCGCGTGCGTAGATCACCATGCCGTCGGCCGGGGCCTTGATCGTGAACTCCGCAGCGGTCTTCGTAAGCACCTCCCACCGCTGGCGTTCCTTCTCGAGGTCGGCAGCCACGGCTTTGATCTTGGCGACCGACTGCTTCCGTTTTGTGCCGTAGTTCTTCTGCGCCTGCTGCAGATTACGCACGGCGCGTTCGTAGTCGATCTCGGCCTGGCGTTGCATGGCCGGCGCCTCGTAGATCGATTGGTCCTTCGCGATCCGCTTCTCTTCTTTAACGTAGCCGAGGTTGACCATCTCATCGCGGGCCTGTGAGAGCTCCAGCGTGCTGTCGAGGGTCGCCTGGTCATACTGGGATTGAAGTTTCTGGAGGCTCAGTTCAGATTCCTTCGCCTTTTGCAGGATCTCCGATCGGTCCAGCTCGGCCACGAAGGCGCCCTTCTTGACGACGCTCCCTTCGGCGATGAGATTCGAGATCTTCATTTGCCAGATGTTTGCCTGTCGGGCCGTCTCGGGCCCCTTGATCTCGATGGAGTTCTTTGCCTGCAGTTCTCCGGTCGTGGTCACCGAGACCACGAATGGTCCCTGCTCAACGCTCACCACAAGCGACGATGGGGTCTCCCGAGGGCCGGACAGCATATACCACCCCAACACGGCGGCAGAACTGAGCGCCAGAACTCCAAAGATCAGCAGGATCCGTTTCATGAGCGGTGTTGCCTGGAGGTGGATGGCAATTGGACGTGGAAAAAGGTAGGAAGTTTTGAGGTCAAGGGGGGAATAGGGGCCAATAACCCGGCCTTCTGAAGTCGAAGGGGTGTATTCAGGCCGTCTATTCAGGGCTTGACGCCACGGAGTGCGCCGTTACGCAGGCGGGCGGCCAGAGAGACGACAATGCCCCGCCGGAACATGGCGGGGCACTGAAAAGGGCAACGGACTTAGCTTCGTTCGCGCTGCGAACATCACGGACCCCAAGCTGCGATAATACAGTGTCCCGCTGGGCTCCTTCGGAGCTTCGCGGGGCACTGAAAACACCAAAGCACTTAGCTTCCGCGCGGACGTCCCCAGGTGAAGGTGCAGTGCCCCGTCCTAAAGCAGACGGGGACGGAATCCCCTGAAAGCACGTGTCCCGCTAAGCTCCTGCGGAGCTTTGCGGGGCACTGAAAATGGCAACGGACACGTACTCACCGAGGGATACCTGCAAAACCTTCGTGCCCCGTCCAGAAACTGACGGGGCACTCAAAACACCAACGCACTTAGCTTCGTCCCTTCGGGTCTCGCTAAGTGCGGGTGTTTTGGTGGACGGGGACGGAATCGAACCGCCGACACATGGATTTTCAGTCCATTGCTCTACCAACTGAGCTACCCGTCCAGGGTATTACTTCTAACACAACAAGTCCATTGCTCTACCAATCCGTCACCGACTCCGTCGGTGACGAGACCTCGTCCCGCCATA
>JALONQ010000030.1 GCA_025454835.1 Bacteroidota bacterium | reverse complement strand
TCGTCGAGGAATTGCAGCCGGCTATCCGAACGGCAGGAACGGACGTCCTCATCGGCCACCTTCCCGTGGCCCATGCCGACCGCTCCCTGCTTCGGCAGGTGTTCTCGAACCTCATCGCGAACGCCGTCAAGTATTCGTCGAAAGTACCTTCGCCTCGCGTGACCGTGACCGCGACACGAGAGAACGGCAGAACGACCTTCACCGTCAGCGACAACGGGGTCGGGTTCGATATGAAGTACGCCCACAAACTCTTCGGCGTCTTCCAGCGGCTCCACGCCATCGACGAATTCGAAGGGACGGGCGTCGGCCTCGCCATCGTCCACCGGATCGTCACGCGGCACGGCGGCCAGATCTGGGTCCATGCCGTTCTCGTTCACGCTCGAGGATCACACACCGCCTCCGAACGTCTGAGCGTGGACGACATCGGCCGTACATGCGCATGCCCGGGCGTTCCCGGGCATGTGTCGTTCTGTGGGCTCACGAGCGGGTCAGAGACGAACATTCACTTGCACGTGAGGCATCAAGAACGTCGCCGGGTAAGTCGTTTCGATCGTCTGGTCGATGACAAGTCGCGGCGCGACGATCAGGTCCGTCGCCGCTGAGAGGGGCACACGCAGGCCCATCGTCAGCGTCCAGACCGTCTGCCACTCGTTCACGATCGACGTGCTCACGCGGGGGTCGGGTGCCGGAACGGCATGCGTCAACAAGTGTTGGTACACAACAGTGACGCCGGCGAATCCGGCAATGCCACGGTGATGCGCTGACGGTCCAAGTACCAGCTCGCCAAAGTACCCGTCCGTCGACTGCCGTCCGTCGGCCCAGGAAACGATCGGTACTGACTCCTCCACCTGGCGCAAGTAGGCGGCGCGTACGGTGTGTCGTCCCAGGAATCCCCCGAGCGAAAACCGGGCCTGCGGCGCTTCGGCGGCGATGTCGGTCGACAAGCGCGCTTCCGCGAGCCAGGTCGTTCCATTGACGCCCGAGGCCCACTGGCCGCCGAAGCCGAGCGTCACTTCGTTCGTCACCGAGAATTCGAAATGTCCCCCACCCTGGATCGACGGCAGATCCCAGTGAGTATCCCGCAACCTCGTGAACGGCCCCTGATAGTGGGAGGTCCTTCGTTGAATGACGTATGAACCGATACCTCCCGGACCTGCGATCGTATCGTGCGTCCAGTTGACGCTTCGACCGTCGTTCCGGTCGAAGAATCCATCGCGACGCGTAACGACGGGCTTGGAGAGCCAGAAACTGATGCGTGAGGAGTGGTCGGGATCGGCAGGAAGCGAGAGCGCAGGCTGGACCACGGGCGAGTCGAACTCGAGATACACCATGTCGATCTCGTCATCGATACAACCGATAAGGCCCAATGCGCCGAGCGCACACGCAGCGATCAATAAGATCGTTCGGTGTCGCATCATTCCACCGCGGGTTCGCTAGCGGGCAGCGGGGACGAGTTGCTGATACGTCTGCCGGATCCCGCCGCGGAAACGGTCCACGAGATTCCCGGCGGCGTACGCCTCGAAACCGGGCAGGGATGAGGCTGTCGCGAGGGAGTCGATGTTCAATCCAGCCTGCACGCCCTTGCGTACGAACTGGAGGAGCGCCGTCAGGTAGTCGCGCATCGCCAGCAGATCGGCACGCTTGCCCGTGACGCCGTTGGCCTCGCTGCCATGTCCGAAGATGAAGATCGTGTCGTCAGAGAGGTCCTTGTGCAGGCGTTCCAGGACGACGATCCAATTCTCGACCGACGAGCCCCCCTGCGTGTCGATGACGGGGGCCACGCGATTGAAGACGAGGTCGCCGGTATGGACGACGTTTGCCTTTTCGAAATGGATGATGCTGTCGCCGTTCGTGTGCGCCGATCCCCAATAGTGCAAGTGGACCGTTTCCTTTCCGAGCTCCTCCTTCCAATCCTTTTCATATATCTCGGTGGCATAGACCTGTCCCTCGAGCCGGTTCATCCGCTCCGCTGCCGCTTTTTGAAGGGCTGGCACATTTGCATGCGCCAGGATGCGCTTCGTCTTCGGCTTGAAGACACCGTTGCCGCCCGTATGGTCGAAATGGTGATGCGAATTGATCAGCAGGTCGATGGAGCGCGGAGTTCGCTCAGCCAGTCCGGCCAGGCAAGCCGGTGCCGTCTCGGGCATTTGCGTGTCGACCACAACAAGGGCGTCTTTGTCGATGTACCAGCCGATCGTTCCGCCCCGGCCGGTGAAAAGGCCGACGCCCTTCCTCAGATCCTTGAAGGCGACGGCGGGCGTCGGCTGCTGGGAACGCAGGATGGACGGCGCCACGACATGCATGGCCGCCAGGGTCAGGGTTGACCGGACGAACGTGCGCCGGTCCATGCCGGAACAATGATGCGACATACGACCTCCGTGGTAGGTGCGCCAGATGGTCCATCAATATCGTATCTCGTCGGGCCAGAAACCAGCGGGGCGCCGCCGGGCGATTGCGCCCGCATGGACCGTACGCTATCATACGGTCCCGTCCAACTCGAGCACACCGAACCATGCCCCGGATAATGCTCTTCTTGCTGGTCCTCGGAATGCTGAGGGCGGACTTGCGCGCCCAGCAGACCACCCCGCTCCTCAGCGGCTACGCGAGGGACATCCAAGGTGAGGTCCTGAGCTACTGGAGCTTTCATCCGTTCGCCAGGCAGTCGCTCCTGACCCGCACGACCACCGGTACCATGACGATCGCGTGGGAGACCCAGCCGGTCCCTGCGTCGCCGTTTGCCGCATCGGTCTCGTTCATGTGGATCGGCGCCTATTCCACTGGGACATCTCGATCCGACCATACGTTCGACCTGGTGATTGATGGCCGTGACACGGTCTCCTTCGTCACGCAGAAAGGAGGGGTGAAGCAGAACTGGACGGTCACGTCTCGGCGCGGCGCCTCGCTCTCATTCAAGCATGTGTGGACCGACCATGTGCTCGACGCACACGGCTATTGCACGCTGACCGTACCCGCCGCGCTGGTCCGCGCGGGCCGTCCCCTCCATCTGTCCGTGACCGGCCGCGCATCGCCCTACCGTGATTGGTACATGACCTTCCGGTACGCCGTACGCGAGTCTGCGCAGGTCCGCTCGCTGCCGTTCCTCGTGCGTGATCAGGGGAGGATCCGCCAACCCGTCGAGGTGAGCATCGACGCTCCCTTCCCGAAAGGGACGGCGACCGTCACGCTGGCCGGACAACCCGCCGTCACGCGCGATGTCTCACTGGGATGGAACTCGATCGAGCTCCTCACCGATGCCGTTGCCTCCGATACCTCAATGCCCGTCGTGATATCGGTGAACGGAGGCCCGGCACATCGCCAGACCGCACTCGTCCGTCCGGTCGCGCGGCGGACTATCTACCTGCTTCCCCACTCGCACAACGACATCGGATACAGTGACGTGCAAACAAAGGTCGCCGACATTCAACGCCAGAACCTCCGTGACGCCATTCGTTTGGCCGAGGCGACTCGAGCGTATCCGGACGGCGCACGATTCCGATGGAACGTGGAGATCCTCTGGCCGATCGACAGCCTGCTCCAGAACGGGTCACCGGACGAGATCGATGCCTTCGTCGGCGCCGCACGCCGTGGAGAGATAGGCCTCAACGCGCTGTCGGTCAATCCGCTCACGGGCATCTCGCGACCGGAGGCGCTCATGCACTTGACCGATGTGGCTCAGGATCTGCGCCGCCGCTATGGACTCGAGACCCGCACGGCGATGATCTCCGATATCCCCGGATACAGCTGGGGCATCGTGCCGGCGTTGACGCAGGCGGGCGTCCGCTATTTCACGAGCGGTCCGAACTCCGGCGACCGCATCGGCCACTTCGGGGTCGTCTGGGGCGACAAGCCCTTCTGGTGGCGCTCCCCCTCCGGCAAGGACAGCCTTCTGGTGTGGGTGGCCGGTACCGGATACTCCATGTTCCACGCCACCCGGACCTTGAGCGGCAACGACGGCTTCCGGCTCAAACTCACCGACTACCTCGAGCGTCTCACGGCATCCGACTACCCGTATGACCTCGTCCAGATGCGCTATTCCATCTACTCCGACAACGGGATGACAGATTCGACGATGCCGGACGTCGTTCGTGACTGGAACGCCAGGACCGTGTCGCCCGTCCTGCGCATCGCCACGTCCGACGAGATGTTCAAGGCCCTCGAACGCCGCTACGGCGCGTCCCTGCCCTCGTACAGCGGGGACCTCACGCCATATTGGGAGGATGGAGCCGCATCGACAGCGGCCGAGGTCGGTAGCGTGATCCGCGCCTCCGAGTCGCTGGCACAATCGGAGATCCTGGCCGCGATGCTTGGTTCCGATCTCTCACCCTCTCAGTTCGACGAGGCGTGGAGCGCGGTGAACCTCTGGAATGAGCACACGTGGGGCGCGTGGAACAGCGTGAGCGACCCGGACCATCCGGAAGCGGTCCGGCAATGGGAGATCAAGAGGAGCTTCGCGGTGGAAGCGGAGAGACGGGCGGAGGGAATACGGTCGAGGGTCGACGGTCAACGGTCGGTGGGGGATGTCCTCGAGATCATCAACACCTCAACCTGGGAGCGGACGGACATCGTGACGCTGTCGGAGGAGGACTCACGGGCCGGGGATGTCGTGACGGATGAGCGCGGCGGGAAGGTCAGAAGCCAACGGCTGACCACGGGTGAACTCATGTTTCGCGCCGACCGCGTGCCGCCTCTGGGATCCAAACGATACCGAGTCATCGCCGGCGCAGTGAAGGACCGGGATCGTGGAATCGAACCGCGCGGCAACATGATGCACGCCGGCTTCTCCGTGTCGATCGATACCATCACCGGTTCCGTGAGCGGCCTGCGACATACCGCAAGCGGCCCGGAACTTGTGCGTCCGGGGGGCCACGGCATGAACTCCGTTGTCTACGTTGACGGTACTGATCCGGCCCGAACGATGCTCATCCGCGTCGACCGTCATGGATGCGTGGAACGTGGACCGCTCGTTCTGTCGTATGTGACGGAGGGAGAGATCGCCGACCGGGGATCGGTGCGGCGTGAGGTCCGGCTCATCGATGGCCTCGATCGCGTCGAGTTCATCAATACGATCGACAAGCGGCCGGTGCGCACGAAGGAAGCGCTCTACTTCGCGTTCGACTTGAACGTCTCCTCTCCCACCGTCCGCATGGACCTGGGATGGGGCGTCGTGCGTCCCGAAGCCGATCAACTGCCGGGCTCCTGTAAGGACTATTTCTCGGTCCAGCGCTGGGTGGACGCGACCGGTCCGGCGGGCGGGATCCTGTGGGCGACCTCCGAGGCGCCGTTGATCGCGTTTGACGGGCCTGTGGATGAACGCCGCCACAATGAGGGTCCCTCCGGATGGAAGACGTCCGCGTCGTCATCCGGGTCCGTCTTCTCTTACGTCATGAACAACTATTGGCACACGAACTACAAGGCCGATCAGTCGGGGCGGAGCGTCTACCGTTATGCCGTCAGGCCGCACGAGGGTCTTGACCCGGTCGCCGCCTATCGGTTCGGGGTAGGATGGAACCAGCCGTTCGTGGTCCGGCGCGCTTCAGAGTCCACCCCTCGCGCATCGTTCCCCGTCGCATTCATTTCCTCAGCTGTCACGGCGGCCACCATCAGGCCGGCTCGGGATGGAGAAGGTTGGATCGCCCGGCTGTACAATCCCTCACCCGACTCAAGCCAGATCGTCTTTCGCTCCAGGCCCGGAACGACAGCGGCCATCCAACGCTCCTCGCTGCACGAAGAACGCGGACGGCCACTGGGGCCGAAACTGATATTGGCCGGTTTCGAAGTGATGACGGTGAGGATCGAGGTGAAGTGGTAAGAGGTAAGGAAGAAGTTATGGATACAGCAACCCGTCCCTCGGCCCCGACTGAGCCTTATCTATCACTTATTCTTTTTCCCTTTTGACTTTTTTCACTCCACGCTCGGCTTCTTCCCCAACACCTCCTCGATCGTCAGGTTCTTCACCGGACCGAGGCCGAGCGCCGTCACATCCTTCTCGATCGACGCGAGATCTCCCACCACGACGATGACCAGTTTCTCAGGGTCGATCGCGCTGCGGCCGGTACGAGACACATCGGCCTGCGTCACTCCCAAGACTCGTTCGATGTAGGTATTGAAGTAGTTCGACGGCAGGTCGTACACCACCATCTCCGTGAGTTTCCCCGCGATCTGTTGGACCGACTGGAAATCGCCGGGATACCCGAGCGCCACATAGTTCTTCGCGCGGGTCAACTCCTCCGCCGGTATCGGTTGGAGAATGCCATTCAATTCCTTCATGAACTCCGTCAGGGATTCGTCCGTCACGTCGGTCTTGACAGCCGAGGCGGCCATGAACGGGCCCGCCGACGGCCGGAAGTCGAACGATGAACCTGCTCCGTAAGTGTATCCGTGCGTCTCGCGGAGGTTCTGGTTGAGCCGCGAGGTGAATGATCCGCCCAGGGCTGTGTTCAGCACCGTCGCGGCGAAATACTCGTTCGTCTTGCGCGGCAGTCCTACGCGTCCGATCCGGATCTCCGACTGCGGGGCCTCCGCCTTGTCGACGAGGTAGACCGTACGAGAGCCGACCTGCGGCGCCGGCGGCACGACGACCGTTGGTACACGACCGGGGTCCCAACCGCCGAACCACTGGTCGAGCAGCTTGCGTGCACGGTCGCGCGAGACGTCGCCGGCCACGATGACCGTGGCGTTGTTCGGGCGGAAATAGGTCTCATGCCATGCCTTCAGGTCAGCCACGGTCAGCGACTTCAGGCTGGTCTCCGTGCCCATCGCCGTGCGGCCATACGGGTGATCGTTCCCATACACAAGCTGGCGGAACGCCGCGCTGGCGATGGCCCGCGGCTGGTCGTGCGCCTGCAGGAGCCCCGTCAACCGCTCCTTGCGCAGGCGGTCGAGTTCCTTCTGCGGGAACGTCGGCCGCAGCACAACGTCGGCCACGATCGGCATGACGTCGTCGAGCTTCGAGGTCGGCGTGAACACCGAGACCGCCGACGTGTGCAGATCGCCCCCCACGCCCAGGCTGGCGCCGTAGAACTCGACCTCTTCCGCGATCTCCAGCGACGTACGTTTGCCGGCCCCTTCGTCCATCATCGCCGCCATCATCGACGCCAATCCCAGCTTCTCGGGCTTCTCGTTCACCGAGCCAACGTTGAAGAGCATCGTGACCTGGACGAGCGGCAGGGTGTTCTTCTCGAGCAACACCACCTTCAGACCGTTCGGCAGTTCGAACCGTTGGATCGCGGGCAGCTTGAGCGATGGCGGCGGACCGAGTTTTGGCGGCGAGGTGCGGTCCGGACTCTGAGCAACAGCGGGGACCGCCAAGAACGCCAATGCGAGAAGTGTGGTGAGAAGGTAGTGGTGATCGGGTGATCGGGGGGAAAGCCCGGCCCCCCGCACCCGATGCCCGCTACCTGATCCCCGCTCCTCACGACCCGCTCCTCTATCCCCAATTCCTATTACCCAATTCCCATTCTCCATCTTATTTTCCCTCCGTCGAGACCAATGATCCGGGTGCTGAGAGGTCCTGCTTGCCCCTCGGCACGACGCTGAGAACGACACGCGCATCGTTGCGCAGGTGCTTCACGGCCATCGCCCGTACATCGCCCGGCTCGATGCCCATGTACCGCGCCAGGTCCTCCTGGAAGTAGTCGGGGTTGCCCGTCGCATAGTAATAGCGGTTCAACTGGTCGGCCTTCCCTCCAAAACCTCCGACCCCTTCGAGGCGCGAGAGGAAAGACGATTCATACTTGTTTTTCGTCCGCTGGACCTCGCGGTCGGTGGGCGGGTCCGATTTCAACCGGTCGATCTCTTCTTGAATGATCTTCTCGAGCTCCGCGAGCGTGTGTCCCACGCGTGCCGTCGCCACGATCGTGAACTGCGAACACAACCGCATCGAACCCTGATAGGCTGCAACGTCCTGGGCGATCTGCATGTCGTACACCAGCCGCTTGTAAAGGCGCGAATTCTTGCCGCCGGCCAGGACGTCGGCCACCATGTCGAGCTCGGCGTCGCCCGGGGTGTACTGCGCCGGCGAGATCCACTGTATGTACAGGCGAGGAAGCTGCACGCGGTCTTCAATGATCAACCGCCGTTCCTCGTTCAGGACCGAAGCGGGAACCGCCTGCGGGGAGATCGGTTGGCCGCGCGGGATCTCGGCAAACCATTTCGTGACGAGCGACTTGGTCTTGGCAACGTCGATGTCGCCGGCGACGACGAGGCTCGCGTTGTTGGGGGCGTAGTAGCGGCGGAAGAAGTTCTTGACGTCGTCCAGACTCGCCGCGGAGAGGTCCGCCATTGAACCGATCACCGGCCACGAATACGGATGCTTGTCGGGGAAGAGGTAATGATTGAGGATGATGTCGGCCATGCCGTACGGCCGGTTCTCATAGCTTTGGCGCCGTTCGTTCTTGACGATGTCCCGCTGGCCGTCGAGCTTCTCCTGCGTCATCGGATCGAGCAGGTAGCCCATCCGATCGCTGTCGAGGAAGAGAGCCAGTTCGAGCGCGTTGCTCGGAATGTCCTCGAAGTAGTTCGTTCGGTCCTCGGTGGTCGAGCCGTTGTTGTTGCCTCCGGCTGCTTCAAGCCACTCGTCAAACTTGCCCTCGGGAACGCTCTTCGAGCCCTCGAACATCAGGTGTTCGAAAAGATGGGCAAACCCGGTCCGTCCGGGCTCTTCGTATCCGGAACCGACGTGGAACCATGTGTTGACCGAGATGGTCGGCGTCGTCCGGTCGACGTGGAGAATGACGTTGAGGCCGTTGGGCAGGCGGAACTGCTCGTAGGGAACGGAGATCTTCGCGCTCTGTGCCGCGAGTCCCATCGCCGCTGCGGCCAGCAGGAAGGCGAGCTTTCGCATAGTGTGTCCTTGAGAAGGATGAAGAAGGTGACACAAGAAGCACAAAAACCGCAAAAAGCACAAAGCGCCGGGAGCAAACGGGAGGCTCGCTGCGTCAAAGAAGTGTTGTCCCCACCACACCGACCGCCACTTCTCTGCGCACGGAGCCTTCCGCCATGCAAGATAGCCGCCTTCGTTCGTCCATTCTCCTCAGGATGTTGCTCGTCAGCCTCCTGACGCTGGTCCTCCTCATCCCGACCGTCATGGTCGAGTCCACGATCCGTGAACGGCAAGACCGCCGGACGGCCGCCGTAGCCGAGATCAGTCGCACCTGGGGGACTGCGCAGGTCCTCTCGGGCCCGGCGTTGACCATTCCACTCGTCAGGACCGTACGCGACGAGGACGGCCGGACGAAGACGGTCAGGAATTGTCTGCACGTCTTTCCAGAATCGCTCAAGGTCACAGGAGATCTGACGACGGAGGTGCGCCGAAGGGGCCTCTACGAAGCGGTCCTCTACAATGGCCGGGTATCACTGTCGGGCCGGTTCGATCTCCGCAATGTGCCGCAACTGAACACGTCGGACCGTGAGCCGCTCTGGAACGAAGCCACTGTCTCGATCGGCATGACCGACCTTCGAGGGATCAAGGACGAGATCGCGATGCTTTGGAACGGCGCCAACGTCCCCGCACAAGCGGGGCTCCGGACGACGGAAGTGGCCCCCTCGGGCGTCACGCTGACCCCGTCGGTGGATCCCAAGACGCCCGTCTACGACTTTTCACTGACGCTGAACCTGAATGGCGCGTCCGACCTGCAGTTCATTCCCACCGCTCGCCGGACGGAGGTGATACTCTCCTCTCCGTGGAAGGACCCGAGCTTCATCGGCAGTTTTCTGCCAACACGGCACGACGTGAACGATGCTGGGTTCACGGCTCATTGGACCGTGCTGGAGATGAATCGCGATCTCCCGCATTCCCGCATCGGGGCCGGCGATCATGGACAATCGGCGGCCTTTGGCGTCAGGCTTCTTCAGACGGTCGATGAGTACCAGGAGACCTACCGGACGGCCAAGTACGCCATTCTCGTCATCGCCCTTACGTTCCTTGCCTTCTTCATGTCCGAGGTCCTCGTCCGCGAACGATTTCACCCGATCCACTATGCGCTCGTCGGCCTGGCGTTGGTGCTGTTCTTCCTTCTGGTGCTCGCGCTCTCAGAACACACTGGATTCGTCGCGGCGTATGTTGTCTCGGCGCTCTCCGTGGTGCTGATGGTCGGCCTGTACACCCTCTCCATTGCGGCGCGAAAGCAGACCGCCTACGTCGTCGCGGGCGTTCAATCCGGCGTGTACACATTTTTGTTCGTGGTCCTGCAGATCGAGGACTATGCTCTGCTGGCGGGCAGTCTGGGATTGCTCATCAGCCTGGGGACGATGATGTACCTGACGCGGAGGGTTGACTGGTTCTCGCTGGGCAACGGAAAGAAGGAGACGGGAGAAAACTCGCCCGCCGGGGCGTCCGCGCAGGCAGGGAAGCAAGCGACGGGACCTGCAGAAGCCGAGGAGATCAGCCTGACCTGAGGGCACTCAAGGGGGAAGATGGACACTGATGACACTGAAAAGCACAGATGATCACAGATCTGTGAGTATCCCTGTTTCAGTGATCATCAACGTTCCCTCTTTGGGACGTCAACATGACGAAGCGGAGGCGGGTTTCCCCGACCTCCGCATACTGGCGACGGCCTACACTCGTGTCATTCCATTCGGCCGGAATTCCCGTGGCTTCCAATCGACCGTCGAACCCACCGTCCTGCTAGTCGGACAGAGGCCGGAGTGTGCTCCACGAGCGCCCGAACCGCATCCACCACGAGCTCCGCCGGATCGAACCGGTTTCCATATTCGATCATGTTCCGGTTGGCCGGGACCGTGCAGGTGCACTTTTTCGCCAGGCACGGTTTGGGCGCCTCCAGCCATCGGAAGCTGCCGTCGGCCACATTACCCAAGGCGAATCGCGGCTGAAGGTTGTAGCAGCGAAGTGCGTCCCCGTCGAGCGTGATGCGCACGAATTGCGAGCCGGTGTGGCAAACGGTTCCCAGAAGGGTCGCCCCTCGGATCTCCTCGACATGACTCAAGGGGCGCGATTCCATGAAGCGGATGAACTCCTGGTCGCGATACTTCACATACGAAGTGCCATCCTTGAGCGGCGCCACTTCGAACGGGATGGCGAGCGCGTCGAACCGTTCAGCCAAAGGCCGGAGACGCGGAAGCTCTTCCTCAACGCCGACCGTTGTTACCACGAACCGGCTTGCCGACGGCTTGGTCCTGTGGAACCAACGGGCCTTCTCGACGAATCCGTCAAGATCTCGCACCTGCGACAGATGAAGGCTCGCCGTCAGATACGACAATCGGTCCCCGGTCTCATCGATGAATCGTTGGAGCACGCGTTGCGGCACCGACAGGTTCGTCGTGGTACCGATCCGGTGCGTCATCGACGCGAGCGTTCCGGCGATCTCCAGGAATCGCGGGTGCAGGAATGGTTCACCGCCGCTGAGTTTGACGAGCCAGCTTCCGGCACGGGTCCGGAGAAGCCGAAGCACGGCATCGACGACCTCGTCCCCGCAGTCGCCCCACGAGAGCGCCGCGTACTGCCGCTGCGTGCAGTACGAGCAGCCGTAGTTGCAGCGCGTCGTCAATTCCCATTCGATCGAGGGGATCGGCGCTGGACGCATACGCAGGTCATCCACGGATCATCCACTCCACGATGCGCGAAAGCTTCGGCGGCGTGCCTTGGACCAGGATTCCGATGCGAAAGATGCGGGCACCCAGGAAGACGAACAGGTAGGTGAAGCCCGCCAGGCCGGCGAGCCCAACGACCGGCTGCCACCACGGCACCGTTTCCGGCGTGGCCAATCGCAAGGTCATCAACAGCGGTGTGAAGAAGGGGATGAGCGACATCCAAGTTGCGAAGGTGCCGCCGGGTTCGCGCGCGACCAACACGTAGAAGAACATCGGGAGCATGATCGGGAGGATGACCGGGAATGTCAGCGACTGGGCGTCCTTCGGCTCGCTGCACGTCGCGCCCAGGGCCAGCGCCATGGCGCCGTACATCACGACCGCCAGCAGCATGTACACAGGGAACCACAGGAGCGCTTGGAGCGGCAGATGCCCCGAGAGTGCCAGCGATTGCAGGACCAGCACAGCGCCGACAAGATAGATGGTCGCACTGGTCAGGGAAACAGCCACGCCGCCGATGAGCTTTCCCGTCATCATCTCGAACGGCGTCATCGAACTCAGCAGCACTTCGGCGATGCGTTGCGTCTTCTCCTCCATCATCGAATTCAACAGGCCGGGTACGCTCATCATGATCATCAGCAACATCAGGAGCATCGTCACGATCGGCGCGAGCAAGGCCTCTGCTTCGCTCGACCTGCGCTCCTTTCCGACGGCACCGCTCTCATCGCGCGTGACCAGACCGAAAGGCTCCACGGCTGCGTTCCAGAAGAGATCGGGCATGCGCGACGGGTCGATACCCGCTTCCTGCAGCCGCGACTGCTTGATACGATCGTTCAGCGGACCGAAGAACCACCGCCGTGCATCGTCCACTGCGGCGTTTCGGGCGTGGTAGGCGATGCGACCCTCCTCTCCCATATTCTCGGGATGCAGCACCGCGGAACCGATCACGATGAATGCATGGATGTCGCCGCGTTCGACGCGCGCCGACAGATCAAGGAGTTGTTGTCGCCGGTCTGCCGCGGACGGTTCTTCGACGATGGCGTAGCGGGGTTTGACCTTCTGACCAGTGGCGGTATCGATCGTTTCCGTCGCGTTCCGGCGCTCTGCGGCACCAATCACCCAGGAGGCGATTCCGCCCGCCCGGTCCACGATCACGATGCGCTTGTCCGCTGTATCGACACGGTCCTTGAAGAGCAGGAATACGATAAGACTACCGCTCATCATGACGGGAGCGATGATCAAACCGATGATGAAGCCCTTTGTCCTGACGGACGCCAGATATTCCCGGCCGGCAAGCACGAGCGCTTTACGCATGGCCGGCCTCCTCCGCTTGAGGCCCGGCGATCCGGACGAAGATCTCATGCAGCGACGGCTTGACGACATCGAAACTCCGCACGCGCGTCCGTGCGACCATGGCTTCAAGCACGGAATGGTAGTCGGCGCCGGGAAGGAGACGCAGCTCCTGCAGGCCGCCGAAGTCCGTGACCTTCTCAACACCGGGAAGTCCCTCGAGGACGGACAGCCCACGTTCCGTTCGAACTCGGACCGTATCCATTCCGTAGGCATCTTGGATGGACGCCAGCGTACCGTCCAGCACCTTTCGGCCGCGGAAGATCATGAAGATGAAATCGCACATCCGCTCGGCCATCGCCATGTCGTGGGTGCTGAAGATGACCGTCGTCCCCTTCGAGCGCAGGTCCAGTATGGCTTCGCGCACAACATCGGCGTTGACCGGGTCGAGCCCCGTGAAGGGTTCGTCCAGCAGGACCAGCTCAGGCCTCGCGACGACGGTGGCGATGAACTGGATCTTCTGGCTCATGCCTTTGCTCAGCGTCTCGACCTTCTTGTCGTACCACTCCGCGAGGCCGAACCGCTTCAACCAGACCTTGACCACGGGCGTCGGTCGCTCGAGCCCCTTCAGGCGGCCAAAGAACTCGAGCAGTTCGCCAACGCGCATGCGACGATAGATGCCGCGTTCCTCAGGCATATAGCCGACCCGGTCCACGACCATTCGGGAGAGTGACGCACCCAGCACGCTGATCTGACCGCGGTCCGGATACAAGATGTTCATGATCATCCGGAGCGTCGTCGTCTTCCCCGAACCGTTCGGACCGATGAATCCGTACACGGTCCCTTGAGGAACGTGCAACGTGAGGTCTTCGACGGCCACATGTGTTCCGTACGACTTGGTGACGTTGACCACTTCAACGGCGTTCATGGAAGCTCATCTACAATGGTGATGACACGGCCAACGAACTCGATTCCATATACGCAAACGCGGGGCGAAAGTGCAACCACCTCCGCCAGGCGGTTCTCATTCTTGAGAACCTTGCGGCGCCCAAAGACCACGAGCCTACGAAATACCAATGCCCGGAACGGGCCGGGCATTGGAAGAACAGGCTCTGCGAACGACCTCAATTACCGCGGGGACGCATTCCCCGCGCCGGTCGGTTCTTGATCATTTCCTCGAACTTCTTCTTCTGAGTCTCATTCAGAAGCGCCTTGACCTTCTCATCGGCCTTCTTCGTGATCTCCTGCATCGTGCCTCGCATCGCTTCTCGGTCACCCGATGCGTTCTGGAAGGCGCTCATCATCGCGTCCTGCGATTCTTTGTAGATCGCCGTGACCTTCACAGTCTGTGCCTTGTCGAGCGCGAGCGAATCCTTCAGCATCTTGGCGCGTTCTTCGGGCGACGCCCGCATCCCTTGGGCCGAGAGGGCTCCGACGACCACAACGGAGCAGAGAAAGACGGCGAACGTACGGTTGATGATGCTGCTGAACGGGATCCTCATGTCGCTACCTCCGGGAGGTTGAGAAAAGGTGAACAAGAACGTGCCTTCCTACAACGTCCCAATGGGTCGTTGGTTGCCTGTGAGAGCAGCGACGATCGACGCTTGCGCACCGGAGGCAAATTGACTATGTTTTCTTACAATTCTCAATAGTGAGAATTCCCTGTTCGGCCCAGAAGGAAGAGATCATGCGCCTCATAACGCTCGCCTTGTTCATTACTGCCGTCTTCTGTCTGCCTGCCATCGCCCAACAGCAAGTTGTGCTGACAGCATCAAGAGACAACACGCTCCTCGAGACTGCTGACGGCTCGACCAGCAACGGTATCGGCGCCAATTTCTTCGTCGGGCGGGTCGCAGGTACAGGGGGTGGAAAGATCCGACGAGGCCTGGTAAAATTCGACATCTCCCCGACAGTGCCATCGGGAGCCATTATCACGTCCGTAGCCTTGACGTTGAACATGTCCAAGACCACATCAGGGACGCAGACCGTTGTCCTGAGGAAGGTGACGGCCGACTGGGGTGAAGGGTCCTCTGATGCCGCCGGCAACGAAGGTGGCGGCGCAGCGTCCGTTGCTGGCGACGCGACCTGGATCCACAGGTTCAAGGGGACCTCGAACTGGACCACGGCCGGAGGTGATCTTGCTGCTGGGGTGAGTGCCAGTCTCGCGGTTGGTGGTGTCCAATCCTACACCTGGAGCTCGACGCCTGAGCTCGTTGCCGATGTTCAGGGATGGCTGGCGAATCCTTCCACAAATTTCGGCTGGATCGTCATCGGGGGCGAAGCCGGTCCCGGAACCGCCAAACGCTTCGATTCCCGAGAGAACGCCATCGTCGCCAATCGTCCCAAGTTGACCATCAGCTACACGACCAGCACGTCCGTTGCGGACCAGCCTTCGGTCCCCGAACACATCGTGCTGGAGTTCAACTATCCCAACCCGTTCAATCCCTCGACCCAGATCGCATACTCGCTCCCGGCCGATCAGACGGCCCGGCTGAGCGTCTACAACCTGCTTGGCGTCAAGGTGGCGACGCTGGTCGACCGGCCGATGACGGCAGGCCGGCACACGGTCACCTGGGATGCCACGGGAATGCCGAGCGGCCTCTACTTAGCTCGCCTGGAGGCGGGTGGCGCCATTGACATGAAGCGAATGGTGTTGGCGAAGTAGCCCTTCGGGAAATTCGAAATACGAAGGGACAAATACGAGACAATCTCGAAACCCGAATCATCAAGACTCAATACAGAGGTTGCGGCAAAACGAAAGCCCGGCGAGATCATTTGCCGGGCTTCTTCATGTCGACACCTCCCAACCACCTCTCTCCTCTCACCTTCCTCCTCTCCATGTTCCTCCTCACGCACTCCCAAACGGGTCCTCGATCGACTTGGGTGGCTTCGTGAAGAACTTCGGACCCTCGGCAGTCATGTAGAGACAGTCCTCGTGGCGCACACCGAACTCGCCGGGGATGGCCACGGTCGGCTCGTCGCTGAAGCACATGCCGACCTGAAGTGGCGTTGTGTTGCCGAGGACAAAATTGGTCCATTCGTGTCCGTCGAGCCCGATGCCGTGTCCTGTGCGGTGCGGTAGGCCCGGCACCTTGTAGCCCGGACCGAATCCTGCATCGACGATGACTTTTCGGGCGGCCTTGTCGACCTCTTCGCATGGCACGCCAAGCTGGGCCGCCGCGAAGGCTGCGTCTTGTGCGCGTCGGACCAGGTCCCAGATGTCGCGCTGTCGCTGGGTTGGTTGACCGAGCACGACCGTGCGCGTGATGTCCGACTGATATCCTTCAATGCTGCAACCGCCATCCATCATCACGATGTCGCCTTCCTTCAGCCGCTGGGGCTTGGAACTTCCGTGCGGATAGGCAGACGCTTCACCGATGTTTGCGCTCGCTCCGCCCGAGGCCCCCAAGGCCCGATGCGCGTCGCGGCAAAGTGCGCCGATATCGGCAGGGGTCATTCCCTCCTTCAGCGATTCCACCGTGGCCTTGTAGGCCGCGAGCGTGATGTCATTGGCGCGCTGCATCAATGCGATCTCGGCCGGCGATTTGAACATCCGACAACCCGCTGTGATCGGGTCTGCACTGACATACTCGATACCGCCCGTCTCCTTCCGCAATCCGTCATAGAGAAAGAACCGTACGCGCTCTTCGATCCCCACCTTTGCGGTCCCAACTCCCCGGTCCCGAAAGATCCCAGCGACGAGTTTGTAGGGACTCTCATCCTCTTCCCACGTTCGTATGTCGGTCCCGAACCGGATGATCTCCCGCATCCGGTCCTCTTCAAATTTCGGGCAGATCCAGGCCAGATCGCCCTTCGCCGGAATGACCAAGGCGATCATCCGCTCACTGATCCACGTTCTGAATGCAGAATAATAGAAGGTGGATGTACCGGGCTCCAGAAAGATCGCCCCGATGCCGTTCTCCGACATCAGCCGTTGGGCCTTCCGGATTCGGTCCCATCGCTCTTCGTCCCTAATGGGGACGATGCCGTCGGTCATCGGCTTGAGCCGTTTGATGGCGTCGGGGCCAGTTTGCGGCGCCGCCTCGAGGCGGGGATGGACGGCTGCGGCTCCCGCGAGGGCCGCAGAGATCTTCATGAATGAGCGGCGAGAGGGCATGGTGAGGCTATCGAGAGTGCAGTGCTCGCAGCGGTTAAGAATCGGTAGTTATCATTAACGTTGCGGCCGCCGCTACCGCCGCGAACGCCGCGCGAACCATTTTTGAGATGGCTTCTAGGAAAGTAGGAAGATGAAAGCTTGAAGCGCAAGGATCCAGATTCATTGGATCGGCTGGCCATGGGCCCTGATCGGACGCCCTGGCCGCACCTTGCGGTCCAACCGGCCGTTCTCCATCACAAGCCGACCCGCTACCATGATAGACTGCATGCCGGTGGATGGATACTCGGGGTGCTCCACCGTGGAACGATCCCGGATTTTCTCCGGGTCGAACACAACGATATCGGCATCGGCTCCGACCGAGAGCCGCCCCTTCTTCTTGAAGGCAGGCGCACCTCGCTCCAAGCGCCGCGCCGGTTGCAGGGCCATCTTCGAGATCGCCTCCATGAGCGAAATGGCTCTCTGCTCCCTCACGTAGACCGCGATCGTGCGGCTGAACGTTCCCGACGCTCGCGGATGATTGTTATAGCCCCACTCCAAGATCGCGTCGCTCCCGATCATCACCCACGGCGCCTTCAAGGCCGCGACGACATCCTCGTTCGGGATCGCATATGCGATGGCCAGCTTTCCCTGGGCACGGTACTTCTTGAAGCTGGACTCTGTCAGGCGCTCCGCCGAGCCGCCCAGCTGCAGGCTATCATACGAGATGCGGAAACGCTGTTGCCATCCCTTGTCGAATCGGGCTGAGTTGAGATACGTCCCCCAGAATGTGTAGGGATAGACACATGCCGTGATATCCAGACCGCGCCGCTGTGCGGCCTCGATCCGCTCGATCGACTGGGGCATCGAGAACGTGCCGCCCGTGCTGTTGATGTGATCGATATGGATGGCCGCCCCCGTTGAATCGGCGTAGGCCGCGAGCTCGTCGATCGCGTCGAGATTCGTACCCGGCGGCTCCATGTCTGAGTACCGGGCATGGAAGAAGACCGGAACCTCGTACCGCTTCGCCAGCCGCATCAACGGAAGGATCTCCTCAGAGGAGATCCCCGGCACGTACTCGAGACTGAACGAGACGCCGAGCGCTCCGGCCCGCAACGCAGAGTCGGCAAGGGCGTGCATGGCCGCGAAGTGTTTCTTCGCGAGTTTCGCATTGCGGTCGCTGACGAAGCGGTTCCGCGCCTCCGTGTAGAAGAAGGATGCCCCGTAGTGCAGCGGCGGCTTCTGGTCCCCCATCGACCTGTACCATCGCGTCGGATACGCCGTCCCTCCATGCATGGCCAGGTTCGTCGTCACGCCGTCGGCCAGCTTGTTCCAGTTGCCCGCCTCACGCGGCGCATACGACAGGATGTCGATGAATCCGGGCGCGACCACCAGCCCGCGGGCGTCGATGATCTTCTTTGCCCACAGGGTATCGGCCGTGATCGCCGCGATGGCATCACCACGAATGCCGACCGTCATCACCGCATCGGTCCCCGACTCCGGGTCCATCACACGCCCGTTGCGGATGACGATGTCGTAGGTCTCAACAGACTGGGCTGAAAGCGGCGACAACGAGATGAGCGTTATTGCGCAGATCGATGCGGCCCAACTGGCTCTCAAGCTTCTCCACGCGCATTTCGTGCTTGGGGCTTTGCTTTGGCCGATTCGTGCTCGTTTCGTATTTCGCATTTCGTGTTTCGTGCTTCCTCGTGGACGATGTTCAGTCGTTCTTCCCCCACCAGAACTCCAGGATCTCCGCCGTCCTCTCCCTCCAATTCGCCCACTCGTGTCCGTCGTTGAACTCGCGATACCGATGCTCAACACCTCGCGTCCGGAGTTCGTCACGGTACCCCCGGTTTGTATTCAGAAAACTGTAGGTCGGATCTCCCTGTCCCGCCAGATCAAACACGCCGACATCCGTGTAAACGCGAAGACCCTTCGGCACGCTCTTTCCGAGCGCGGCATCCGTCGCCTCCAGCAACTGCAGCGTGATCGTGGAGGATTGGCCGGCCACGTTCAGGAACAGGTCCGTCCGGCGCAGCACGGTGACGAGGGAAATGTGGCCGCCGTTGGAGATGCCCATCATCCCGCGCTTTCCCGGGACCCTGGCGGTCCGATAGCGACCATCGATCATGGGTACAAGGTCGTCGCAGAGAGCCGATCGGAATTGCCGATACTTCGACCACACGTACTCGTCCTGTCGCTCGACGGGAGGAATGAGAACAGCCAGGATCGGCGGAATTCGTTCCGCGGCGATGAGATTGTCGAGCACGACGGAGAATTTGCCGAAGTCGTTCGCTTCCAGTCCATCGTGCACATAGACCGACGGGAGCTTCGAGAGCTTGTCGTAGCCCGCTGGCCGATAGACAATGATGTTGCGCGGCTTGATCGTCGTGTCGCGCGGGACCCATCGAAGCGTATCGACTGATCCGCGGCCGACGCCCGCCCGACTCTCCAGCCACGGCGACGAACGGAATCCGGGCATGGCCAGCTCGGAATGCGGGCCGAATCCGCTCGGCGTGATCCGGGGATTGCGGGGATCGGTGATCGTCTCTCCGTCGACGATGAACTGGTAGTCCACGCGGGCATCGCGCGGCACCGCGGTGGACCAGTAGAAAAGTGCCGTTTCGCCGCATGGAATGGCCTTCATCGTATCGGGTTGCGACCAACCGCTTTGCAGGTCGCCGTTGATGAGGACCGTCGAAGCCATACCGAGGTGAACGAAGTGAACGACCGTATCCGACTCGATCAGAGGCGTCGATTTGCCGTCCAAGTACCGGCGGACCTCTGCGGCGCGGGACGTCACAGGGAGTTGGCGAAGATACGCGAGAAAGCGACTGAACGAGTCGGTCGGCTCGTGCAGGAAAAGAAGTGCCAGCAGTGCGTACATGGGGGGTCCGTCCTGGGTGCGCCGATGCGGGTGGACGCTGCCGTCAACATACGGAATGGGGAACGTGAGCACAATCCTTCACTTCTCCGCGTGTGGTTTTCTTTCGCTACCTTCTCCCCATCATTCCGACCGAGGCCGCGATGAACGCCCTCCTCCTCTTGATCCCGATCATTGCCGCACCTCCGGCGGACTCGCTCGAACGGCCTGCCTTTCGCGATCCTGCGATCCCGGTCCATCGTCGCATTGACGACCTCATCCGTCGCCTGACGGTGGAGGAAAAGATCAGCCAACTGCTCTACAATGCACCGGCGGTCGAACGGTTGGGCATTCGGGCCTACAACTGGTGGAGTGAGGCGCTGCACGGTGTAGCGCGTGCGGGGAAAGCCACCGTCTTCCCTCAGTCCATCGGCCTTGCCGCGACCTTCGACACAGATCTGATGCACCGGGTGGCCACGGCCACGTCTGATGAAGCCCGAGCCAAGCACCATGCGGCACTGCGTACCGGCGCGACGGGCATCTACGAAGGGTTAACCTTCTTCTCCCCCAACATCAATATCCTTCGTGACCCTCGATGGGGCCGGGGGATGGAGACCTACGGCGAAGATCCTTACCTCACGTCGCGCATGGCCATCGCCTTCATTCGCGGCATGCAGGGCAATGACCCGCGGTATCTCAAGACGGCGGCCACGGCCAAGCATTTCGCCGTCCACAGCGGACCGGAGCCGGACCGTCATCGGTTCGACGCACGGGTGAGCGAACAGGATCTCCGCGAGACCTACCTACCCGCCTTCCGAGCGTCGGTCGTCGAAGCGCATGTCGCTTCAGTCATGTGCGCCTACAATCGATTCTCTGGAGAGCCATGTTGCGGAAGCACCGCCCTTCTTCAGCGGATCCTGCGGGACGAATGGAAATTCGGCGGCTACGTCGTCTCCGATTGCTGGGCCATCTCCGACTTCTGGCAGTTCCATCGCACGTCCCGCGACCAGGCCGATGCGGCCGCCACCGCCCTCCTGGCCGGCACCGACGTCGAGTGCGGCGTCTCGTTCGACAGTCTGCGGACAGCGCTCCGGCTGGGCCTGGTGCGAGAGGCCGACATCGATCGCGCCCTGCGCCGCGCGCTGGAGGTCCGATTCCGGCTCGGTATGTTCGATCCTCCATCGCAAGTTCCATACGCCTCGATCAGCATGGAGGTTGTCGACCGCGACGAGCATCGCCGGCTCGCTCTCGAGGCCGCGTGCAAATCCATCGTGTTGCTGCGGAACGAAGGGGGCCTGCTCCCCCTCCGCAAGGACCTTCGCCGCATCGCCGTCATCGGTCCGACCATCGACGACGTCGACGCACTTCTTGGCAATTACAACGGCACTCCGCTCGACCCTGTCACGATCCTGCAGGGGATCTGGAACGCGGTCGATCCGTCGACGATCGTCACGTCCGCCCGCGGATGCAACGTGACGGAGCAGACGCCCATCGTCGTGCCGGTTGCGGAAGGAGCGCTTTTCACGGAAGCCGGCCCTGATCGCAAGCATGGATTGCGTGCAGAGTACGGCGCACTCCGGGATCCGCGACGGCCGATCGAAACACGGATCGACGGCAAGGTGGATTTCAACTGGTGGGATGCGGCGCCGATCCCGTCAGTGCCGGCGGACAGCTTCTTCGTCCATTGGTCGGGCGTTCTCGTTCCACCGCTGACGGGAACATACGACCTTGGGGCGAGGGTCTTCGGCCAATTCCGCTTGTGGCTAGACGATACGCTGCTCACTGAATACTCCGACCGGCACGTCGTCTTTACGCAGACGGCTCGGATCCGATTGGAGGCGGGGCGGGAATATCAGATCCGTCTGGACTTCGAGGACCGTCGTCGGGACGCACTCATTCAACTGGTATGGTCGATCCCGAACCCACATGCGCTGGAGGAAGCCGTCGCCGCCGCGAAGGGCGCCGACATCGCGATCGTCGTGCTGGGTCTCACCCCGCGGCTTGAGGGAGAAGAGATGCCGGTACAGGTGGAAGGCTTTGCCGGCGGCGACCGCACCTCGCTCGACCTACCGCGCGAGCAGGAGGAGATGCTGAAGGCGGTCGTCGCAACGGGGACGCCGGTGGTGCTCGTGCTCATGAACGGCAGTGCGTTGGCCATCAACTGGGCCGCGGATCACGTTCCGGCCATCGTCGAGGCTTGGTATCCCGGGCAGGCCGCAGGGACGGCCGTGGCCGAAGTGTTGTTCGGCGACACAAATCCGTCAGGCCGTCTGCCGGTGACATTCTTCCGTTCCGTCGAACAGCTTCCGCCGTTCGACGACTACGCGATGACGAACAGGACCTATCGGTACTTCGCCGGGAAGCCGCTGTATCCCTTCGGATACGGACTGAGCTACACAACGTTCGCGTATGACGCGTTGTCCATTCCGGTGCGTGCCACGACGGGAGCCACGATCACAGCGTCTGTGACGGTGCGGAACACCGGAAGCCGCTCAGGCGAAGAGGTCGTTCAGTGGTATGTGTCGCTGGAGGGAGGGTCCGGCCCGGCGCCGCTCCGTTCGCTGGTAGGATTCGAACGCATTTCGCTCGCCCCGGGGGAGTCGAGACTCATCAACCGGGTCTTCACCCCTCGTGACCTAGCATCGGTGGACGGGGGCGGCCGAATGGCTCAAACGCCGGGGCGGGTTCGCATCAGCGCTGGAGGCGAGCAACCGGGAGTGCGCGGGCGGCTGCACGCAGTGACGACGGGAACAGTGTCGGGGCGGGTGACGATCACAGGAGAGCCGCGCGTGATGGATCGCTGATGGTGAGAAGAATCTGCGGCAAGCTGCGCCGTGGCAGAGCGCGTTGAACCCGACGTCAAAGTTCTTGGGCGGTTGTACTGGCAGTCCCGTCATCCCTCGGCTACCGCTCGGGATGACGGCTCTGATTCACAATAACACAGGGGGGGGTGCAATGGGAGGATGGGTCTACATCTTGCTGTGCGCAGATGGTACGTTCTACGTTGGTGTGACGGCACGGATCCTGGAGCGTCTCAGGGAGCACATGAGGGGCTCCAAGGCGACTGCATACACTGCCTCGCGGCTACCGGTTCAGTTGGTCTGGTGCAAACACTTCGAAAGAATCGTAGACGCCATTGCAACAGAGAAGCGGTTGAAACGCTGGTCACACGCCAAGAAGCAAGCGCTGATCGACGGCGATATCATGCAGTTGAAACGCTTGTCGAAGTGCCAAAATGCAAGTCGCTCCACCCCTCTTCGCCGCGAGGGAATGGACCCCGAATAGAAATCGCCCAGCCAGATGTTTTATGTTGCTGGACGGACAGATGATTAGGCACCAGATTTCCGAGGACCAGCCGGAACTGACGTCAGGCTGAGCGTGAGCCGAAGCCTGACGGGGCTTAGCTTGACCTACCCCCGCTCTCGCAGCGGCAATCCAGCTTCGCGTGCGACCTTCTGAGCCAGCGCGAGGCCTTCGTCGCTGAACGACCAGACGTAGAGCGTTTCGATCGGGTGCTCCTTGCGGATCGCCCGTATCGCGTCCAACGCGAGACGTTTGGCGTAGCCCTTACCGCGATGTTCCGGCAACACCAGCGCCGAGCAGAGATAGATCGCCGTCGCCTCGACTCCCGATGAGGTCCGCTCCAGGATCTGTCGTTCGCTGATCCGCTTCGACAGAAACTGCTCCATCACCTCCCGGCTCGTCGGAATGGCGAGCATCCAGGCGATCGGTCCGTTCTCGTCCGCCATCTCCCCCATCGTGGCCGGGTGGATCGCCTCCAATCTGGCCACGACCTCCTGGTCGACTGAGATCTGGTCCGTATCGCTCCGCATGCCGAAGACCTCTTCGGCGAGGGCGATCATGCGACCGACATTGGCCGGAGAAGCCGAGCCGCCAGTCATGTTGTCAGACCTTCCAGAGGAAGTCGCGGTGCTTCAGGAAGTGCTGGATCTGCGTGACAGTGAACGCCGCCTTGCGCTCCACCGCCTCGAGCGTGTTGAAGGCGTTGTGCGGCGTGCAAAGGACGTTCGGATGCATCAGGAGTTCGCGGACGATGTCTGCCCCCGGGGACCGGGGCGACGACGGGTCGCGCAAGGCCCCCGCCACGGCCGGCTCGTCTTCGAAGACATCCAACCCCAATCCGCCGAGGTGTCCGGAATGCGTCAGCTGTCGAAGGTCTTCCAACGGCGAATGCTCGCCCCGCGCGATGTTGACGAAGATGATCCCGGGTCGGGCCAGGCGCATCCGCTCGGCGTTGAAGTATCCCCGATTCTCGTGCGTCAGGTTCATCGCGCACACGATCGCGTCGGCCCAGCGGATCCCCTCTTCGCGCTCGACGTAGTGCACGTCCTTGTGCCGATGGACGATGTCGACGCCGCGAACGTCCATCCCGATCCCCTTGGCGAGACGCACCGTCTCGCTGCCGATCCTTCCGACCCCCACGACAAGCAGTCGGAGTCCCTGACATTCACGACCCGTCAGCCCGTTGCGTTCGAAGCGGGCAACCTGTTCCTGCTGCAACGGAAGTCGCCGCAGGAGGCACATGACCATGAGGAGGGCGTGCTCCGCCACCGCCCGGGTGGCATATTCCTCGAGATAGCCGCAGGGAACCGCGACCGGGACGCGCGCCCGGAATGCCCTGAGATGATCGTAACCGGTACTCCGGCTCAGGACGCCCTCCATCTGCCCTGCCCAATCCGACGGAATGACCGATTGCGTGCGGATGCTCACGATCGTCGAGCGGGGCGATGAGTGGCCAGACTCCTGAATGGTCTTCCAGGAATATTCACACGAGACCGTCGGCGGCAGCAGGCGCTTCAGCGCCTCGGCTTCTTCGGCGAATGCTTCATAGAAGTAGACGTCCATGGAGATCGGTGCACGAAGCGTGATGAGAGAATGGTGGACAGTCAATGGGAAATCGGCACCACCGCAGGAGATCTGCTCTGACAGAATTTCACCCGCCCCTTTGTCCTTCCTTCTTCCCTACCCTCCTTGCCGCCGGGCCTCAAATCCCCGCACGACAACGTAAGCGACGAGGGCGAACAGAAACACGACCAACAGCATCCAGGCGATGCTTGTCAGCGAGCCGATGAGCGATCGATAGATCTCGATGACCCAGCGATCGGACGTGAGAACGAGCAGTTTCCCGTCTTTGTCCGGCGTGACGTACTTCTCGATGTCCCACAGGGGAACTCCGCCGGAGATGCCGACCACGAACATCGTGAACAGGATATACCGTTGCCAAGTGGGCGCCAGCTCCTCGGTGACCAATCGGCCCAGGATCTTGAAGATCGGCCGTCGGAAGAGCGCGACAACGAGCGTCGACATGATCAACGCGATGACGAACGTGATGATCAGCAATGTGATGAACATGGCAAGGCCCTTTCATATGGGAATCGCACGCAGGCGGACGACATTTCTCGATCCTCAACCCGAACTCCGTCACACGCACACATGACCCCTCGCGCCTTCCCTCTCATCTTCTCGCCGACGACCTTCAACGACACCTCCCCAACTCCTTCATCCTCTCACCTCTCTGACGACGTCCTTTGCCCCCTCCCCAACTCCTCCCTCCTCCCACCTCTCACCTTTTTTCAGATCTTCACCGCCACCGGCCTCACCCCCCAGATCTTCGCTGCGTACTCCCGGATCGACCGATCCGACGAGAACCGACCGATCCTCGCCACGTTGAGGATCGAACGCCGCGTCCACTCGTCCTGGTCACGATAAGCCTCGTCAACCGCGTCCTGACAACGGGAATACGCCTGGAAGTCCGCGAGAACGAGATATTCGTCGTGATACCAGAGTGATTCCACGAACGGCCGGAAGAGACCCGGATCCTCGGGCGAGAAAGCGCCCGCATGGATCAGGTCCAACGCATGGCGCAGTTCTTCGTCCGTGTCGAGGGATCGTCGTGGATTGTACCCGATACTCTTGAGCGCTTTCACCTCATCCGCCGTCAGTCCGAACAGGAAGAAGTTCTCTGCCCCGACCGCCTCGCGTATCTCGATGTTCGCCCCATCGAGCGTGCCGATCGTCAGCGCTCCGTTCATCGAGAACTTCATGTTCCCCGTCCCCGAAGCCTCCTTGCCCGACGTCGAGATCTGCTCTGAGAGATCCGCCGCCGGATAGATCGCATGCGCGTGCTTCACGTTGAAGTCCGGAATGAACACGACCTTCAATCGGCCACGGACATCCGGATCGTCATTCACGACAGCTCCGACGCTGTTGATCAGTTTGATGATCAGCTTGGCCATGAAATAGCCGGGGGCCGCTTTCCCGCCGAAGATGACCGTGCGGGGAACGACGTCGGCCTTCGGGGCCCGCTTGATCCGCTGGTAGGCCGCCACGACCCTGAGGATGTTGAGGTGCTGACGCTTGTACTCGTGGATGCGCTTGACTTGGATGTCGAACATCGACGAGGGGTCGACGACGATGCCCGTCCGCTGTTTGATGGCGGCCGCCAGGCGTTCTTTGTTGGCCCTCTTGATGGCCGCCCAACGCATGCGCACGGAACGGTCGTCGGCGAAGCGTTCGAGCTTCGGCAGCTCGTCCTCCATGTCGTGCGCCCAGGCATCGCCGATGAGCTCCGTGATGAGCGACGACATCTGCGGGTTGGACATGACCACCCACCGCCGCGGCGTGACGCCGTTCGTGACGTTCAGGAACTTCTCCGGGAACAGCGCGGCGAAGTCGTGCAGGACGTCGCGCTTCAACAGCTCGGTGTGGAGCGCCGCCACCCCGTTGACCGCATGACTGCCGATCGTGGCCAGGTTGGCCATGCGCACGTACTTCGTGCCGGCTTCGTCGATGATCGACAGGCGCGAGATCGCAGCATCATCCACGACGCCGCGCGCGCGGACATCGTCGAGGAACCTGCGGTTGATCTCGTAGATGATCTCCAGATGCCGGGGCAGGAGGTCGCCGAACAACGGCAGGGACCACTTCTCGAGGGCTTCGGGGAGCAGGGTGTGGTTCGTGTAGGCGAGCGTCTTCTGCGTGATCGACCAAGCCTCCTCCCACTCCAACCCCTCCTCGTCGACCAGCAATCGCATCAGCTCCGCGACGGCGATCGACGGATGCGTATCGTTCAGCTGGATCGCGTTCGTCGTGTGGAACGTCCGCAGATCGTGGCCGCGCAGCTTCTGCACGCGGATGAGGTCGCGCAGCGAACACGAAACAAAGAAATATTGCTGCTCGAGCCGCAGTCGTTTGCCGCGGATGGCTTCGTCATTTGGGTAGAGGACCTTGGTGATATTCTCCGAGCCGACCTTCTCTTCGACCGCACGCCAGTAATCGCCCGCGTTGAACGCCTGAAAGTCGAACGCCTCCGAGGCTTCCGCCTTCCACAACCGCAGCAAGTTCACCGTATTGACGCGATAGCCCGGCACCGGGACATCGCAGGCCACGCCGCGGATCGTCCGGTCGGGCACCCAACTCACGCGGTACTTGCCCGCGTCGTCCACCCAGTGCTCGGTATGACCGCCGAAACCGACGGGGAACTCGATCTCGGGACGCGGCACTTCCCACGGACTGCCGAGACGGAGCCATTTGTCCCCCGTTTCGGCCTGCCAGCCGTTGCGGATCTCCTGGTCGAAGATCCCGAACTCATAGCGGATGCCGTAGCCGACGCCGAGGATCTCGAGCGAGGCCAGTGAATCGAGGAAGCACGCGGCCAGCCGTCCGAGCCCTCCGTTGCCGAGGCCCGGTTCCTCTTCTTGTTCCAGCAGTTCGTCCAGGTGCTGGCCCAACTTCGTTACGGCGTCGCGGACCTGGTCCTGGATCCCGAGACAGACCAGATGGCTTCCAAGCTGCGGCCCGATCAGGAACTCGGCGGAGAGATAGCTGACCGATTTCTCCTGATTGCCGATGAACGCTTCGATGGTTTGCATCCATCGGTGCAGGATGCGGTCCCGGACGGTGTACGCCACGGCCATATACCAGTCGTTCTTCGTGGCCGTTCGGGGGACACGACCCTGGATGAGGTAGAGATTGTCGCGGATGTCCTGCTCGATGGCCTCAGGGGAATGGCCGGTCCGCACTTTCTCGTCGCTCGTCGATGCGGTCGCAAGTGGAGCCGTGGTCGTGCGTTGCCCGGAGTTGGCGGGACGTTTCGAGCGGGGCGTCGAGGGCATGATCGCACACCGTAGGTGGATGGGGAGGCCGCCGTTCGGTCAGGGTCCCTGCATCCGGCATGCGCCGATCACAAGGAGGTGCCCTGCCCCTCAGCGGCACTCACAAGTACGTCAATCCGTGCCTCACTCACAAGCCAGCTCAAACAGCCAAAGCGGGCGAGAGAGCCTCCCACAGTGCACGGCCTCCGTCGTGAACGACGTCGATCACGGGCGAGTGAACGGCCGACCGCAGAGTCCGGCGCAGATCCTCGCCGTGAACGGCGTCGGCGACATACCGATGACCCTCTAGCCTGGGAATGAAGGGATTGACGGTCACCGCCGCCAGTTTCAACGTCCGAGCAACGGTCACGTCGATGCCGCTGGCCCGACAGGCCTCGATCGAACGCTGCATCTCCACCACGTCGGCTGAGAGCAGTACCGCGACAGGATCGGGAAGAACGATGGACCGCACCCGGACGAGGCGTTCGCTCGTGTTCGCGAGGGCATGCAACAGGGATGGAGCGACGGGTGCTCGCAGGAACAGACGGGCCTCCCGGTGCACGTTACGTTCCAAGGCGCCCCGAACGTCCTCGATCGAAGCGAACGGCGTTCCGACCTGGATCTCAGACGAACCGGCCGCTGGCGAAGCGGCGGCGATCGAGAAGATCGCTTCGATGGCCGCCGTCTCGAGGGCCAATGCCCGCAAGTCGTCCGACCGCGCCGCTCCGGTCGAGACGATCAGCGCCGAGGCGGCAGACATCGGGGCCAGACGGTTCAGAGCGCCGTCGACGAGCGTCAGCGATGGCCCAAGCCCCCGCATCCGTTCAACGATCGCTGCCAGGTCTCGCCGCGTGCTCGGTCCTGCCAGCACGATCGGGCCCGCCTCGATGCATCGAACGATCAGGATGCGGCCGAGAGCAGTCGACCATTCCGTTTCTTCCACCACCTCGTATCCCGTCCGGGGCAGGCATGCGACCGACGTCGTGGCGATGGTCCCTGGTTGGAGTACGATGCGCGGCTTGGGCAGGCCGGTGACATTGTCCACCGCTTCGCCGTCGTAGCCGATGCTTGTGACCGCCACCGGAACGCGCCGGGCATGCGCCTCTTCCAGCAGCGCGTTGAGCGCCGTGGTCTTGCCGGTGTTCTTGGCAGTCCCAGCAATTCCCAGGACAACTGAGGAATTCAAATGCGGTGAATAGAGAATGGTGAATAGAGAATCGCAAAGCGTAGGCGATAGAGATCATCGATGATGAGTCCATCTGACGATCTTCATTGATATTCCGCAATCCGAAATGCTCTAAGATATTCCCACGGTTCCCGCCCCGAACTTTCCCGGGTACGCCCCATCCTCCGCGTTCCCCAGGGCGCCGGCGTTGATGGCGTGCGGCAGGCTTTCGTGCCTGGCCACTTCTTCGAGCGTCGACAGGATGCCGTCGGTGATCTGCTGCGTGAACCGGTCAGCCTCCGAGGTCGGCTGGAAGCGCGCGTCGCCGACGAATCGATAGGCATCCGCTACCGCGCGAATGGAGTCGATCCGCGCCGCGAGCGAGATCGGACCGCGGGAATAGGCCTCGTCGGTCGACGCGATGGTGATGGCTTCGACGCCGGCCGTCGCGGCGAGCGAGGCATGATACGAGGTCGAGTTGGCCGACTGGACGCGGTCTTCGGTCTGCGTCATGAATGCGATCGGCTCCCCCGGCCAGATGGGTGCATCCATGATCGACCGCAGCGCCCGGATCTTGGCCACGTTGTAGTCGATGAAGTTCTTCGACATCTGACCGTGCAGAACAATATGCGGTCCGTAACAGAAGAGCGGCTTCAGGATCGGACGTGCCCCAACGGCGTGACCGATCGCCGCGGTGATCATGAGGCCCGCCAGCGTCTTCCACGCCGGGACTCCGCTCAGCTCGTCATTTCCCGGTATATCGAAGCCCATCCCTGCCTTCGCCGCGATCCGCATCGCCTCCACACCGTCGACCGCCAGTCGTTCCGGGTCTGTGCCGGCCCCCAGCGAACCGTACACGAGATTGATCTTCGTCAGGTCCGCGCCGGCATGCGCCGCCAGCAGAACGGTCTCCGGTGTGTTCAAGCCCCGATGCGCACGCACCGTCAGCACGGTCGCCGGGTCGAGCATTTCCCGCATGAACCGGATGTTCTGTTCCGACGTGATCGTGCCGTCGTTCTCGTGTGTCAGCAGGCCGTCGAGCAGTCCTTCATACCTTGCCTCCCACGACGGATTGATGATGAGGAAGCCGTCGATGCCGTAGCGCTCGCACACTTTGCCATGTACGATATCCATCACCGGACATCCGCTGCCGAGGAACTTGAAGAACAGGGGCTTGTCGCCAGCGTGCCGGATGGGCCGTGCGCCGACCGCCACCCGTTCGGCCAGCATGCTGCGCAGGGCCTCCACTTCGCTCTCCCTGACCCGGCGGACGCCCTTGGGATACGCCCCCGAACGGTTCCCCTCTACAACAGGCCCGTCGCACAGCGCATGGTACTGCTCCCACAGCCTGGCGAGTTCCGGTCCCGAGGTACCGCGCATGCTCTCGCGGATCCGCACGCGCCGGAGCGCCGGAGATGATCGGTCCTTCGTCCAGGCCAGGGTCTTTGACGCGATCGTCTCGAGCAAGCTCCGCGCCCGGTCGTGCGTCACACGATACGAGAAGCCCGCGGTCACGTCCGGTCTTGCGCGGACAGCGACCGAGACCTTCGCCGAGGATCCACGCCCTTCGATGTAGGCGACGACGTCCTCGATGCTGCTGTGTTCTCCGAACCCCTTGTCGAACCCCAGTTCGGCCGCCAGTTCGGGCGTTACCGGCTTGCCGCCGATGACGATCTTCGAGCGCTCGCGCACGCCGGCCGCATCCAACAGGTCCACGAACCGGGCCAGCAGCTCCGCCACGCCGTACCCCAGCGTGCGGCTGACGAGAATGAAGTCATACGAACCAGCCGCAGCCCGCTGCACCACCTCCTCCATCGAAAGATCGGGCGACAGGATCTCGGTTCGATGTCCGCGTTCAGCCAAGGCGTTACGAATGAGTTTGATCCCGACGTCGTGCACCGGGTCGAGGGGAACGCACAGGACCGATCTCATGCCCCCTCCTTCTCTCCCAGCCAGGCATAGTTCGCCGCCGGCCGGTGGACCATCGACCGGAACCGAACGCGAACGCCGTACCCGTCGAACTCCTCGAACATCACGTCGACATCGCCGAGGTTCAGTTCGCGGCCGAGTCGTCGTGCGAGTTCATGCCCTTCCTGAGCAGAACCGCAGAGGAGATATGTTTCGACGTCGATGGCGTCAATGACGTGAGAATAGGCTGAGGAGGGTTGATCCATTGGAAATCCCTTCCGTTAGGGATGTGAGACCCAAGATGGAAGATATCAGACTGAAGCGTTGGGTCTGAGCAGCCACTGGACCCATCCATCACTCATCCGCTTCAGTCTTCTGTCTTTGATCTTGCATCTTACGTCGACTCATGCATTCCGCTGTGCTCACACACGATCTCGATGAGCATCACCAGACCGCGGATGATCATGCGAGCCCGTTCCGGGATCAACTGGCCTTTGCTGTCCGTGGTACCCAGTCCCGGTGAAATAAAGAAGTTGGCGTCGTACGAGATGGTCGGGATGATCCCCATCTGCATCATGCCATCCTGGAACAGGTGCGAGCCGGCGTACATGTCCTCGATCGAGAAGATCGGGATGCCCAGCTTGCCCCCCTTCCAGCTGTCCTCGTAGTTGACCTCGACGGTCCCGCAATTGCGGCTCTTGTAGATCTTGAAGAACGGCCGGATCCGCGGGTCGATCTTGGCAAACTCTTCGACGACGATCTTGTGGAGCTGGTCCACCGGCTTCGTCAGGACCTCGGGCCGATCGAGGATGACACGCAGCGCCGCCACCTGGCCCGACAGTCCCTCTTTTCCTGGGTCGAACCCGACGTAGGCCGCCTTGCCGTACGACGAGGCCGTGCCGTAGCGGGCCCCATGATAGCCGAGGGCGCGGCGGATCGGAACGAGGGCCTCCTCCTTGCCGATGATGAGCGCACTCGTGGCCGATCCTGTCGCCTTGTCCATACTGTAGATCATCACGTCGGCGCCGACCTTCTTGATGTTCGTGCCGATGAACGGAATGCCCCAGGCGTTGTCGATGACGTAGGGAACGTTGTACGACTTCGCCAACGCGGCGATGCCCTTCAACAAATTGGGCGTTCCTTCCTTGTCCTTGTCGCTGTATCCGTAGCCCGGCGTATCATAGCCGAGTGACGCAAACCCCGCGAGCAATGTCTCGTGCCGTTTCGCCGTCGCCTCGAGCGCCTGGAGGGATTCCTTCACCTTCAGGTTCTTCATGAGCGGAACCGGATGGTACTTGATACCGTGCACGGTATAATCGGCGCCGGCCATCGGAACCAGAACCGTGTCGAAGTTGTGCTGGCGCTTCCCATAGAAGCCCAACTCACCGGCCGTCGAGCCGCGATCGGCCAGAATATCCTTGTACTTGGGCGGAAATGGCCGGCCGTAGGAGGCCTGATGATGCGTGTGGCGTTCGAGGGGGGCGATGTAGCGCGAGCGGTAGTTGTCCCCCCGACCTTGGAACGGAGGCGTCATCAGGCAGTCGAACGTGGTCCAAAGACCCGCTTCGCAGGTGTTGATCGGGCAAGCGTCATACTCGTCACCGTAGAACCCCTTGATCAGCTCCCGGATCTGGTCGACGTAGACATTGAGCGGCACGACCTTCTTTGCCTCGACGGCCATGGCATGTTCGATGTCCTCGCGCAACGGCGAGGGGCAACCCGAGATGGCGCCGGTCAGCCCGATGGCCCCCTTGAGTTCGGCCGGCATATTGAGGGTTTCAGCGGCCTTCCGGGCGTCGGCGTAGATCTTCTGCAGGTTCTGTTGCAGGCGTTTGTACATCTGGAAGCGAAACTGCGGGCGTGCCATGTTGGTGTCCTTAAGAGAACTGAGTGATTGTCGATTGTCAAATGTCAATTGTCGATTCTGTGACGTCAGGGAAGGTGATTGAAGGCACCCCGAGCAAGGTTCTTGCGCGCCGTGGCCAATCAGAGCCGCGCGTTGGCTGGTTCCCTCACCCAAACCCAAGCCACTGATCACTGATTACTGATCACTGATCCCTCGCTTCCGCCTCTTGATCTCCACCCGCTCTCCCACGCGCCACTTCAGATCTTTCCCTGAGAATCGCTTTTCCACCTTCACGATCACATTCTGGTGGTTCGGCATATGCGTGTCGTCGTAGCCGGCGATGGTGCCGACGGCCTTCTTCTTCACGACCACCTCATCCCCCACCACGATCACTCCGCTCGTCAGCAGCTCGACGAAGCCGAGATACGCGATCGCCTGGACAGACCCGCCTGGAACGGCCGAATCCTCCTCCGTGGCGATCAGCTCGATGATCGTATGTTTCGGATAAGCCCGCGAGATCGGCTGGATCAGCGACAGCGACCGGTTGTCCAAGTAGCCGTCCAAGACCACAACCACCGAGCCGGCGATCGGGCGTTTGGCATGGAAGAAGTTCGTCTTGATCAGGTTGCGGGCGTAGGGGTCCATGGGGAATGTCGATTGACGAGTGACGATTGTCGAGTTTCGTGCGATGATCTGCCTTCCGATTCTCTGTTCTCCATTTTCTATTCTTTCCCCACGCACTACACAAGTTGCTGCACGAAGGTTTCGACGTCACCGGCGAGGAAGTCGATGACGGGAAGCTCGATCATGGTGTAGCATCCCGGCTCGTGGCGCATCGCCGCCCGGGCGGCGGAGACCATCACCTGGGCCGTCAGAGCGGGATTGTTGATCCGCATCATGAACTTGAAGTTCTGATTATGCGTCGTGCCGGAGACCCCAATGCGCTCGATCGTCACTCCGTGTCCGACGTCCAGCAATGTTCTTACGTCGCTCACCTGGAAGACAAGCGTCCGGTCTTTCGCGAAGTAGGCGTCTTGCTTGATACGCTTTTCGACATCTTCGAAGGCGGCGCCGTCCGCCACCTCGACATACACCATGCGCCGATGGACCCCCATGCCCATGGGGACGGTGATCGAAAGGGCATCCTTGACCCCTTCGATGGCTTTGGCGGCGCAGGTGTGTCCCATCGACATGCCGGGCCCGTAGTTCGTGTGCGTGATCCCCTTTGGCGCCATGGCCTCCAGCCATCCCCGCACGACCGAATCGATGCCGGGGTCCCATCCGGCGGAGAGGACCGACACTTTGCCGACGCGACGCGCCACTTCGCCCAGCTGTCGGCGCAACTTCGGGATCTCGGAATGGATGTCGAAGCTGTCGACGGTGTTCACGCCGGCCTCGAGCATCTCGGTCGCGAGTCGGTGCACGCCGCGCGACGGACAGCACAACACGGCGACATCGACGTTCGACAATTTCTTGATGTTGTCGACGATGGGGAGATGCGACAGGACGGCCGGCTGCATCGGCTCCAGCTGGCACATTTTCTGGACAACGGCTGGCAGTTCGACAATGCCAACAGCCTCCATATCGGGTGCGTCCAGGACCGATTGCAGGGCGCATTCGCCGACGTGACCGTAGCCGACAATCGCGATTCGGATCTTGCTCATGTGGAACTCCGGGGTGTTCGATCAGTGGCGGCCGGAACGGCCATGATGCTTCGCAGGGAGCGAAGTGCTGCGTCATTGTGGAGACGAACGAGCCGTCCGACCTCGGCCACATCTTTCCGACGCAGCGCCATGATCATCGTACGGTGCTCTTCGACGGATTGACGGAGCCGGGAGACGTCCGAGAAGTAGATGTAGTTGTAACGAAGGGTTTGGCGCCGATAGACCGTCACCAGGCGTGACAGCTTGCGATTGCCGCAGGCATCGCTGAGGGTCTGGTGGAATCGATTGTTGAGATCCAGGACCCGCCCCATTTCGACCGGGGCGACTTCGATCGACTCTCGGAGCTCTTCGTTGATGAGTTCAAGGACGGACGTTAACTGCTGCGAGACCTTGCCGGCAGCCAGTGTTGCGGCAAGCGCCTCGAGCGCGCCTTTGAGCACGTACGTCTCTTCAGCATCCTGCGGCGAGAGGTCGGCTACGACGACGCCCCGACGGGGGGCGGCTTCGACGAAACCTTCGGAGATGAGAAGAAAGAACGCCTCGCGTACGGGCGTGCGGCTGACGCCGAGTTGTCGAGCGACGTCAGGCTCCGTGAGTCGCTCACCCGGATTTACACGACCGTCGATGATCGATGTCCGGATGGAATCGGCGATCCGATCTCTTAGCGGTGCCAGTTCTGTTGCCGCTATCTTCTTCAACTCGGCGTTTGGCATATCGTATACTGTATACAGTATACAATACGACAAGAACCAACTTATGTCAATGGGTCGGTCTGAAACCGAAAAAGCGCGAAATCGCGCGTTTTCGGTGCTTGAGTTACGAGGAGCCTATTTCAAATAGAGCATTCGACGGGCAACGACCGAAGAACCTCTGAAGGTCGTGAAGACCAGTCGGCAAACATATGTTCCTGTCGACCCGACCGCATTCCACGGGACCTCTGCCCGCCCCTCTTGCATGACCTCGTTGGCCAACGTGGCCACTCGTCTTCCGGCGAGGTCGAAGACTTCGATCAGCACATGCCCACGCTCCGGCAAACCGAACCGGACCCGCGTCGTGCCGTTGAACGGATTCGGATAATTCGCCGAGAGTTCAAGGTCGGCCGGGATCGACCCGTCGTCGACGAGCGTCCGCTGTCCGTATTGAACGGTCTTCAAGATCCAGCTGTCCGGGTCCAGCGTCACCGAATCGGGAACGCCACCCAGCGTGAATTGCCACGACTGGTCGAGCGAGTCGTTCCACACCGTCACCATCGTATCGATCGAACGGCCTTTGAACCGCAGGTCGATGGGCATCCGAAACAGCGTGGGGTTCGAGGTCCCGGTGCTCTGTCGGATCCTGACCGTCGCACGCACCTGACCCGTTTGCTGCTCGACGTGCAGCGAGCACGTGTACGCCGGATACCGCTCTCCTCGGACCCACTGGTCGAAGAAGAAATCCAAGTCACGCCCCGTAACGGCTTCGAACACCGATTGCAGGTCGTTCGTCGACGCGGTGCCGAACCGGAGCGATGCGTCGTCGGCGTAGGCCCGAACGGACCGGAAGAAGAGCGAGTCTCCCACGACCCGACGCAGCATATGCAGCACCCACGCCCCCTTGCTGTAGACCCTGCTGGAGGCGAACAGATTCCCGACGGAGACGGTATCCTGCACGATGAGCGTTCCGGAGGCGGACCGAGCCCCCGACGCGCGCGATTGCATGGCTTGCAGGAATGTCGTGCGGCCGTACTGCCTTTCGCGAAAGAGCGCGTCGCTATATGTTGCAAAGCCCTCATTCAGCCACAGATCGGGCCACGTGCGACAGGTAATGAGATCGCCGAACCACTGATGGGCCAGCTCGTGAGCGATCGTCCCTTCATTGAACGCGCCCCAGCCGAGTGACGTCAGCGTTTGATGCTCCATTCCTCCACCCCATCCGAACTCCACGTGGCCGTAGCCTTCCGAACGGAACGGATACGGCCCGAACATCGCTTCGAAGACCTCGAGCATCCGCGGCGTCAACGCGGCGGCCGCGCGCGCCGATGGACGTCGCGAAAGCAGGTCGGTCTGGACGTAGTTCATGACGAAAAAAGAATCCGTCGGCGCATACCGATACCAATCGCCGAACGTCGTAAACGGAGCGGCGTTGATCGCCACGAGATACGACGCGACCGGATAGCGGTGCGACCAGAGCACCGTCACACTGCCATCGCCATTCGTCACCGACGACCGCAGGACGCCATTGGCCACGGCCTGATACGTGGGAGGGACGGTCATGCGGATGTCGACCGAATCCGCCTTGTCCGTGGGATGGTCCACGCACGGCCACCACTCTCGCGCGCCGTAGGGCTCGCTCAACGTGTAGACCCAGCGCGTGCCATTCGTTCGAAGGCTGTCGGTGTAACTGCCGAAGCCGGTGGCCGCCGGCGTCCCACGGTAGTAGACCGTCCAGCCGACGCGCTCACCCACGCCGTACGACCGGGGTAACGTCACCGTCAGGACGTGGGCGGCACGCGTGAAGCTGAGCGCAGAGTTTCCCATCCTCACCGAATCCACCGCGATCGCCGAGGAGAGGTCGACCGTCACCACCGAAGTGGATGACCCCACGACGAACGCTTCGGTGGCGACGGAACCACGGATCGTTCCGCGCGCGCCCGTGAGGTACAGGTCGAGCGCGTAGAAGGTCACGTCGATGCCCTGCCCGGCGGTCGGAGCGCCCGCCATGGCCTCGGCCAGAACTCGATAGCGGCGCGCCTCTCGGAGCGACAGTTCGTCGTCCGGCGCGTCGGACTGTTGCCCCCTGGCCGGACTGAAGACCAGGGCGAGCGATGCGACGAGAACAAGGCCGGTCGAGCGATGGTGAGTGTTCATGGCGTGGATAGGGATACGAGCGCTGACTCGGGAATGTTCAGGGGGCTGGCCGCTGCATGGCCGCCAGCCCGTCGGCAGCGATGATGTCGCGGTACGTCAGGAACCGGACTCCCCGGACCTGTGCGGCCTCGCGGAATCGGGGTGAGAGGAGGGCTGTCAATTCTCCGGCACGGTGCCGCCCCATCTCCGGAAGTCCGCTGGCATTGAGGTCGGTGAGGGCATCCATCTCCGCCGACGGATCAGCGATATGACACACGATCAGGTTCCGGACACCAGGCTTGAGACGACCGAGCATGGCCACGAGCGTATCGACCTTCACACCGGGCATGGCGCGATAGAGTCCGTCGACATCTTGCTCACCGAAGTAGCGCGAAACGCCCAGCTTGAATTCCGCGGCCAGCTTCTCAACGATCGCTCGCAGCTCAGGCGTCCCGACAGCCGCTCCCATATGATAGTCCACATACGCAGGCCTCAAGCCGGCCTCTATGGCCGTCTGGATCTGCGCACGAAGTTCCTTCTCGACCTCGTCCAGCCTCGGAGCGTGCGCCATGAGCAGAGCCCGCGACGGGAAGAAGAAGCCGAGGCTGTCGACGAGACTGGGCACGGAGCGGGCCCCGGCCACTGGACGCCAACGCATACCTTTCCATTCCGAGTTCAACGTGAGATGGATCCCGACCGAGACGTGCGGATGGCGGTCCAGGACCTCAACTGCCTCAGGGAACCACGCACATGGGACCATGACCGACGCCGAAAATGGAAGACCCGACATGGCGAGCCGCTCGAAACCTGCGTTCACCGCGTGCGACATTCCAGCGTCGTCACAGCGGACCATGACGTCGAAGGCGTGAGCGGGGGATGACGCCTGCCCGGCGGCAATGGCCCACGTCAGCAAACCGGTGATCAACAAGGCCCATGATCGCATGGAGATGTCCTGGTCGAGGTCTGAGTCATATCAATATGAGTATTCTGGCAATTTCTTGCCAATCACTCGCACATCGTTGCTTGTGCACGGCGGCTGGCGTGACATTCTCGAAACCGACATGCAACATTCTACTTGTCATCGTGTACATTGGGAGTGTGTTTCCTCCCCCTTTCATACGTCCCACCTGAGGGATCCCTATGAAACTCGGCACAGCGCTCATCGCCCTCCTCGTCCTGATCGCCGTACCCGCCGCCGCTCAGGACGTGGAAACGATCTTCGGCGAGAATGATATCGACCACGGTGGATTCGGGGGCCCCGTCCTCAAGGCCGGACAGATCAACGGTACCACCGGTGTATTCTTCGGCGGCCGCGGCGGCTGGATCGTCGCGCACCGCTTTATCATCGGCGGAGGTGGGTACGGGCTCGTCAGCGCGATCGACGCGCTCGTGCCTCATGCCACCGGCGATCGTCGTCTGAACTTCGGGTACGGAGGGCTCGAGTTGGAGTATGTCCATCACTACGACCGACTGATGCATTGGTCCGTGTTGGTGCTCGTCGGCGCCGGAGGGGTCGGATACCGCCGGTCGGACGTCATGGGGGGCGGCGACCTGGGATCGGCCGACGAAGTCTTCGTCGTCGAACCGGCGATCCAGGCACATCTGAACATCACGAAGTTCTTCCGGATCTCAGCCGGCGCGAGCTACCGGTATGTCAGCGGAGTCACGACGCCCGCCACGACGAACGAAAAGCTCGGCGGCGCCAACGGAGTGCTGACGCTGAGGTTCGGCAAGTTCTGACCGACATCCGTGCCGGACCTTTCAGGACGGACTCTCCGGAAGGCCGCTTGACAATGGACGCGCGAATGCCGTTGTTGCTTGCGGAACGATCGAGGCGCAAATGATTGTGCGCATCTTGCTGTTGGCCTTCCTGGTGACAAACGGCTGCGGGTCAGCGATCGACACGATCGTTCCCGAACGCCTCCCAACTCCGATCGGCGACGTCTTTCTCCCCGTGTATCCGTCTGACGTCCCGTACAGCATTCGCATCAATGTGCGCGCCCTCATCTCGGATGACGGCACCGTTCGCGCGGCTCAGATATCCCCTCGCACAGGGGACGACCTGTGGGATTCACTGGCCGTGCTGGCGATCCGGGGCTGGCGCTTCTCGCCGGCGCTCCAGAACGGCCGCCCCGTACCTGCCTGGGTCCGCTTCCCCGTGACGCTCCGATTCGCCGAAGCACACCCCATCCCCTTGGCTGAGATCATCGTGGCCACCCGCTCATTGGCGGATTCGATCTATGCTCTTCTGTCGGATGGCCGGGATTTCGGATCGTTGGCCATGCGCTATTCACTGGGGCCAACGGCGCAAGATTCAGGGTACCTCGGTCCGCGCCCGCTCAAGGATTTCCCACTTCCGGTCCAAATGGCGATCACGTCCGTCGGACTGGGTCAGGCCACGCACCCGATCATGATCGAAGGACGCTACGTGATCTACAAGCGGTTGAGGAGGGAAGAGAACTCGTAGGGAAGCCGAGTCGCGGAAGGGGCGTGAAACTCCAAGCGCCAGTGATCAACAGCAAGTGCCAAGGGCCAAGAGATCAGTGACACCTCAGAACGGAAACTCCTCCGGCGTCGCTTGGACCGGCGCCAGGCGTTCTTGTGGGCGGACCTTGGCGACGCCGTGGACGGCAAGCGGGTCGACATAGATCGCCCGTCGCGGAATGGTGGGACAGGCGTGCTCGCACGCACCGCATCCAATGCAGTACTGGTTGTCCACTTCCGGGATCCGCAGCTTCCCTTCGAACGGCACCATCCTCACCGCTTTCGTCGGACAGTGCTCTGCACAAGCGCCGCAGTCCTTCTTCTTCGCCTCGACGACGCAATCCTCCTTGACGAAGACCACCGTCCCGAGCTGCAGAACATGTTTTGCGTCGAGCGACAGAGGCAGAAGTGCTCCGGTGGGGCACACCTCTCCGCACGCCACACAATCGAACGTGCAGTAGTTCACGGCATAGTCCATCTTCGGCTGAAAGAGGCCGGCCCATCCGTACTCGAGCGCCGCCGGCTGGATCACCTGTGTCGGACATGCCGCGACGCAGAGATGACATGAGGTGCAGAGGTTGCTAAAGCGGTCCTGCGACGCCCCGCCCGGCGGAACGGCCGGCCGCGACTTCGCGGCATCGTAGATCGACTGCAACTCTGCCTCCGTCCTCTTCGGCAACAGCCAAGCACTGCCGATCGCAGCGATCGAAACCAACACCCTCCTCCGCTGCGAACGGTCTCCTTGCTCCAGGCCCCCTGGTCCATGGCGCTCAATTCTCTTCTTCTTCCACGTGAACTCCATCCCGTGCGTCGGACAGGCGGTCAGGCAGTCGAAACAACCCACGCACGCCGCCGTGTCAATCGTCCTTCGGTCACTGTCGATACACTGGGCCCGGCACACCCGCTCGCACAAGCCGCAGTCGATGCATGCTGTGCCCCGTATCCGAATGGCAAATGCCGGCCGATGCGAGAGGAGACTGAGGAGGCCTCCGACCGGACAGAGGAGATTGCAGAAGAGCCGCCCCGATCGATAGGACAAGACGACGATGAACACCGTGAACCCGACGACGCCCGCCAGCGTCGTCCAATGGGGCACGGCGATGGGCATCAGCTGCAGCCAGTCCTGCTGGGTGAGTCCCACAACGAGGGCCGCCCCATTGTTCGCCAGCATGAGCGCTGGACGCACGAGGTCTGTCAGGATGCGCCCCGCATTGCTGTAGGGCTCGAGCAGGTCGACCGCCGCCATGCTTCCGCCGAGGGCCAGGGCGATCACCGCCGCCGTGATCGTATAGTGCCATCGATACATCGGCGTCGCATACGGGAACTTCCGATGCTTCATCACCTGCTGTCGGAACCAGATGACGATATCCTGTAGAACGCCGAGAGGACAGAGGTGTGAACAGTAGACGCGGCCGAACAGGATGGTCAGCAAGAGCACGAATGCCAGTCCACCGATGGCGACGCCAGCGCCGGTCAAGGCGTTCAACACCGCGGGTCCGAATTGCAGGGAGAGGATGAGGCGGGTCCACGACGATGGGATGACGTGGCCGACGTCGAGAAAGATCGCCGCCACGGCGACGGCCATGACGGTGGAGACGACGAGGCGTGTGCGGCGGAGGGGGTGCATGGGGCGTGGAGAGAACGGAGCGTGGAGACAGGAGTATGGAGTATGGAATATGGAGAAAGCATGGCCGTGTTCTCAACGGACTCCGCTTTCCCAATCACCATTCCCCATTCACCATTCACCCTTATGTTCTCATATGGAGATCCGCTTGATGTTCATCGCGCTCAGATCGCTTCGCCCAACCTTCGCGGCCTCGGCCAGCCCGATGTACCTGACGTCAGCGGGATCGAACCCCAGCAGCTTCGCCCCGGCCGCGTCGATCGCCACCATGTCGGTGGAGATCAGAAGCGACTTCATTTGCACGACGTCGTCGACGGAAACCCCGCGCGGACCGTTCTGCTTCATCACATAGTACGCGTCGAGAACGTTGAGCGTGGGCTTATGATACGTGGCAAAATCTGCGATGCACTGGTGAAGGTCGTTACGGTGCCAGTAACGGCGGTCCCACACGACCCCCATGAGGTTCTTCATCGACATCGTGAGCCGCGCTCCGCCGTGGTCCTTGAGAATGGGGACGTTGATGACGACGTCGGCACCCAGCAGCAGCTCATGGACCTTCGCATCCTTCAATGACTGGCCGTTGGGGATCTTCACTTCCTGGTAGTAGCCGGAGGAGTTGCCTGGCGCGATCTTGCCGTTCGCGTTCTTCACCGCTCTTTCAATGCCGCTGTTCCGGTAGCAGCGTTCCCAGTTGTCGCAAGTGTTGTCGAAGACGTAGACCTCCTTCGCTCCGGCTTGGTAGCATTGCTTCACGATCTCTTCGACGAGCTTGGGGTTCGTGTTCCCCGCGCGCTCCGGAGGCACATCCCAGCCGATGTTCGGCTTCACCACCACCTTCTGTCCCTTCTTGACAAACATCGACATGCCGCCGAGTGCCTCGATTCCCTTCGTGAACATGACGTCGGGCTCGCCCCCTTTGACGGCGACGAGGTGGTAGGGAGAAGCAGCGGGAATCGGAGATTGGGGAATGGGTATTGGGGAATCGGGATTCGGGATTGGGGATCCGGCCCTCAGAATCCCTGGTAAGGCGCCGGCCATGGCCGGGAGGGCAAGGCTGTTGCGAAGGAAGGAACGCCGATTCATGGCTTTGCTCCTGGATGTGTCTTGGGAAGAAGCGGACACTGACGCCGCAATTTCCCTTCAATTTCCCTGCCACATCTTGCGGAAACTGCCTGTCTCAGGTTGGCAGAATACGCGGCATATGGGCCATAGGTCATCTAGCGTTGGCATTCCTCCACAAATTACTCAAGCCCAATTCGCACGGATGGGAATCCCTTCTTCCGTTCTCTGGGACCCGACGGGGCGGGACCAAGTTCGCGGAGATCACGGAGTCGATGCTGGTGAGATTGCCGGAGACCTGTGAGATCCGATCGCGAAGCGATCACCGATACGTCGAACGGCGGCTTCGGGATCAGGGAGTCAGAATGCAGAAGTCAGGAAAGAGGCCATGGAAAGCCCACACAGAAGGCCGGAGACCCCGGCCTTTTTTGCATACCTTCTGGCATGAACAATAGAAATCTGGAGTGCCGCCCTATTGGCGTGATCCGCACTCCGCACACGTCGAAATACTCCGCTCCGCGGCAGCCGGCAACGTCCAGGTCGAGGTCCGTGGGCGTCATCACGCTCAACCCGAGATCGAATTTCGAGCAAGCTCTGCACGACCTCGATGGATTCGGCTATGTCTGGGTCCTGTTCTGGTTCGACCAGGCCAAGGGCTGGAAGCCCAAAGTCCTTCCGCCGGTCAGCGACAGGACCAAACGCGGCCTCTTCGCCACGCGGTCACCGCATCGGCCGAATCCCATCGGACTGTCTCTCTGCAAACTGCTCTCCGTGAAAGGCCGGACGATCCTCGTTGAGAATCCTGACCTTCTGGACGGCACACCGATCCTCGACATCAAGCCCTACGTACCCCACGCGGAAGCATACCCCCGGGCGAAGGCCGGATGGATCGGGGAGACGCATGAACGCACTCCGCCGACCCACCGTGTCGTCTTCACCCACCCGGCCAATCGGGCACTGACGTCATTGCCGGCGGTGGAGCGTTCAACTCTCAGGGACTACGTCCGGCAGACACTTTCCCGCGACCCATTTCCTCACGCGTATCGCCGCATCAAGGCTCGGCCCGACGGTTCCTGGGTGATCGCGGTGAAGCGGTGGCGACTCACCTACCGTGTCACGGCCAACCGTATCGACGTGATTGGCGCTCAGCGCGTGTAACCACTGGCCGTTCGCGCCGTACACATTCCGATCTACCGATCACGCTTTTCCATCGATCTGAGAGGCCGCTATGCGCTCAACGGACCGGACACATCTGTTGTCCCTCGTTGCCGTGTGCACCATGCTCTGTTCGCATGCTGCGCCCGGGCAAGCCCCATCTTCCGCTCCGTTCTTCGGCTTGATCGCGCCAGATACGGTTCAGCTCGTCGCTCCAGGGTTCATTTCAACGGGCCTGGGCGAACGAGACGGTTGCTTCACGGCCGACGGAAAGGAGTTCTACTACTCCGTCTGGACCGGACCGTATGGTGCCATCGTCGCGACGAAGCTTGGGCCATCGGGTTGGAGCACGCCGGAGGTCGTTCCGTTTTCCGGCCGATACAGCGATGTGGAGGCCTTTGTCGCTCCAAACGGGAAGCGTCTCTACTTCGCGTCGAATCGTCCTATCACCGGAGACGGTCCGCCAAAGGACTATGACATATGGTATGTCGAGCGACGCGGAAATGGTTGGGGCGATCCCGTCAACGTCGGTTCGCCCGTCAATACCGCCAAGAATGAGTTTTATGCCTCAGCGACCCGTCGTGGGGACCTGTATGTGACGGCAGAGATCGACGGTACACTCGGTGGGGAGGATATCTTCAAATTCGAGCGACTGGAAAAGGGATTTGGAGCAGCGGTGAATCTCGGTCCAGGCGTCAATTCTACAAAGGGAGAGTTCAACGCATTCGTCGACCCGGACGAGCGATTCATCCTCTTCTCGTCTTTCGGTCGGGCCGATCAGATCGGCGGCGGCGACATCTACATCTCGGAGCGGCTCGCCGACGGAAGCTGGGGGGCGGCCCGGATCCTCGGACCCGAGATCAATTCGAAGTCGCTCGATTACTGTCCGTGGGTGTCGCCTGACGGGTCCTTCCTGCTCTTTTCCAGCCGGCGACCGGCTCAAGGCTCGTACTGGTCTTCGACGAAAACACTCGACGACATTCGCCGAACACGCAACGAAGCCGGGAACGGGCAGGAGGACATTTACTTCGTGCCCGCGACGGCCCTGAGGCTTTCGGACGTGAACCGCCGCTAGTCGGACTCGAGCAACGCAACAAACCTTGATTGCCCGGACTGATCCCGGTTCGGCGGCTCCTTCCATCTCTCCCTCCTGCTCCGTATCATCCCCTACCGATCTCCATGGGGGGGGGTATGTCCTACCTGCACGAGCAATTGACCGAACGGGTCATCCGGTGTTTCTATGAGGTCTACAACGAGTTGGGATATGGTTTCTTGGAGAAAGTCTACGAGCAGTCATTGATGATACGACTTCGCGAGTGTGAGCTGCCCGCTGTTCGACAGATGCCGATCTCCGTTCAGTATCATGGCTACATCGTCGGCAATTACGCGGCCGACATCCTCGTGGATCAGAAGGTCATTGTCGAGATCAAGGCGGTGGAACACCTTGTTGTGGACCATGAATATCAATTGATCAACTATCTGCGCGCAACGGATGTCGAAGTCGGGCTGTTGTTGAATTTCGGCCCCAAGCCTGAAGTCCGGCGCAAGGTATTTGCGAATGAGCGAAAGTCCGGCCTAAGAAAGAGAACCGGGAACGCAGATGACGCTGAAAAAGGAGATTTACGCTGATCGAAGGATCTTGATCTGCGGTCATCCTTTTCTTCTGCGTCATCAGCGTTCATCTTTTTCCCTGAGAGAACCGGG
>JALONQ010000012.1 GCA_025454835.1 Bacteroidota bacterium | reverse complement strand
TCTTCGCGTTGCATCGAATTAAACCACATGCTCCACTGCTTGTGCGGGCCCCCGTCAATTCCTTTGAGTTTCAACCTTGCGATCGTACTTCCCAGGTGGGATGCTTAATGCGTTAGCTAAGACACCGACCCTTGCGGGCCGACATCGAGCATCCATCGTTTAGGGCGTGGACTACCAGGGTATCTAATCCTGTTTGATCCCCACGCTTTCGAGCATGAGCGTCAGTAGTGGACCAGTCGACTGCCTTCGCCATCGGTGTTCTTCCTGATATCTACGCATTTCACTGCTACACCAGGAATTCCATCGACCTCTTCCACACTCAAGATCCGCAGTTTCGGTGGCAGTTCCCAGGTTGAGCCTGAGGATTTCACCACCGACTTACAGATCCGCCTGCGCTCCCTTTACACCCAGTAAATCCGGACAACGCTCGCATCCTACGTATTACCGCGGCTGCTGGCACGTAGTTAGCCGATGCTTGTTTTTAGGGTACATTCACGGCCGCCTGTAGCGACCTGTTATTCCCCTACCAAAGAAGTTTACGACCCAGAGGGCCTTCATCCTTCACGCGGCGTCGCTGCGTCACCCTTTCGGGCATTGCGCAATATTCCTCACTGCTGCCTCCCGTAGGAGTCTGGACCGTGTCTCAGTTCCAGTGTGGCTGATCGTCCTCTCAGACCAGCTACCCATCGTCGGCTTGGTGGGCCGTTACCCCGCCAACTACCTAATGGGACGCAGGCTCATCATAAGGCGTCTTGCGACCTTTCATCCGAGTCCAATGCTAAACCCGGACAATATTGGGTATTAGCCTCGATTTCTCGAGGTTGTTCCCATCCTTACGGTAGATTGCCTACGCGTTACTCACCCTTGCGCCGGTTTACTCGGGATATTGCTACCCCTTTCTCCCAAGACTTGCATGTGTTAAGCACGCCGCCAGCGTTCGTCCTGAGCCAGGATCAAACTCTCCGTTGTAGTTTCTTTAATTCTCAACGTCAAGTTTGAACCTCGGTTCCTCTACCCGTCGAAACGGGCTTGGATCCAAGGCGTGAAACCTTGCTAGATTGACTTAAGCCGTGCACACTTTTTCAAAGAACACGTCCGAAATTCGCGAATTCTTGCTCATTTCGGGCCCATCCGTTTTGGATGGGCTTTAAATATACACTAGACTATTTCGAATGTCAAGAGAATTGTGAAAAAAAATTGGCCGAAAGCCGTATGTCTCCAAGACACCGAAGGCCCTCGAAATCGAGGACAACCGGGGGAAAACCGGACCGCGAAATTCGAGGTCAGGCCCGCTGTCGCAAGATCTCTGAACGAACCTGCTTCTCCATCCGCAGGTGTTCGTCACCTGAGATCTTGAACTTCTCCCGCATCACATCCAGCCGCTCTGAATCCTCGGGCGTGATATGACCGTCTTTCCAGCCATTGGCGATCGCCTCAAGATACAGCTCCAACTGTATCTCCTGCACCAACCCGGCGTGTTCATCCGCCGTGATCCCGAACGTCTCCTGCAGGACCTTCAGAATCGCCTCTTCTTCCTTGCCCATCTCAGCATCAGACCAGGCTATCTTTAGAACCTGCGCAAAGACCTGAAGCCCCATCATTTTCTTCTGCTGGCGCGTCTGGTCGGCCATCTGCGCTTCCAACTTCCTACGTTCTTCTTCTTCCCGCTTCTTCCGCTCCACCTCTTCGGCTTTCCGACGGGCCGCCTCGTCCTTCTTCTTCCGCTCGAGCTCTTCGGCCATCCGGCGAGCCTCGTCTTCGGCCTTCTTTCGAGCCTCCAATTCGGCGTGTTTCATGGCTTCTTCAGCCTTCTGACGAGCCTCTTCTTCCGCCTTTCGCAGCGATTCCTCTTCGGCCTTCTGGCGGGCCGCTTCTTCGGCCCGTCGCTGTGCCTCCTCCGCCGCCCTGCGCTGCGTCTCTTCCGCCGCCTTGCGACTCAGCTCCTCCGCCACCTTCTGCTCGTCCTGGACGGGCGCGGCCGGGGTCGCTGACCCCGTCGTCGACTTCTTCTTCTGCTCAAGGATCTTGCGCTTGAGCTCTTCGACCTTCTGGCGTTGTTCGTCGATCTCGGACATGGGGGCTCTCGGGGTCCTGCTGCAGCAGAACCTGGAACTTTAGTTTATCAATATATCGAACACAATTGCCAGAGTCAACGATGGCAACTGCCGCCTTGCCGGTCTTCGGGGAACTCACTAGATTTGGTGGCGACCATCACCAACTACCGGGACCCCCCATGGAACAACCGACCCTTCAACCGACAGAAGCGCCCGATACATCGTTCACCACTGTCCTCGCAAACGTATTTGCCAGTCCCGGCGAGGCATTCGCCGGACTCACGGGTGGACCCGTGAAACACACTCGCTGGGTGGTCCCGTTTCTGATCACTGTCCTCTTGGTCGTGGCCGTGGTGGTGCTCATGTTCACGAACGATGCCTTCAGGGAGCAGATGCAGAACGCCCAGATGGTCCAGATGGATAAGGCGGTCGAGGACGGCCGCATGACCCGCGATCAAGCGGACATGGCGATGGAGCGGATGGAAGGGGGCGGTGGAACGATGTTCATCGTCTTCGGCGGAATCTTCGGAAGCGTCTTCGTGCTCCTCTTCTACGTTCTCGGAGCCCTCTTCTTGTGGCTGGGTGCAAAGCTGGTGCTCAAGTCCCCTGAGAGCTTCGGACGTCACTTGGAGGTCTACGGCATCGCCAGCTGGATCGGCGTGGTGGGGGGCGTCATCACGATCGTGATGATGCTCGCCATGTCTTCCATGTACGCCACTCCCAGCGCAGCGCTGGCGATCTATGACGCCTTCGATCCGGGGAACACCACACACCGTTTGATGCGGGCCCTCGACATCTTCGGAGCTTGGCAAGCCGTCGTTGCCGGAATCGGCATCAGCAGGGTCGCCGGGAAGGACAGCACGATGGGCATCATCGTCGCCGTCGGTCTGTGGCTGGTGTGGGTGGGGATCTCGGTGGCGCTGGGTCTGGCCAGGTAAGTTGTAGATATGAGGAGACAGTCAGCGAGGAACTGTAGGCAGTAGGCAGGTACATTCAGGGTGTGGGCAGGTTGAGATCAAATGACACGATCAATAGATCATTGCCATCGGATTTCTGCCTGATCCGTCCAGACGGTACCTGCTTACCTGCCTGCCGATTCGTGCGCATAGGATCGGCAGGCAGGCTGCTTACTTGCTTCCTGACCTCTTCCGCGCTCTCTTCTGCTCCATCAAGAGTCCCCGCAACGCCCGCACCTCCACCTCCAGTCGGTCCATCTGCTCGTTGTGCATCGTCCACACTTCACTCCGACGGACACTCTGACGTTCGGCCATTTGCGCCGCCCGCACCACGCGGTCCATGAAGGTGCCGAACAGCCATACACCGATGAACCCCAGCGGCACAATGACAACGAGGAGCGACCGAAGCCGCTCAACGGCGAAGAAGACCATCAGCTTGTCGCTGGCCGTGATGATAAGAAGGGTGAAGTTGACGACGGTGAGAAATGACTGCCCAAGGTCGAACCGGTACTTCTGCGTGAAGAATGCTTCGCGCCAACGGGCGAGCGTGAGGCGCAGCGGCGTGGGGGCGGTGGTCATGGATGCTCCTGAGGAAAGATGAACCGCCACGTCGCCGAGCCGCAAAGGACAGATCGGTCCTTCATTGCGTCTTTGCGCCGTTGCGGTGAATGCTTCTCTTCAGCCAAGAATGGGAACTCCCGCCGCATCGCTGATTCGCCGGGGCGAGGTCAGGATGGGGCGGGAGTGACCGGTGCCGTGCTTCTTGCCGTGCGTCATGAACGGCTCGAAGATGCGCTTCTTCACTTCCTCCGGCATGCCAGTGCCGCTGTCGATGAACTCAATGCGGACCGACGAGCCGTCTTGCGTCGTCCGAACCGTCAGCGTGCCACCGTTTGGCATGGCATCGCGGGCATTGCTGGCGATGTTGTAGAAGACCCGGATCAGCTTGTCCTGGTCGAGCTGCATCTTGCCGGTGAAGTTTGATTCGCGGATGAGCTTGACGTTGTTCTTGTCGAGGTCCTGCTGGATGAAGTCGAGGACGCTCGTCATGAGCTCGCCGAAGTTGACCTCGGTGATATTCATGGACGATACGCCTCGCGTGAAGTCGAGGATCTCCTGCGTCATGTTGACGAAGCGATCGACCTGTTTGATCATTTCGTCCGCCAGCTTCGAAGCCTCCTCGTTCCCCGATTTCCGCTTCATGACCTGCGCGTAGACACGGATCGTCGACATCGGGTTCTTGATGTCATGTATGATCGTGCTTGCCATCCGTCCGACCGACGACAACCGTTCGCTCTGGACCATCTCCTGCGCGATGCGGGCATTGTCGATGGCCACGGAGGCATGCGCCGAGAGCGCGTCGATGAACTCCTCGTCGTCCGCGCTGAACACTCCACCCTGTTTGTTCAGGAGTTGGAAGACGCCCACGATCTTGCCGTCCTTGTTGCGCATCGGCATGCACAACATGCTGTTCGTCCGGTAACCGGTGCGCTTGTCGAAATCGGGGTTGAACCGCGGGTCCGCGTAGCAATCCTGGATGTTGACCACTTGGCCGGTCTCACCGACAACGCCGGCGATCCCCTTGCCGAGCGGAAGGCGGATCTCCGCCATATTATCCCCTTGCAGGACCTTCGACCACAGCTCTTTCTTGACGTCGTCGAGAAGATAGACGGTACCGCGGTCGGCCTCGATGCTCGAGGTGGCAGCCTCGAGGATGCGGGTGAGCACCTGGTCGAGGTCGAGCGTGGAATTGATGCTCTTTGATGCCTCGGTGAGCTTGTGGAGGCGGTGCATACGGGCTTCGATGTTGACCCGCTGCTCTTCGAGCTTCGCGACGACATTGTCATTCGCCTTGCGGAGACGGCGACCCATCTCGCGAAGGAGATTGATCGAAACGTCGTGATGCTTCTTAAGGAGTTCTTCGAACTGATCGCCGCTCAAGGTGAGCAACGTCGCGTCCGTCGTGGCCGAGACCCGGGCCGAGCGGACGTGGCCGCTGAGCGAAGCGAGCTCGCCGACGATGTCGCCCGCACTCAGTTCATTCAGGGTCGTTTCATCACCGTGTTTGGTGACCCTCGAGATCCGAACCGTCCCTTCGGCAACGAGGTAGACCTTGTCGCCCTGGGCGTCCATATCCATCAGGGTGGTGCCGGCCTTGACCTTCTCGACCTGAAGCAGGCGTGCAAATTCCTGCAGGCTTTCGCGGCTGAGGCCTTGAAAGACGGTCGAGGATTGCAGGCGCGCTATGTAGTCGTCGAGGCTGGACATCATGGTCTCCGGTCATCCCCCGGGGGCTCGTAGAACTTACCAAGTTTCGCAGTGACGTGCAACCGATTGACCCAGAAGGACCTGGTGCGCTTCCCATAACTCTTGTTGTATGTCTTGTGTGAAGAAGCATGGGAAACGAGCTCCGGCCACGCTCACGCGTAGCCGTGAGCGGGCCCGAGGCATGGCCGAGGGCGGGCACTAGCGCAGGAGGAGCAGACGCCGGACCACCCGTTCATGGTCCGTATCCAGCCGAGCCACATACACCCCGCTGGGGGTCCCATGAACGGTCCAAAGCACCTCGTGGACGCCTCGCTCAACGCTCCCGTCGGCAAGAAGCGCGATGCTCCGGCCCATCAGATCGAACACCTCCAGACGGATGCGTCCAGCCGCTGGGAGTTCAAACCGGATCGTCGTGGAAGGATTGAACGGGTTGGGGTACATGCGGACATCGATCGTGCGAGCAACAGCCACCGGCGAGTCGACAAAGGATGGAGACCTCGGCAGGTAGCTGACGAGCAATGAATCGAGCCCCAGTGATCCCTCCATGACACTTCCGTCGGTCGGCATGATCGCGGGAACGAGGTAGAGGTCGACCTCATCTACCCGGGCCGGAAGGTCGTAGCGGCCCGACCCCGGATCGATACGGGCTGCGATCGGTCGCCACGCATTGCTCCATGAAACGCGACGGGGCAACGTGGGGAACCACTCTCCGTCCCGGTCGGCGATCTGAAACAGGACGACATGGTTCTGTCCGTCGCCAAACACCCTGAGCTTGAGGGTATCGGCGCGACCGGGGATGGGCATCGGCACCCGAGGCCAGAGCCGGACAATGTACTTGTTGGCGTTCGACTGCCGATAGACGAACCGGTAGTGCAACGTCACGCCCGACCCTGTCGGCGGCTCCGCCAGGAAGGTCCGGGACGTGTCGACGAGTTCCGTCGTCATCTCCCAGCTCGACCGATCCATCGGGCCGACGAGGTACGAACCCCGCGGAGCGACGACACGCACTCCCGCCGTATCGGTCACCCCGCCGTACGCGGCGATCACGCTTCCCTCCCCGACACCGACCGCCGTTGCGATGCCTCCAGGGGTGATGACGATCGCCGGACCTGTCGATCGCCACTCGACGGAAGAAGGGCTCATTGGAACTCGAAGCGAATCCTGTGTCCATCCGGCGATCTCGTATTGGAGCGACTGCGACGAATCGAGCACACACGAGCCGGGATTGATCTCCAGCCTGTTCATCGTCGGTCCTCCCGGAAGGGCCGACACGTACGTCGGTTGCTCCGTCACAGTCACGGTGACGCTTCCGCCCGAGGTGCCCATGATCGACGTAGAGGTTCCCAGCATCGATCGGACCCGCGCGAACTCGGTCGGCACGGCCACGGACCTGGTCGTGGAACCCGACGTCGTCCAGACGATCCGCGCGACCTCGTCTCCGCTCCCGAAAACCGCTTCATAGACGCCGTTCGATTGACTGACGCCCGCGAAGGCCCGCAAACCGACGATGTCATGCATGGTCGCCAGCGCTTGGTAGGCCGGTTTCGGTGAACCGTCCTGCCGGAGGATGCCGTAGCGACATTCCGGGTTGGCGCCGTCCGCGCAATCGTCCTGCAGGTCGTACCATGAGAGCCGGTTGAGGTCGGCGACGCCCCGTCCAAGGAGGATCGCCCGCACGAGCCATTGCGCCTGTACGAGCTCGCTGACGCCTCCGTACGCGGTCGACGTATGCTGACCCGCCTCGGTGATCCAGAAGCGACGGCCCGGTGCGACCGCGCGCATGCGGGCGACCTCACCCGGCACCCAGTCTTCCGGCGGGCGATTCACGGGATATTGATGGAAGGAAATGGCGTCGCAGACGTCTCCGGCCCCCAGCGCGACGATGCGCTGGATGAACGTGACGCCCGGGATCCTCTGCGTGGTCTCGGGCTCATCGAGCGGCGAGGTGGCACCGGCGAGGACGACCGCCGTCGAGTCGGCCTGCTTGATGGCGGCATACGCCTCGCGCAACAGCTGAACGTATTCAACCGGATCTGGCGCCGGCGACCAGGGACAGAATCCCGGGAGGCAGAGGTTCGGCTCGTTCCACACTTCGTAATGCTTCGCGCCGAGCGGAGCATAGCGAGCGACGACGGTGCTGCAGTAGCGGGCGAATGCCGCCCGGCCGACGCTGTCGCGAGGGGTGCCTCCGTACAACGGATGACCGTAGTCGAAAATGATGAGGGGCTGGATCCCGCGGGCGAGCGCGGCGTACACGTAGGCGTCGTGCTTCGCCTGAAATGTGAACACGCCGGGCGACGTCTCCACCTCGTGCCAGTAGATCTCGTCACGGATCGCGCCGACACCCGCCGCCTTGAGCACAGCCATCGCGGTATCCGGGTTGGCGCGGTCCTGGCCGAAGTGGGTCTGGATGCCGAAGAAGGGGATGGACGATTGCGACCGGCTGGTAGCGAAGGCGGCGGCCAGCAGGAGGGAGAACAGAGAGGCTCGGATGAGCCGACGCTCAATCACCGCTACCTCGTGAGGAAATATCCACGAACAGACACGAATGCTGCCGGAGATCACCTTACACGAATCGCTGAAGATCGAATGCCTTCGAGTTGATTCGTGTGACTTCGTGGATCATGCCTTTCCCAACCGGGTCATTGCCCGGGCCGCGTCGAAGACGCCCGGATCGCCTGACCGAAGAAGACCGCGTTCACCAACAAACGCTCCGTGCCCCTCCAGAACCCGCGAAATACCGGATTGTCCGCCATGACGATCGAACGTCCGTCACGAAGGGCCGACACGACGATCGCACCTCCGCCGGCGATCTGTCGCACCGCATCGGCATGGAGGTAACCGCTCAGGAGCGGGCGTTCAGCCAGGCGCAGCGGCATGGCGAACGGACTCCGCGGAACCTCGAACACGATGCCCGTGCTCTTGAACACCGGTATGGTGGCAGACCGGTACCCGAACCCGAGTGGATGGGTCAGGTCGAGCCGGGCTTCGACGATCGCGCCAGGCGTGGCGCGGGCTCCGCGGTACGCCTGCTCCTGGTCATATGGGAGCACGAGCGCTGAGTCGCGACGCGCGGGGGGGCGCTTCACGACGGCCGCACTCAGGCGTGCCCCGATCACCCACTCCGCGGCCTGCTCCGTGGCGATGAGCGTGTTACCGCGCCCCAGCCAATCGGTCAGCGCGGCACGGCCTGCCGAGTCGACCGTCGACGGAGAAGCGCCAGCGATGACGACGACGTTGAAGGCGCTCAGATCGGCCCTCCCGACTTGCTCGGTGCCCAGGAGGGTCAGCGGCATTCGTATCCGTGCGTCGAAGAGATGCCAGATTTCTCCTGCGTCGGTCGCGGACATGCCAGGACCGGTCAGCAGGGCGATGCGGGGTTTCGTGAGCGGGACGAAGCTGGACGAACCGAGGTCTACCCCGCTGACGGCTTGCCCGGACCGGAGGACGTCGATGTCCAGATCGTCGTCCGCGGAGGAGGTCGCAAGGACCGACCGGACCCATCCGGCGCGTCCCGGGTCCTCGAGCGACGGGATGAGCAGAGTTCCCGGCGCGAACTCCCGGACGCCGGCGGCCGTGCGAGCTTCGAACGCCGAAGTCGCGACCCGCACGGGGACCGCGGCAGCAAGCAGCCGATACAGCATCGCCGGAGCTGCCGCGTTGTTCCAGTCGACCGTCCAAGCGACGCCATCGGAGATCCTTTTGGGAGCGGCATGCGCCACGCCGCCGCTCGAGTATCGCTCTCCCTGCAATCCGGCCGGAACGGACGCAAGCTCCGCGAACGGCAGACCGAACGCCATCGGCAGGTTCCATGACGAGATGTCGTAGAAGAGGCTGTCCTCGAATGTCGTTCGGCGCTCGAACAGCGAAGCGATCAGCCGATACTGGACCTGGCGGACTGGAATGACATATCCGCGCCCTCCCTGGACGTCTACCTGTCCCTGTTTGAAGGGCCTTGCATTCCGGAAGACCTCGATCCGATGCGTTGAGAGGATCTCGGCGAAGGCCGCCGCTCTCGGAGAGTCGCCGGCATCACCTACGACGTAGGCCTTCACGGGCGATGTGTCCGCCGCCTTCAGCGCCGATTCCGCCGCCTGTCGTTGGTGCTGCAGGAACTCTTTTCGCATCGCCACGGCGCCGCGCAACGACGACAGTGACGTCACGAACTGGTTGCGGATCGCGAAGGGAAACGTCAGCACACCGCTCTGGGTATCATGTGCGTGTCCGCGTGACGACGCCTGCTCGAACAGGATCCCGACGGCACCCGTCATGTCGGGATACGACGAGCCCTTGCCCACATAGAAATCATCGAAGCTCTCGCGGGCATAGTAGAGTGACCCGATCGTATCGAGCGCCTCGGCGTGGAATGACGCCAGCCTCGTCGTCAACTCCAAGACGCCACGCGGCGCCAGCGGGTGGTTGCGCGAAGGCACGCCGGGCTGGAAGAAGAACGTTGCATCCGAGCCCATTTCATGATGGTCGGTGAGGAGATTGGGGCGCCACTCGTAGTACGCATCGATGCGTGCTCGGCTTTCGGGATGCACGACGGGCATCCAGTCGCGGTTCAGGTCGAACCAGTAGTGGTTTCCCCGGCCCCCGGGCCACGGCTCGAGATGCTCCCGCGACGACGGCGTCGAGACCACGTGCTGTCCGCGGTTGGCGTTGACCCAGGAAGCGAATCGTTGCATGCCGTCAGGATTGATGGCGGGATTAAGCAGCACGACGGCGTTCCGCAGTTGGTCCTCCGTCTCCGCCGATCGACTGGCGGCAAGATGGTACGCGACGAGGGCGGCGGCATTACTCCCGCTTGCTTCGTTCCCGTGCACGGAGTAGCCCATCCAAACGAATACGGGCATGCGCTCGACATCGGGCGTCCCAGCGGCGGGGTCGCTCAGTCGCAGATGTTCCTGCCGGATCCGTTCGAGGTTCCGATGGTGTTCCGGGTCGGTGACAACCAGCAGGAGGATCGGCCGTTGCTCAACGGTACCACCCATGGACCGGATGGCGATACGGTCCGAAAGCGCGTCGAGCCGTTCCAGGTACGTGTGCAACTGTTCCGGACTCAGATGCCATTCGCCGACCTGGAACCCGAAGAACTGCTGGGGCGTGGGGATCGCCGGGTCATACTGCGATGTGTCGGCGACGAAGTAGCTGAGGGGAACGCGTACGGATTCCTGCCCCAGGGCCATGGTGGCAACGAGGAACAGGGCGAGGAGCGAGCGGGACATGCGGGCCTCCGATTACGTGAGCCGGCGCTTCAGGATGTCGCGGAGAGCGGCAAATGCGCGTGCACGGTGACTGATGCGGTTCTTCTCGTCCTGCGAGAGCTCGGCGTACGTCCGGCTGAATCCTTCAGGCTGGAAGATCGGGTCATAGCCGAATCCGTTCGTGCCGCGGGACGACTCGGTGAGCGTGCCAGGGCACGTTCCGACGGCGATCTCTTCGTAGCCGGGACCGACCAGCGCGAGAACGGCACAGAACTGCGCATGACGCCTGCGAGCGGCGACGCCTCTCATCTCCCGCAGCAGTTTCTTGTTGTTCGCTTCGTCTCCGGCCCCATCGCCCGCGTATCGCGCGGAGATGACGCCGGGCCGCGCGTTGAGGAAGAAGACCTCGAGCCCTGAATCGTCGGCGAGCGACGGGATCTTCGTGTGTGCGAAGACGGTGCGCGCCTTCTTCAGGGCGTTCTCGACGAACGTCGATCCGTCTTCGACGAGCGTCAAACCCGGAGCGACATCATCGACGGACACGACCTCCACCGGAAGGTCCTGCAGAAAGGAGCGCAGCTCAAGCATCTTGTGGCGATTGCGGGAGGCAAGGACGAGTTTCATGCGATGGACCGACGTGGTCGGATCTTATAGAAGAGATTCAGGAGTGCGCCTGCCGTCGTCAACGTATTGACCAGTATGAAGACCTGATCCGAGCGCAAGACAGCATAGATGGCCAACGACAGGCTCCCGACAGCCGAGAGGACCAGGAACGACAGATTGACGTCGCACCGTCCGAGGCGAAGCGTGTCGACGGATTGAGGGATCCAGCAGAGTGCGAGGGCGGTGAGGCCGATGTAGCCGATGTATTCCATCGAGATCAGGGAGAAATGTCGGAGATCAGAGGTCAGAAATCAGTGATCAGTAGCATGCCCCGAGCGAGCCGCGAGCACTGTCGAGCGGCGAGTCGAGGGGTCAGTGATCAGTAAGCAGTGGTCCATGACATGGATGCGGGCGTTCACTATCATACCAGGGATCGTCTTTGGATGCGATCATCTCAGCAAGGCTTCCATGGCCTGGTCGATCCGGTCGACCGGAACGATCTCGATACCGTCGGCCGGTTTGACGATCCGGGCGCTCGAACGTGGAAGGATGATCCGCTTGAACCCGAGCTTGGCCGCCTCCTGCACACGCTTTTCGACGTGGCCCACCGCCCGGATCTCTCCGCCCAGTCCTATCTCGCCCACCGCAACGGCCTGCGGGTCGACCGCCACATCACGATGGCTCGACGCGATCGACGCAGCGACCCCGAGGTCCACGGCTGGTTCGTCAATGCGAAGCCCGCCGGCGACATTCACGAAGACGTCCTGCGAACCGAGATGGAGTCCCACGCGCTTCTCCAGAACGGCCAACAGGAGCGAGAGGCGACGATAGTCGATCCCCGTCGAATTGCGCTGGGGCGTTCCGTAGTTCGACGATGAGACAAGGGCTTGCACCTCGAGCAGGATCGGCCGGGAGCCCTCGATGGCCGCGACGACGGTCGAACCCGAAGTGCCTCCGTGACGCTCGGCAAGAAAGACCTCGGATGGATTGATCACTTCCCGCAGGCCCGTTTCGCGCATCTCGAAGATGCCGATCTCGTTCGTGGAGCCAAACCGGTTCTTCAGAGCCCTCAGCACGCGGTAGGAGTAGTGCGCCTCTCCTTCAAACTGCAGGACACAGTCCACCATGTGTTCGATGACCTTGGGTCCGGCGATCATTCCTTCTTTCGTTACGTGGCCGACGAGGAAGACCGGAATGCCGCGCGTCTTTGCCAACCGGAGCAGCAATGCCGCCGACTCGCGCACCTGGCTCACACTGCCCGGCGCGCTTTCAAGGCCGGGACGGAACATCGTTTGGATGGAATCGATGACGAGCACGTCGGGCGACCCGCGTTCTACGACGTCGAGGATCAGGTCGAGGTTCGTTTCAGCCAGGAGGAGGACGTGCTTCGTTGAACGACGCTCCAGCCGTTCCGCCCGCAGTTTGATCTGTCGGACGCTTTCCTCGCCCGTGACGTAGAGGACCGTCTGGTCGGCAAGGGCGAGGGCGGCCTGCATCATGAGGGTCGATTTGCCGATACCGGGATCGCCGCCGAGCAGGAGGAGCGAACCGGGCACGATACCGCCGCCGAGGACCCGGTCGAGTTCTCCAATGGAGGTTCGGACGCGGGGGACATCCTCCCGCTCCACTTCATCGAGCGGGACCGGATCGAGCGCCGACGGGACACCCGATCGCCGGACTGTCTTGAGCGGCGCCGGAGCCTCTTCGACGAAGGTGTTCCACTCGGAGCAGTTCGGGCATTTGCCGACCCACCGCGGCGACACGTAGCCGCAGGACTGGCAGACATATTTGGTCTGATGCTTGGCCACTGGGGAATATACCAATCGCCATCTCGAGAGAAAAGCATTACACAGAGTTCCACAGAGGAGTCACAGAGATCCACAGAGTGGATGAAGGGTCAAGAACCGCCTTCTCGGTGGAGCTCTGTGCAGGCTCTGTGGATCTCTGTGTCACGTTTCTACCAACACGAAGCCCCATCCTGTGCGGACGGGGCTTGTGTGAGATGAAGCGCTCGAGATCAGATCACAGGCGGGCCCAACGTTCCTTCGCCTTCTTCACGACCTTGCTCATCGGATACTCCTTCACCACCTTCTCGTACGCATCCTTCGCCTTCTTCTTGTTTCCAAGCCGTTCGTACGACTGGGCGATCATGTATTGGGCATCGCCCTTCTTCTCTGACTTGGCGTAGGCGATGACGAGCTCGAAAGCGCCGATCGCATCCTGGTACTGCTTCTTCGCAAACTTCGACTCGCCGATCCAGTAGTGGCAGTTGTCTTCGAGGTCCTTCGTCACGCCGGCCGCAAGCATGCCTTCGAGCGCACTGATCGCGGCATCATACTTCTTTGCGTTGAAGGCCTGCAGCGCCTCCTCGTACGATGTGATGCTGACGGTCGCATCCGCATCTGCCGGGGCGGGCTCTTTGAAGGGAGCCGCCGCAACCGGGGCGACCTGGAGCGGGCCTTGCGTCGCGAGCACCTGCTCAAGACTGTCGGCGCGGCTGCGCTCGGCCTGGATGCGGGACTCGGAATCGGACATCATGGTGTTCAGCGACCGATTGTCCTGCTCCAACTTGACGATCTTCTGCTTCAAGCCGGTATTCTCGGTCCGAAGGTCCTCTATCTGCTTCTCGTACTGGGCCAGTTGTCCGTTGACGGGCGCCGCTTGAACCGGAGCCTCGGGTTCGGCCTTCTTCGGTGCGGCACCAACAAAGGAGGTCAACGCCGCATCGTCAGCGCTGGCTTCCTGCGCCGGCTCTTCCCCCAGCGTCTGTCCTTCTTCTTCGATCGCCTCCTCAGAACCGCCGCATCCGGTCAGCGACAACCCACACACTACCACCACGACGATGAAAAGTTGCCAACCGTTGCGAACCCATGCGGTATTCATAAGGCCTCCGTGTATAGGCAGTGTCCGACGAGATTACTTGCGTTCCGGCTAATGTATTCAACCCCTAGTTGAAAATCAAGGGATAACCCCTTGCCACGCCGACCTCGTGCCGGCAAAGGCAACGAGATCCTCCATCATCGCCCCGACAACCGCATCAGGAACTCCGTTCCGCGTAACGGATTGCAGGCGCAAATCGCACATTTCATTTACGTAGTCGACCGCGACCACCTTCTCTTCCGCCGTCAGGACAAGCTCCGTCGAAAAGAAGCGCAGGCCGCAGGCTTCGGCGATGGATGCCGTTGTCGAACGCAGAATTCCCAATCCGAAGAATCGCTCATCCTCTGGCTCCACGGGATCGTACACGTGCGTTCGATCGTCCCACCAACACAGATGGACCCGGCCGCAAACATAGAATGACCGGAACCAACCGCGGAAGTCCCCAACGTACGCCGGTCGGATTGTCTCCTGGACCAGGTACTTGTCCTGCGGATGGGTGGCTCGGGCGGAGGTGATCGTGGCGATATCGGCCACGCCGGTCAGTACGCCGTTGCCTCCTCCTGTCGTATTTGCCGGCTTGACAACAAACGGCGATCCGATCTGCGTGATCGCTTCGGCATTAGGTGCAGCGTTCGGCTCGAGCGCGAACGGCGGGAGGATGATCGAATGTGGCACGTGCACCCCGGCGGACATCAACTCGAGATGCATCGTCGCCTTGTCCGTGGCGCGGAGTTGCCGTCGGTGGGGATTGATGGCATACGGTCCGCGCGGATCAGGCCCCGGCCGACCGTCCACCCAGCGTGCCAGCGGAACGAATGCCGCGCTCTCGTCCGATGCACGGTCCAACAACCACCGGAAGGTCAGCCGGCCGCCCACCGCTTCTTCTGTGACGTCATGGATCGCCGCCGCATCGACGAGGCGGCACGTCACGCCATGACGAGCGGCGGTGGATGCAATGAGGCGCATCGCCGGCTCATCAGGCGGCCAGGTCCATGTCACGAGCAGGTCAACGTGTGGCATGTCTTAAGGTAAGGCCTCATCGCTGACCGCGCAACGGCGCCGACAGTTTGTAAGTCCTTCTCTTTTTTGACAAATTGGAAAGATGAAGCAACTCCTGACGATCGCTGTCTACGCGCTCCTGCTTTGCGGATGCAGCGCGTCGAAGAACGCCGGTACCGAGCCGGCAACCGCAAAACCGGCCGTGACGGACGACGCTCGCCGCGACCTCGCCATTTCTCATTTCATCGAAGGTTCCGCCCTCGAGGCAAAAGAGCAACACGGCGAGGCCATTCTCGAGTATCAAGAGGCATTGAGGTACGACCCGGCGAACGCCGCCATCCACGACGCGATCGCACGCTCTTTCATCGAGCTGCAGAAGTACTCCCGTGCAGCCGAGTCTGCGCGCGAGGCCGTCCGTCTCGAACCATCGAATGCGGCGTACCGCGAGACACTCGCGCGCATCTACGCCGGAACCTTTCAATCGGACGCAGCCATCGCGGAGTATGAGGCGATCACGAAACTGGACTCGTCGAACAATCGGGTCTGGTACCAGCTCGCCCGTCTTCTGCAGCCGCAGAAACCGCTCCGCGCGCTTCGGATCTACGAGATGCTGATGGACCGCGATGGCGAATCGTGGGAGTTGCTCCTCCAGTCGGCGGAGCTCTACGGTTCGCTGGGACAGTATGACCATGCGGCCGAGCACTACCGCTCGATGCTGCTCATCGATCCAAGTAACCGAGCGCTGCAGCGCCAACTGGCCGAGACCTACATCAAGGCCGGACGGGCTGACGAGGCGCTGGCGCTCCTCGAAGAGATCCACGAACGGCATCCGGACGATCCTGAGGTGGCGCTCGTCTTGGGAGATCTGTATTTCGACCGAGGCGATCCGGACAAGGCAGTGCGCATGCTGGAGCGGGTCCGCGCGATGCCGTCGATGCACCACGAGGTGAAGGTGCGGATCGGCGTGACATACTTCAGCCGATCAGAGCACGACACCTCACTGGGACAGCTCGCCGGCGAGGTGTTCGACGAGCTTCGCGCCGCACAACCCACGGACTGGAGGCCACATTGGTATCTCGGCGCCCTCGCCCTGAACGCACGGAACGACTCAGCGGCCGCAACCTCCTTCTCGGAAGTCACGCGGCTTGAGCCCAAAAATGCCGACGCCTGGTGGTTCGTCGGATCCATCTACCTTGACCGCGGGGACCTGACGCGCGCGATGCAGACGGCAGACCGCGCGCGGCAGTCGGTACCGAACGACTTCCGCGTGTATCTGCTGAAGGGTCTCATCTATTCGCGCCTCGAGCAGCCGAACCAGGCGGTGGACGAGTTGACGCGAGCCTATAAGCTGAACTCGAAGGACCTGAACATCCTCAGCACGCTCGCACTGACGCTCGACAACCTCAAGCGGCACTCCGAATCCGACCGTCTCTATGAAGAGGCGTTGAGGGTCGATTCGGCCAATGCGCTCATCCTGAATAACTACGCGTACAGTCTGTCAGAGCGGGGCCTGCAACTCGAGCGGGCCAAGCGGATGTCCGAAATATCCCTGCTGGCGGAGCCAAACAATCCGTCGTACCTCGACACCTATGGATGGATCCTGTACATGCTTGGCGAGTACGAGGAAGCGCGGGACTATATCGAAAAGGCCGTTGCCAGCGGCGAAGCGAGCGCCGTCGTGCTCGAGCACCTTGGCGACGTCTATTATCGCCTTGGGAAGAAGGAGGAAGCGATCCTGCAGTGGAAGAAGGCTCTTGAACAGACCCCGACGAACCAGACACTGAAGGCCAAAGTGGAACGGGGATCGTTGTGAGCCAGCGCGCGTTGTTCGCCATCGTGCTTCTCGCGGCTGGAGCGGCCGGCTGTGCCTCCACCCGCACCGTCGCCGTCGGAACGGCGAGCGTCTCATTCGAAGATGCGGTCGAACGGTCGGACCGCATTCAGCAGCAGCTCGAAAGCCTGTCCGCGGACGGGACCATCCGCATCGAGACGCCCTCGTTCTCTCAGAGCGGAGAGTTCCAGCTCGCATTGCGAAAGCCTGACACCGTCCAGATCACGGTCGAAGGACCGTTCGGCATCAGGGTCGCCCAAGCGCTGATCACGCGCGAGTCGTTCCAAGCCTACAGCGCCCTCGAGAACAAGCTCTACGTGGCGAAGACGAATCCGGAGAACCTCCGCAAAGCGCTCCGGCTCGACCTGGAATTCGACGATATTCTCGCGTTGTTCACTGGCGGACGCGTGCTCGAGGCCGACCGTCGCAGGCCTGATGCGGCCGGCGCCGACGGCGGCGACGCCTTCTTCCTGTTCAAGGACGGAGAACGCTCACGCCGCTATGTCGTCGATCCGGCGACGCTGATGATCCGCATGATCCAGGTGCTCGACGGCCAGGGAACGATGACGTTCGAGCAGGCCTTCTCCGACCTGACCACGGTCGGCGGCCTGACCATGCCCAAGACCGCCCGTGCGACGCTTCCCCAGCGGCGGCAGATCATCACGTTGCGGTACGACGGTCTTCGGCCGAATCCCAGCGACCTCCGCTTTCCCTTCTCCCCTCCCGGCAACGCGCGGCGTGTCGAACTCCAATGACCCGACGCTGGCATATCGCGTTGCTCACGCTCCTCTCCGTGACGTTGGTTACGGGCCAACGAAAGCCGACGGAGCTCCAGCGCCGCGAGCAGGAACTGCAGCGGCTTCGGAACGAGATCACGTCATTCGAGAAGAAGATCAGGGACAGCGAGCGGCGCGAGCGAACCACGCTGCAAAGGCTCGACGACCTGGAGGAACAAAGCAAGCTGCTGGCGCAACTCCTGCGTCAGCTTCGGGCCGAGGAGCAACAGATCACGGGGGACATCCGTGAGGCGCGGACGAACATCGGCGGGCTCGAGCGGCAGGTCAACGAGCTCACCACGCATTATGCCGGCTGGGTGCGTTCCATCTACATGAACGGCCGCGTGTACGACCTGGAGCTGCTCTTCTCATCGAAGTCGCTCAACCAGTTGTCCATCCGCATCCAGTATCTACGCCGCTTCGCCGACCAGCGTGTGCGCGACCTGCAGGACCTCTCGACGAAGAAGTCCGACCTTGAGCGGCAGAACCAGGCGCTGCAGACCAAACTCGCGACCGAGCGACAGTTGCTGGCCGAGAAGACCCGGGAGGAATCGCGGCTCAAGCGCACCACCTCGGAGCGGCACGCCGTCCTTCGGCAAGTGCGGAAGGACAAGACGGCGTCTTCGCGGGAACTCTCCAAGCGGACGCAGGCCGTGGAACGCATCGAGCAACTCATCGCCAATCTGATCGAGGCGGAGCGGGTCAAGAAGGAGCGTGAGCTGGAGGAGCGGCGGAAGCGGGCGCTCGCCGACGCGCGGGCGCCGAAGACGACGAAGGCGCTGCCCAAGCTTCCCACGCCGGAGGTGAGGCCGGCCGTGGCGTTCGGAGACCGCAAGGGGCGCCTGCGCTGGCCTGTCACGAGCGGCCGCGTGCAGGCGAAGTTCGGCAACGTGACCCATCCGGTACTCAAGACGGTGACGCAGAACACTGGCATTGACATCGCCACGGGCACCAACTCGACGGTCTACGCCGTCGCCGACGGCGAGGTCTCCGTGCTGTCGTTCATTCCGGGCTTCGGCAACGTCCTCATCATCAACCACTATGACGGTTACCGGACCGTCTATGCCCATCTGTCGGACGTCTTTGTCGCGGAGGATCAGCGGATCACGGAGGGGATGGAGATCGCCCGCAGCGGAGAGACCGTTTCCGGCTCGGTGCTCCATTTCGAGATCTGGCACGAGAAGGATAAGCAGAACCCGGAGACGTGGCTAGCCCGGCGCTAGCCTTCTTCCCCTGTCATGAAACGCCTATCGACCTCGCTCGCCCTTCTCGTTCTGACCATCGGAACCAGCGCGACCGCGCAGACCTTCATCTGGTCGCGCGTCAATGCTCCGCTCCCTTCATCCGTCGAGATCTACGCCGGGACCGCTCCAGGACCGGTCCGCGCCTGGTATGCGTCGGTCTGGGCCAACGATACGCTCATTATTCCCCGCGCACTGGCGAGCACCGACGCCGACGGCAAGGAACTGGTCAGCACCATCGCCTCCGCAACGCAAGCGCACGTGGCGATCAACGCCGGCTACTTCGACGGCGGCACGAACCCGGCAGTCAGCTACAGCCTGGTCATTGCCGACAGCACGCTCCGTTCCCGCCAGGTCACGTCGCTGACGAGGAATTCCCAGGTCTACGGCGTGTACCGTGCGGCCTTCGGCGTACGGCGTGACCGTTCGACCGAGACCGGGTGGATCGGGCACAACGGCACCACGCTGGCCGACATCATCCGATTCAACGCACCGATCTCCAATGCAAACGGGACACCGGCCTCGGCGACGACGGCCGGTACGGGGGCAGCTTGGACGGGCATCGTGGATGCGGTCGGTGGAGGACCATCGCTCGTGAAGAACGGCGTGGTCAACGTGACGTATGACCAGGAGGTATTCTTCGGATCGGGCGTGGGAACGTCCGCCGATCCGCGAACGGCGATCGGCCGTACCTCCGACGGACGGATCATTTTGTTCGTGGTCGACGGACGGTCGACGCAGAGTGTCGGTCTCAGTCTTGCGGAGCTCGCGCAGACGATGCTGTCGCTCGGATGTGTCGATGCGGTCAACCTGGACGGAGGCGGATCTTCGGCCTTCGTCGTCAACGGCGCGGTGATGAATGCGCCGTCGGACGGTGTCGAACGGCAGGTGGCCTCGGCCTTCGCCGTCCTCCCAGCTCCCCGCCCGCCGCTCTTTGAGAAGACGATCGACACCGGCGGACAGGAGTACCGAGAGGATGCCGCCGGCTGGAGCGCCACCGGGAATCCGGGTTCATTCGGCGCGGCGGCGCGGCTTCATCCGATCGGCACGGGTCTCTCTCGCGCTGCGTTCCGCCTTGGAGTCCCGAAGGCGGCAACGTATGACCTGCATGCCTGGTGGGTGGCTTCGACCAACCGCGCTAAGGACGCTCCGTTCATGGTCTTCTCGTCGGGCAAGGTCGACACGGTCAGGGTCGATCAGACCGTGCGGGGAGGTCAGTGGAATCTGTTGGGATCCTACGTCTTCACGGGGACCGATGCTGATTCCGTGGTCGTCACGGACGCTGCATCGCCGACCGCCGGACAAGCGACGACCTACGTGGTTGCCGACGGCCTTCGGTTGACGAGTCGCGACGCGGCGTTCGCCCCCACCCATGTCGCGCCCGACGCAATGCCGCGGACCTTCGAACTCGAACAGAACTTCCCGAATCCCTTCAACCCGACGACGACCTTCCGGTTCACGCTGACGTCACGGACTCACGTGCGGCTTCGCATCCTCGACCTCCTCGGACGCGAGGTCGTGCGTCTGGTCGACGAGGAGCGGTCCGCGGGATCGTATCATGTCACGTGGTCGCCCCGCGTGGCGAGCGGCCTGTATCTTTGCGAGATGACGGCCGGCGGTCGGATGGACGTCGTCCGCGCCGTCTTGGCCCGATAGACAGCGCTTTGCATTCCCTCCCGCCGTTCCGTACCTTGATGTGTGCTGATGGTCGCTTTTCGGCAGACTGCTTCGCCTTGAGCTGGTATCCGATCATCTTTTCACGTTTCACTTCTTCCTTCTCACTTTTGCCTTGTCTTCGGGATGTAGCTCCCCCCTCCGCTCCTGACGGAGCTTCGGGGGGCAGGCAGCCCGGACAATAGGTTCATTCGGGATGTAGCTCAGCCCGGTTAGAGCGTCCGGTCGCTCCGACTATCTCAGAGCGACCGAGATCTCGTCCGTTCAAACAGCGAACGGACGGACTTGCCTTGGGCGTCCGTCCCTTCGACGTAGTCGAAGGGACGAGATCTCGTCCCGTTCGTACAACGAACGGGACGGACAAGAGGCCGGCGCTAGTATCGTTGTTCGATGTTGTTGCAGTCTCATTCGGGATGTAGCTCAGCCCGGTTAGAGCGCTTGCCTTGGGCGCAAGAGGCCGGAGGTTCGAATCCTCTCATCCCGACGGAGCATCGTAAATTGTAGAATGTAAATTGAAGATTGTTGGATGGTGCTTTCTTGAAGCCGGCTCGCAAGGGTCGGCTTTGTTGTTTTGGGGAAAGCGACCCGAGGCGGTCTTTTCTACGGTTTGCCATGGCAGGCACATCACGCGGGATTCTCTGTGAGATTACCATTTCTCGGACGTTGGACCGTTCTATCTCAGGCTATTGTCGCGTATGTTGCACATGTGTAACGACCGACGAACGCACGAGACGACCATGGAACCGACGCTGGCACTGACCGACCCCATCACGAAGCTCCTCGCGAAGAACCGAGCCGACCTGACGCGCGAAGACCTGATGAAGGTCATCGCCGCCAACAACATCGAGCGTATCACCTTCCACTACACCGGGCTCGACGGCAAGCTGAAGGAGCTCAAGATACCCGTCACCAACCGGCGCCAGGTCGAGCGCGTGCTCACCGACGGCGAACGGGTCGACGGCTCGTCCCTTTTCAAGGGTCTCGTCGACGTGGCGCTCTCCGACCTTTACGTCGTTCCTGTCTATCGCTCGGCCTTCCTGAATCCATTCGAGCCCGGGAGCCTCGACCTCGTCTGCCGCTACTTGACGCACGACGGCTCGCTCGCCCCGTTCGCACCCGACAACGTCCTCGCGAATGCGCATGCGCTCTTTCGGAAGCACACGGGCCTCGAACTGCACGCGCTCGGCGAGCTGGAGTTCTTCCTCCTTTCTCCTCCCGGAGACCAGATCTATCGGTCGCCCAAGCAGCGCGGCTACCACGCTTCCGGACCGTTCGCCAAGTCCGGCGCGATCCTGAACGAGATGGTCCGACACATCGCCCTCATCACGGGGGCCGTGAAGTACGGACACAGCGAGGTGGGGTACATCGACAGCGTCCGGAGCAACGAAGCCGAGATCACCGGGCGGCAGGGCGAACAGCTCGAGGTGGAATTCCTGCCGGTGCCCGTCGAAGATGCGGCCGACCACCTCGTCATCGCGCGATGGCTGATCCGCACCATCGCCTACCGGCACGGCTGCGTGGCGACGTTCACGCCGAAGCTCGAAGAAGGGATCGCCGGCAACGGGATGCACATTCACATGGAGCTGCGCAAGAACGGCCGGAACATCATGACGGCCGCGAGCGGCAGCCTGGGGAACGAAGCGCGGCAACTCATCGGCGGACTCTGCACGTACGCCGACTCGCTCACGGCGTTCGGCAACACCGTCTCCTCGGCCTACCTGCGGCTCGTGCCGAACCAGGAGGCGCCGACGCGTATCTGCTGGAGCGACCGGAATCGAAGCGCGATGATCCGTGTTCCGCTGGGCTGGGGGGGGACGCACGATCTTGCGGCGAAGGTGAACCCGCAGCCGTCGATGCCGGTCGATGATCTCGGCGGCCGGCAAACGGTCGAACTCCGCTCGCCCGACGGCAGTGCGATGGCCCATCTGCTCCTCGCGGGCATCACCACGGCCGCCGACTGGGGATTGACGCAATCGGAATCGTTGAGCATCGCCGAGCGCTACTACGTCTCGGGCAATATCTTCCGGAACGAAGACCTGCTCAAGAAACTTCGAACGCTGCCGACAAGCTGTGTGGCCTCCGGACGCATTCTGCAGGACCGTCGAGAACTCTACGAACGCGACGGACTCTTCCCTTCAAGCGTCGTCGACTACGTCGTCAAGCTGCTGAACGAGGAGGATGACGACCGGATGAACATCCGCCTGATGGACCTGCCGGCCGACGACCGGTTGCATGAGACGCGGAAGATCATGCATAAAGACCTCCACCGGCACTAGCGTGCCGGAAACGCCAAACTACAAAAGCCAAACTCCAAGCGCCTCCAGCCTGACAAGGAGCTTCCGCCACAGTCAAGAGCAGGTGGCACTAGCGTGCCGGAAACGCCAAACTCCAAAATTCGAACTTCAAGTCCTATCTGGCGATACGATGAGATCCGGCCAAGTCAATAGGTCGCGGCACGAGCGTGCCGGGAATTCCAAACGCCGAATTCGGATACTGCGATCGGTCGTACGCCCTCGAGTGTCTTGAGACTGAGACCGGTTTCGGCTACCTTGCATCACCACATTGGCCCCGCCACGCGCGGGGCTTGGCATCTGTAGGGGGCACACCGATCTCCTGGCGCTTGGGATTTGGAGTTGGCTCTTGACGCTGCATAGGACACGACGTTCCAAAACTTGTTTGTCAAGCGTCAGGCACCAACAACGGTCAACGCGAGAATCGATCGAGGGCCCTCGACGAGAAACGGACGGGACTGCGCGGCCGTGCAGATTCTGCGGATACGACAAAGAACGTAAGTTTCCCAACTTCAAGAATACGACGATGGGTGGCATAGCGCTTGCATTCTTCCCTTCGTGGTTGTACACTCTTCAAGACGTCATTCACCAATCGGAGGTTGGCACATGAAGAAGCTGATTCTCAGCACCATCGCAGCGCTGATCGCCTTGCCCATTCTGGTCGTCGGTCAGAACAAGTACACCGGCGTGAAGCAGTGCATGCCGTGCCACAAGAACGAGAAGTTGGGCGGCGTTTCCTACACTGTCTGGGAGAAGTCCCCGCATGCGAAGGCTTTTGCGACTCTAAAGACCAAGGAATCGGATGAGATCGCAAAGAAGGCGGGATCGGACAAGCCGGCGGCTGAAACGCAGGCGTGCCTCGATTGCCACGTGACTGGCACAAACGTGAAGGACGAGGGTGTTTCTTGCGAGGCCTGCCACGGCGCTGGCTCGGGCTACAAAGCGATGCACAGCAAGAAGGATGCGACAGACGACGCCAAGGCAAAGGCCGGCTTGCTCCTCGGCGACGACGTGAAGAAGACGTGCGAGACTTGCCACAACAAGAAGAGCCCCACCTACAAGGGCTTCGACTACGCAAAATACTGGGAGAAGATCGCCCACGCGGGCAAGAAGAGCTGATCTGCTTCCATTGCATCTCAACCGGGTGTGCGGCGTTCGAAAGAACCTGCACACCCTTTCTTTTTGACAGAAGATCGAAGAATGATCGGCGCGCGGTGAGGACGCTCGTGGGGATCGGGGAATCGGGATTCGGGGTCGGGGAGTCCGGTGATCGCAAGTTCCATTGGAGAGATGTCTTGAAACTCGGCGTCTTCAGCCTCATGTTGCTCGCTGCCGCGCTGAGTCACTCTCAGCCACGCCAGCACGTGGTGGAACTCGACGGCGGCGTGGTCCGGAGCGACACGACACAGAGGGTCATCTACCTCTTCTTTTCCGGGCACGAGTTCGCCGGAGACGGCGATACGATCGCTTCGGTCCTGCACCGGCATGCCATCAAGGCCTCGTTCTTCTTCACCGGCGACTTCTACCGCGCGGCCGCGTTGCGCCCGCTGATCCGACGCTTGAGGGCAGACGGTCATTACCTGGGCGCCCACTCGGACAAGCACCTGCTGTATGCTTCATGGGAGCGCCGAGACTCCACGCTCGTCTCTCGGACGACCTTCACGCGCGACCTGTGGGACAACTTCGAGGCCATGCGGCCGTTCGGGGTGACGGCGCACGAGGCCCGCCATTTTCTTCCACCATACGAATGGTACAACCGCGAGATCGCGGGCTGGTGCCGCGATTCCGGGATCGTGCTGGTCAATTTCTCGCCGGGGACCTACTCCAACGCCGACTATACGACCCCCGACATGGGGGCGAGATACGTGCCGACGGACACGATCTTCGAACGCATCCTCCGGTACGAGTCGGTGCGGCCTTCCGGATTGAACGGCTTTCACTTGCTGCTGCACATCGGCGTCCATCCGTCGCGGACGGATCGTTTCGCCCGCCGACTGGATGAGCTGATCACGGAATTGACGCGCCGCGGCTACCGGTGGGAGCGCATCGATGCCGGTACCATGAAGAACGATTCACCGCGAAGACGCTAAGGCGCGAAGCGCCGATGAAGAGTTGAAAGTTGCTTCGCAACAATGTATAGGGCCTCTGGCTCCCTGCGTCTCTGCGCCTTTGCGGTCATATTGCTTCGATACCGGAAGGACAACGATCGCCATGGTCACGAATCGACAACGGTGCTGTTTGTTGTTCACGCTGCTCGTCCTGTTTGCTCAGACGCTTACGGCGCAAACACCTTGGAGTCAAGGCGAAGTGCGGGGCGTGTGGCTGACGAACGTCGACAGCAAGGTTCTGGAGAGTCGCGCATCGATCGCGGAGGCGATGCAGTTTCTCAAGGAGCATCACTTCAACGTCGTCTTCCCGGTCGTCTGGAACGATGCGAAGACGCTGTATCGCAGCCGCGTGATGGACTCCGTGTTCGGCATGCCGATCGACCCGCGACAGATCCGTACCGACAAGCGACGCGACCCGCTCCGGGAGGTGATCGAAGAAGCACATGCGCGGGGCATCGCCGTGGTCCCCTGGTTCGAGTACGGCTTCTCCTCTTCCTTCAACAAGAAGGGGGGCATGGTACTCAAGAAGTTTCCGCACTGGTCCGCGCGCGACGGCCAAGGCAACCTGCTGAAGAAGAACGGCTTCGAGTGGATGAATCCGTACCATCCCGAGGTACAGGAGTTCATTCTGTCCCTCGTGCGCGAGGTGGTGAGCCGCTACGACGTGGACGGCGTGCAGGGCGACGACCGTTTGCCGGCCAATCCTTCCGAAGGGGGATACGATCCATACACGCGTTCGCTGTATGCCCTGGAGCACCACGGCACGCAGCCGCCGAATGACCCAAAGGACCCTTCGTGGCTCCGGTGGCGGGGCGACAGGCTGAATGCCTTCGGCAAGAGGCTGTACGACGAGGTGAAGCGGCTCAAACCAAACGTGCTCGTGACGTGGTCGCCGAGCATCTTCTCGTGGTCGTTCGAAGAGTACCTGCAGGATTGGCCCGCGTGGATCAACGGCGGCTACGCCGATCTGGTCATCCCGCAGGTCTATCGATACTCCATCGATCGCTACACGCAAGCGTTGACGTCGCAGTCGAACGACAGTCTGGCGATCCCCGGCTCCTATCGGGCGATCGTGCCGGGCATCTTGATGAACGTGGGGACGTACCTGATCGAGGAAGAGCATCTCCTGCAGGCGATGCAGGTCAACCGCGACCGGGGCTATCGGGGAGAGGTGTTCTTCTTCTATGAGGGCTTGAGGAAGAACGATGGACGACTGGCGAAGGCGATCATGGAGAGATTCTATCAGGAGGCCGTGGGGCTGCCCTGGAAATAGTGGAACCGCGAATGTACGCGAAGAAGAAAGAAATGACGTGCTGATATTTGTTTGACTATGTGTCCTATCGTGGATGAGCTTCTCCCTTCGCCCGTTCAGGCCATCACTGGCAGCACCCGCTCTTTCTTCCACCCACCGCGCGTGAAATCGGGGAAGCGCTGAGGCGCATTCCCCTGCTTGATGGAGCGAGCGCTCAGCTCCGTGACGGCGCTCATCATCGCCCCGTCGTAAACGTCCATGTCGGGGACGAGACCTTCGTGGAGTGCCCGGATCAGCCGGAAGTCCTCGATGAAGTCCATCCCTCCGTGCCCCGCCCCCTTGCTCTGCTCTTCGAGCTGCGTCCAGATCGGATGCTGATACTTCTTCATCCACTCCTCACCCGGATCCCACCGGTGCGCCTGACTCACACCCTCGACGTGGACCTTCGTCTCGGGGTATTTACGCACGAGGCCGCTCGTCCCTTGCACCAGAATATCGCGGCTGTACGGACGCGGTGAGCTGGTGTCGTGCTTGACGACGATCGTCTCGCCCCGGGTCGTTCGGAGCATCGTCGTCACGATGTCGCTCAGGACGAACTTCTCCTTCGCCTGCGCGCTGTCGGCACCGAACTGTTTGACGGCGTAGCGATGCAAGCCGCGCGACTTGGTGCCAAAGGACACGAGCGACTCGATCCGGTTGCCGCGGTTGATGTCGAAGCACTGCGCCACGGGTCCGAGTCCATGCGTGGGATACAGATCGCCGTTGCGGTTCATGGAATGCGCCCGCCGCCAGACCCCCTCTCCTTCCATGTCGTGCTTGACCTCGCGCAGATCGTGCAGGTAGCCGCATTCGGCATACAGCAACTCGCCGAGTACCCCCTCCTTCACCATCCGCAGGATCATCATCTCGACCCGGTCGTAGTTGCAGTTCTCCATCATGATGCAGTGTCGCTGTGTGCGTTCGGACGCGTCGACGAGCGACCAGCCTTCTTTGACGGTCAGGGCCGCCGGGACCTCCACGGCCGCATGCTTTCCGCGGATCATCGCTTCGAGACACATCGGCACGTGCCATTCCCACGGCGTGGCGATGTAGACGAGGTCCAGGTCGTCGCGACGGCAGAGCCTCTTGTAGTCGGTCGGTCCGTCCGTGTAACCTTCCGGCTTCGGCTTGCCGGCGTCGACGCACATCTTCTGGGCCCGCTCGACGCGGCTGGGCACGATGTCGCAGACGGCGCGTACTTCGCAGTTCGGGATCTTGAGCAGATTCTCGACATGGGCCGTCCCCATGCCCCCGACGCCGACGTAGCCGACGCGCACGAGCGGGATCGGCGGGGCCGCGTAGCCGATCATGGACCGCTGCTTCTCGGGGCGATACTGTTGTTCGGCATGCGCAAGATGCGGGGCGAGGACGGAACCGACGCCGACGGCGCCGATGCGGAGAAAGTCGCGACGGTCGAGGGACATGAGGGCCTCACGTTGATGGTCGGTTCGGGCAAGAGAAGGATCACCGCCAGGTCGCAAAGGCTCAAGAAAGAAACGACACGGACGCAGGCGGTGACGCCCAATGGAATGTAGAAGTTTCTTTCGATGTGGCCAAGAGTGGCAAACGCCCATTCGAATCGATCGTCCGTCAACGTCTTGGAATGCCGCCCCCAAGAAAATGGGGATTGATAGGCCGGAATTCTTGTTGGAGACTGCCAAAGAGCGTTCGGCCGCGGAACTCGTCCACCACATCGCGGGGAGCATCCCATGGTCACCCGCATCTTCTTGGTAGGCTTGGCCTTCGTGATCGCGAATGTTGCCGCGCAGGAACAATGCCACTATCCGCCCGGCTTCTCATACACGTCTGGTTCGATCTGTTGGGGATATGCGCAGGCACGCGCGTTCGGCTGCAACCCCTCAGAGGCAGCCTCCGTGTATCCGATCCCGGATAAGATCCACGCACAGTACTTTACATTCCACGCTGCCGCCAATTTTCAAGTAGGAGACATCATCGTCTTCGGCAGCCCTACCAGCCGGGTAGAAGACCTTGGGGGTCTGACCGGCCATGCGTCGTACGTGGCAGAGATCCGCGAATCAAACTCCAAGCCAGACGGCACTTTGATACGGTCGCGTGGGCTCGGAGTGTACAAGGTTCGCGATGAAGACCCCGTCGTCGACAATGCTCAGGTCATCATGCACGAAGTGAGCGGCGCTGGGGAAGAGCACACAGAGTTGACTCTGGCTGCACTTGTCTCCACTCGAGAGGACGTTGGGGAAGTCATGAAGGGGGTGTATCGGCTTCGTGAATACTACATGGATTACTTCGTCTCTTTCGCGAACAGCTTTGGAAGCGGACGGATCGGCGTGGGGGTCTTCGACAATGGAACCGGAGAACACGTAGGGCGACCATCTCCTTTCTTCGATCACTTCGAGCATTTGGCCGTCGTGCCCGTGCGCGCATACACTCCCCAGCAACATACGACCGGGCAGTGGTTCTCGTTCGACAACGCGTGGAAAAAGAGCAACAATGTCACGGTGGCATCAACTCCAGTTGCAAACATCACGATCGTGGGCTCAGACACTTACACCGCACAGTTTGCTCCTTCGTCTCCGTCCAACTCAGTCTATTTCGATATCCGTTCCGACGGCCAATCGATCGGGAGCGTGCTCAAGGTCAACGGAGCGACGCAAACGGCGCCGACTCCTCCCTTCGCTCCGGGTGCTGTCTGCTCATTGCATCAGTACATCTACCGCAATCGCGTTACGTATCAGTTTCAATCATGGAACGACGGCAACACGAGTCTCTCGCGTCCGTTTCTAACACCTGGGAGCTACATCGCGAACTATCACTTCATCGAAGTCCTACCGCCAGCCGACATCTACCCTTTCAACAATCCGGTCGGCGAGCCGATCAAGATCACTTGGACGGCCCATCCGAGTCCTTTTGTCACGCAGATCGAGGTTTGGCGAAAGGTGAAGAACGTCCAGGGTCCGACGCTTCTGGCCACATTGCCGAACACGACGACGATGTATGAAGACGGCGACTATGCCTTGACCTCGAGTTATACGCACAATCTCGTCGATTACGACATTCGCGCACGGTATGTCACACCGTCCCGTAACGTCACGTCAAACCCCTCCTGGTTCAACGTCTTTGCGATGGGTGCGCAGTACATTCCGGAAGCTCGTCGCGACGATGAAGAATTCGGCGCCGAAGCGCCGCCGGACGTTGCCTTCTCTGTAGCGGCACATCCGAATCCCTTCAACCCTGCGACGAAGATCACAGCCACGCTCCCTTCCGTTGCGCATGTGGAGATCGCGGTGTATGATATGGCAGGTCGCTTGGTAGCGCGGTTGGCCGACCGGATCCTCGACGCCGGGACGCATGCGTTCGACTGGAGCGCGCAGGCGACCGGAACGGGCACTCTCGTGAGCGGTGTGTACTTTGCCCGGGTCGTTGCCCGTCCCTTGGACGGCAGTCCGGCGGGGTGCCAATCGCTTAAACTCATTCTTACGAAATAACCCCTTTGCCAGGAAGGTCGGAGGCGGATCATTGCCTCCGACCTGTCCTTCGTATGAAAACGACCTTCATTCTGGCGGCCATGGCGGCCTCGGTCATCTTCCTCGGCTGCCCGACGGACCCTCCGGACCCCGTCGATGGCTTGAACCCCCGCGACTTCACCTGGGTGCGCGATTCTATCGGGGATGGGAATGCCACATTCGTTCCCCTCGGACTCTACGGAAGTTCTCCCACCAACGTCTATTTTGTGAATCCGCACGGAGACCTGTGGGGAAACAAGCTGTGGCGCTTCAACGGACAGACCTGGACCGACATTTCTCAAGTATATGCTGACGCATACAACTCCAAAGGTTTGGTCACTTATCCGTGGGCGCCCCAGGCGATCCATGGCTTTGATGCCAACGACATCTGGGTGGTCGGCGGGCGCGATACGGCCATGCAATCGCTCCCGGACAAGCAGGGCTTTGTTCTGCGTTATCTCAACGGCACATGGGGCGTCACAGAGATCCCCAATAGCCATCTGCTGGTCTCCATTTGGGGAAGTTCTCCTTCCAACGTGCTGGTGGGAGAGTTTGAAGGTGGACTGTATCACTTCAACGGACAGCATTGGACGAATGTCTCGAACGACGATTCGGTGAGCAAGGCCCACATCGTGGGCGTCTCACCCAACGAAGCGTATATTGGAGGTGTGACGCTTCGCCAGGGTCGTCTATTCAGTTTCTTGTACCGCTGGAACGGAACAAACCTGACGCAACTGGACGTGACGGAGACCACCTTCGGCACAGAAACCTTCACCGAACTCTTCTCATGGTATAAGGGCGGGTTGGTCAGCACAGCGACGGGCAAGGTGCAGCGACGTACGTCGGCCGGAACATGGGAGACAATGTATTCCACCTCACCTGGTTCGTTCGCGGCTACGGCCGTCTACGGTCAGAATGACCTGCTTGCCGTCGGCAATTTCAGGACTGGCGAGCTGGTCATGCATTACAACGGCAAGGACTGGTTCAGGATCCCGTCGTTGAACCGCACCGACTTGTACTACTATCGCGCCTATCAGGTGGGGGACCAGGTGTTTTTACTCGGCATCCCTCGCGGTTTCAACCTCAAGGCCTACATTACGCGCGGGATCCCCAAGTGAAGATGGTGCGGGTGTGAAAACGCAGGCAGCCGAAAAGCGGGCGGCCATCCCGCCTCCATTCTCCTTATGGATCGTCGACGACGACGCGACGCTGGTTGAGTTGCTTGGCGACAGCCTGAGTGCCGATCGACGGTTAAGCCACGTCCGCACGTTCACCTCCCCGAAGGAATTCCTCGACGCCTTCAGGTCGTGCGTTGCCCTTCCCGACGTCGTGGCGCTCGACATTCGCATGCATCAAATGAATGGCCTGGCCCTTCTGCGCAAGATCCGGTCGTTGAGTCATCGCACCCGGATCGTCATGTGCTCGGCCCTGAATGATACGCATACGCTCCTCGACGCACTCGCAGACGGAGCGTCGGGGTTCCTGGTCAAGCCTGCCACGGCTGAAGAACTCGTCAGCGCTGCGGTACATGCCGTTGCCGGATTGCGCCCGCTCAACGCAGCTGCATCGACGACGTTGGTCGGGTATATTACCCCCCCCCCCCCGACCGCCATACGTGACCCGAGGAGTCAAAGACCTCACACCGCGACAAGCGCAGATCACCGAGCTTCTGCTCGAAGGACTTGATACACAATCGATCGCGGATCGGCTTGGTTTGAGTTACCACACGGTTATCGATCACTTCAAGACACTCTTCGAAGCCTTTGGCGTCCATTCACGCGTGGAGCTTCTAGCACGCATGCGCCAAAGGCTACGCCAGTAGCGACAGCACTCGCTGATGTTGCCGCAAGGCCGGCGAAACAATCTGACTACCCTCCCACCTTCGCCACCACGACCGTCATATCGTCGTGCTGGCCGGTCCGCTCGGCGAAGTCGTGGACGGCTTTCAGGATCATGGCGACCACCTCCGCAGCTCCAAGTCCTGAAAGGTCCTTTCTTTCCAGCAGCGCAACCAGCCGCTCCTCGCCATAGAAAGTGCCGTCGCGACGGCGCGCTTCCGTTACGCCGTCGGAGACGAGTACGACGATGTCTCCGGGCCGGAGCGTCGACTTCTGTTCTTCGTACACCGTGTCGCGCACCATACCGAGCGGATGCCGCAAGCCCGTGGCCTTGAGCGAACGCACGACCCCCTCACGCCATACCATCGGGTCGATCAGTCCGGCGTTCGAGAACCGCAGAGTCTTTTTCCGGCCGTCGATCTGCACCAGACTCGCGGCGACGAAGACCTTCCGCTCGGTCTTCTCGAACACGAACGGGTTGACATTCGTCAAGACCTCGGCGACCGGCTTCTCTTTGAGCACCTCGGCGCTCAGCGCGCCGCTCGTCATGATAGCCGTCATGGCCGCCTTCATCGCCTTGCCGGAGACGTCACCCACCATGACGACCGCCTGCGTCTTGTCCGGGTCCATCCACCGGTAATCGAAGAAATCACCGCCGACCTCATTGGCCGGAACGCATTGGCCGGCCACCTCGAGCACGGCGGACCGCAGCGGCTCGTGCGGCATGATCGACATCTGAGCGTCATGCGCGGCGTGCAACTCAGCCGCGATACGTGCGTCACGCACCCGGCTTCGAACCGTGACGAATCCGGCGGCGAGGGCGGTCAGGACGATCAGCGAACGGAACCACAGCGTTGACCACCAGGGCGGCCGGACGACGACCGTGAGGACCAGACCGGCGTCGTTCCACCGGCCGTCGTTGTTCGACGCCCGTACGCGAAACGTGTACTGGCCGGGAGGAAGCGTCGTATATTGGGCCGTCCGAACCTGCGGGTCGGCCGTGAGCCAGTCTTCGTCCACTCCCTCCATACGGTACTGATACCGATTCCGCTCCGGGGCCGTGAAATCGAGCGCCGCGAATTGGAACGCGACGACGTTGTCGCCCGGACCGAGTTCGAGCTGGGTGACATCCCAGACCGGACGGTCGAAGCGCCATTCTTCGTTCAGGACGCGGACCGAAGTGAGCACGACCGGAGGAACATACGCGTTATCGGTGATCTCCTCGGGATAGAAGATGTTGATGCCGTTGATCCCCCCGAAGATCATCTCCCCTTTGCGGGTCTTCGTGAAGGCCCCCGCGTCGAATTCGATGCTCTGCAGGCCGTCGGCGACCCCATAGTTGCGGAAGGCCTGCGAACGCGGGTCGAATCGGATGAGGCCGTTGTTGCTGCTCATCCACATCCGTCCGGACGCATCCTCGAGGAAGCCGTAGATCGAGTTGCTCGGCAGGCCGTGGGACTCGTCGTACGTCAGCCAGTGTTGCCGATCACGGTCGAGGATGCTGATACCCGCGCCCCACGTGGCCGCCCACAACCGGCCCTGGGTGTCCTCCATGACGCTCATCAGAAAATCGCTCGGCAATCCGTCGCTCGATCCTTCGACGGCGCGAAGATGCGTGAACGCTCCAGTTGAACGGTCCATGCGATCAAGCCCTCCGCCGAGCGTTGCTACCCAGAAGACTCCGTCGTGATCTTCGAGCGCCCATCGAACTTGGTCGGAGGCGACGGAGCGGGGATCGTCCGGACGATGCCGGAAGTGCTCGAAGCGAAGCGGCTCTCCGTCGTCGTCGCGCACCAGCCGGTCCATACCGGCGCCCTGAAACCCGATCCACAGCGTGCCGGCGCGGTCTTCATACAACATGCGGACGACGTTGCCGCCGAGACTTCCGGAGTTGTCGCGCTCGGGTGCGAAACGACGAAAGCGGCCGGTGCGACGGTCGAACTCGCAGAGACCTCCGCCGTCGGTGGCCAGCCACAGTCGTCCGCGGCGGTCCTCGAGGACGAGTCGCACGACATTGTGGCTGATGGACCGCGGATCCCGCGGATCGTGGACGTACGCCCGCCACGATCCGTTTCGCCGGTCGTACCGGTTCAATCCTCCGCCATGCGTTCCGATCCAGAGGATCCCTTCGCCATCTTCGTAGATCGACCAGACGATCGGCCGGCGCAGGCCGTTGGGGTTGTCCGGATCGTGACGAAGATGCGTGAACCGCTTGCGCCCGCGATCGAGCTGTGAGACGCCGCCGCCGTACGTGCCGATCCAGAGATTGCCCGAGCGGTCTTCGTGCAATGAGCGGATCTCATTGTAGCTCAGACTGCGGGAATCGCGCGGATCATGACGGAAGTGTTCATACTGGAATCTCGTCCGGTCGAATCGGCTGAGGCCGCCGTTCGTTCCGACCCATATATAGCCTTCCAAGTCCTCGGCGAGGGCGAAGATCTGCGGTTGGACAGGCGAACGGGCCGGGTCGCCTTCGACGCTGATCCGCTTGAAGAGCACTCGCTCCGCTCCATCGGCGCTACGCCGGACGACCGCGCGGAAGAGCCCGTCATCCGTCCCCACCCAGACGTTGGTCCCGCGGTCTAGGAGCAGCGACCGCACGTTGTCGTTGCCGATCGACAGGGGATCCTTCGGATCGCGCACATGTCGACGCAGGTCCTTTCGTGGTACGAGATCTCCTTCCGGAGAAGAGGCCATGGTATAGAGTCCGGACGATGTGCCGATCCAGAGGAGGCCATCGGGCGCCGCAAGCAGGCACCGGACGATGCCCGCCAGGCCATAGTCCGTTCCATCGACCGACACGACGCGTTGCACGACCGGAGACCCATTCGCAAGCGTGAGTCGATCGAGTCCACGGTCCGAACCGACCCACACGGCGCCCGACGGATCTTGCGCCAAGCAGAAGATGATATCGCTGCTGAGCGTGGCCGTATCGAGCGGATCGTGACGGAGCCGGCGGAATGAACCCGTCGTCGGATCATAGACGTTCAGACCGGCCGCGAATGTGCCGACCCAGATCGCTCCGGTCCGGTCCTCCATCAACGAGACGATCTGATTGTACGACAGCGAGGTCGGATCGGCAGGTTCGTGCCGCAGGACACGGAAGCGGTAGCCGTCGTAGATGTTGATCCCCTCTTCCGTCGCGAACCACAGAAAGCCGCTCCGGTCGTGGAGAATGTCGTTCACGATGCTTTGCGAAAGGCCTTGCTCGAGCGAGATCCGGCGGAACACGGCGGATGAAGATTGAGCGAGGAGGGAGGGATCTGAAGCGACAGCAAGTGCGAGGCCGAATGCGAAGCACAAGCGGCGGTAGCGATGGAAGGAGCCCATGATGGACCTCCGAGAAACGCCTCTAATCTACGAAGTCGCTGAAGACGAAGTTACCTCTGTCAGGATGACAGGTTCTCAATAGTGAGACAACTGAACGGCGAGGCCCTCTCGTATGAGAAGACCTCGCCGTTCAAGGTTCTGCACAGCCGGGGACCGGCCGACAGCGCGACCGTCCAATGCGCCGTCGCTCTTCGACACGTCCGGACACGGAACGCCCGGACTTGCTAGAGGTGGCTTCGTTACTTCATTAGCACCATGCGTCTGGAAGCGACCGCGCGAGATCCGCCGGAGGACGAAACATCCATCCGGGCGATGTAGATGCCCGAAGGCATCGACGCGGCGTGCCAGGTCGCCGAATGCCGACCAGCGGGCATCTCGCCATTGACAAGCACGGCCACTTCTCTTCCAAGCAGGTCGAACACGGAGACCTTCACCCATCCTCCCTCCTCCATCCTCCATCCTATCCTTGTCTCCGGGTTGAACGGGTTCGGAAAGTTCTGCTCAAGCATCGTCGTCATCGGGACGTCTGGCTCGGAGACCTCGACGTCGGTCGGACGCGTTCCGACCGTGAACGACACCGGATAGATGCCGCCGGTCACGATCGACACGTCATTGCCGACGCCGGTGACGCCATCGGCAGCCAGGTCGACGACCCAGATGGTCGACGTGAACGTGCCGCCGTTGTCGGCGATATAATGATAGTAGACCTTGCGGTCGTCATACGAGAACGACGGGCTGCCGAGAGAGAAGACATTGTTCGTCACCTGTCCGACGTCGCCGGTGTTGAGGTTGACAGCGAACACGCGGACCGAATCGCCGGCGGCGAAGTAGTCGAAGGCGATGATGTTGTCGGTGTTCGAGGCAAAGACGGCGTTGCCGATGTTGACGCCGTCGGCCTGCGGGGGGAACAGTCGCATGACGTTCCCGTCGGCAATGCGCACGAAGTTGATGTCCCAGTACTCCACCGTGCCGCCCGAGGCCAAGGTGCCGGCGTTCAGTGCATCGTACATGATCGTCGCATTGTCCGACATCCAGTCGATGCGGTCGGGATACCTGATCGTGCCCGCCGTGACCCCCTGGCTGTACGTGGGCGTGTACAGCTGCAGCACCTTGTTGCCTGCGGAGTTTTGCAGGTCGAAGACATAGATCTTGGACTCTTGGAATGTCGTCGTTGCCGCGAGGTATCGGCCGTTCGGCGAGATCGAGACGTTATTGAACCCGCCCGATGACGAGAGCGTCTGGTCCCCCGTTCCGTTCGAACCGATCACGTGCAAGTTGTGCGAACCGTCGACGTAGAAGACGTATTGTCCGTCATCGGTGACGCTCGGCCTCGTAACCGCTGCCGCGCCCGTGAACGCCGTCGGCGATTGCCCGGCAGCGCTCGCGCGATAGATCGTGCCATCGCCGAGACCGAGGACGGCCAGATACGATGTCCCTGTGACGGGATTCTGGGTCGGAGGAGGCGGAGTGGACGAACCGCCCAAGATGCCGACGGCGTCGAACGCCGCGGCGGCAGCGGCCGCTTTGGCATTGCCCGGCCCGCCGAACAGGTCTTCGGCGGCTTTGATGACGGCGAGGCGGCAGTCAACGAACTGCGCGTTGCGCGTCAGGTAGTTTGTCAGAGCCCGGTAGTAGACCTGACCAGCCTGTTCAAGCGTGACGCCCGAGGAGTTCGCGAAGAGATAGAACGCCTTGTTCGGGATGCCGCTGTTGATATGCACCCCGCCATGGTCCCCTTGGTCGGTGTTTGGGAGGTTCTGGTACTGGTTCATATGGCCGGGCTGTTGACCGCCGAACGCCACGTTGGCCGCGGCAGGGTCTTGCATGTTCCGGAGCGCATCGCCGGCGACAGTCGGTGTCGTCACGTCCTCACCGATCAGCCAATTTCCCCCGCCGCCCTTGACGTAGAACTCGAAGAGCACGCCGAAGACATCCGCGAACGACTCGTTGAGCGCCCCCGGCTGGTTCTCGTAGATGAGGTTGGCCGAGTTCTCCACGACGCCGTGCGTCATCTCATGGGCCATGACGTCGAGGCTGCCGGCAAGGTCGCTGAACGCCGTTCCGTCGCCGTTGCCGAAGACCATGAGTTGACCGTTCCAGAAGGCGTTGTTGAAGTTCTGACGGAAGTTGACCACGATATTCATCGTCGAGCCCTTGCCGTCGATCGCGTCGCGGTTATGGGCTGTCTTGAAATAGTCGTAGACCTTGCTGCCGTAGAACGCGGCCGAGACCGCCGGCTTGGCGGTCGTGAATGCCGTCGGTGAGGCAGCGGTCACGAAATAGAGCAGGCTGTCGGCATTCCTGGCATCGAGCGTGTAGATGGTCCCGCGGGCGTCGTTCGGGAAGGACGACTGGGCAGGTTTGAACATCGCCTTCGAGGCATCGATCAGGTAGTACGTGGAGCCGATCTGGTACGTGTTGAGCGCGCGGGTGGCATTCGTCAGGTCCGTCCCGCTTCCTGCCACAGGTCCATCGTGCGTGATATGATTGTACCGCTTCAACACAGCTCCCGTCTGCGCATCGACGAACAGGTGCCAGTTCTCGTCGAGGCGACCCCGAACCTGCACCAGCCAGGTGAGCCGCGGCCCGCCCGGAAGGTCAAGGATCATCGGAACGGACCGTTCGACGCCACCGCGTCCCGAGATCGCTTCGAGCGCTTTGGTCGTCGCCGTCGCTTCGTCGATGGACGCCGCCGACGGGTCGATCGACCGAGGGCTGGAGATCCATCGTCCGTTGATCCCCTGCACATGTCCATCGTTGCCGACGTGCACGACCGCATCGCGTGCCCAAACCTCGACCCCACGCCACACCTGCCGGTAGCGGATGTGGACCATGCCCAGCGCGTCGCGTTCGACCGATGCGCGTTGGAGCTCAAGGTCGGGCTCCTGGAGGCGCAGAAGCGCTGCTTGCTCGCGAAGGAACGCGCGCGATTGCAGCTCGGCGGAGGCGATCGTTCGCGCCGCCGGCGCATCGACCGACTGCAGACGTCGGCCCGAGATGAAGATGGGCGTGGACCCGTCTTCATTCCAAACGACGCGCGGCTCCGAACCGTTGATCTCCGAAAGGAGACGCAGGGCTGCGGCCCGTTCGGACATGGCCTCGGGCATCCGTCGTCGCGCTTCGGCAATGCGGGCGGTCAGGCTCCGGGCCTCTTGCTCGAAGAGCGCGCGGCGTTCGGGCGTCGGCGAGGTCCGGCCGGACCGCTTAGGGGCAAAAGGATCTGCCGCCGACGTGCCCGCGATCTTCTGCGCGGCCACAGGCAGACTTGCGATGACGATGAGAATAGACAACCAGAGGATGATGAGGCGGGGCATCGGAGACTCCTGCTGAAATGGGAGGACTGGACGATCTGAGATCAGCGCTTCAAGGCCTCGACGGCCTTGCGACACTGTTCATACAGAGCTGTATACGGTTGTGTCCGTGCGTCAACCGTGGCCCCGTAGGGCCATCGGACCTCGACGGACTTTCCTCCGATCGAAAGAGCAATGGTGCGCGTCATGTTCCCCGGTGCCCCCCCCCCTGTGCCATTGAGCAGACCTTCCCGTTCGATGGTATGCCAGAGAGCCTCCATCGTGGAAGCCGGGATCCTGCCGAGTGTGGTGGACATGGAGTCGCGCTCACTGGGCGACCAAGAGCGGGCACTCCCATCGCCGGCGATCACGACCCCTGTCCATCGGCCGGTGAATCCTCCCCCCTCCGCGTATCGGATGATGAGGTCGTTTGGGACACGCTGCGCCGTTGTGTTCGATGAAGAACACGAGGTCAACGCCGCAGTCAACAGCAGGAACAAAGGATGCCGCATGGACTCTCCCAGCGAGAAGAACTGAATGGGATGAGATATAAGACAATTCGCGGTGATTCTCAAGTTTGGGAACATGCCTTGTGACGATCGTCTCAGGGTGGAATGACGTCGAGGCGACCCCCTCATGACTTGCGACAGAATCGTGAGCACAGTATATTTCAGAGTGTTTGGTCTGATTTGTCCGTCTGATCACTCTTAACTGCCGGTCTCGATATGAAGTCTCTCCTGGGCCTTCTCTCTGTTATCGCCGCGCTCGCGACGACTTTGGCTGCGCAGTCAATACCGTTCACCTGGTCCGGCGAATTACGTCTGCGCTCCGAGTTTGACGCCCGCGACATGCGCAACAACACTCCGCCGAACCTTTCGACACTCTCGCGCGCCCGGATCGGCCTGCTGGCCCAGCCCTCCGCCGATCTCTCGGTGTTCCTGCAGATCCAGGATGCCCGCAGCTTCGGCGAAGAGCCGACACCGACGAGCAGTCTCAACGCCGCGGAGGTCCATCAGGCCTGGCTCGAGGTTCGCGATCTTCTCCCCGGTCTTTCGGTCAAGGCCGGCAAGATGGAACTGCACATCGGCAACGGCCGCCTGATCAGCAACAACCTCTGGCTCAACGTGCCGAGGACGTTGACGGGCATGACAATGGCGGTTGTGACGGGCCCGCTCGCGGTGACCGGAATGCTCTTCAACACCCGCGAGACACCTCCGCCCCCGAGCGCATCGTCGAAGTTCGCCTGGGTGCGCGACAACGGCGACCTGCTCGCGGGCGCTGCGGCCCGCACGACGGCACTGGCCGGTCACAGCCTCGAGCTCATCGCCCTGCATCATCGCATCGGGAAGGCCGACGCACTCGGCCGCGACAGTCTTGGCGTCACTTCGCTCGGCGGATTCGTCAAAGGCGCCGCCGGGCCGTGGTCGTACGAGGCGGACGCCTCGTATCAGACCGGTTCGATGTTCGGCGCGGACGTGTCGGCGTTCAACGCGGGAGCGATCCTGTCGTATGCCACCGGTCACCGCACCTTCACCTTTGTGACGGCCGCTCTCGACGTGTACTCCGGACAAACGATCTCGGCGACCTCGGCCGGCGTCTTCGACCCGCGCTTCGGCGCCGGGCACAAGAACCTCGGGTTCATGGACTACTTTACATCGATTCCCGCCCACACCGCCGGCCGGGGCATCATCGACGGCTACGGACGCCTCGAATTGGCATGGTCTGACCGGGTCGGCACGCAGGTGACCGTCCATCACTTTCAGTTGCATCGCAGTCTCAGTGTCGCCGTGCCGTCCACGCAACTCGGACAGGAAGTGGACGTGATCACGCGCTGGAAGCACTCACCCGCGCTCAGCGTCGAGTTCGGCGCCGGCGTATTCATTCCGGGCCGGGCGATGAAGACCATCATCGGCGGGTCAGACCCCGGCGTGTGGATGTACCTGTCGCCGCAGGTCTCGTTCTGACGGAGTTTGAAAAACTGTTTCGCGCGGCGACGCGGCGGCCATCGAAGATCAAGGTCGCAGCGCACGCCGCGAGAAAGGAAATGTGATGATGGCTCCTGACTCCCGATTTCGACGTCTACTTGATCTTGTGCTTCCGCCGGTCGGCTGGCGCGTGCCCGTTATTGTGACGTTGGGCGCACTGGCCGGGCTCGGGGGCGTGATCCTTCACGTATCGCGCGCCTCTTCTTATATGTCGGACGATCCGGCGACCTGCGTGAACTGTCACGTCATGTTCCCGGAGTTCGCCTCATGGCAACGGGGATCGCACGGCCGGGTCACCACGTGCAACGACTGCCACGTCCCGCACGATAACTTCGTGCGTCATTACGCCTTCAAGGCGAAGGACGGTTCGCGGCATGCCTATATGTTCACCTTCCGGCTCGAGCCGCAGGTGATCATCATGCATGAGGCCGGGCGGGAGGTCGTGCAGGAGAACTGCATCCGCTGTCATGAGCATCTCGTCGGCGGCGTGACCGCCATAAACGCGAAAGAATCTGTCGCCCGGCATGGCGGCGAAAAGCTCTGCTGGGATTGCCATCGCAGCACGCCGCACGGGCGGGTGCACAGTCTCGCGTCGACCCCGTATGCCCGGGTCCCGCTCTTCTCACCCGTGCTCTCGTCGCTGGCCGATAGCCTGAGGATGGACCGATGAGACTTGCACCGCGAAGGCGCGGAGGCGCTAAGCAAGATGATCGGATCCATGATCTTCCTTGCGGCTTCGCGTCTTGGCGGTTCATCTTCTTCCAAACGAGAAACTTCACACGGAGAATTTCATGAGACCCATCCGCCATCTCATTCAGGAACGCCCCTGGCTGGGCTGGGCGCTGTTCGCCGCGACGGTCGTCGTCGTGTTCCTCGTCGGCCTGTTCGGCGCTTCCATCATGGAACGCCGGGGCGAGGCGCGCATCGCCTACCAAATGACCAAGCCGCTCCCCGAATGGGAGCCGCGCAACGAGGTCTGGGGCGAGAACTTCCCCCGCGAGTTCGAGACGTATAAAGCCACGCTCGACACGACCTTTCGGAGCAAGTATGCCGGCTCGTCGTGGCGCGACATCCTTGCCGACGATCCGCGGAACGTGATCCTGTGGGCCGGCTACGCGTTCTCCCGAGACTACGCCCAGGCCCGCGGACACTATCACGCCATCCGCGATATCCGCAACACCCTCCGGACGAACGTACCCCAGCCGGCGACCTGCTGGACCTGCAAGAGCACCGACGTGCCGCGCGTGATGGCAAAGATCGGCATCGAAAACTACTACAAGGGCAAATGGGAGGACCTCGGCTCGGAGATCGTGAACCCGATCGGTTGCCAGGACTGCCACGACCCCAAGACGATGAACCTGCGTATCACGCGTCCGGCGCTCGCCGAGGCCCTTGAGCGACAGGGAAAGGACATCACGAAAGCCACCCACCAGGAGATGCGCTCGCTGGTGTGCGCGCAATGTCACGTCGAATACTACTTCAAGGGTCCCGGCAAGTATCTGACGTTCCCTTGGGACAATGGCTTCTCGCCCGACGAGATGGAGGCGTACTACGACGGGGTCGAGCATGTCGACTTCGTGCACGCTCTCAGCAAGGCGCCCATCGTGAAGGCGCAGCACCCCGACTATGAACTGTACATGACAGGGACACATGCCGAACGGGGCGTGTCATGCGCCGATTGCCATATGCCCTACAAGAGCGAAGGGGGCGTCAAGTTCACGAACCACAAGATCGCCAGCCCGCTCGAGAACATCGCCGGCTCGTGCCAGGTCTGCCATCGCGAGAGCGAGGCAACGCTGACGAAGAACGTGAACGATCGTCAGGACCGCGTGAAGGAACTCCTGCTCCTGTCGGAAGATGCGCTGGCGCGCACGCACATCGAAGCAAAGTTCGCTTGGGAGAAAGGGGCGACGGAAGCTGAGATGAAGCCGATCCTTCAGCTCATTCGACATGCGCAATGGCGGTGGGACTGGGTCTCGGCGGCGAACGGCGTCGGGTTCCATTCACCCAACGTGGCACTGCGCACGCTCGGCACATCCATCCAGAAGTCACAGGAGGCCCATGCTGAGATCGTCCGGTTGCTGGCGAAGAAGGGCTACACCGACAGGATTCCCCTGCCCGATATATCGACGAAGGAGAAGGCGCAGAAGTACATCGGCCTCGACATGAAGAAACTCGAGGCGGATAAGAAGGAATGGGCTGCGAAGACGTTGCCAGCGTGGGATGAGGCGGCGAAGAAGCGGCAGGGAAGCCTCGAATCCTATTGAGACCCTTGATGGGTGGAAGGTAGGAGGATGAAGGTTTGTGGAAGGTGTCTTGGAGGGCCTGAGAGATCGTCAGGGCCTCCGCCGGAGAGAGGATTTTGGAAGGTTTCGCAGAAAGCGCTGCAGGGCTGGATTGCCTGCGGCGCTTTTGCATTTATGGAACAGTCAACTCCCTGTGGAAGTTGAGGAGTTCGCTCGTATATTGGCTTTTATCGCAACAACTCTCAGGAGCCCGCACATGCGCACGAAATTGCTTCGCCTCCTCTTGATCCTTCTCGTTGCGGCCCCGTTCGCGACGGCTCAGGATGTCAAGCCGCCTCTGAACCGTGATGCGGCCGGTGACGCGACGCTGCTCCAATCATTCTCCGTTCCTCGCACGTGGTGGCTAAGCGACAATACGGCGCTCATGCTCGATCCGGCCAAGCCGGCCGCGGAGCGACAGCTCGAGCGGCTCGACCCAGCGACAGGCAAGCGGACGCCGTTCATGGACATGGCCAAGGCGAAAGCGGCGTACGAACAGATGTTCGGAGACGGCGCGCCTCATCTGCTCCCCTCCGTGCCGAGTCAATTCTCCGCCGACGGGAAGCGTGCGCTCTACATGGACAAGGGAGACATCGTTGTTCTCGACGTTCCATCCCTCACCTTCACCCGTGTGACCGCCACTCCCGAACTGGAGAAGAACGTGAACTTCTCCCCCGACGGTCAGCGGGTCTCCTACGTGCGCGAAAAGAACCTCTACGCGTACGACCTGGCCGCCAAGAAAGAACATGCCATCACCTCCGACGGCGGCGGGACGATCTTGAACGCGACGCTCTCGTGGGTCTACTGGGAGGAGATCTTTGGCCGCGTCGACATCGGCTACTGGTGGTCGAAAGACTCAAAAGCGCTCGCCTTTCTCCGGACCGACGAGTCGAAGGTGACGCTCCAGCGCTACGTCGATATCGCCCCTTGGTCGCCGACGGTCACCGAACAACGGTATCCGAAGGTGGGCGAGCCGAACCCCGAGGTGAAGGTGGGCATCGCCGAGGTCGGCACCGGCAGTGTGACCTGGGCCGACATCGATCCGTCGTCGTATGAATATATCATCCGCGTCGACTGGGTGCCGGACAACAAGCGGGTGATGGTCCGGACGCTCAACCGGCTGCAGACCAAGCTGGATTTCGTGATGGTCGACCGCGCTTCGGGCAAGGCCAGCGTCTTGCTGACCGACGCGAACGACGGCTGGATCAACATGTCCGACGACCTGTTCTTCCTGAGGGACGGGAAGCACATGATCATCTCGTCGGAGCGTGACGGTCATGAACATCTGTATCGCTACACGATCCAAGGGGAGCTCGTCAACCAGATCACCAAGGGACCGTGGTCCGTCCGGACCTCGGGCGGCGGGGCCTTCTGGGTGCGCCAGGCCGTGAGCGGCATCGACGAAGACAATGGGTGGGTCTATTTCACGGCACTGGAGAGGTCGTCGGTCGAGCGACACTTCTACCGCATCAAGATGGACGGCTCGAAGATGACGCGGCTCTCGGAGACCGAGGGAACGCACGCCATCACGATGAGTCCGAACGCTCGTTCCTACTTCGACCGGCATTCGAGCATCACCACGCCTCCATCGCTGACGCTCGTCGATGCATCGAAGAACAAGAGAACCGTGTTGAGTGCGTCGAACCTTGGCGGATTCGCGAAGTATGACGTCGTCTATCCGGAGTTGCTGTGGATCCCGATGCGCGACGGGTTCAAGGTGCCCGCCTCCATCGTGCGTCCGAAGAACGCCGACCCGAACAAGAAGCTTCCTGTGATCGTGCAAGTCTATGGTGGTCCATCGGCGCCGACAGTCGCGAACTCCTGGGGCTTCGACGTGGTGGAAGCGAACGCCATGTTGCACGACGGCTACGTGACGTTCAAGGTGGACAACCGGGCCGCCACGGGCATCAGCAAAACCCTTGAGAACCTCATCCACAAGCAGACACCGGGCGAGGTGGAGTTGAATGACCTCGTCGACGCCGTCCGATGGCTGAAGCAGCAGCCCGGTATCGATCCCGACCGGTTCGGACTCACCGGCTGGAGTGGCGGGGGCACGAACACGGTTCTCGCCATGACCCGCTCGACCGAGTTCAAAGCGGGCATCGCCGGTGGTACCTTGATCGATTACCGTTTCTACGACTCCAAATGGGGCGAGGCGCTCATGCAGACGGAGGCCGAGAACAAGGCAGGATTTGACAAGGTCTCGCTCCTGACCTACGCGAAGGACCTCCACGGAAAGCTGCTCCTCATCCACGGCCTGCACGACGACAACGTGCACATTCAGAACATCTGGCGCTTCATCGACGAGCTGATCACGGCGAACAAGGTCTTTGAGTTGATGGTGTACCCGATGCGCGGACACGGCGTGGGCGACCCGGCGGGACGGCGCCACATGCAGACACTGACGCGCGACTTCTGGAAGCGGAACCTTTGAGCAACTGAAGACAGATCGCCAAGAGCGCCAAGCTCGCAAAGGACGCGAAGTCGGAATTGGGTAGACGACACGGATCGGACAGACCGCTTTCGAAAGGTAACAACATGATACGGGGACTGTGCTTGTTGGTCGTTTCTGCACTGCTCGTGGTGGTCGAGCCGGCCCTCGCGCAAATGCGCACCGTCACGATCGGCGTCATCGGCAAGATCGAATCCAACCCCGTCTTTCAGGCGTCGTACGCCGGGGCGCGCCTGGCTGCCAAAGAGGCGGGACAGAAATTTGGCGTGCAGGTGACGATCGACTGGCAGACGCCCAAAACGGAGAGCGCCGCGGAACAGGCGGCAACCGTGCGTCGGCTCGCGAAGTCCGGTGTCTCCGGCATAGCCATTTCCGCGACCGATGCCGTCTCGATCACTCCGGCGATCGACGAGGCGATCGAGTCGGGCATTGCCGTCGTTTGTTTCGACTCGGACGCGCCGAAGAGCAAACGGCTCGCCTACATCGGCGTCGACGACGTGGAATTCGGACGCGCGATCATGCGGCAGCTGTCGGACGCGATGGGAGGACAAGGCACCGTCGCCATCCTGGCCGGCAACCAGCAGTCGCTCAACCTCCGCCTGCGACTCCAGGGCATCAAGGAGGAGGCGGCCCAGCATCCGAAACTGCTGATATCCCCGGAGCTCACGTTCGAGCATGCACAGACGTACGAGCCCGCGATCGAGATCATCAACCGCACGTTGCGAACGCGCAAGGATGTCGACGGCTGGGCTTTCATCGGATCGTGGCCGCTGCAACGGAAGAACAGCTTGTCGTGGGCCCCAGGGACGATCAAGGCGGTCGCCGGCAACGCGGTTCCGGAGGAGCTGGCCTACGTCAAATCCGGGCACGTTCAGTCGCTCGTAGGGGTGAATGCTTTTCAGCTAGGCTATTCGTCCGTGATCGTGCTCCTCGACAAGGCCGTCAACGGGGTCCCGCCGCAACGGACGCTCATTCAGGCGCCGCTGGTTCGGGTGGACAGATCGAACGTGGATGAGTGGGAATTGAATTGGAAGAAGTGGTTGTTGCGCGAGGCGTTGAATCGCTGACATACACGGAACGATCTTCACACACCACGTTCCGGCCGGGCATCTATTCCCGCGCAACCGGGAATCGGCTGGCGCGGTCGTGTGAATTCTCTTCACTGATGCCGTACGTTGGCTGCCAGAATGACCGCTGCGGCCGTCCGACCCGGAAAGTCCCCCCCCGCCATGAACCGCAAGCATTTCCTCGTACGTCCCGGTCGCCGGGCTCGACTCAAGGACTTCGATCCCTCCTTCACCGGTCCGTATCGGGACAAGGAGCGCGCGGAAGAGAAGCTCGCCCAAGATATTGAAGAGGTCGCGAAGTGGCAGGATGTTCTGTACGCGCACGACACGCATGCCATTCTGATGATCTTTCAGGCGATGGACGCCGCCGGAAAGGACGGCGCGATCAAGCATGTGATGAGCGGTGTCAATCCGCAGGGCTGTCAGGTCTTCAGCTTCAAGGCTCCGTCGGCGGAGGAGCTGGATCACGATTACCTCTGGCGGTCGTCGAGGAGCCTTCCGGAGCGGGGCCGCATCGGGATCTTCAACCGGTCGTACTACGAAGAGGTCCTCGTCGTCCGTGTCCATCCCGAGATCCTCCGGGGCCAGAAACTGCCGCCGCAGGAGAGCGGCGACGGACTGTGGAAGGACCGGTTCCAGCAGATCAACGCGTTCGAGCGGTATCTCGCCCAGAACGGCATCCACATCCTCAAGTTTTTCCTGAACGTCTCCAAGGAGGAACAGAAGCGCCGGTTCTTGAAGCGCATCGACACGCCCGAGAAGAACTGGAAGTTCTCGACCAGCGACGTCAGGGAGAGGCAGCATTGGAGCGAGTATATGAAGGCCTACGAAGAGGTCTTCCAACATACGAGCACGCGATGGGCTCCGTGGTATGTGATCCCGGCCGACCACAAGTGGTTCACGCGTGCCGCCGTGGCCAACATCCTTCTTTGGAAGCTGCGTTCGCTCAAGATGTCGTATCCCAGCGTGAGCAAAGCCCACCTTGCCGAGCTCAAGAAGGCCAAGGCCATGCTTCTGGCCGAGAAGGAGTGAGCCGTGGCCGTCACCCTGCCCGCCTTCCTGAACCGATTCATGTCATCCAGCACACGGAGCTTCGTTGCCGAGGCCCGGTCGACGCCGGGCTACACGTTGCGCGACCTGGTACATGGCTATCTGTACCTCCGGTTCACGTACCTCTACATCGGCGTCGCGACCGGTGAGCACCGATTGGCGCGTTGGCTTGCGCCTTTGGGCGGCCTCTTCCGCAATCGCCACTCGGATCGAGGCGAACCGGCGGCCCAGAACTCTCCGGCCCGACGGGCGTTCGCCGACACGTATCACGGCAAAGTGGTGCCTCTGGACACGGCCAGCCGGCTGGTGACGGTCGACCGCGACATCGAACGCAGAGATCTCGAGCGGGTCATTCCGTACACACGGGCTCGCGACATCGTCCTCAAGAACCCGGACCATATCGTCGTCCTTAATTGTCCCTGCCGGATGGCGCGAAAGAACCCATGCCTGCCGCTCGATGTCTGCCTGGTCGTCGGCGAGCCTTTCGCGAGCTTCGCGCTCGAGCATCATCCCGGTCATGCGCGCCGCATCACGCCCGCCGAGGCCGTCGAGATCCTGCGCGCCGAGGACGAGCGCGGACATGCGCATCACGCGTTCTTCAAGGACGCCGTCCTCAACCGATTCTACGCCATCTGCAACTGTTGCTCCTGCTGTTGCGGGGCCATGCAGGCGCATCAGCACGGAACGCCGATGCTGGCGTCGTCAGGATATGTGTGCGAGATCGATCAGGAGCTGTGCAGCGCGTGCGGCGACTGTGTGCACCGTTGCCAGTTCCATGCGCTCGAGACCCTTAGCGGCGTTACCACTGTCAACGAGCAAGCCTGCCTGGGATGCGGCGTCTGCGTTGGGAACTGCGCGTACGGCGCGGCCACGTTGAGGAGGGACGAGAGACGGGGAATGCCGTTGGAGGTCTGTACGTTGCTGAAGGATGGGGTGCCCTGACCGCGCCCCGCCTTCCGGAGCCGCCGATCAGCGACCATGCCAAGCGAAAGGCCGCGAGAGGATCCCTCCGCGGCCTTGGTGTCTCTGTCCGGGCCGCCGGATCATTGACTCGCAGGAAAAATAGTGCTACGATTGTATAACATCGTAGCATGCAATGAAGACCCTCTCCCGCATCGGCATCTCCCTCCCACCCGACCTCTTGAAAGCATTCGACCAGCTGCGCGGCCGTAGCGGAGCCCGCAATCGGTCAGAGGCGGTGCGCGACATCGTCCGCGACCGGCTCGTTCGCGAGGCAGCCGCCGGCTCGCGCGGATTGATGTTCGGCGTCCTGTCGTTCGTGTACGACCATCACACGCGCGACCTCGACCGCCGGTTGAACGACTATCAGCATCGGCATGTGACCTCCATCGTGAGCACCACGCACGTCCACATCGACCGCACCCATTGCCTCGAGGTGATCATCCTCAAAGGTACGTCGGCACGCTTGCGGGCGATCGGAGACCAGGTCCTCGCCGTCAAAGGGGTCAAGCACGGCGACCTCTTCCTGACGCAGGTCGACCCGACCCGAGGTTCAGGGCACACGCACACCCACTCGCACGACCATGGTCACCACCGCCATTCTCACCCTCTCCGCCGTTCTCGGCGTCGGTGATCCCGCACCGCCAGATTCCGTACCCGGCGCCGGACACCGGTCGGAGGTCCTCTGGACGAGCTTTCCCGGCGATGCGGCGCTCATGCAAGACGACGTGCGCTCCTTCGTCGACTCGATCATTGTCAGGCATGGTCGCTCCGAGTGGGAAGCTGGCGTGCTCACGAACGAGCTGCACCGGCACCTGGGCATCTACAACGTCATCGGCGTGAAGATGGGCGTGCGCGCCCTGGAACGCCTCGGAGCCGGGTTCGACCAGGTGCGGGTCGAATGTGAGGCGGGGACCGATCAACCCCTCAGTTGCCTGCACGACGGACTTCAGGTCGCCACCGGCGCAAGTCTGGGCCGCGGGCTCTACCGGGTTTCCGACGGTCGTCCCGCCCCGCAAGCCCGATTCTCAGCAAACGGCCGGACGCTTGAGCTCACGATCCGCCCCGAGATCATCGCGACGGTCGCCGCCGACATCCGCGCCCTGACCGAGCGCCACGGTTTCGCCACACCGGCCTACTTCGAAGCGATCCGCGGATTGTCGATGCGCCGCTGGCTCGAGTGGGACCGCTCTTCCATCTTCATCGAACGCTTCCTTCAATGACCGATCTGACATGCGCAGTGTCCTCATAGCCCTTGGCGGCCTCGTCACGATGGCCGCATTCGCCCAAGACACCACCCGCACCTACCACGCGCCCGCCGTCGTCGTCACGGGTTCGCGCCTGGAAGTGGCCCGGCAAAGTCTGCCGCTTACGGTCTCGGTGGTACCGGAAGACGAGATCGACCGCAGCCGTACGGAACAACTGCTGAGTCTCGTGGCCAGGCGTGTGCCGGGGATGTTCGTCACCGAGCGGGGCGTGACCGGCTACGGCGTGGCCACCGGGTCTGCCGGCCAGATCTCGATGCGCGGTATCGGAGGGAATCCCACGACGCAAGTGCTGATGCTCATCGACGGCGCTCCGCAGATCATGGGTCTCATGGGTCATCATCTACCCGATGCGTACGCCGCTTCCGACGCCCAGCGGGTCGAAGTGGTCCGCGGTCCGGCCTCGGTCCTCTACGGGTCCAATGCGATGGGGGGCGTGGTGAATATCATCACGCGGAAGCAGGCGTCTCCGGGGTTCTCCGGGTCGGTCAGCGCGCTGGCGGGGTCATACGGTACGCAGAAGTACTCGGCCCGCGGAGGCTGGAGCGGCGACAGAGTCACGACCACGGCGTCCGTGAATCATGATCGGACGGACGGGCACCGGCGGGGCTCATCGTTCTCGATGAACAACGGATACCTGAGCGCGCGCATCCCCATCGACGATCGATGGACGGTCAGCGGAGACGCGAACCTCGCTCTCTACAAGAGCTTCGACCCAGGACCCGATACCCTCGCCGTCTCTTTCACCGACCATTGGGTCGACATCCGGAGGGGCAAGGCCTCGTTGAAGGTGGAGAATCGGCACGACGGGTTGAAGGGCGCGGCGCATCTGTTCGTCAACTACGGCGTTCACAAGATCTACGACGGTTTTGAATCGAACGACCGGGACCTCGGCCTCATGCTGTACCAGGGCATCACGCTCGGCTCGGCGAATCTGTTGACCGTCGGCGTCGACGTGAAGTCGTACGGCGGAGCGGCAGACAATCCGCGCTTGCCGGCGCCGGCGCGCGCGACGCTGTTCAGTACCCGGAAGGACTTCTCGGTCAGTGAACTTGCCGCCTACGCGACGGTTCAGCACTCATTCTCGCCGCAATTGATCGTGAGCGGCGGTCTCCGCGCAAACCGTCACTCGCTCTACGGCACCGAAATGGTGCCGCAGGCCGGGGCGTCATACGCCCTGAGCGAAGCCACCACCGCCCGCGCATCCGTATCGAGAGGATATCGCAGTCCGGCGATCCGGGAGCTGTATCTCTTCCCCCCCAAGAACCCCGACCTCCAACCGGAACGGATGTGGAACTACGAGGCGGGCGCGTCGCACACGATGTTCGATGGACAGCTTTCGATCGAAGCCACCCTGTTCTTGGCGGAGGGGGAGAATCTCATCAAGCCCTCCGGCGTTCCCCCGAACGTCAGGAACATCAATACGGGCGCGTTCACGCACCGCGGCATCGAACTTGAAGCCGGCCTGTCTCTTGAGAACGGGCTCTCGGTGCGGTCGCTCTACAGCTATCTGTCCGTCAACACCCCGGTGACCGCAGCTCCCGAGCACGACCTCTTCCTCGAAGGGAGCATGCCGTTGGGACCGGTGGCGGTCAGTGCGAACGTGCGCGTGGTCAGCGGCCTGACGACCCTCGTCGCGCCCCGCCGCTCGGCGTCATACACGCTTCTTGGGCTCGAGGCGTCGTCGCGTGTGACCTCGGCGGTCGAGCTGTTCGCGAACCTGGAGAACCTGCTCGACGAGCGGTATGAGATCAACGCCTTCTATCCGATGCCCGGGCGGACGATCATGGGAGGGATCCGAGTCGGTCTCTAGTGCTCGCTTCCAACGCAAGATTTCTTTCGGGAAGCGGCACTAGTCGGGCAACGAGTCGCTGCATGACCACCAAACACGAAGGCCGCGGAGCGCATCCCGCGGCCTTTCGATCTGTACACGTGTTCCCCTCGCGACACCGACCACCCATCACCTCTCACCACGCCTCAATACGGGAACCTCCCCTCCATCTTTTCCTTCCCCAACTCCACCACGAAGTCGGTCAGCCGCTCGACGACCAACTGAACATATGCCTCCCCCTTCGCTTTCGTCGCCTTCCGCGGGTCGCCGTGCGTCGAATCGTTCGTGACGAGGTGCCACGGCCGTGCGATCGAGACCCATCCCTTCTCGATCGCTTCGAATCGTGACCGATGCACACTCCCATCGCCGGCATCGGGCAGTCGGATCAGGTCGCCGAAGAGCGCGAGCCCGACGCTCGTCTCCATCTCGTCAGCATGCTCGCCCGGATGCTCGAAGATCTCCCTCGCCTTGTCCGATCCCACCTTCCACCAATCTACCAGACATACGAATACGCCGGTCGATGGGTAGATCGAACGGAGCAACGGCTTGAGGTCGTTGCCGCCGTGGCCGTTGACGAGCACGAGTTTGCGCACCTTCTGCCGCTCGAGCGATCCGATGATCTCGCGCACCATCTGGTCGAGCGTTGTCTGCTCAACGCCGATGGTCATCGAGAATCCCATGGTGTTGCCCTGTACGCCGTACGGCAACGTCGGGAGGAGCACGACCGAAGCGCCGCGCGCCGTGGCCGCTTCACATACCTTGTCCGCGATAGCGGTGCTGTGATACGCGTCGGACCCGTAAGGCACGTGCGGTCCGTGAGCCTCGGTCGAGCCGATCGGCAGGAGGGCAACATCGGGGGTGCGAGAGCGGGTGTGGGACAGCGTGAGCTCTTGAAGACGCCAGGGCTTCATGGGAGATCGGGGGTAGGGGTAACTGAGGTCAGTGATCAGAGGTCAGTTGCAGGGGCGGTCTGATCCGTCGGACACGCGGAGCGTTATCGCTTCTACCTGGGGTTGTCTCAGGACCATGCTCTCGCAACGACGCGGCGTCCGCAACGGTTGAAAGCGGTCCAAAGACCACCATTATATTTCGCTGCGGTCGTTGCGTCGCCGCGAGATTCGACTTGTCGGACAGTCCCAATGATCTATCAAAGAAATCGTCTCAGACCCTTCGATCCGCTATGCTGGATGATTGCTCACAGGAAATTGAACGCGAACGCTCCGAGGAAGCCGGCGATCGTCGCCAGTCCCACGGCCGGGCCGCCGTCTTCGTACGCCTCGGGCATCATCACCGACGAGACCATGGCCAGGATGCCTCCTCCCGCGACGGCACCGACGAAGGTGAGCAGGGTCGGCGACGCTGCCGCCAGGTAGAGATTGCCGAAGGCCGCCGCGACGCCTCCCGCGACGACGAGCATTGTCCAAAGTCCGAAGACCTTGAAGTTGCTGAAGCCCGCCTGCTTCATGCCGACAGCGCTGGCGATAGCTTCGGGAAGATTGGACAGGAATACCGCGGCAAGGAAGGTGAACCGAAAAGTCTCGAACGAAACATAGCTGGACCCGATGACGACCGACTCGGGGATGCCGTCCATCATCGCACCAAGAAAGATGGCCAACGGTGCCCCGGCGGCGGCATGCTTGCGCATCAGGGCCATCTCTTCAAGTCGCGTAAGCCGCTGAATGTTCTTGACAGCAACTTCGCGCCACAGATCCGCATCCATCGTGCCGCGCGAAGTGGCGACGTTCTGCGCGAGCCGCTGTGAGTTGAGGTCCTCCACCGCCTGCCGCAGACGTGGTGATCGCTCGAGCAGTTCGTCGAAATGCTCCTTATCGATGCGAAGCAGCTTCGTGTCATTCGACGTCCTCGCCGTTGCTGTCCGCGGCTCGCCGGTCAAGAGCGCCATCTCTCCGAACGACTGGCCTCCTTCGAGCGTGGCAAGGACCTGTTCGCGATCCCCTTCGTTGATGAGGATCTCGATGGATCCCGAATCGATCAAGTAGAGGGCGTTTCCCGCGTCTCCGCGATGGAACACTGTCTCGCCGGCCCGCAGGTCAAGCGGCGAGACGCACACAAGCACATCTTCCATTTCCTCCGGGGGCAACGAACGCAGAAGCTCCACCTTCGAGAGGTGCTCCAGAAGCGCTTCGGATTCCTGCCGCTTCTTCTTCAGCACATACTGCTTGGCGAGCGCGGGATGACGAAGCGCGGCACCCCGTTCGTCAAGGAGGCGATTGACCACATAGTAGATGAGTCCGCCAACAAGGAATCCCGATGCGACCCAAAGCCAGGGGGTCAGGTCATTGGGGTGACCCTGACGAACGAGCCGTTCAGCTCCTTCGTACGCGAGTTCCAGCGCCAGCGCCTGGATCAGCGCGCCCGTCCCGAAGGCCATGATGATGGCATTCGTCCGCTGCGACGGCTTGAGGAAGAGACCCACCGCTACACCAACGATGAGCGATGCCATCGCGAGAACGGCCAGAAGAACGGCACCGAAGACCGTGGAATCCATGGAGAACATGAGAGGTCAGTGGCTAAACGTTCCAAACGCCAAACATTCCAAGGTCCAGGCAAACTTCCAAATGGCCAAACCTCCAAACTGCGCGTGATATCTCAGCCAGGATCTCACGCCGGTTTTCGACAGGCACCTCCACACCACCTACCACCTCTCTCCTCCTACCTCTCCCCAGGCTTCACCCCCGGGGATTCGGTTCCTGCTGCGTCAGACAGTGAAGCGTTCCCAGGCCCCACACCAGATCCACGGCGTGGATGCCGACGACGGGCCGGTCGGTGATCAGCTCCGACAGGATGCCGAGGGCCTTCCGATCGTTGGGATCGTTGAACGTCGGAATGAGCACGGCCGCGTTGGCGATGTAGAAGTTGGCATAGCTCGCGGGCAACCGCTGGCCGTCGAAGATCACTGGCGAGGGCATCGGCAGCTCCACGACCGTGGGCCGGGTCCCGTCCTCGAGCATCGCTGACTGCAGACGCTCTTTGTTCTCGCGCAACGGACGGTAGTTGTCGTCGCTCGAACGATGCTCCATGGCCAGCACGATCGTCGTGCGATCGACGAACCGGCAGAGATCGTCCACATGACCGTGCGTGTCGTCTCCCGCGATCCCTTTCCCCAGCCATATCGTGTTGCGAGCGCCGAGGTGGCCTGCGAACACCGACTCGTAATCCTTCGCGGTAAAGCCGGGATTGCGCACCTGCACCTTCGGGTCGAGCAGGCACTCTTCCGTCGTCAAGATCGTGCCCGACCCGTTGACGTCGATCGACCCGCCTTCCAGTACGACCGGCCGACCCGCGTGCTCCACCGGGAGGAGCTTCTTCTTCAGCGTCTTCGCCGCCCGCTCGGGGACCTTGACGTCGCGCTTCCAGTTGGGATACTTGGCCCATGCGTTGAAACGGAACCGTACCACGGCCGTCTCGTCGCCCGACTGTGAGCGAACAAACATCGGCCCGGAATCGCGCGTCCAGCCGCGGTCAGTCGGGAATCGATGGAACTCCACGCGCTGCAGGTCGACGCCGACACGACGGAGGATGTTCCGAGCCTTCGCTTCATGCGCGGCGTCTTGCACCAAGAGCCGCACGATCTCGCCGGCTGAGAGATGACGTACGATCTCGGAGAAGACCCAGGGGATCGGCCCGAACCGGCCGGGCCAGTCGGAGGTGTTATGTGGCCAGCCGAGCCAGGTGGCGGCGTGGGGAGCCCATTCGGCGGGGAAAGACCAGGTGTTGGTCGGATGATGACTCATGTGTCTCAGACGTGGATCGCCAAGAGCGCCAAGAACGCAAAGGACGCCAAGACGGAGGAGAATGTCCTAGGTTCGAACAACGCGTCGAACACCATTCTTGAGCAGCGTTTCATTGAAGTTGATCAGAAGACCAAGATGCAAGTCCATCGCTTTGAGGTACGAAATCACTTGCGAAGTATAGAGCGGGTGAAGGCCTTCCGATGCTTTGGTGTCGACGACGAGACAGCCGTCGACGAGAAAATCCAACCTGCCGAATCCGGCGGCGATCTCTTTGTACAGTATCGGAATGCGCAGCCGCCGCTGGTATGGGATGCTCCGGAGCCGGAGCTCATACGCAAAAGCTTCTTCGTAGACAGACTCGCGGAATCCCGGCCCGAGAATTCGATGTATCTCGATCGCAGCCCCGATGACCTCGCGCGCCCAGTGATCAACCTTGGCGTCTGGTTCCATCTCCCCCCTCTTTTTTCTCTGACAGACAACAAATCTTCGCGCACAGCCTATCCCTATGCTGTCCCCTAACTCACTTTAACTTGGCGTTCTTGGCGTCCTTCGCGTCCTTGGCGGTTGACATCATCGCATCGGGCGCCTTATCAATGAATCTCTTGGTGATGTCCCCGAACGCATCCACCCGCCGGTCTCTCAGGAACGGCCAGTGGCGCCGGATCTCTTCGAGGTGCGCAAGTTTAACGTCAGCCAGGAGGATCTCTTCCTTGTCGGTCGACGCCTGCGCCAGGACAACGCCTTGCGGGTCGGCGATGAACGACGTCCCCCAGAACTCGATCCCGGCGCCGTTTGGCAACGGCTTCTCATGTCCGACGCGGTTGACAGCGGCCACATAGATGCCGTTCGCCACGGCATGTCCCCGCTGGACCGTCTGCCACGCATCGCGTTGTGCGGCGCCGTACTGCGCCTTTTCGTGCGGATGCCAACCGATCGCGGTGGGATAAAGAAGGATCGACGAGCCGGTGAGCGCCGACAAGCGCGCGCCTTCCGGAAACCACTGGTCCCAGCAGATCAGGACGGAGACGCGTCCGAAACTCGTGTCGATGCCCTTGAAGCCGAGGTCGCCCGGCGTGAAGTAGTACTTCTCGTAGTACGCGGGGTCGTCGGGGATGTGCATCTTGCGATAGAATCCGGCCATCTGACCGTCACGGTCCATGACGGCCGCGCTGTTATGGTAGAGCCCGAACGACCGCTTCTCGAACACCGGCACGACGATCGCCACCTGCAATTCGCGGGCGAGCAAGCCGAAGGTGTCGGTCGAGGGACCGGGGACCGGTTCGGCCAGGTCGAACAGCGCCGGATCTTCCGACTGGCAGAAGTACGGAGAGCGGAAGAGCTCCGGAAGGCAGATGACCTGAGCGCCGCGTTTCGCCGCGTCGCGCACGAAGCCAACGGCGCGGTGGAGGTTCTCTTTCAGGTCGGCGCTGACGGCCATCTGCACCAGGCCGACCGTGTAAAACGAAGGAGTGTTCATAGATCACCCAGCGTGTCTGATCGCACGCAACGTACCAAAAAATGGACTGAACAGAAAGACCGCCGGAGGAGGGACCGGCGGTCTTCGACATGCTCCGGCGTGACCTGTTCAGGAGGCCGCCGGTGAGCTGCTCTTGCCATACACGATGGCGGCGACGACGCCGGAGAGCAGATACTGGGCGACACCATAGACGAACCACTGCATCGCCAGTGGATATGGAATGGCGTACGTCGCATAGCTGCCGTAGGCCATTCCCGTCGCGACCAAAAAGCCCGCGTAGAATCCGAAGCGGACGCCTTCGAAGATTCCCGTGCCCCGATATCCCTTCGAGAAGATGAGCACCAAGAAGAACGACTGAATGGCCGTGACCAGACTGATGATCCACATCTTGTCCATCATGTCGGGCCGGAATACCTCCTTGATCTGCTCGTACGTGCTGCCAAGTATGAGGTTATGGATGACGTAGTTGCTGACCGAGATCGTGACGAACACGGCCAGCCAGCCGAGCAGCAGTTTCTTCATGGGTATTGCTCCGTGGTGATGATGGGGGAAGTGGATGTGACGGAACGGGTGCAATATGTGATTCCTGAGGGCGAGAATCATCCCCTGGCACTCCGATCATTCTCCCGGCCAAATTCAGTATATTGCTGGCAAGATGCTCCGGAGGCACACCCTCCGGCAGTTCGTCCTTGCTACCGTGACGAACACCGACGCCCTAGCCTGCAACGTCAATCGATAGGACCGCCATGAGAACTGCATCGTTGCTGTTGCTGTCAACGATCCTGGTCGCTTCCTGTTCCCAGGACCCCGTCGAACACGTCCTCGCCACCGTAACGCCCGAAACGCTGATGGGCCATGTGCGCATTCTATCGCACGATTCGCTGCTCGGACGCGCGCCAGGCACGCTCGGCGAGCAGAAGGCCACCGCCTATATCGCCGACCGGCTCAAAGAATACGGCCTCGAGCCGATGGGCGAGAACGGCACGTATTTCCAGAAGGTGACGATGATCGCCCACCGCATCCTTCCGACGACGACCACAGAGGTCCGGGGCGGCGGCAAGACCCTCAGGATGAGGAACTTACTGGAAACGACCTTGATGAGTGGCACGCCCACTCCTGAACTGCGGCTGGCGAACGTCCCCATGATCTTCGTCGGTTACGGGGTCGTCGCGCCCGAACAGAATTGGGATGATTTCAAGGACGTCGACGTACGGGGAGCCATGCTCGTGTTTCTCAACAACGATCCTCCGTCGGACGACCCGAAGGTTTTCGGCGGCAAGGCGCGCACGTTGTACGGTCGGTGGACGTACAAGTACGACATCGCCCAGCGCAAAGGGGCCGCGGGAGCCATTGTCATTCACACCGATTCGACGGCCGGCTACCCTTGGGCCGTCGTCGCCAATTCGCGCAGCGGCGAGAATCTGTTGCTGGCCAGCGATGCCGCGACATCCACGCTCAAGGTCAAGGCATGGACCACCGAGCCGGCCACGCGCGAGATCCTGGCGATGTCGGGCCTCACGCTCGAAGACCTCATGGCCGCAGCTGCCAAGCCCGACTTCCGGCCGGTGCGATTGAAGTCGACGTACTCGGCCACGATCCGGATGTCTGTACGGACGTTCGACGGTGTGAACGTCCTCGGCCTTGTCCGCGGACGCGACCGCGAACTGAGCAAGGATGCGATCATCTTCTCTTCACACCACGATCACTTCGGCATCGGCACGCCGGTCAGGGGAGATTCGATCTACAACGGCGCGCTTGACAACGCCAGCGGATGCGCGATGAGCCTCGAGTTAGCGCGCGCGTTTTCGTCCATGGCGCAGCGCCCCGCACGCTCGCTTCTCTTCTCGTTCGTCACGGCCGAGGAGTTCGGCCTGCTGGGCTCAGCGTACCTCGCGACGCATCTACCCATTCCGCTCATCAACGCCGCGGCGAATGTCAATATCGACGGGTTCAACGTGTACGGTAGGACCAACGACGTGTCGTTCCAAGGCTATGACCGATCATCGCTCGGCACCGACCTGGCATCGGTCACGAAGGCGATGGGCATGACCATCACGCCGGACCAGCACCCTGAGCAGGGACACTTCTATCGCTCCGATCACTTCAATTTCGCCAAGGTGGGCATTCCGCCGTTGTCGATGGGCGAAGGGAAGGACTTTGTCGGCAAGCCGAAGGAGTTCGCCGAGCAGGTCGGCAAGGCCTACAACGAGAACCGGTATCATCAGCCGTCAGACCAACTGTCGGATGACTGGCCCTGGACGCTGGACGGAGCAATGCAGCAGGTAGAGCTGATCGCGCGCCTCACCCTCAGGATCGCCGGACCTGTCCCCATTCCAGAATGGAACAAGGGGGACGAGTTCGAAGCGGCGAGATTGGAGACGATGAAGCAACGATGAAACGACGGGTGCCGATCTTCCTGTTCGGTCTGCTGATGACGCTCGCCGCGGCGGCCCCGGCCCAACCGGCGAGATTGGAACAACGAACGTTCTCGAGCGGGACGGTGGGCACCAGGTCGTTCTACCTCTACCTCCCGCCCGGCTACGACTCGACGGCCGAGCGATATCCGATCGTTGTGCTCCTGCGCGGGGTCGAGACCGAGTGGATCACGCCACGGCAGGATGCGGCGCGACGCGGTTCGATCATGACCGTGGCCGACTCACTGTGGCGCTCGGGAGCGATGCCGCCGGCCATCCTGCTGATGCCGCGGATCGGCAGCCCCCCAACCTGGGCGGACGCGATGTATATCGCCGACGAGTTGATCCCGTGGGTCGATGCCCGTTACCGGACGCTTCCGACACGCTGGCATCGGTCGGTCGACGGATTCTCGTACGGCGGGTTGGGCTCGGCCATGCTCGTCACGCAAGCCCCTGAACGGTTCATCTCCACCGGTGGATACGACGGATCGCTCTTCCTCTATGACCCGGCATCGCTCCAGCTGTGGCGGCCCGAACGCCTTGACCTGTTTTCGGCGATGCAGTTCCTCTACACCACGACCGGTCCGGGGCAATCGGGCAATCAATCGACGACCCGGGCGTTCGTCGACACGCTCGCGAAGTACGGCATCGTCAATGGCTACGATGATCTCCACCTGATGCCCGGTGCACAGCACAACTGGTACTTCGCCGACCTCCACGTGGCGCGCACATTACCCCGTCATGCGCTGCGCATGTCGGAAGCGCCGCAACGTCTGGCCGTCTTCGCCGCGCTCCCGACGAACGACACGACAGTGACGGGCAATGTCGCCCTGTCCTGGAGCGTTCCCGCGCCGCCACCGTCATTGCGAGTGTTTCTCCAGGTCTCCGGGGATGCTGGCCTTCGCTGGGCCGACCTTGCGGTGAGTCATTCCGCCGATTCGGCGATCGTCTGGAACACAGCCGACGTCCCCGACGGCACGCGCTACCAAATTCGACTGATCGCGACCGGCGACACAAGCTACCGTGAACTGCGCACCGAGCGCACATTCCGTGTGGACAACCCTGGCAACGGAACGCCGGAGATCGCTCTCGTCCAACCGTTGCCTGTGAGGGTCTCAGGGACCGTGATGCTGCGCTGGCTGGCCGCGGACCCGGAACGGTCGCCCGTGACGACGTCGGTCCACGTGAGTTCCGACGACGGGGCGTCCTGGACGCCGCTGGCCTCTGGACGAGGTGCGCAAGATTCGGTCAGCTGGGCGACGACCGCGGCAGCCAACGGGTCCCGATACCGTTTGCGGCTGACGGCCAGCGACGGGTCGGCCGTCGGACAGACGACGAGTGAACAGTTTTCGGTTGCGAACGAACGCCAGCTGTTGTCGTATGCCGTCGAACGCGTTGCCGGGCGGGGAGACGTCGAGGTGCGGGCGTTTGCCCAGTACGACGACCCCGAACGGAACGCATCGTTCCGCATTCAGATCCACCGGACACTGTCCGACACGCGGTACAGCATACGCTCGATCCCCGGCGACTCGGTGCTCGTGCCGCCGACACCGATCGGGTTGCCGGATGAGGAGGGTCCGCTGTTCGAGGGCAAGCGCCTTGCCTTCACGATCGTCGATACGCCCGAAGTGTGGACCGAACGGACCGGTTGGGTCCAGGGTCACTCGAACGTCTCTGGAGCCGTGGCGTTGCCCGCGCTGACCGTGGACGACGTGGCCTACGCCGGGATCCCGACACCCGACGACTATCTGATCACCATCACCTCCGGGCTGTCCGATACGTCGATGGCAGCGTTCGGCCTTCCTCAACAGCCGGTGCGGTTCACCGTTCGAACGCCCGGGACGGAGGCCAGACCATCATTCATTTTTCTCGACCCCGACGGCTCAGGAGGGCTGAGTCACGGTGACGAGATCTACTTCGTCCCTTCGGGTCCAACGCAGCCGATCCAATTGGGCTGGTGGGTGGTCTTCACATCCCCTTCACAGACCATTTCACCGGCCGTCGGAGACGTGTTCCAGGTGCGGATCCGGAAGCCGCCTGAAGATGGAGATTCGTACATTGCGTTCACGACGTACCTGAGCGTCCGGGAACCTTTCCAATATCCCACTCAACTGACGCTCGATCCGGCGTTTCCCAATCCGTTCAACGCGCGCACGCACGTTCGGTATCGGCTGTCCGAGAAGAGCCGTGCCAGCCTGGTCGTCGTTGACCTGCTCGGGCGAAACGTTGCGACACTGGCGGACGGCGTGCATGCAGCCGGAGAATACGTGGTCGCGTGGGATGCAGAGCGGTTCGCCTCAGGGGTCTATCTCCTGCGGTTGCATGCCGGCGGTTCTTCCGCCACGCGCAAGATCTTGCTCATGAAATGAGACAGTGAAGGTCCATCATGGAACGTGCTGAATCCCTTGTCGTCGGCGTCAAGCCCGAACGCCAGCAGAGCGAAGTGCGAAGACGCCAGGAGTTCGGCTGGATCCTCACCTCATCGCAGAACGAAGCGGTCATGAAGGACGGAGAGACCCGGCGAGAGGTGAGACTGATCTTCACGCGTACCGGTTCGGAGGAGCGTTTGGCGGAGTTGAAGTGCCTCGAGAAGGAGTGGGAAACGCTGATGAAGAGCGTGGCTTTCGACGAGCGCGGCCGACTGGTGGTGGACCGCCGTCCCGTCGCCGAAATGCCGTGGGGTCTGATCGCCGCCATCAGCATCATCGTCGGCGGGTTGTGCTGGGCCGTCCTGGGCGAGCTTGCCGCTGCCATCGCTGCGCTCTTTGCCGGGTTGGTGGCAACGTTAGTGTCGCAGAACCGTGTCGAGGCCGCTGAAGCCGAATACAGCCGTCGTGTCGATGCGGCGACCGTGGAATTCCACAAGAAGCAGAAGGACATCCTGTTCAGGGCGAGGGCGATCGCAAAAGCACCGAAGGTATGAACCAATGAGAATGGCAGAGGAAGGATGGAGGATGTAGGATAGAGGAGGTGGGAAGGGATCAGAAAGGCAAAGGCGCGGATCGCTCCGCGCCTTTGCTGTTATCTCTGAAATTTTCGCACCTCCTCCCTCTCGCCTCTCAATCGTTCTCCTCAGTACAAGAACATCGGCTTGTTCAGGAGATCCACCACTTTCGGCCGGTACTGTTCCGTGTCGTACAGTTCACCGACGTCCACTCGCTTGAGTCCCTGCGACAGGGTCTCGATGGCAACGTACGTGTAGCGGCCGTCGCGCAGCGCGACCATCTTTCCGTACTTCTTCCGCGAGATGAGGTCGATCGCCAGGTTGGCGTACGACGTGGCGACCATGCGGTCGAGCGCATCCGGTTCGCCGCTGCGCATCAGATACGCCACCTGCTGGTACACCGTGTGGGCCCCAAGCCGCTTCTTCAACTGATCCTCCACGAGCGCCCCGATACCGCCGAGCTTGCGGTGCCCGTAGGCATCTTCCGGACCCGATTCCACCACGGTACCGTCCTTGAAGTGTGCCCCTTCCGATACGGTCACGATGGCATAGTTGGAGGGATTGTTCTTCTTGTCCTCCATCAGATAGCCCGCCAGCTTGTCCATATCGAACGGCACTTCGGAGATGAGCGCCCGGTCGACGCCGGCCAGATAGCCGGTGATGAGTGACGTCTCTCCCGAATTGCGGCCGAAGAGCTCGACGACGGCGATACGCTCATGCGACCCTGCCACGGTGCGCAGGGCTGTGATGAAGTCGATGCTGCGCGTGACCGCCGTCGAGAACCCGATGCAGTAGTCGGTCCCGTAGACGTCGTTGTCCATCGTCTTCGGGATCGAGATCATCGGAAAGCCCTCCTTGTGCAACCGGAGTGCATAGCTCTGCGTATCGTCGCCGCCGATGGAGATGATGGCGTCGAGCTTCAGATGCTCAATGACCCGTAGCACATGGGGCGTGAAATCGACCTTGTCCCCCTCCTTCAGAGCGTCATGCTCCTTCGTTCGAAGGAACGCCGGAATGCCCGAGGCGACGACCTTCTGGGGATTGGTCCGCGACGTATGGAGGAACGTGCCGCCGGTCCGGTCGACCGTACGGGTGTTCATCTTGTTGAGATCGACCACGCACGCATCGCGCGTCGTCGGATCATCGGGGTTGAAGTTGAGCAAGCCGGCCCATCCGCGACGGATGCCGACCACTTGAATGCCCTGGTCCTGGGCTCGATAGACCACGGCTTTGATGCAGGGATTGAGCCCGGGGACGTCGCCGCCGCCGGTGAGAATGCCGATGCGCATGGGATACCTCGATGAGAATTCGAACGGTTCGATGGTGAAAGACCGGCCATTAACGTACCAAAAAAAAAGCGCGGAAGGAAGGACCTCCCGCGCCGTACGATGAGCTCACCAGTCCTACTTCAGAGCGGTCCGATAGACGCGCCCGAACCGGTCCCGCGCCTCCACGACAACCTCCCGGGTCTTTGCCGCGGGCACAACGCTGAAGAGGTGGTCGGTCTGATACGGCTCGACCCATGCGTGCTTCTTCGGAAGCGTCTTGCCTTCGAACAAGCGTACGGCCGCCGGGTCGGCGCCGAGGAACCGCTCCATCTTCCCTGCCCGGATGCCGTCCTCATACCATAGGACCTCCCATGCTTCGTCGGCGTCCCACACGTTCGCGACGATAGCCTCCGGCCGCTTGGGATCGGCCCCGCGGGGGTGAATGACCATCTGATCGTCCCACGGGCGGCCCGTGCCGCGGTAGCGCCATCGGAGCGTACTGCCGGTCGCTTCGTAGACGGCGTAGCCGTTGGGCGTCCCGTCGCCACACATGTCAGCCGACCACCATGCGCCGCATACGGCTCCGCACACATGATGGCGTACGCCACCATCGCGCAAATGCTCCGATTCGTGCATGTGGCCCACGAGGCAATGAGCGTCGTAGCCCTCCAGCACCTTGTAGAGCGCTTGCCGGTTCACCACGACCGATGCATTCTCCGGCTTCTTCTCTCCGTTACGCTCATGCTGCTTGTCATAGACCGGAATGTGGAGGAACACGACGACGGTACGCCCCTTCTCGACGAACGACAGGTCCTGACGCAGCCAATTCAACTGAACGTCGTCGATGTAGCCAAAGTAGCCGCGTCCGAGCCACAGCACATCGTCGAGCACCACGTAATGAATATCACCACGGTTGAAGGAATACCATGTCGGTCCGAAGTGGTTGCGGAAGACCCGGGCTGAGGGTTCATCCGACAGCGCTGACGTGACGACATCGTGATTGCCCAGCACCTGGAACGTGGGTACTCCGCTCAACTCGACCGCTTTCTCGTACTCCGGGAACAGGTTGAGCCGGTCAAACATCAGGTCACCGCATCCGACGGAGAAGACCGGTCCGCCCCCTTCACCCGCCACCGCGCGGATGTCCGGCACCGTCTCATCATGAAATCGCTTCACGTCGTCCATGTCGAGCACCTGCGGGTCGGCGAGGACCAGGAACCGATGGGTGTCGTCGTTCTCCTTCAGCCGCGTGAGATCCCACGAAGCCTGCATCTCACCGCCTGTCGCTGCGATCGGATGATAGAAGCGTGCCGTCCCGGTCGGATTGAGAGGGATATCGGTCCCCGACGGCAGGGAGAGGTGGACGAACTCTTGTCGATCGGTCGAGTGGAGGGTGTAGGTCCCGTCGGCGGCCGTGGCCACTACGGAGACGCCGTCGCTGACCACGGCCCCCTTGATCCCCAAGCCTGCGACCGTCACACGACCCGCCACCCGCACGTGACGCGCATCGTCGAGCAGCCAGTGGACCGGGCGATATGGATGAGCGAGGATTTCGTCCGCCAGGAACAGACCCACGGAGGCCATGCCGGCCTGACGGAGGAATTGGCGGCGGGTGGAATAGGCGTGCAGTGAGCGGCGGACCATGGTGCGACCTCCATCGGGATGGTAGCAGGAACCTAGAGAGAGGTCGCTTCGAGTGCAAGTGTTTCACGATGACGCTTGTACAAACAAAACGGCCCCGCCGGAAGGGCGAGGCCGTGGCGAAGATGAGAATCGGCGGTCAGCCGGGGCGCGAGATGCCGAACTGACGGTCGAACCTGAAGTTACGTCCACCGACGCCCACGCGCGTTTCATCGCCGGTGTAGGTGACCGTGAATTCGCGCGACACCGACCGCTCACGGTAGACATCTCCGCGCAGGAAGGTGATCGTGGCTTCGTACGTGCCCGAGATCGTTCCGCTGACGGTGGGCGAGAGCCCCCGCGTCCGAGTGACGGACAGGCTCGTGATCCGGAGGGTGTTATCGTGCGTCCGGGTGGCTGCGGACGTGGTGAGTGTATCGATCCCGCGTCGATAATAGGTACCGGCCGAGCCGGTGATGGTGACGGTCGACAGATGCGCGTTCGTCACGACCCAGTTGCCGCCGAGCGAATCAAGACGATGGACACGACGCGGCGTCCGATGATATCCGATGCCCCGGAGGATCTTGAAGTTGATGGTCCGGGCCGTGTCGCCGCTGACGACGTAGCGGCGCTGTGCCGTGCCGCCGGCATTAAGGAATTGATATTGATAGACCCGGTAGACGTACGCGGCGTAGCCCACGCCGGGCGCCAGTCGGGTCCGGGTCAGCGTGGCCGTCCACCATCCGGTGGCCGCATCGTACACGGTGTCGATCGCGGCGCCTCCTTCGGCCCCGTAGGCGGCGTTCATGAGCATCGCCGAGGCGGGAATTCCGCCCGTTGAGGCAAGGCTCGCGGCGTCGTTGACCTGGTCGGCCGCACCACCGCCATCCTCTCCGACCGCTCCGGCGACGGCCGTCGCCACATCTTCATCAAGCGCCGCCTGATCGACCGGGTCCGTGCTCTTATCGCATCCGGTCCAGACCAGGACCGCCATGATGACAAAGATCCATGAATGCTTCATGGTGTTGCTCCTTCGATAGTGAGAAGTGACGTTGCGTTCGACTGTTCGTTGGATGTAATGTGATAAGAGATAGACACGACCGCAACGGTGAGGTTTAAGGAACCATGAGACGGGCATCACACGGCGATCCGGTCAAACCGTGCATGCGCGTTGAATCTCCGGAATTCGGGGTGTATTATGGAATCATCATCATTCGCCATTCCATGGCTGAACGTCGCGTCGGTTCCGCGGTTCTGCGGTTCAATCTCGTTCCTCATCTTGCCGTCTTCCGGCTCGTGCCGCAGCGCGGGGACTCGTTCCCTCCTTACGAAGCAGGGCAGTACATCGCTCTGCGCCGCGATCATTGCCGGCTTACGAAGCGCGTGCCGGTTCCGGAGGGCGGATTCGCCTACGAGCCCGACCTCGACGAGCGCGGCGAGGTGAAGCGCGGCCCCGTGACACATTCCTACTCCGTCGCCTCTGCACCGTTCGAGACCGAGCAGGAAGGGTGGCTCGAGTTCTATGTCATCCTCGAGCGGAATGAGACCGGCCGGCCCGGTCGTCTCACGGAGTCGCTGTTCCAGATCGAACCGGGCGAGGACCACGAGATCATCTACTACACCAAGATCGCCGGCGATTTCACGCTCGAGAAACGAGCGCAAGGATTTCGGAATGTGCTCATGATCGGCACAGGTACCGGTCTGGCGCCGTTCGCTTCGATGATCAAGCAACTGAATCACGAAGCCGTCCATGGCAGGACCACCAACACGCGGTTCACGCTCATTCATGCCAACCGGACCGCTCCGGAGCTGGGATATCATGCCGCGCTTCACGCGATCATGGAAGCTGGCAAACTGGACTTTGTGTATCTCCCGACCGTCAGCCGTCCGTCATCGCCCGACCTCTCCGACCCTCACCTGGGCAAGGGCCGCGGGAACAATCTGCTTCGTTTGATCTATGATCTGCCGATGCGTGAGGAAGAGCTGATGAAAGAGGCCGGCTCCGATCACAAGACGCGTATCGTTGTCGAGGCCGATCTGGCCCGTGCGGTACGCCCCACCCTGCCTTCGTACGTGTCCAAAGCCGATCTGCAGAAACGCATGGAGCCGTCGTCGACGATCATCATGACGTGCGGCAATCCCGTGGCGATGGAGGACGTTGGCCGGATCGCGAAGCAGGTCGGAGCGGCGTTTTCGAAGGAGGAATGGTAGCACGAGCGCGGGGGATGGAGCCGGGTGGGAAGGAGGAAGGATGGAGGAGAGAGGTTTGGTGAAGGTTTCAAATGGGAACCGGCGAGGGTTTGTCGGAGGCAGGGAAGGCCCAAAAACAGCGAAGGCGCGGGAGACCGCGCCTTCTGCGTTTCTGACATGTCGGAGGTCGATCACCGGCCGAAGAACGTCATCCGCACTCCGACCGCGATCAGAAGGATGCCGAACAGCTTCTGGAGAATGTCGTTCGAAAGCGAGATGGCCAGGCGTGCACCGGCAAAACTTCCGAGGAAGAACCCTGCGGCCAGGAGCAGCGACCACTTCACGTTGACCAGTCCACGCTGGTAGTAGACCCACGCTCCGAGCAATCCCACAGGGAGGACGAGAAAAGCCGTCGTCGTTCCCTGAGCTTGTTGCTGCGTGAGGCCGAAGACGAAGACCAGGATGGGGACGATGATGATGGCGCCGCCGATGCCGAGCAGCCCGGCGAACACGCCGGCCACGAGCCCGACGCCGGCGATGAGGTAGGGATTGGTTTCCATCGGCGCTTAGTGTCGAGAAGTGATGAGGCAAGATACGCAATCGGACGTGGGTCCGCTACATCCGGTGACGTGAAGGCGGGTGCGTCTTTCTCCTCGCGCGACCGAACGCAAAGCCCGGCGGAGTCGGTTCCGTCGGGCTTCGTTGTCTTGCATGCGGTCCGGACTCGGACCGATCGCTCAGGGCAGATGCTTCAGTCGCTCCGTCGCCTGCTTCTTGAGTTGCTCATTGCGGTCGTTCTCGACAACCTTGAGATAAGCACTTTTCGCTTCGGCCGGCTGCTTCTTCCGTTCATGCGCCTGCCCGAGCAGGAACCAGGATGACCCAAAGGTCGGGTCAATCACCAGTCCCTTCCGGAGCGTCGTGATGGCCTCGTCCACCCGTCCAGCGGCCAGCTGCAGTTCGCCCAGACTGTCGAACGCATCCGCGGTATCGGGACGCAACGCCACGTACCTCTGCATCGGTTTCAACCCCTCTTCAGCCCGGTTCCGGCGCAGCAGGAAGTAGCCCAGGTTCTTGTGCGGGATCCAATCCTCGGGGTATTTCGTCGCCAGCAGCTTCCATTCGCTCTCAGACTCGGCCAACCGGTTCTTCCGTTCGAGCATGGCGGCTTTGGCCATGCGCCCGCGTGGTTCATTGCGTTTCGCCGCTTCGTCGAGTTGGCGAAACCCTTCGTCCTCATCTCCACCCATGAATCCCGGGGCCATGAGGTAGTACTGTGCGAGGGCGATACGCGCCTCGACATGCTCCGGGTTCAACTCGACCGCACGGGCAAATGCCCGTTTGATCTTTGGCGCCAGCAAGGCTTGCTTGATCATTCCTGCCGATTGGGCGGTCTGGCCGTAGATGCCGCCGAGCATGAACTGGTAATCGGCATTGTTGGGCACACGGTCGACGGCCTCTTCGATATGCTCCGTGGCCGTCTCGAGGTCGCGGACCTCGCGATGCTGCAGGACGACCGCCATCCAATAGTGCGCGTCGGGATTCGAGGGCTCGCTCTTGAGCCATTCCTCGGCCGTTCGGCGGGCTTCCGTGATCTTTCCTGCCCGGAACGGCGCCTTGACGGCGTCGGCATTCTGCGCCACGACCACGGCCGCCGGCAACAACATCCACCACCATCTCTTCACGTTCGTCCTCCTTAGGTCACGCAGCGTGTGCCCGTGCTGAAGGTGTTTGACGCCCCACGATGGCCGGGGCCTCATGGACCAGGTCCTCGTTCTCGAGGGCCGCCACCATGAACAGGGCGTAGTCAATGCGGCGCGTGCGATTGCTTTCAAGAATGGGGTCACCGACGTGACGGCTCCACACTGGCAGGCCCTGGCTCTCCCCCTCCTCCAGATCGCTTCCGCGGACGACCGTCCAGCGCGCGTCGCTGTTGAAGATGCGCTGGCACGCTTCGATCTGGTCGTCGATATCAATGATCCGCGTGGCGGCGCCGATCCATCGCGCAAATCGTTCCTGCCACTGGAGCAGGTTCGAGAATTTGTCCAGCCCATCACGCGTGATATGCCACCCACACGAGAAGATCAATCGGGCGTCCGGACGGGCAAGGTCGAGAACGGCCTGGGCAGTGCCCGTGGCATAGTGTTGCCGTCCCCACGGTACCAGCACCGTGAGCACGCCGTCGCAACCGGCGACCGCACGTTGGATCACCTCCCGGTCGTTCGTGGCCCCGGCAAAGATGCTGATGCGATCCTTGAATGGCTCAAGCTTGACGACGCTCTTGGGACGACAAACGCCATGGACAACGTACCCGCGGTCCAGACATTGCTGCACCATGTATCGTCCGAGCTTGCCCGATGCTCCGACGATGCAGACGGTCTTGCTGCGCATCGGTCGCGCCTTCCGTTGGAGAGGATGGGACACGGAACTGCAGGCCGGTACTACGGAAATGCCGTTCGGAAGATGCGTCCGGGTCCACCAGCCTCCCCGCTCCTCTTTATGTCATCGCTTGGTCGGCGGCGACTTCGCCTTTCGTACGGTCTCGTGCATCTTCTGCAGGTTCAGGTTCAGGTCCCACCAACCATTTTTGAACGCCGCGTAGTCTTGACCCATCATCGCATAGCCGTACCGGGTCGAGTTGGCGTAGAAGATCCACTGCTTCATCCAATCGTGCTCAAGCGACTCGTCGAACGGGTTCTTCGGGTCGGCCATCTTCAGCTTCCATCCTTCGCCCAGCACCTGCGTGGCGGCCAACGTCATCGCGTTCGTCTCGACCACAGCCGTATCGAGGGCCGCAAAGTGCTGGAGCGTCCAATCCGTCGAGTGGCACGAACGACACACGTTCGCCATCGTCTCACGCCGCTGAGCCTGCTCGCCGGCATCGATCAGGAACGACGAAGCGGGAATGTTTGCGAAGGTCGTCGGCAAGGGCTGTCCGTCGGCATTGCGTATCACGTGCGTCGCCCCGTCCTTTGGCTGCGGATGGGCGTACGGCAACCCGAAGATGCGCACCCACAGGCGGGAGCCGAAATCGTGCGACCGTTCGGCGATGACATTGCCGTCAGGGGTCGCCAGCAGGCTGTTGTGGCACGAGGCGCAGGTCGGAACGCGGAAGTCGCGGCCCACCAACCACGGCACGCGGTCCCACGTGTACTCCCGCTCCTTCGACATCATGATGTTGCCGTGTTTGCTTTCGACATACACGTCCCAGGCAGGGACATCCGGCTGGAGATGACACTGCGAGCACGTGTGCGGCTTGCGGGCCACTTCGATGGAGAAGCTGTGCCGTGGATGGCACGACGTGCACGCCCCCTGGCTCCCGTCGGGATTGACGCGGCCGACCCCCTGGTTGGGCCAGTTCGTCAACAGCGGCACCTCCACGTCGCCGGCCGCCGTCGACACCGTGTGCAGCGCCAGGACCTCGACCTTGGTACCGTGACAGGCGTAGCAGGCGCCGCCGATCGCCGTTTCTGAAGCGGGCTGTTGCACGAGCTTCGACCCCTCCACTTTCTTCTGACTCGTCAGGTAGTGGACGAGAGTGTGGTAGAGCGGATTCTTCTCGAGGTTGTCGAGCGCATGCGCTTTCTTGCTCGGGGCGTACTGCTCGCGCTCGGTGATGTGACACGTTGCGCAGTCATTCGGCGAGACGACGACGTTGATCGTGTAGCCGAAGTGGTCGAACGCGTCACGATGCGCAGCGGTGTTCCGGCTGTGACACTCGTAACAACCAATGACGACATTCCGAAGCTCCTCGGGAACTTCGGTTGCGCTGATCCGACGCTCGAGCGCCGGCTTCGACATGCCGAGCGTGGGGGTCGTCGCGGCGTGGAGACTGTGCCGCCAGTCCTCCACCACGCCGGGTTGGAATGTTGCATGGCAGTCGAGACAGGCCTTGGTCTCCTCGCTGATGACCGGCGCGGCCGGTTGAGACCAAAGAGGAGCGGAGCAAAGGATCAGCGTTGGCAGGAGACGTCGCAGCAGGCCGGTCGACATGGCGTGACCTTTCGATCGTGGAAATGGCAGGATCAACGACAGCACGCGTCTGTCAACCACCGTGCCACAAGCTCACCGGTCTTGGCCAAGCTCTCCTGTGCGTATCAGTATGAAATTCCGGTTTTTGGGCGCAGAGATCCAGCGGCGCAGGATGGATGCGTGCGGAGACCTGATCGATTCCGAAGAATGCCTCCGAATCTGCAACTTTGGGAAGGCTGCGGGCATCAAAACGAGACCAAGGAGGGAACCATCGATATGATCACCCGGACCATGACCATCGAGGATTTGGTTCAGGCGGTCCCGGAAGCCGTCACCTACATGATGCGTAACGGGATCAAATGCCTGGCGTGCGGCGAGCCGATCTGGGGGACGCTGGAGAGCGCGGCGAAGGAGAAGGGATTTGGGGATGAGGAGATCGCGCGGTTCGAGCGTGAGCTTAGTGCGCTCACAAGCAAGGAACATTAGCCACAAAGAGCACAAAGAGCACAGAGAGAAGCATCAGTTCAATTCCACTTTGTGTTCTATGTGTTCTTTGTGGCTAAGTTTCTTCAGGTGAGATAGATCGCCACGGCGTACCCTATGCTGAGCAGGATGCCCGTCACGGACGACAACGCGATGGCTTTCGTCATCGCCAGCGTATAGTTCGACGTGTCGGCGAAGAGCGAGGTCTTGCGGACCGTCTCGACCGCGAGCGGAGCGGCGAGGAGAGCGAGGAGCGACCAGGGGGTCGCAAGGCCGGCCAGGACGGCCGCCACGAGGACGACGTACGCAACGACCGAGACGATCGCCAGGAACTTCACCGCGTTCGCCTGTCCGAGCCGCAGGGCGAGCGTACGCTTGCCCGACTTCTCGTCGTCGTTGTGGTCGAACGTGTTGCTGACGATGCCGATGTTCATCGTGAAGATGCCGAGCGGGATGCCGAGCAACACCGGCTCCCAGTGGAATTCGGGAAGCAGGACGTAGTAGACGCCGAACGTGATCATCGGACCGAATGCGAAGAACAGAGCCGTCTCGCCCAGGCCGCGGTAGTTGAGCATGAACGGCGGCGACGTGTAGAAGAAGACGATGAACGCTCCGACCGCCATCATGTAGATGACCGGCATCCCGACCGCCAGATACGCGTAGATGCCGGTGGCGACGGCAATGGCCAGGCACAGCAGGGCGGCGAACATCACCTGCCCGGGCGTCACCTTGCCGTCGATGAGCGGACTGTCATGGAACTGCTTTTCCTTGTTCCCCAGGTTCCCCTTCTTGAAGTCAAAGTAGTCGTCGATGAAATCCGCGGCCGAATGCGCCATGACGACGCCGAGCGTGACGAGCCCGAACAGGAGTGCGTCGAAGCTGCCGTGATACCAGGCGACGAGTCCGCCGAGGACGGAGGGAATGAAGCTGACGACGAGGAACGGCGCGCGTGCGGCTTTGAACCAAATGAGCAGGGTTTCTTTGAAGGTCATTGAAGAACTTTTGGGAGTGAATAGAGAATAGGGAATAGAGAATAGAGAATGGAGAATGGAGAATGGAGAATGGAGAATGGAGAATGGAGAATGGAGAATGGTCAATCGGAAAGCGATGGTAGGAACGGTCTTCCGCGAAGCCTCCACTCCACCTCTCTCCTACCTCCTACAACCTATCAGCGCATTCCTCTGGTCAGAAGAGGAATCCCGCAGCCAACCCCGCTCCCACAACGACCAGGATGACAATGGACCGCACGGTCGCCCACAAGTACTCCGAGACCTTGCTGCTCGACTGACGAACGATCGACGCCACGCTCCAGGCCAGCGGCAGCGAGAGAAGCCCGGCGAGCGACCACATCGGGAGGTACGACAGCGCCACACCCGCAACGAGCGACACGTAGCCGAACGCGAGCAGGACGAGAATGACCGTCCGCGACAGCTTCAGCACCACCTGCTCCCCCCCGCTGTCGACCACGTCGAACCGCGCGCTCTTGAGGTAGGCCACGACCGTCACGAAGAAGCCTACGGGCAAGGAAGCGACGATCGCCGCCTGACTCAACGTTCCGGTCAGCGCGAAAACGATGCCCGCCACGCACAACGGACCGAATGTGACGAAGATGACCGGCTCTTTCCAGCCCCGCAGCATCAGCGGCGTGAAGAAGATGGCGATGAGTCCTCCGGCCAGGGCGAACCAGAGGATCGCCGTCCCCATCAGCTGATAGAAGTACACGGCGATGCCGAGATCGACGGCCAGACACAGTGCGCCGGCCCAGACCGTTCGCTCGGGGGCGAAGAGCGTTCCCGTAAAGAGGGGCCGCCAGCCGGCGAAGATCTTCGTGTGCGCGTCACGCGCGTCGGTGTGGAAGTGGGTGCCGTAGTAGTAAAGATAGTCGCCTCCGGCCTGGCCGATGAACAGGCCGAGCGCGGCCAACAGGAACGGCGTCCATGCGAATGAGCCGGTGGATGCGGCGATGGCCCCGCCGACGATGGCGGGGACGATCGAAGCGCTGAACAGGAGTATCTTGATGGCCCTGATGGCGCGTTCGCGGTCCGGGGCGTTCGTGGGCCGAATCTCGTTTTCCGTCATGACGTTGGTCATCCCTATACTCTGGAAGCCCCGGGTTCGACACTGCGGATGCCCGGCGTAAAACGAGATTCCCTGCCTCGCCTGCCGGCACGGCAGGCAGGCGAATCGAACCTCTCGATGAAGGTCAAATGGGAAACGGTCCGTTCGGAATGACGTTGGAAGACTCGCGTCCATGTCATTCCGAACCGCGCTTTGCCTTTGATCTCTCTCGCAGGCGGATTCGGAATCTCGTTGTGTGCCTAACCAGAAGGTACGAACAGTTTGTTGCGCTGACAACGAAAAGCACGCAGAGAACCGCTCTTTCGGGGGTGGGCTCCCGAATGAGCGATTTCTTGTGTACGTTATTGAAACAGGACATCTTGAGAGATCCAATGAAACCCTACGTTCTCTTTGCGATCCTCGCCGGTGTGGCCTGGGGATTCGGCGGCTATTTCGAGAAGGCCGGCCTGCGGGCCATGGGCATCCCACCGATCGCCGGTATCACGCTTCGCACGCTCGTCGCACTCGTCATTCTCGGGCTCTTGTCGCTTCCGGCCTGGAAGTCGATCGTGAATCCCGCCGACACGAAGGCGTGGCTCATGATCATCATCGGCGGCGGCGTGATCGCGGGAAGCCTGGGCATGTGGAGCTTCTACTCGTCGCTCAGCTTGTCGGAGAACCTTGGCGTCACGCTCGCGCTCGCGTTCGCCTTCTCGCCATTAACGGGCACCGTGGTGGGTCTCGTCAAAGGCGACCAGCACATCGACCTGCGGCTGGCCCTCGGGCTCATCGCCATTATCGCCGGTATCGTCCTCGTCCAACTCAGCCACACGCCGACACGATCATGATCGATGCCCTCCGTTCCATTCGCGTCTGGATCCTGAGCGTCAGCCTGATCGGAGCCTGGCTCCCGCTCATGGCGATCCGCCGGCTGTTCGATCGCGACCCGGTGCGGTATCACACCGGCTACCTCTTCCGCAAGCTGGGCCGCGCTCTCGCCCGTGTGAATCCGGCTTGGCGTATCCGCGTCCTGGGTGAGAAGGTCGAGGATCCGCGCCATCCGTACGTCGTCGTGAGCAATCATCAGTCGCTGGCGGATATTCCGGTCGTCAGTCACCTCCCGTGGGAGATGAAGTGGCTGGGAAAGGAAGAGCTCTTCAAGCTGCCGTTCGTCGGATGGATGATGCACCTCTCCGCCGACATCAAGGTGGACCGGAAGAGCGCACGCAGCGGCGCGGCCGCGTTGATCCACGCGCAGAAGGTGCTCGCCCAGAAATGCTCAGTCATGATCTTTCCGGAAGGAACGCGCACGATGGACGGCCGCGTGCGTCCGTTCGCCGACGGGGCGTTCCACCTGGCGATACGCGCGAAGGTGCCCATTCTCCCCGTCGCGCTCGACGGCACGTTCGACTGCATCCCCAAGCACACCTGGAAATTCGGCAAGCCGTCGGACATCTTGCTGAAAGTGCTCCCCCCGATCGACACGTCGGGATTCACGACCGATCGAGTCGGAGAGCTGCGCGAACTCGTGCGCACGAGGATCATGGAACAGGTGGCCGAGTGGAGAGGTGTGACGGTGGCGGACGTAGATGGGACGGTCAAGCCGGCGTCGGCGTAGGCCCCCAGGAAGAGTGACATTGGCCACAAAGAGCACAGAGAACTCAAAGAACCCGAGAGAAGTTACGGAATCGGAGGTTCGACACTATATCTCTATGTGATCTTTGTGTTCTTTGTGGCTCAATCACTTTTCCACCCGCGCGAACGAACATGCGCCAACTTGTCATCCTTCTCCTCCTCTCGCTTCAGTCCGCACCGCCTGTCACCGTCTTTCTGATCGGCGATTCGACGATGGCCGACAAGCCGCTCGTCGACAATCCTGAACGCGGATGGGGGATGCGGCTCAACGAATTCCTCCGGCCGGAGATCCGCGTCGAGAACCACGCCCGCAACGGGCGCAGTACGCGCACGTTCATTTCTGAGCATCGTTGGGACTCGGTCCGGACCCGTCTGAAGCCCGGCGACGTCGTCGTCATCCAGTTCGGCCACAACGATCAGAGCCACGAGAAGGTCGATCGCTATACGCCGCCGGACCAGTTTCGCGCCAATCTCGTCCGGTTCATCGAAGAGACGCGCGCGGCGGGGGCTCAGCCGATCCTGTGCACGCCGATCGTGCGGCGCCGCTTTGACAGCACCGGAACTTTCTTCGACGTCCACGGCGAGTATCCGGATCTGACCCGTGAGGTCGCACGCACACACTCCGTCCCCCTCGTCGACATGCATCGGTCCTCGGAACGACTGCTGCGCGACCTGGGAGCCGTTGGCTCCAGGCAGCTGTTCCTCCATATCCCCCCCGGGATCTACGCGTCCTTGCCCGACGGCCGCCGCGACGACACGCACTTCTCCGAGTTCGGCGCCGCGACGGTGGCCCGGTTGTTCGCGGACGGATTGCGCGTGGCCGATCCGGCCCTGGCAGCACTGGTCCTTCGTTAGGCCTGAGAGCGACAGGATGATTGTTCGACAACATGTTTTCGCCCTGACCGTGGGCTGTCTGTCGTTGGTTCTTCCGACAACGCTGTCGGCTCAGAAGGTCGACCGGACCTACACGAACCCCGTCATCCTTGGTGACTACTCCGACCCGGACGCCATTCGCGTCGGAGATCGATTCTTCCTCACCTCGTCCAGCTTCAACTGCGTCCCCGGCCTTCCCATCCTCACCTCGACCAACCTCGTCGAGTGGTCGTTGGTCGGACATGCGCTGACGGCCATCCCACCGGTCGAGCGATACCGTATTCCGCGACACGGTGAGGGGGTGTGGGCGCCTGCTCTCAGGATGCGTCAGGGACGCTTCCACGTCTTCTACGGGGACCCGGACGTCGGCATTGTGCTCGTACGCGGCGAGAAGGCCGAAGGTCCGTGGGAAGAGCCGATCATCGTCCGTTCGGCGAAGGGGTGGATCGACCCGTGTCCATTCTGGGATGACGATGGCAACGCGTACCTGGTGCACGCGTGGGCGAAGAGCCGCGTCGGCTTCAACGCCGTGTTGACGGTCCGTCGTATGTCCCCGGACGGAACCCGTATCCTCGACGATAGCGTCAACGTCTTCTACGGCGGCGACCTGCCTGCGCCGAACTCTGCTCGGCAGGCAGGTAAGCACCCTACGATCGAAGGACCGAAATTCTACAAGCGGAACGGCTGGTACTACATCTTCGCTCCAGCGGGCGGCGTCGCCACGGGTTGGCAGACGGTGTTGCGGTCGCGCAACGTGTTCGGTCCGTATGATGACCGGATCGTCATGCGCCAAGGCGCGACGGCCGTGAACGGCCCGCATCAGGGAGCGTGGGTTGAGATGCCCGACGGCACGTCGTGGTTCCTGCATTTTCAGGATCGCGGCACTCTGGGCCGCGTCGTGCATCTTCAACCGATGCGATGGGTGGACGACTGGCCCGTCATCGGCGACGATCCGGACGGCGGCGGCACGGGGAAACCGGTGATGCGGCACACGACGCCGGCCCGACGCATCGGCACGCATGCCTTCATTCCGACCTCCGACGAATTCTCAGGCCGTTCGCTCGGGCTGCAGTGGCAGTGGCACGCGAATCCAGACCCTTCGTGGGCGAAGCTGCATCAGGGAAGATTGGATCTCAGCGCTCAAACGATCGACGGAGGCGGATTCAACCTCTGGAAGACGCCGCACCTGTTGCTGCAGAAATTTTCGGCAAGCGCCTTCACCGCAACGACTGACGTCGATGTGGCGCACCTTCGGCCCGGCGAGCGACTTTCGCTGGTCGTGATGGGAATGGACTATGCTGCTCTCGTTGTAGAGCGCACGGAGTACGGTGCGATCATCGGAACGGTCGGATGTCGCCAGGCCGACAAGGGCGGGATCGAGGAATTGTTCCGACACGGTGATCAAACTGAGACATCGATCGAGCTGCGGGCCGATGTCATCTATGGCGGTGTCGTCAACTTTAGTTATCGCACCGCTTCAACTTCATGGAGGCTGATCGACCGGTCGTTCCTGATCTCCCGCGGCCGGTGGATCGGCGCGAAGGTCGGCCTCACCGCTCAGGCACCCATCTCGACGACCGTACGCGGTCGAGCGCTCATCGATCGATTCCTGGTCGTCCCCAGATGATTCTCGCGTGATCGATGTGTACGTTGTGGCATCTACTCGTGCCGGGTTCCGGAGATACTTTGACAAAGACCGACCGCGAATTGACGCGAATGAACGCTAATTGCTTTGACCACGGACCTGATATTCGCGTTGATTGGCGTGCATTCGCGGTTTTACTCTTCGAGAGGAATTATGGAAGGTACCTTGGGGACACGATACTAGCAGGATGCTGAAAAATGGTCGATTACCAACTTCGAGTTGAGTTGGGTGCGTTTGAACGAAGCTGCGGCACGCTGAGCGCGTCCCTCATCGT
>JALONQ010000011.1 GCA_025454835.1 Bacteroidota bacterium | reverse complement strand
CGTTAATGATAACTACCGATTTTTCACCGCTGCGAGCACTGCTTCCGCTGCGGTCGCTGCGCGAAATGCTTGAATCTGTGAGATTTGGATTTTTGAGACCGCTTCTAATCACTGTTCACTGAACACTGATCACTGACAACTGATCACTGATAACTGACCCCCTGCTCGCCCTCCTCCGCTTCAAGGAAGCCTGACCGCCACCAGCGATCGTTGTTCCTTCAGAAAGTACAGGATGCCATCCCATACGAAGAACGTATCGTGCACGACGGATCGCGCGGATGAATGTATGACCTGATCGAACACCGATCGACCTTTCGCATCGAAAACGCGCAAGCGCTGTCGCATCGTCAGAGGGCCCGCGGCAGATATCACTTCGTAAGAGCCGAGCACCTTCCACCCGTTCCCGCGGATCTCCTCCTCAGTCGATCCTCCGTTGGGATCTCCATTCGCTGGGGCGATCGGCTCGGGAAATTGCAGGGCTTCCGCGGCAGCATGCAAGGCCCCAGACGAAAGCGTCCACTCGTCGGCATCGACCGATGGGTCCCTGAGACCCACCTGCTCACCGCTCCGCAGGTCGAGAATGAGTTGTTGACGGTCGACGGCGTCGAGCCGAGTGGCCAACAACCGATCTCCCGCCGCTGCCGCAAAGGTCAGTTCGGCGGCCGACCAAAGGAGATCACCGGTCGCCAGATCGACGACATGAATGCGGCCATGGTCCGGCATGTCGGGCTTCGCGAACTCGTGGAGGATGGCGACCGATCCGTGTACGGTTTCGAGGCCTGTCCACCACGGTTCCCCCCACGCACGGTCCTTCCATCGCGCCGCCCCAGATCGAGCTTCGATGTGGAAGAAGCTGACGCGAAGAGCCTCAGAGTCCCGCGACTCTCCGACGAAACCGCCGGTCGTTGTGGGCAGCAATCGCCAGAGGATACCGCCAGGCGTGAACGACCAGATCGGCGAGATCCGGTCCCGATGTCCGAAGAGCGGGAATGGCATGAGCGTGAGGGATGAACCTACTCCTTTTTCCCGGGAGGTTCAACCACGTCAGGTCATAAGACCGGGGGGAGAGCAACGACGACCGAGTCGACGGCGAAGGCACCCACAACACCCACCCCGCCTCTCACGTTCGAGTAGTCAGGGCGGTCCGTGCGCACCGTGTACTGGTCGAAGAATCCGTTGACCAGGAAGTAATACGTGTAGAGATGCCGATCGAACGTCCGCACGGTCAGAATGGCGCGGCGGAACCGGAGGTTGGGCGATCCATACGTCTCATGCAACTCCTGGACGAGAAATCGGTAGGCTTTCGCTTCGTACTCGTAGAGCTCGATCGTCGACGAGCCTGAGGATCGCCGTGACGACGCTCCCCGGATCTTGGGATAGACGGGGACGGTCCCGGAGACGGTCACACTCATCGATGACGGTACCTCTCGCCGCTCGATCCGGTTTCCTTGGGAGATGACCTCGTACTCGACCTCGACCCGCGGGATGAAACCCTCTGCCTCTGGAGCCAAGCCCACGATGATCCCGAGGCGGTCTGCCGGATGGCCGAACGGCTGGCGGAGGAGGTCCTCGTTCAGGAAATAGATGGGCGCAGACCCTGGGACCGTCGCCATCGCCTCGACTGGCGCAAAGCCGGGCACTTCCACGCGCACCGTGTACTCGACGCCGCGCACCACACGCACTGGCGCCGTCAGCAGGTGCAGCCCGGTAGGGTATCGGCCAGAGTCGGGGTGCGGAACGACGGTGTCGCGGAGATTCGCTTGGGCACCCCTCTCCCAGAACAACCGACCCGTCGCTCCTGTCAGATCAGGACCTCCCGCGTACGATAGCGGGTCCGGCGTGGGTGGGTCGTATGTGGCTTGAAGCCGGAGCTGGACCGAATCGGACCCCGGCGTGAGAAGGCCGAACAGGACGATCCGATCCTCGAACGTCCCCTCCGGATCGAAGGCCGTTTCGCATGCGACGCTCATGAACGCAATGACGGCCAGCGCCCCGCGAAGCGCGATATGCATTGGCCTGAGCATCAGTATTCGGCCGTCAACGTGATCGAAGGAAAGAAGGGCAACATGGTAATGACGCGACCGGTCGCGCGATCCACATAGAACACATTCGCGCGGTCGTAGACGTTGGCGATCTGCACTCCCAGCGATCCTCGCAACCGCCCCACCGAGAACCGATAGTGCGCACCAAGATCGAGGCGATGATACACCGGCAGACGGCGTACATTCTTCTCGCCGAGCCTCAGATAGGGCTCGGATGGTTGTTCGCCGATCGGCCGCTCGAAGAGATCCTCGTAGGTCAATCGGTCATAGTAGCCGATCGAGGGGGTGAAAGGGAAGCCCGACCCGAACTCCCATCGGGCCGTGAACTCGAACGGCTCGAGCCGGGCGATCCCCAGGAGGTTCACGCTGTGACGTCGATCGTGTCGGGGCGGATACGTCGCGGCCCCGTTGGTGACCGTCGTCCATCCCAACGTGTGCGTGGCGTACAGATCCCAGCCCGGCCGCCCGACACGCACAAGCGTCTCAAGTCCGTAGGCTCTTCCCCGTCCTTTGACATAATCCGGGTCCTCCGCCTCGACCTTGTCTCGATTGTAGGTCACGAGCGCCCGGTAGTGCTTGTAATACGATTGAACGCTGACCGAAAGCTCGGCCCACGGATTGCCCTCGAAGCCTGTCACGTAGTGGTCGGCGCGTTGCGATCCGATCTCACGCGGGACCTCGATCCACGCGTCGAAGATCGGTATGACGTCGTCTTCGTTGTTGACGGTGATGAGATGCTGGCTGAACCGGCCGTACGACGCCTTCCACTTCCATTGCGGCGCGAGCAGGAGGCTGACATTCAGCCGCGGCTCGACCGCCTCCAGGCCGACCGAGCGCTGGAAGATCGAGCCGGCATCGAGATGGACCCCACCGTCCACCTGCCACGGCCCGACCTTCGCCTGGTAGCGGATCCACGTCCAGAAATCAACGAACGTGCTGTACACGGAGCGCGGGATGCCGGCCAGATTGACGACCTCGTAGTCGACGGAGGGGAACGAGAACTCGAACCCGACGAAGAACAGGTCCTTGGAGTCGGTGTACTTCGTGGCCTGCGTCCGTACGCCCGTTTCGCGGATCTTGGTGCGCGTCGGTGTCGAAGACGAGTTCCGGGGGCGTCGGCTGGCCTCGAACATGTTCTCGTACGCCACGACGTCGAAGAACAGCCGCTCGTTGATGAGTCCCCCCCCGTTGAATCCCACGGCGTAGTTCCGCCACACGTAGTCAGGGTCCGCGGACGATCGCGACCGGAGGTCGTCGCCGCTGAAGAAGCCCGTGAATCCGTAGCGAGAATGCTCAACGAGGTCCTCACCCGTGATCTTCACGAACGCGTCGTAGAACGAGAGCGGCAGGTCCTTGCGCAGAACGCGGTCCAGCACGTTGCTGAACGTCGAGACGCGGGCGCTGGCCAGGAAGCGCGTCGCCCCGTAGATCGGCCCTTCCACTTGCAGTTTCGACGACGCCAGGCTCGCCTCGGCTTTCGCGGCGTACTCCTTCCGGTTGCCGTCGCGCGTCAACATGCTGACCACCGATGAGAGCCGTCCGCCAAAGCCGGCCGGGAAGGCGCCGGTGTAGACCTCGGTGGTCTTGATGATGTCGGGGTCGAAGAGACTGAAGATGCCGAACGCGTGGAAGGGATTGAAGATCTTCATGCCGTCGAGCATGATGAGGTTCTGATCTCCGGCCCCGCCGCGCACATAGAAGTGGGTATTGACGTCGCTCGAGGAGACGACTCCCGGCAGGATCTGGATCGCCCTGAAGACGTCGGGTTGCATCACGGACGGGATACTCCGCATCTGGGCGACGTCCATGACATGGACGCTCGTGTTGATCTCGGAGAGCTCGCGGCGCGCGCGCTCGGTGACGACGACCTCCGAGAACTCAACCGGCCGGGCCGACAGCTCGAAATTCAGCACGGTCGACACGCCCGGACGCACCGTGACACGCCGCGTCTGGCCGAGGTAACCGATCGAGCTGGCCGCGACCTCGTACGTGCCGGGCGGCACGTTGGTGAGCAGGTAGAAACCGTTGAAGTTCGTCGAGCCTCCCAGGTTCAGCGACATGATCTGAACCGAGGCGAAAGGGAGTCGTTCACCGCTGGCACTGTCGGCCACAATGCCTCGAAGGTCCGTCGGCTGGGCAACGCCAAAGGACGCGAAGAGCGGCAGGAGAAATATCAGGCATGAGACGCGCACTGGTCCGATCAATCTAGCCGTTTTTCTCCCGCCGTTCCAACGAACCGAACCCGCCTCACACGTTCTTCCACTCGAGCGAGACGCGTACGAGTCCTCGGAGCGCATTGCAGACATAGGCCTCGTCCGCCGCCCGAAGGTCCTCAGGCGTGAGGACCTCCTCGCGAACCGACGGACGGCGCTGCCGCAACAGGTGGGCTCGATACACTCCCGGGAGGACCCCGGAAGAGATGGGGGGCGTCAACCACGACTCGCCTCGCCGGATCACGACGTTCGACCGCGCTCCTTCTGCCACCTCTCCCCGTTCATTCAGCGCGATGACATCGAACCAGCCGCGCCGCTCGGCCTTGGCCAGCAGTTCGTCATAGAAGCTCCGACGGGTCGTCTTGTGATACTGAAATCGTTCCTCCGTCGAAACCTTCTTGCGGGCGAAGCCAACGCGCGGCATGTCCGGAAGCTCATCCAGCGGTTTCGAGACGACCTTCCACGACCCGTCCCTGTCGAGTTCGACCCGCATACGCCAGGGCGCATCGGCGGTGCGCTCCCGTGCGATGCGGTCCGCCTCCTCAAGCAGCGAACGGCGAAGAGCGTCCAGATCGAACGTCCATCCGAAATACGACGCGGAATCTGAAAGCCTGGCCAGATGGGTGGGCAGAAACTCCATGCCGTCATGCGATCGCCACAGGATCGTCTCGAACAGCCGAAAATCCGTCGGCTCGCTCTCCACAAACCGCGCCTTGAGCAGACACTCGTCATACTCCGCCTCCACGGGCGACGCGATCGTCACTCCGCTGCCAACGTCGACCCGAAATGTCCCTTCCTCTTCGTCCGAGACCAACGTGCGGATGGCCACGCTGAACGTACCGCGGCCGTCGGGACCGAAATAGCCGATCGCTCCCGTGTAGACCCCTCGCGGCCCCGGCTCCACTTCGTTGATGATGCGCATCGTTTCGATCTTCGGAGCGCCGGTCACGGACCCGCACGGAAAGAGCGCCCCGAACAGGTCCACAAGGTTCATCGGTCCGCTCAACGTTGCCGTGATCGTGCTCGTCGCTTGCATAACGGTCGGGTGCTGTTCGACCGCAAAGAACGCAGGGACCTTTACGGTGCCCGGTTTGGCCAGCCGGCCGATGTCGTTCCGGAGCAGGTCCACGATCATCCGGTTCTCAGCACGGTCCTTTTCGGAGGCCATCAACCGGTCGAGGAGCTCGCGGTCCTCCGCCGAGCGCAGGCCCCGACGGATCGTCCCCTTCATCGGTTTCAAGGTCGCATGCGCGCCGTCGATGTGGACGAACAGCTCGGGAGACAGTGAGATGACGGCGGTGTCGCCATGCCGGATGTAGGCGCCGTACGGCACCGGCTGGGTCGCACGCAAACGCGCGTAGAGCTCAACGGACGAACCCGTGAAATGCCCGTCGAGCGGAAAGGTGTAGTTGACCTGATACGTGTGCCCCCGTTCGAGGTAGGCACGCACACGTCGAAAACCCTCACGGTAAGCGCGTCGCGGGATGCGCGGCGAGAGCTCGGAGATGGTCAGGCCGTCGGACGGTGGCGGCATGGGCACCGATGTGCCGGTCCGCGGGACGACGATCGGGTCGGCGTAGACGCCAAGCCACAACAGGTGCGTCGGTCCATGGACAGGATCACGGCCTGGTACCGGCAGGAAGGCGGGCGCCGCTTCGTAACCGACATAGCCGGCGACGTAGTAGCCTCGCTCGATCCACATCTGAGCGCGAACGAGCGCGGGAACGACCTCGTGCACCCGATCGGCCCAGATCACGTCCTCGAGCGTATCGAACAAGTACGTCGTCCGGCCAAGCTCGTTGGGCCGATGCGTCTCGAGGAGGACGATGTCGTCGAGTTCGTCCAGCGCCCTGAGCCCGTCCATCGACAGGATGCCGCCGTTGGCTCGAAGGTCGTCTTCCAACTCTGTTCTCAGCCGGTCATCGTCCATGGAGCAATATAGGAATCGGTCAACGCAGGAAAAAGCCGGACCGTACATGCGAACGGGCAGCCGCCCCAAAGGACGACCGCCCGCGCAGCGAGAGAACTTGTGTTCAGGGCTTCTTGCTCAGCAGCACTTCGACCTTCTGCACGAGTTCTTTGTCGAGCGGTTCAGTGGCCGGCGCGTACTTCGCGACGACGCGACCGGTCCGGTCGACCAGGTATTTCTGGAAGTTCCACTTCACCGAGCCCTTCTCCGGCGATTCTTCCGTCAGATAAGCGTAGAGCGGATGCTGGTCGCTCCCCTTGACGCTGATCTTGGAGAACATGTCGAAGGAGACGCCGTAGGTGGCGCTGCAGAATTCCTTGATCTCCGCGTCGCTGCCGGGCTCCTGCCACAGAAAGTTGTTGGCGGGGAAACCGAGCACCATGAGGCCTTGGTCCTTGTACTGCTCGTAGAGCTTCTCGAGTCCCTCATACTGTCGCGTGTATCCACACTTCGAGGCGACGTTGACGATGAGCAGCACTTTGCCTTTGTAGGCGCTCAGCGAGCGGTCCTCGCCATCGATGGTCTTGACAGAAAAAGAATAGAGCTTCGGCTCTTCGCCGACAGCCCCGGCCTTCGGGGCCGACGGGGTTGGTGTGACGATCGTGGTGGACATGAAAATGGTGGTCAGGATCAGGGTGAGCATAATTCCTCCGGGTGTGGAGCGACACATTAAGAACGTTCGTTGGTCCGGTTGGGTTCCCCTCAACCCGACGTCGGTGATTCAGTCGTCGTCAGGTGCCGGTCGCCGACGAGCCGATTTGACGGCCGAACGAAGCCTTTTTGAGTCCGTTCGGCGTCGTTTTGCCCCGGCCGTCGGTCGGGTCGCGATCCGCGGCGCCCGGGGCCGCAAAGCCTCTTCGAGCAGCTGCACGGCCCTCTCAAGGGCATGCTGCCGGTTCTGCCACTGACTGCGCGACCGTTGCGACACGACGCATAGATCGCCATCGGCATTCAGTCGGTTGCGAAGATGCTGGCGGACGAGTGACCGGTCGCCCGGCGAGAGTCCCGGAACGGCATTGACGTCAATGATCGCCTCGACGCGTGTGTCGAGCTTGTTGACGTTCTGCCCGCCGGGGCCGGAGCTGCGGGAGGTGCGAAAGCGGACCGCGTGCGGCGGGAGGTGGATCGATCGGAATGACGCCGACGCTGATGTCATGGCCGAGCCATCGTCTGCCTGTCTGGCACCATCAGCGATCCCTTCATCCCGCAGTGAGAGGCAGGATCGACCCGTTAGAAGAAGTAGTAGTGGAGCGCCACCTGCGGAAGCGGAAGCACCGTATGATTCGAAGCGTAGACAAACTGGCCGGCGACCGTCAGGTGGATCGCCTCGCGGAGATTGAATTCGGCCCCGATACCGGCGCCGACACGGAACGGCCCGTTCACTTCGTTCCGGTCGCTCCCGCGGTAGAAGTAGCCTGTGGAGCCGACGGCAAAGAAGCGCGTCTGGTTGCCCCTCACGAGGTCATACTGATATTCGGCCCCGACGCTCATGTAGAGCGTCGACGAGGTCTTAATGATCCCGAAGATCCCCTGTACTGACGATTTCGACGGGAGATGGGAGCGGAAGCTGATGCCGACGCCCGACGAGTATCCGGCGGCGAGGCCGAGCCCGTAGACGGAGCGTCCCATGCCTTCGGCGCGGGAAAGCCCTGAGGCGCTCACCTGGGCTTGTGCGCCCGTGAAAACCAGCGTGAGCAAGATGAAACTCGCAGCGATCGATCGGCGGTCCATGCGGTCCAGTGTCTAGGTCGTGAACCTGAAATATACCACGAACATCGGACGAACGAAAGCCCGCATCAACTGCCCCGTACCAACGCTCCCTTGTCGCGCCCAGAGATGCCGGTCCGACTGAACCAACGCTGTTCGGTCAGAACTCCGCGCTGATGCCGATCGTCGGCAGAAGGCCGATGGAGTCGTTCGTTTCCACGCTCCCCGTCCGTTCGCTGAACCGTGGGACGTCGAGGGGCTGGCGGTTGTAGATGTTCTGGATATCGATGTAGGTGACGAGGTTCCAGCGATCGAACTTCCAGCGACGGTCCACTCTAACATCCAGGCTGTGATTCGTTCCGACCCGGAGCGTATTGTACTGTGCAGGATCCTGGACGCCACCGGGGCCAAACGGCGTGTACGGTCGCCCTGTGGAAAGGCGGAATTTCGTGCTCACTTCCCAATGATCATCGAAGACATATCCGCCCCCGACGTTGACGATCCAGCGCTGGTCCCAACTGCTCGGACGCAGGACACCGTCCAACGCGCGAAACTCCGAAACGTTGTAGCTCACACTCACGGTCCCGTAGCAGGGCACTTCGGAGAGCTTCTTCTGCACGAGCAGTTCGATGCCTTGTGCGTTCCCATCTCCGCCGTTGACGAGGGGGTCGACCCCAAAGGCCGCATATCCATCTTCCGAACCGCCGAAACCGGCCCCGGTGTTGGCCATCACGAGATAGGTTCGCGAGGTGCTGGCCGGATAGTCGTCGTACCACTTGCGATAGACCTCAAGAGAGACCTTCGTATCCGGACGCAGTTGCAGGTCCGTGCCGAGCACGACTTGGTCGGCCCGGATCGGGTCGAGAGAACGATTCTGGGGGTTGCTCACCAGCCAGATGTATGATGGGGCCTGATAGTACCTTCCCACCGATGCGTTGAGATTCAGGACCGGATTGACGGCGTGCGATAACGACAGGCGCGGAGCGAATACCATCGGCGATTCGATCAGGTCAAAGTAGTCGCCGCGGACTCCCGCGATGATCCTCGTAGCGCCGAAGGTCTTGGCGGCCTGCGCGTACGCCGAACCTTTCCAGCCTCCGGTACGCAATGAAGACGAGAGCGAGAGGACCTGCCCGAAGTTCGTTCCGAACGGACGCAACGATAGATCGCTCCGGAACGCGATGGTCTTGGAGGCGATCCCCCCCGTCAGTTCAAGCTTGCCGGGGAGCAGCCAGACCACGTCGCCTCGGACCGTCGTCTCGACCTCACGCGAATCGTTCCGGAAGATGGGCTGCAGTAGCGAATCGCTCTGCAGGAAATCGAAGGACACATCCACCCGGCTGACGGTCACGCTGGTGAATCCCGAACCGAACAGATGTTTCCACGTGACGCCGCCGACGAGCTGGTTCTGATTGCTCCCCAGAACGCGCGAGTTGTCGAACCGCTGGTCCTCGGTGTCGTTGAAGAACCGCACGTTGTCCAGGGCCGCCACACCGATGATGCGCAATTCGTCCTTGGGACCAAGCCGGAACTGCGCCTTCGTCAGGAAGTCCCAGTATTCCGGCACGAAGCCGAAACCGGCCGCTTTGAAGATGAAATCCAGATAGCTGCGACGGGCTGAGAACAGGAACGTGTTCCCCTGGCTGATCGGCCCTTCGAGATTCAATCCGAACTGCGACGCCGAGATGGTCGCCTTGCCGCCCAGTTGATCGTCTCGACCATCACGGAGGTTGATCGTGAGGACAGAAGAAAGCTTGTCGCCATAGCGCGAGCCGAACCCTCCCGTCGAGAATGAGGTCTCGCGGACGTAATCGAGATTGATGTAGCTGAGCGGCCCGCCACTCGCCCCTTGCGTACCGAAGTGATTGATGTTCGGGACTTCGATATTGTCAATGATGAACAGGTTCTCCGAGGGCGCCCCGCCGCGGACGATGAGATCGTTCCGTCCTCCCTGAACCTGGGCCACACCTGGAAGAATAGAGATGGCCCGAACAACGTCCTCGAGCCCGCCGGGAAGCCGTCGGATCTCTTCGTTGGATTGCGTCAGCGTGCTGACCGGCTTGTCCGGCAGCTTCTGGAAATAGCTGGCCGTGACCTGCACCCCTTCGACGGTCAATTCCGATTCCGCCAGGCGGATGACGACGTCAGCGGGTCGGATGCCGTTCACGACGATGTCAGTCTCGATGATGGCGGTGTACCCAACGCCGGAAGCCCGGACTGCGTAGGTCCCAGTCGGCAGATTGGCGATGGTGAAGCCGCCTTCGACGTCGGTGGAAGCGCCGCGCGTGGTGCCAACGACAACCACGTTGACACCGAAGACCGGCTCTTCGGTCGTGGCGCTGATGACCTTGCCCCGGATGACCCCCGTGGGCGACGATTGTGCCATGGCGAACAACGGAAAGAGCAGAAGTGCGGCTATGGTGCGCATCAATTGGCCTCAGTGGCAAATGGAATGACCGACAAGCGACGTCTAGAACGTCGAAAATCGGGCTATCAGTTCCCGCGAAAGCGGTACTGCGGGTCCATTTTCGACGGTCGATTTTGTGCGTGGTCGTGGATCTGTTATGCGTGATACATCCGATTGGGGCAGGCCGAGAAGGGTCTCCTCAGGCCCGAACTCCGCCCACCTTGCCCTCGATCAACAGCTTGCCATCCCGCATCACTTCCTCTTCATCAAACTTCACGGTGGGCGTCAGGATAAGTCCGTCCAGATGACTCGCCACATGCACGGAGCCACCCATACTTGCGTTGTCTCCGAATGCGATGTGGATCGTCCCCATGACCTTCTCGTCTTCCAGGATCACGCCCGACAAGATGGCCTTGTCGTTCGTGCCGATGCCGAATTCGGCCACGGTGCGAGCCGGCTTTCCATGCGGCTCCAGCAATCGTTGAAGCACCGCAGCTTCGGGTCCACCCGTGATCTCTTCAGCGTAGCCGTCACGAACCACGATCCGGATCGGCGCGGACAGTTTGCCGATGCCGGCCATGGAGCCGTCAACCACGACGACACCGTTCGCTTCGCCTTCGACGGGAGCAAGATACGCCTCGCCGGTCGGCAGGTTGCCCCATAGTCCTTTCTCACGGAAGAGTCCAGTGCTGGCGTGCGCCTTGCGTCCTGCGATCGGAAAGGTGATATCCGTGCCTCCCGGAGCGGTCACCCGAACCATCTTCGCCTGTTCCATGCGCCGACACACCCCGTGCGTCCGGTCAGCGATCGCGTTGTAGTCGGCGTTCATGCATCGCACCATGATCTCCTCGGTGACGCCCGGCAGGGTTCCGATACGCACGCCAACCGCGCTTGCAGCTCGGCGGGCGTCGGTGTGCGTGAGCGATTTCGAGGTCGGACAAAGCACCAGGTCCACCTTCGTCATCAGCTCGGCGACGGCTGGCGGAGGATTCTCCCCGTTGGACTTCCGCGGGATGATCTCCGTCAGGATCGCTTCGTTCCCTTGTTCCTTCGTCGCCCGCCACAGCGCATGGCCGATCTTCCGTAGCGGTTCGTCCGTGATGATGAGGACGGTTTCGCCGGGCTTCAGGCCCATGCAATCGACGACGGCCACTTTGGCGGCTGACAACAGTTCTTTCGAGATTTCCATGTCGTGCTCTTGATGATGACGTTTCCGTGATGATCACCGGTGGACGTGGCTACGTTGCCGCTTCGCGTCCCACCGCACATTCCATTCCTTTGCGGACTCCTGCACTCCCCGCCTCCTTCACACCATCCATCAGGTCTCTCTTGTTCCTGCTTTGATCGTCTCCAGCCCGTGCGCGTTTGGTCCGCGTTCGGTTCTCCGCAGCATCGTGGCAAAGAACACGCCGAACAGTCCGAGTGCCGTGAAGAGCCACATCCCTCCCGCGTAGCCACCCGGGTTGTCAGGCCCCGCGGCCAGCAGGTCGTTCAACACCCCGATAAGCCAGGGGACCGCGGCCATGCCCACGTTCTGGCAAAGGGTCATCAACGAGTAGGCCGAGCCCAGGCGCCGCTCTTCGACGATATACGCCACCGCTGGCCACATGATCGCCGGAATGAGCGAAAAGGCGATGCCGAGCAACGACATGACCACCAGGAGCGTCAGCGGCAGCACGATGTCGCCGAAGGATGGAAGCCAGAAGGCGACATCCATGCCGGGGGGCGCATACGTCACGATCAAGAACAACGGCAAGATCAACGCCGACCCGAAAAGCATGAAGGTGGAGCGGCGCCCCGTCCGGTCGACCAGCAGTCCGAACAGCGGCGTTGCCACCATCGCCGACATCGGAAGGAAACTGTTCAGAAAGCCGCCGGCTTCACGCGAGAGCCCATGGGCTTCGATGAAATACTTGATCGCGAAGGCACGGAACGGAAAGATCGTTGAATAGAACACCACGCAGAGACCGACGATATACCAGAACGACGGACCGAACGAATACAGGCCCTTCAGCTCCAGTCTGTCGGTCGTCCCCTGACGGCCGAGCAGATACCGCTTCTCGGCGTTGGCTTCGAGCACCCAATTGAAGAGACCGGAGATCACGCAGGTGACAGCGATGGCGACAGCCACCCACAGCGGTCCTTGCCATGTGTCGAAACTGGTCCGCGCCCAAGCGGGCGACCAGTCGGCGGAGACCGAACCCAAGCGTGCGATGGTGAGATTGAGGCCGAAAGCGAAGCTCAGCTCGCGTCCTTTGAACCACTTCGCCAGCGCCGTCGTGACCGCCACGATCAGCGGCTCCGCCCCGAGTCCGAGCAGGAACCGGCCAGCCAGCATCACCTCGATTCTCGGCGATAAGGCCGTGACGACCGCCGCCACAAAACAGATGACTCCGAACCAGAGGATCGACTTCTTCGTGCCGAAGCGGTCGATGATGTACCCGCCGACGAGAAGGACGATGATGGCCGCAATGCTGTACATCGTGTAGAGCAAGCCCAGTTGCTGGTCGGCATAGCCGAGCTGTGCCTTCAGCAGGTCGAAGACCGGGCCGACAGAATCGTACACGTAGTAGTTGCCGAACATCCCCAGACTGATGACGACGAGCACCAGCCAGCGGTACCATCGGGGCGATTCGGAGGACATCGGGACGTTCGGAGCGTTCATGAGCCGGGGTCGGGACGACAACGGCACAGGCCTGTATCCGACCTGTGCCGTGCCGTGTGAGTGGATCAGTTGACGTTACGCAAGATCGCCAGCAGGAAGTTCCAGAAGCGCTCGACGGTATCGATGTGGATCTTCTCATCCGGCGAGTGCACACCTTCGAGCGTCGGTCCGAACGAGATCATGTCCATACCCGGCACCTTTTCGCCGATAATGCCGCACTCGAGCCCGGCGTGAATGGCCTTGATCTCGGCCTCCTTCCCTGCGATCTGCTTGTAGGTCGCCTTGGCCGTCTGAAGGATGGCCGACTGCAGGTTGGGCTTCCAACCCGGGTAGCCGTCGCCCATCGACGTCTTGGCCCCGCCCATCGTGAAAATGAACCGGGCGGTCTGGTTGATCTCGCGGATCTCCGACGCGACGGAACTGCGCTGGCTCGTGCCCAGCGTGACCGCCTTGCCGTCCGTCGTGATCACGGCCACGTTCGTCGATGTTTCGACGAGCCCGGCGATGTCGGAGCTCATCTTGATGACGCCGTGCGGCAGAGCCGCGATCGTGCGAAGCACCTGTTGTTGCAGGGCGGGCTTCCAGACCTTCAGCTTCTTCGGCGCTTCGGCCGGTGCGATCGTGATCGACAGGTCCGGATCGACCGTCGCCACCTCGGCCTTCAGCACGGGTTCGAGTTCGCGTATCATCTTCTTCGCCTTCGAGAGGCCGGCCGCCGGCACCGCCACGAGCGCTTCGGCCTCGCGCGGAATCGCGTTGCGCTTGTTGCCGCCGTTGAACGACGCGACCCGCACGCCCGCCTCCGACAACTCGAGCAGAACGCGATTCATGATCTTGATGGCGTTACCCCGGTTCTTGTCGATCTCGAGGCCGGAATGGCCGCCTCGAAGCCCTTTGACGGTCACCAGCATCGCCTTCGTTCGGGCTGGGAACGGCTGAGCCGCGAGCTTCCATGTGCCCACGCAATCCTTGCCGCCCGAACAGCCGACGTAGATGGAGCCTTCCTCTTCCGAATCGAGGTTCATCATCGTCCGGCTCTGCAGCATCGAGCCCTTCAGGTGATTCGCCCCGGTGAGTCCCGTTTCTTCATCGACGGTGAACAAGAACTCGAGCGGACCGTGGACGAGCTTCTTGTCTTCCATGATCGCCAGCATCGTCGCGACCGCGATGCCGTTGTCGGCGCCGAGCGTCGTGCCGTTCGCCATCAACATGTTCCCCTTGCGAACGAGCTCGATCGGGTCCTTCATGAAGTCGTGCGCTTTGTCCTTGTTCTTCTCCGGGACCATGTCGAGATGGCCCTGGAGGCAGATCATCTTCACCTGCTCTTTGCCCGGGCTCGCCGGCTTTCGTACGACGACATTTCCGTACTTGTCCGACTGGGAGGTCAGTCCCATCTTCTTCGCCATCTCCTGCACGTAGGCCGTCATGCGCTCTTCGTGCTTCGACGGGCGCGGGATCTTCGAGATCTCCGCGAAGTACCGCCACACCGGTTCGGGCTTCAATCCATCGATCGCAGATGCCATGGTCAGTTCTCCTTCTTCGATTCAGTGGTTGAGACAGTGGGGGGCGGCGGGATCGTGAGCAGGTCGCCGTCCTCGAGTTTCCGCAGAAACGCGCCGATGCGCTCCAGCACCGGTTCGGCGTTCCCTCCGAATTGGGCCTGGATGACCTCGGCCATCCTCGCCACCGGTGTCGTGCCGTCACAAAGCCGCCACACAGCGCTCCCGAGGTCGTCGAGCTTCACGCGCACGTTGGGTTTGCGGAGCAGCGGCTGAAGCCAAGGGGCCATCCATCGGTGACGGAACTTGGGCATGAGCACGACGACCCGCCCATCCTCCTCGACCCACTCACGCGCGCGGACCGGGGTCAGGTCCAGCAGATTATACGTCGTTCGAGCCATACGGTCCGTGTTGGAAAAAGCGGAACGGAGCAACGCCGAGTGGACGCTGCTCCGTTCCAAGAGGATATCGTGGCGCCGCTCCGGTCAGCTGATCGCGCTCGGATGCGCCGGTTCGTCGGCCTTGCCGGCATTCCGCAGCGGGATCATGACGAGCACGAGCCCGACGATCAGGAACACGAAGATGCTCGGCACGAACGAGGGCTCGGCGAAGATCTTCATCGCGCCCAGCAGGTCCACGCTGTAGAACGCGATGCCCGCGAACAGCAGACCGACGAGCGCCTCGCCCGCAATGAGTCCGGCGGCCAGCAGCGTGCCGTTGTTCTCGATGCGCGTCTTCTGCGCGTCGTTCATGTTGCGGCTGGCGGCCATCTTGTCGACGATGCCCTTGATGAGACCGCCGAGGAAGATGGCGAACGTCGTCTCCAGCGGCAGATACATGCCGACACAAACGAGCATCGGGCTCTTGACCTGGACGAGGATGAAGCCGATGGCCATGAGCACACCGACGATGATCAACGGCCACGCCATGCCGCCCCCGACGATGCCCTCCGACACGAATGCCATCAGGCTTGCCTGCGGGGCCGCCAAGGTCCTGCCGCCCAGACCCTCTCCTCCGGCGTTCAGATCGCCTTGGTGAAGGATCATGATAGGATAGAGCATGACGCTCGCCGAGACCGCCACGCCGATCAGATCACCGGCCTGCATCTTCCAGGGCGTGCCGCCCAGAATATGACCGACCTTCAGGTCTTGCAGCATCTCCCCGGCGACGGCGGCCGAGACGCAAATGACGCCGGCCACGCCGAGCACCGCTGCGATCCCCGACGTGCCCGTCTGTCCCAACGCCACCATGAGAAGCGCGGCGATGATGACGGTGGAGAGTGTCAGACCGCTGATCGGGTTGTTGGACGATCCGATGAGTCCCACGAGGTAACCCGAGACGGCCGCGAAGAAGAAGCCTGCAACGACCATGACGACCGTGGCCGTCAGCGCCGCCACGACGTCTCCGGAAAAGTAGTTGTAGAGGAAGAAGGTCGCAACGCTCGCGCCCGCGATGCCCAACCCGACCCACTTCAGGTTGATGTCATGTTCGACGCGGTCGATCGTCACATTGCCCGTCGCAGCTTTCTTGACGTCGTTGATCGAACGCTTCAGTCCGCCGATGAGGTTCTTCCGCATCCGCCACAGCGTGAACGCGGCGCTCATGAGCATGCCGCCGATGGCGATCGGGCGCACGATGTAGCGCCACACCGTCGTGGCCTGCCCCAGCCACCAGTGGTCGCTCGTCGCTTGTCCAGCCTCCAGTTCGGGACCGAGGAGATACATGAGGAGAGGAACGAAAAGCCCCCACGCCAACAGACCGCCGGCGAAATTGAGCGACGCCAGCCGCGGTCCGATGATGTATCCGACGCCCATGTAGGCAGGGCTGACGCCCGGTGTCGACACCACGAAGCCCCCGCTGGCCGGAAGCGTTCCACCGGTCTTACCGAGCGCTACGCCTCCTTTGGCGAACGGAATGAATTTCTCCCATGACGCCGCGAACACGCTCAACTGCTTCATGGCCTGGATGGTGGCGCCGAGCAGCCCGGCGAGGAAGAGGTAGACCGCCCCCGTACCGCCCGAGCGGCCGGCCTTGTGGATCTCGCTGGCCGCAACCGACTCCGGATACGGCAGGTCGACATCTTCGACCATCACACGGCGCAGGAGCGTGACAAACAAGACGCCGAGCACACCGCCCACGAGCATGATCGCCGTGGCTTCGAAGTAGTTCGACTCGAGGTCTTCCCACACGCCCGAAATGACGAACGCCGGGATGGTAAAGATCGCGCCCGCCGCGACCGATTCGCCGATCGAACCGACGGTTCGGGCCATGTTCTCTTCGAGGATATTCCCGCGCATCAGGCGCAGGAACGCCATGCTGATGACCGCCGCAGGATACGTCGCCGCGATCGTCATGCCGGCCTTCAGACCCAAATAGGCGTTCGCTGCTCCGAGGACGACGGACAATACGAGTCCGAGGAGGACCGCCTTGAGGGTGAACTCCGGCCACGTCTCGGAGGCCGGCACGTACGGCTTGTACCGAGCGCCGCCGCCGGTGGTGGGGACGTCTGCCATACCGCTCTCCTTCGTGCGTTGTTGCGTGGGTGATTGACGGAACTCGGGGCTCCGTCGGTGATCCGGCAAACCTTGAACGGTCAGCCGATGACACGCCGATCAGGCGCGTCCGAACATCGCTTTGAACACATAGCCGGCGATCTGCGGGTTCTCGCGCAGGCGCCGGACGCTGTACGCATACCAGCTCTCGCCGTAGGGGACGTAGACGCGCAGAGGGTGGCCGCGGCGGCGCACGCTGTCTCGCAACGACTCGCGCACACCAAGCAGCATCTGAAACTCGTAGGCGCTGGCTGGCGCCTTTCGTTTCAGGATCATCGCGGCCGATTGCTCGACGAGCACATCGTCGTGCGTCGCGATCCCGACCTTCGCGCCGCCGTCCAGCAGGATCTCGAGCACCTGCATGAAGTTGCGGCGAACGTCCTCACGATTCCGATACGAGATCGAGACCGGTTCGATATAGATGCCCTTGCACAGACGGATCTCACCGCCCCCTTGGCGGATGAACTTCCGCATGTCGTCCTGGATCCGATGCAGATACGCCTGGGCGACCATGCCGATGTTCGTGAACCCCTCCGCCCGAAGACGATAGAAAATGTCCCACGTCGCGTCGACCGTGGAGGAATCCTCCATGTCGATCGTGAGGCGGTTGCCTTTCAAGTGGGCCAGCTCGACGAGCGCGCGAACATTCTTGTAGCAGGCACCCTTGTCGAGCAAGAGGCCCATCTGGCTCAGCTTGACGGAGACGGTCGAGTTCAAACGCTGCTCCTCGATCGCCGAGAAAATGGCTTCGATCTGGCGTCGGTTCGCGTCGGCTTCGTCCAGGCGAGTGATGTACTCGCCGAGCAGGTCCGTCGTGCACGAGAACCCGCCGGCGTTGAGGATGCGGATCTGGTCGACCGCGTCCGTGAGGCGCTCTCCCGCGATATAGCGGCGTGAGACCAGGCCGACGATTGACTTGGGAATAACAGGAAGGGCGGCGACGACGAGGCGGTTCAGCAAGGAAGTCGATCGCGAAAAGGTTGGAAAGATCGTTAAAGAATTGCGTTTCAATATATCGAGCGACCCCGGAAGAAGCAACAAAAAACCCCCTGATGACAGGGGGTTTTGCGTTCTTGAGAATCTGCTGGACCGTACGTCTGAACCGCCATGACGCCAAGTTGAATCGATGCGTGCGGACGTGGCTTAACGTACTGGAACCGTCCCCCGGAGGTCATTCGCTCCTCTCTCCTCCTTAGCATCCTTGGCGTTCTTGGCGGCCTTGGCGGTAGGCGTCCTTCTTTGTCAGAAGTTGAACACGAACGACACCTTCGGTTCAACGCGCCGCTGTGGCTCATATCCGACGACCCGATCCAGAGCGTCCTTCTTCTCGCGGAACGTCCATTGATAGAGCATCGACACGACCATGAACGGATACGGTTTGTATCCCACCTCAGCGTGCAGGACCGAGTTGTTGTCCACCTTGAAGACCGAACCGACATTGCGCTTGTCGTACCCGGCGCTGAACTGCAGGATCGGGATGATGTCTCCGGTGAGCAGCTGCAGGTGTATCAGTCCGGCATTCTTCACGCCGATCGGCGCCTGATATCCGCCGATGACATGGAGCGTGTTGAGGAAGCTGAGCACGAGCTCGCCGTAGTAGCCTTCAACCGCCTTGGCAGTACGGAGGACCATCGCCTTGCTGGTGAACGCGATCGAATCCAGCGGCACGAAACGGTCCTGCTCATACAACGAGTTGAAATAGGACGGCAGGAACTGATCGCCCAGCCAACGGCGCTCGTACTTGGCGTTGAGGGTGACAAGCCCAAGCCCCGAGAAGTGCAGGTCGATGCCGGCCGCGGCCCCCGCGCCGTAGTCAAGGATCGTCGCGTAGTCGAAATACAGCGACGTCTTGAAGATCTTGTACGAGATGATCGGCAGACCGACGTCCATGCCTATGATCGCCAGCGAACCGTTGTCCTTCGCGGTCCGCGTCAGCGGGTCGAACTCACGGTTCGCGTTCTTGTCGACGTCCATCGCGAAGGTCACGCCCGTCTCGAGGTTGTTGACCACCGGGATCTTCGACCAGGCCGTGAACTTCAGGGGCCTCACATACCCGCGGGCCCCGAAGACGCCGGCCCGGGCGAAGTCGCTGTAGATCGTTTCCAGCCCGTACGACTCGAAGTTGACATCGAGCTCCAAACCGACCTTCCGCAGGTCGTAACTCGGGCTGTTCTTGTAGTTGTAGAGGATGAATCCGTGGCCCAGCCGCGAGTAGTCGAGCTGGCCGACCCTGACATACAGCGGGTCCTCCTTCTGACCCCAACGCACGTAGCGAATGATGCGCAGGTAGTCGTAGCCTTCGTCGAAATCCTCGCTGCGGATCTTTCCGTTCGTGCCGATGCGAAGGTTGAGGTCAAGGCCGACGCCCAGGTTCCCGAACGAAACCTCAGGGGCCAGATTGATCAGATAGTAGGCTTGGCCGTCGATGACCGTCGCGCCAAGGCCCATCGGAATGGAGCCGCCGTCCTTCTTGGCCGCCGCAGCCGCCAGCGGACTCCCCTGCGACCACACGGCCGCCGTCGTGATCGCCAGCATGCCGGCCAACAGAATGATTCGTTTCATGATGCCCTCCCGTTTAGGTCCGTCACAGTTCGCTTCACCCGGTCGAATCTTACTCATGCCGCGACCTCTCGTGCTCTTCTTCTCAGACACCGAAAAGGATCCTGCAGACGATCAGCGCCCCGGCCATGCCGAAAAAGTCCGCCACGAGCCCCGCCGGCAAGGCATGGCGCGTATTCTTGATGTTGACGGCACCGAAGTACACGGCAAGAACATAGAATGTCGTCTCAGTGCTGCCGTACATCGTCGACACGAGCACGCCCAGGAACGAATCGGCCCCGTGCGTCTTCATGATCTCCGTCATCAGTCCCAACGAGCCACTCCCCGATAGCGGCCGCATGAACGCCATCGGAAGGGCCTCCGCCGGCATGCCGATCAGTTCCGTCACGGGCGAGAGAATGGCCACGAGCACGTCCATCGCCCCGCTCGCTCGGAAGATCCCGATCGCGAAGAGCATCGCCACCAGATACGGTATGATCCGGATGGCTGTGTTGAAACCCTCCTTCGCCCCTTCGACGAAGACCTCGTAGACCTTGACCTTTTTCACGAATCCCCAACCCAAAAATACGACGATCAGTCCGGGAATCGCTATGACGGAGATTACATTCAGGATGGACCGAAAGAACTCAGTCATGGCCTAGTCCTCCACCCGAAACATGCGCAATCGCTGGAAGAACTTGGCGGCCAGCACTCCGGCGATCGTCGCCAGGCCTGCACCGACGATCGACGTGCCGATGATGATGCCTGGGTTGGCGGAACCCGCCGCCGCACGGACCGCGATGGCCGTCGCCGGGATGAGGATCAAGCCGCCGGTGTTGATCGCCAGGAAGGTGCACATGGCATTCGTCGCCGTCCCCGCCTTCGGGTTCAGCTTGTTCAATTCCTCCATCGCTTTGAGACCCATCGGCGTGGCCGCGTTGCTCAGGCCGAGCATGTTCGCCGAGATGTTCATGATCATGGCGCCGACGGCCGGATGATCGTGAGGCACATCGGGGAACAGCCGTGTGGTGATCGGCCGCAACGCCTTCGTCAGCAGCGTCACAAATCCTGCCGCTTCGGCGACCTTGATGAGTCCGAGCCACAGCGCCATGATGCCGATAAGCCCGAGAGAGATCTCGACGGCCGTGTTGGCAAAATCGAGCGCCGCTTGCGTCACGGCCCGCAGCTTCACGAACCGGATCGCTTCGAACTCCACCGCAGCGCCTACCGGTACTCCTGCGTCCGCTCGAACACTCGTGAGCGTGCCGCCGAGTTGACCCTTGGTCATGCCGAGCGTGGACATCTTCTTCCACAACTCCGGCGTCCCTTCGACGGGGGTCAGGACCAGGCGCTTGCCCTCCTCTCGCAGGATGATCCGGACCGGAGTGCGGACCGCCTCGGTCGGAGCCGACACGCCGTAGAAGGCGCTGAATGCTTCGGCCTTCAAGGAGAGCGTGGCTTCCCACGAGGTCCGATCGGCGCTCAAGGGCCTTGCATCCTCGATGGCGATCTCGACAGCGCGACCGTTCCGATAGGGGTTCGAGAACTCGTCGGCGACATCCTTCCCGACCGCGGTCAGGATGCCGATCGCAAGGAGGGAGATCCACACATAGTTCAGCATGGAAGCCTCGGGTCTGTTGATGTGCGATGTGATCGTATCAAGATGAGGACAGCGGGCAACCTCACACGAACGACAAGGCCAAAGCCGCCCCGGCGCCGGCCGCAGCGCACGACCAGTTCACGCCGTCGTTCCGCAGCCAGCGGAGCCCGCCGGTGAACGCCGTCGGAGCCCCGCAATGCTCGAGACGCTCCGTTTGCTTGCCGCAGACGGCACAGTGGAAGCGCGCTTGCAGCAGCGACCCGAGCAGGCTGTCGACGGCCGCTCCGGTGACGCCTCCGACCGTTCCGACAAGAACGGTGGACCAGTTGGCGGTCCATTGCCCGGCCACTGCCGACACGAGCGCTGCGCCCACGATACCGGCGATCGAGCCGGCCATCGAGACCCCGCCGTTGCTTCCGCGCGGCACTTCTTTGAACCCGGCGAGCGTGATCGTCCGGCCGTGGAACAGCGTGCCGACCTCGGTCCCCCAGGTATCAGCCGTCGCCGCGGCCACAGAGCCGACATAGGCCGGATACCAGTCGATCGACGGGACGACGTAATGGAGGAGCACCAGCGCTCCAGCGATCCCGCCGTTCGCGCCAACCTGCGCATGATCTCGCGTCGAGGATTTCTCAAAGATCGTGTCGAGATCGGCCTTCCGAGACCTGCCATAGAACGACAAGGCGCTCGAGAAGACGAAGAAGACCACGATGGGCATCGCCCATTTCCATCCGCCAACCCCGAAGACGAGCGTGGCCAGCAAGCTCGTCGCGACGGCGCCGCTCAGGCTGAGCGCGCGAGCATAGTACGCCGCGACGGCGATCAGGATCCCCAGAGCAAGGGCGAGCGCCAGTTGCGGGATCGAGATGCCGACCGTCGGGATCAGAAACACGGAGAGGACGAAGCCGTGCGAAAGCGGGACCGAGATGTTGTCCAGACCCTTCGATGACAGCGCCTCCCAGCCTGTGGCCAGCAGGGCCGACATGGAGGTGAGCACGGCCACGAAGTACCAGGACGATAGCAACTCTGGCATGAGGAACCAGATGCCTCCGACCATGGACAGGATCGACGCCGCGAACATGGCGATCGACCCTTCGATCGATTTCTGATCTCCGCTGAGCGAATACGCCGTGGGTCGTCGCAACGACTCGCCCACGATGGCGGCTGCCGCATCACCCATCGAGAAGGTGAACATGGCGAGAACGACGATCTCCGGCGCATGGTGCCACAGAAGTACGGTCAACGCCCCCAACGAGATCGGAAAGTAGACCGTGCCGAGCGATCGGCGCTTGGGACCGTGGATCCCCTTCAGCCAGCCGGCGCGGATCGCCACGCCATTGGAGAGGGCGAACAGAACGGAAAGGATGAGGAAGGGAACGGGACTGATGAAGAGACTCGGCCCGAGCAGCAGACCGGCCCCGACGGCGATATGGACGAACTTGCGGGAGAATTCAGGTGAGAAATGGGCCATCTTCCGGAGCACTTCGCCGACGACGATGAGTCCGGCCAGGGCCACCACGACCATCGGCAGGCGGATCCACTCGATCGTATCGGGCCAAAGCACCTCACGCCACAACGGCACGCGGCTCTCCCCCGGTCGCAGCCAGTGCCCGGCTTCGGATGATGGTGTAGACGAGGAGTTCCATCTCTGCCGGCACATCGGCACCGGTCTTGATGGCCCGATCGGTGTTCCGAAGCGCCTGCAGTGCCTCTTCAACCTCGCGCACGGTATGCTGCGGCAGAAAAGCCGCCAGTCCGCGCAGATGATAGGGCGACATGCGGAGCGCCGACGCGATCTCCGCATCCGGCATCCGCTGCTGCTTCATCTCGCGCAGCTTCCACAACTGCAGGAAGAATCGGGTCAGCATCACGATGATGCCCGGAGCGGATTCTCCCGATTCGAGCATCCGCCGGAGGACGGTCGACGCACTGCGCAGGTCGCGCCGCCCGATGGCATTCTGAAGGTCGAAAACCGTGTAGCCACGGGAGGCCCCCGCCACGGCCGAGACGTCCTCCTCCGTGATGTCCGGCCGCTCGCCCACGTAGACCGACAGCTTGTCCAGCTCACGGTGGATCCCCATGAGCGAATCGCCGACGTATGCCTGCAGCATGCGGGCAGCATCGATGCCGATCGTCTTCTTGAACCGCTTCGCCCGCTCGACCGTCCACGGCGGGATCTCGTTGTCCCAGGGCGGTTTGCACTCGACAACGTCGGCATGCTTCTTCAGGTCGGTGAACGGCTTGCGACGGAAGTCGGGGTCCTCCGCCACGAGCACAAGTCGCGTGGTCTCCATCGGCCGGGCCACATAGCCGGCGAACATTTCCTTGGCCTTGTCGCCCCCAACCAGTCGCTCAAAGGACCTGATGACCACCACCCGGCGCTCTGCCATCATCGGAAATGACGAGGCCTTCGCCAGCACATCGCGGATGTCGGCCCGGGAGCCATCGATGATGTCGAGGTTGAATTCGCGGAGCGATTCGTCGACTGCGTGGTCCACGACGGCCGATACGCACTCATCCAGCAGTAACGGCTCGTCTCCATGGACGAGCGTCACCGGCGCGACCTGCCCGGCCGCGGCGCGTTTCAGGAATTCCGCCTGGGAGTGCGAGGCCATCGTCAATCGGCCCTACGGCTCGACCTTGACCGCTGTCATCTTGATGTCCTCGACCGGCTTCCCGTCGGTGGGACCCATCATCGGTGTGATCGGCACGGCGGCGATGGAATCGACGACCTCCATGCCCTTTGTGACCTTGCCGAAGATCGTGTAATTCTTGGGCAGCCAGGGAGCGTCCGCCAGGACGATGAAGAACTGGCTCGTGTTCGTGTTCGGGCCCCGATTCGCCATCGCCAGCGTGCCGCGCATGTAGCCCGCCTCGTACGACGGCGTCGCGGGGAAGAGCTCGTCTTCGAACGTACCGCCGTAGATCGACCGGCCGCCGCGACCCGTGCCGGTGGAATCGCCCGTCTGGATCACGAAGCCCTTCGAGATGCGATGAACGACGATACCGTTGAAATAGCCTTCCTTCGCTAGTCCGACGAAGTTCGCCACCGTTTTCGGGGCGTCGGTTGCATACAGTTCGACCTCGATGACGCCTTTGGTGGTCTCGATGGTGGCCTTCACAATTTTTCCTTTCGAAGCGGCCGAATCCGACTGGCACGCCAGAACCGACGTGCTCAGAGACGCGACCAAGATGGCGACGACGAAACGCATGCGATGCTCTCCTTAGAGGAAGATGATACCGAGAAGTCCGATGAGAAGACAATAGAACGCGACGAACCGAATGGCCCCCGTACGAACGGCACCCAGCACAACCCGGATCCCGAGCCACCCGGACGCAGCCGACGCAACGAATCCGCCGATCAGGGTCAGACCCTCGATCTCCGACGCCGGCCAGGTGAATCCCTCCCCCGCACTGACGACCAGAACGCCCACAAGCGCCGGCAATGCGAGCAAGACCGAGAACCGCGCGGAAGCTTGAGGCGCCAATCCTCCATACACGCCAAAGCTGAAGGCCGCCGACATCCTCGGCAGTCCCGGAATGATCGCCAACGCCTGGCCAAGCCCCATGAGCAACGCCTGCACGATCGAGAGCGGTCTCGGCAAAATGCGACGAAAGAGGCGGCTCAGGAAGAGCAGCAGCCCGCCAATGATGACGAACGTCGAGACGAGCTTCAGGTCCGTCGCCCAGGTCGCCAGCTCCGGTCCGTACCAGAGTCCGAGCACGGCCGCGGGTATCGTTCCGACAACGAGGAACGATGCCTCACGCAAGGGAACGTCGGTCCTGAACGCAGCCGCCAGGCCGAGTGGGTGTCGAATGACTTGAGCGACCGAACGGACCATTGCCCACAGGTCTCGATGGTACGTGGCCAGAACGCTCACGACCATTCCTGACCTCACAGCCAATTCGGTCCCCGGAGCGGCTTGGACCCCGAAGACCTCACTCAGCAGGATCGTGTGACCGGAACTGCCGACGGCGATGAATTCGGTGAAACTGCGGATCAGACTGACAAGAATGGAGTCGAGCACGGAGGACGTCGGACTCGGTTAGAATTGCGCCGCGATCAGGAATTGGAGCGAAAGATGGGTCCAACGCATATCGGCCGTCACGCCCCGGTGCACGGGCTCGCGCCCACCGGCATCTGTCAGGCGGCCCACGCCAGACCACCGGACGTCGACGGCAACGCCCGCAATGAAGTGCGCGTCGAGAGGCGCGAACGCAGCCGCCCCGGCCAGGACGCCGATACCGTTGCCCGTGAACCGTTGCTCACTTCCGAGAGGACGGTATCGTTGCGTCAGTTCTCCGCTCGTCGGACCCGCCCCCGCTGTCAATTCGAGGCGCATCACGCCGGCGTCAACAGACCGTCGGAGAGTGAACAACGGCATCCGCACCGTGGCGTCGAAGGCCCAGCCCGTCGACGACGCGCCGCCCGGCTCGATCGTCTTGGCGACGCGCCCCCAGTACACGCCGGCGGACCACTCATCCGAGATGCGCACGTCACCGAAGAGCGCCAGTTCCGCCGCAGAGGCGAATTCGTCGGCCGGTTCGGAGGACGACGCCACGACATTGACATAGTCGGCCAACCGTGGCATGGCGATCAGCGCGACCCCCAACCCGCCGCCAGCTCTGACCGTCGAGGCGTCGGTGGCCTCTTGTGCCGATGCGCAGACAGCCCAGAGGACCAGCAGAGCGGCCGATGCCGCGGACGAACGCCCCGAACGCATGGGCTCAGAGGTCGACCGACACGCCGCGGCGGATCGATTCCTCGATGAGGAAGGTCGCGCGGGTCGACCGAACAAGCGTGTCAAACGGAATGGGCGCCGGACCGCCGATCCGAAGCGCCTCCGCGAACGCTGCGATCTCGGCGCGGTGGCCTTTGTCGACGGTCGCCCGCTTCTTCTCCCTTATGGCGCCACCCGAGGCCAACGAGACCGCTTGGAAATTGTCGACGATGGCCGTGCGGCCGCCGCCGGAAATGAAGAGATGTTCCTTCGGGATCGAGGCATCCCCTGTCGCCAAATAGGCGATCGATGCCGTCGAGCCGTTGCTGAACCGGAGCGTCGCTACCAGGGAATCATCCTCGCTCGTGCTGCGATCGGCCCCGACCGCCTCGGCATGCACGCGGACCGGATCCGAGCCGACAAGGGAGCCTGCAAGGTCGACGAAGTGGCATACTTCTCCGACGATGCGTCCTCCGCCATCGTGTGGGCTCCGCGTCCAATGCGTCAACGGCACCTGTCCCGCGTTCACGCGGTACAATACCGTCAACGGCGATGTCACGTCGGCGAAGAACTCGCGAATGTCGCCGATCGAGGGTGCGAAGCGTCGGTTGAACCCCACCATCAGCATCGGGCGCCGTCGTTCAGGGAGAGATCGGTAGAATCTTTCGATCTCGTCCAACTCTTCCGGCAGCATCGCGAGCGGTTTCTCGACGAACACATGCTTCCCGGCCTTCAAGGCTGCGAGCACCTGGGCACCGTGCGCGCCGTGGCGCGACGCGATGACGACGGTGCCGATCTCCGGCTCCTGAAGAAGCTCCGCCACGCTGGCGAAGGCCGAGCGAATGCCGAATTGGCTCGCCACGTTCTTGGTGCTCATCCCCGTGGCATTGCACACGCCGAGGAGTCGCACACCCTTCTGCTGCTGCAGGGGTGGCAGCAGCATCGACTGCGCGAAGCTCCCGGCGCCGATGAACCCGATGGCAAGAGCATCGGATGCCGCCGCCGCGGCCTTGCGAGCCGCCTTTGGACGTTTCGCCGGAACGGCCGAATCCGGATACTCCAGCACAACTCCGAACGGGCGGACCGATCTCTCCTTCGACCCGCCGGAGAGGAGCGCATACGCGCCTGCGGCATCATCAATGGAGTGCCGATGCGTCGTCAGCGACGCGGGGGTCACGGCGGCCGACCGGACCAAACGGAGGAACTCCTCCATGTTGCGACGTTCGGTCCAACGCACGTACCCCGCCGGATAGTCTCTGCCTTCTTCTTCGTACGAAGGGTCGTAGCGACCCGGACCGTACGAGCGCGACAACCGAAAATCGAGTTCTTTCATGTAGTACGGTCCGCGGGGGAGCTGTAATCCCACGTCGCCGACCAGCACGACGCGTGCGCGGTCCCTGGCGATCTCGCCGGCCAAACGCACCGGATCATCGCTCTTCGTTGCCGCGGTGATCAGCACGGCATCGGCCCCCAGATGGCCGCTGCGCGCGCCGACCAGGCGCTTGACATCGTCCTGCCGAACGAGAGCGGCATCAGCGCCGAGTTGCTTGGCCCGACGTACGGCCTCGGGATCGGGATCGATCCCGATGACGACACATCCGTTCGCCTTCAGCAATTGCACCGTGAGCAAGCCGACGAGCCCGAGGCCGATGACGGCCACGACATCACCCAGGTTCGGCTGCGTCTGCCTGACGCCCTGCAGCGCGATCGCGCCGATCGTCGTGTACGCCGCATCCTCGAACGAGACGTCGTCGGGCATGCGTACACACAGGTTCTTCGGAACGGCGATCCATTCGGCGTGACTCGCGTAACCCGCGCCGGCGCACGCGACACGGTCGCCGGGAGCCAACCCGGTCACGGCCCGCCCCACCTCCTCCACCACACCCGCGGCCGAGTAGCCGAGCGGTGTCCACGATTCAAGCCGGCCGCGCACGCGCCGGACCGTGGCGCCGAGGCCTTGTTGGCGGACCTGCTCGAGGACCCTTGCCACCAGTTCGGGGTTCTTGCGCGCCTTCGTGAGCAGCGATTGCGACCGTTCCGTGACCGACGATCGTTCCGTGCCGATACTGATGACGGACGCGTGCACGCGGACGAGCACCTGGCCCGAGGCGACGGATGGCGGCGGCACATCCAGCACGACCACCGAGCCCGACTTGACGTACTGAGCGACCTGTTTCATGAGCCTGAAGAGGAGGATTCGTTGGAGGTCATCGAGCCGACGCGGCCATGGTCGGCCACGTAGTAGTAGGCGCCGATGGCCATGACGAGCACGTAGCCCACCTCATGCGTGATGACCGAGAGCCCGAGCGCCGCGGTGGGATCGGCGCCATAAAGTTTGACCATCGCGATCGTCAGGAACGAGTGGTATGTCCCCATCGCACCGGGGGCCGGCAACGCCCATGCCACCGACGAGATCACGAGGAGGACGACCGCCTCCCCGAAGCCGAGGTTGAGCGCCGCGATGGAATCGAACATGAAGAACGGCACGTACAGACCCAACGCGTAGAAGAACCACATCGCCAGGCTCCAACCGAGCACCATCGGCCAGGTGCGTCTGAGGTGGGCCACGCTTAACCCCGATACGAACGAGTCCAGGATACGTCCGATGCGCTCGCCAGCACCCATCGGAAAACGATGACGATAGCGCGACACGAACGTCACGAGCGCTTCGAGCTTGATGAAGAGGAAGAAAAAGACGACGACGGCGCCAATCGAAGCCGCCAGGAAGATCGGACGCCACGCCGCAGGATCATCGACGAATGGATCGATCGCCGAAGGATAGATCGAAACCGTCGCGCCGACGAGGAAAGAGAAGGTCAGGAAGTCCAGTATCCGTTCAATGACGACCGTCCCAAAGGCCGAGCTGCGCGAGATCTGCTCCAGCTTGCCGATGACGACGCCGCGAACCACCTCTCCCACCCGCGGGAGGATGTTGTTCACGGCGTAGCCCAGCATGACGGCCGAGAACATGTTCCGGTAGGACGGTCGTTCCTTGAAAGGCATCAGGAGATACCGCCATCGAACGGCCCGTATCCAATGGCTGAGCACGACGATGGGAACGAGCGACAGGACCCAGCCCAGGTCGGCCTGCAACATGGTCGACCAAAGCGAGGCAAAGTCGGTGTCGCGGAAGGCCAGGTAGAGAAAGACACCGGCCAGGGCAAAGCTGGCGAGATTGCGGACGATGGCTCGGGCGTTCACGGTGACGGTCGATCAGCGAAGGTCCACAACCTCCGTGCCGGACGGGGCCGAGAACTGAAAGGTCGCGTCGGACACGTTCGTATTCAGACGGATCGACGAGATACGATACAAGGTCTCCGTCTCATTTTGGTCCATGATCTGAATCCTCCGAACTTCGGAGGAGGTTTCCAGCACCCAAAGCCGAACGCTGCGAATGAAGGACCGGTCATCCTTCGGAAGGAGTTTCAACACCGCTGCGGACCCGCCGTCCAGCGCTTCGCGGCCAACCACCGTCGCGTAGTAGCTCGTCGGAAGGCTCAGGAGGAACTCCTCGGGCGAGACGGAATTGCGCTGTTCCTTGTATCGGTCGACGATCACCTGCCGGTTCGCCGGCGCATACGCCCACACGGTGACTCCGTCGGTGACGACCGTCTGATGCTCCGATTCCAGCCGGTAGCGGTTCGGCTTCTTGAAAGCGAGCGAACCCTCGAACGATTGCTCAACGTTCGCGTAGCCGAGCTTGATCGTCTGGGTGAATTCGGCGCGCGCGTCATCCACCATCTCGTACCGGCGCTGCATCCGTTCCGTGATCTCTTTGACGGACGGCAGCGGCTGGGCCGCCGCGGTCGCGGCCACACAGGCCAGCGCGACGAAGCTTCGGATCATGGTCATGGGAGGTTGTTGAGGATCGCTTCGAGGTCCGCTTCCGATTCCACCATCACTTGACGGGCTTTGCTGCCGTCGAACGGCCCAACGATGCCGGCCGTCTCCAATTCGTCGACGAGCCGCGCCGCGCGCGAGTAGCCGACCTTCAGCCGGCGCTGCAGCAGCGACACCGACCCTTGTTGGTGGCGAACGATGATCCGCGCGGCCTCTTCGAAGAGTTCGTCCCGGTCTCCGCTGCTGCCGCCGCTTCCCGCCCGCTTTCGTTCCAGCGCCGACGGGAGGGTCGCGGGAGCGCTGAAGCCCCGTTGCTTGCCGATGTGGTTCGTCAGACGCTCCACCTCGTCCGTCGAGATGTACGCGTTCTGCATCCGGATGGGTTTCGACCCGCCCGGCGGCAGATAGAGCAGATCGCCGTTGCCGAGCAACTGGTCGGCTCCGTTCATGTCGAGGATGGTGCGCGAGTCGATCTTCGAGGCCACCTGATACGCGAGGCGCGCCGGGAAGTTGGCTTTGATGACGCCCGTGATGACATCCACCGACGGCCGTTGCGTCGCCAGAACGAGATGGATCCCCACGGCACGCGCCAGCTGTGCCAATCGGGCGATCGGTTCTTCGACGTCGCGCGCCGCCGTGAGCATCAGGTCCGCGAGCTCATCCACGATCACGACGATGTACGGGAGCTTTCTGTGCTTGATCGTCTCTGTGTCGTGGAACCGCCCCTGCTTGAAGCGCTCGTTGTAGTCGGCGATGTTCCGGACGCCCGCCGCCGCGAGACGATCGTACCGCCCTTCCATCTCGAGCTCGAGCCCTTTAAGCAGCAGCACGGCGTTCTGCGGCTGCGTGACGATCTCTTCGTCGATGTCGGGCGAGACCTGCAGGAAGTGCTTGCGGAGCTTGGTGTAGAGGGTCAGCTCGATCTTCTTCGGGTCGATGATGGCGAACTTCAGGTCGCTCGGATGCAGCCGGTAGAGCAGGCTGGCCATGATCGTGTTGATGCCAACGCTCTTTCCCGATCCAGTCGAGCCGGCGATCAGAAGGTGCGGCATCTTCGCGAGGTCGTCGACGTACACCTCGCCCGAGATGGTCTTCCCGAGCGCCACGGGCAGCGCCGCCTTCGCATCGCGATACTTGGCCGAGTTCAGAACGCTGCGGATCGTGACGAGAGCCGGATGATGGTTCGGGATCTCGACGCCGACCGTCCCCTTGCCGGGGATGGGCGCGATAATGCGGATCCCTCGGGCCTTGAGGGCCAACGCGATATCGTCCTGGAGACTCTCGATACGGCTGATCTTGACGCCGGTGGCCGGCACGAGCTCGTACAAGGTCACGACAGGCCCTGGCGTGACCGACACGCTCTCGATCTCGACACCGAAATCCGCCAGCTTGGCCCGAAGCAGTTCGGCGTTCGCTTTCAATTCCTGCTCGTCCACGTCCTCGCTGGCGCGGTGGCTGTCGAGCAGCTCCACCGACGGGAAGACGTAGTCGATCTCTTCCTCCGCCCCAACCTCACGTTCCTCCTCGTCCAGGTTCACTTCTTCTTCCTGAACACGGTCCTGGATGTCGAGTCGCAGCTCTTCGGCCGACCCGACGGGCGCTTGCCGAACCGGTGTGGGAGCGGGCGTGACGACGGGAGCAGCCACGGGCGGCGAGGCCGGCCGTGGGCGATCAGCGGGGCCCAGCGGGGCGGGCCGGGAAGGCGACGCTTCCGCGTCCGGTCGTTTGATCTCGACCGGTCTTTCTGCTGCCGCTGATCGTTTCGCCTGCAACACGTCCCATTGCACGCTGATCGTATCGCCGCCTTTTGCGAGCGCCACCTGCAAACGGCGGAAGAGGAGCGGGAGGTCCAGATCCAGCATGAGGACGAGGACGGTGATCGTTACGGCAGCAAGCACGACGAAGGTACCAACGAGCCCGACCACTTGGATGGCGATATGCGACACGAAGTGACCGACCACGCCGCTCCACTCGAGCGGGAGCGTATCGTCCAGGTACTTCACCGTACCCGCAAACGCGGCGAACAGGACCGCCAGGCTGAGGGTGTACGAGGTGACGGCGATGAGCCGGCGCGTGTTCCGCGGGAGGACGACATGCAGCGACCAGGCGAAGAGCAAGAGGGGCACGACGAGCACGGCGTAGCCGATCGTGGAGTTGATCCACCAGTTCGCCAGCATGGCGCCCAGCAGGCCGAGCCAGTTCTGCGTCGACTGCGCCTTGGCCGCGACCGCTTCGTCGTTCGTGAAGACCTTCCACAGGTCCCAGAACGCCAGTTCGCCGCTCGCTTGGTCGGCCGACGAATACGACACGAGGCTCAGGAGCAGCATGATCGACAGGACCATGCCCGCAAACCCGAAGAGTTGACGTCGGTGCTTGGGCTGCGGCGGATGCGGCTTTGACCGGGCCGGACGACTCGCAGAGACGGGCGGTTCGTTGCGGAGCTCGTCCATGTTCAAGCAGGTTCCGTTCGGACGGGGTCTGGCTCGGCGACCGGCCGCTCCTCCGGCTTTCGAAGCTTGATGACCGTCCCTTGCTGCACCGGCACGACCGGCACCGAATCGACGGCTGCACACAACTTCAGGTCGGCGGCAAAACCGATCTCGGCCAAGTACTGGCCGTGATCGCTGAGCTTCAGCAGCTTCAAGAGAGAGCGTCCGAGCCCCTTGTAGAGGGTCGCTGCCGCGCGCGACGCGTCCGGCAGGTCCAGGGGAAACTTCTTGGCCTGGATGAGCTTCTGGATCATCATGCCGGCGCAGACGGCGTCTTCGATGCTGAAAGAACGCAACCCGCTCGGCTTCCCGGCACAGAGCAGCACGTAGTCCTCGCCGTCCTCGAGCATCGCATCGACGATCGCCGAGAGGTTGACGAACGAGCCGACGAACAGGCGGCGGGCATAGCGGCTCTTCGCCATCGCTACGGACCCATTCGTGGTGCAGAAGATGATCGACTTGCCTCGGACCGTCGCATCGGTGTACTCCGCCGGCGAATTGCCGAGGTTGAATCCCTCGATCATTCTTCCATTTCGTTCGCCGCCGCGCAGCGTCACTTCGCCGAACAGGCTGCCTGAGATCTTCACCGCCGACTCGATCGTCGCCACCGGTATGATCTCGCGGGCGCCGTTTGCAAGCGCCACGGCGACGGTCGTGCTTGCCCGAAGAACGTCGATGACCACCACATTCTTGTCGCGGAGCTGCAGCTCATCGAGCTGGGCCGCGTTGAAGCTCACTTCGATTCTCATGCCTTCTCCCAAGGTCCAACCAACCGACAACGAGATCGATGGCACCACTCGCCAGTCCATCGCACACTCGCGAGCGGTCACGCGTCGACGCCCCACGGTCCCTGTCGTTCCGGGCGTCCTCTGCGTCCGGGGCGGACACGACGCCATTCATCGCCGCATGAACGCGCGCTACTGCGTCGCCGTCCCCTTCACGAAGGGGAGCGCCGCCACCGTCGCGGGAACAGCCTTGCCCCGGATCAGCACCGAAACGACCGACCCGACCGGGCTCATCGCCGGCGGCACATAACCCATGGCGACGGACCGTTGCAGCGTCGGCGAAAAGGTCCCGCTCGTGACGACGCCGACCTCCTTGTCGCCTTCCACGATCGGATAGCCGTGACGCGCGATGTTCTTCTCGGGCAGAGTCAACCCTACAAGCCGACGAGGCACGCCGTTGGCCTTCTCCCGCTCGACCACCGCTTTTGCGATGAAGTCTCCCTTCGCCGGCTTCGTGATCCAGCCCAGGCCTGCCTGGAGCGTCGTCGTCGTATCGTCAATGTCGTTGCCGTACAGCATGAACCCCATCTCAAGCCGCAGCGTGTCGCGCGCGCCCAACCCGACCGGCCGTATCCCGTGCTTGGCCCCCGCCGCGAACACGGCGTCCCAGACCTCTTTGCCCGTGTGTTCGCTCGAGTCGATGTACAACTCGAAGCCCAGTTCGCCCGTGTAGCCGGTACGCGATATGACCGCTTCGTGACCGGCGATCGTGCCTCTGCGAAAATGGTAATACGGAATGTCGGTCAAGGGAACGTCGGTCAAGGTCTGCAGCGTCTCGCGCGACTTCGGGCCTTGAACGGCGAGCAACGAAAGGCTGTCGCTGATATCGCGCAGCTCGGCGTCGGCCGGCAGCTGGCTCTTCAGCCACGCAAAGTCCTTGGCGATGTTGGCCGCATTGACCACCAGCATGTAGCGGTCGCCGCAGTGGTACACCAGCAGATCGTCGACGATGCCCCCCCTGTCGTTCGGCATGGCCGAATACTGCACCTTGCCGTCGGAGAGCTTCGACACATCGTTGACCGTCACCCGCTGCAAATAGGACAGCGCTCCCGGACCTCGCACCTCGAATTCTCCCATGTGCGACACGTCGAAGACGCCCACCCCGGTCCGCACGGCGGCGTGCTCTTCCATGATGCCTCGGTACTGCACCGGCATCTCAAACCCTCCGAACTCTACCATTTTGGCCCCGAGGGCCCTGTGGATCGCGTTGAAGGCCGTCTGTTTCATCGTCTTACGTGGTCCGTTTGTTCCAGTCGGCCAGAAACTTCTCGAGGCCGATGGTCGTGAGCGGATGCTGAATGAGTTGTTCGATCACCTTAAAGGGGATGGTGCAAACATCGGCCCCGATCATCGCCGCCTCGACCACGTGCATCGGGTGGCGGACACTCGCCACGAGCACCTGCGTCGGATAACCATAGTTCCGATAGATCGTCACGATCTGTTGGATCAGGTCCATCCCCGACTGGCTGATGTCGTCCAGCCGGCCGATGAAGGGGCTGATGTAGGTCGCTCCGGCCTTCGCGGCCATCAGCGCCTGGTTCGGCGAGAAGCACAGGGTCACGTTCGTGCGGATCCCCTCTTCCGAGAAGACCTTCGCCGCGCGGAGACCCTCCTTGATCAACGGAAGCTTGATGACGATGTTCTTGTGGATCTTCGCGAGGTCGTGGCCTTCCTTCAGCATGCCGTCGAGATCGGTCGCGACCACCTCGGCACTGATGGGGCCGTCGACGATGGCGCAGATCTCTTCGAGCAAGCCTCGGAAGTCCTTGCCTTCCTTCGCCACAAGGCTGGGATTCGTCGTGACGCCGTCAAGAACGCCGAGCGAGGCCGCTTCGCGGATCTCGGCGATGTTCGCCGTATCGATAAAGAACTTCATGCGCGCTCCGGTCAGGATTGATAGTCCTGGGTGATCTCCCGCCCGACCTTGGGCGAGAAGAACTTGAAGTCGTCCGACATGATATTCGGGTCGGGGACGACCTTGACCAACACACGGTTCTGAACCTCCAGCTTGCGAATGCGGCTCCACATTCCGCGCGTGAGCGGCTCGGCGATCGCCGGGTTGACGCGCAACTCAATACGCCAGCCCTTCCGGTCGGTGGAATACCGCTTGATCCATCGCTCGATCTGGTTGAGCGTGGTGTTCTTGGATTGGACCAGCCCCGAGCCGGCGCACGTCGGGCACGCCTCGCTGAAACTCATCTGGACGGTTTGGCGGATCCGCTGTCGCGTGATCTGGACGAGACCGAACTCGGTCATCGGCAGGACCGTGATCTTGGCGCGGTCCCGCTTCATCTCCTTCTTCATCTCGTCGTACACCTTCTTCTTGTTCTTTTCGTCCTCGAGGTCGATGAAGTCGATGACGATTAGCCCGCCGATATCGCGAAGGCGGAGCTGGCGCGTGATCTCGCGGGCCGCTTCGAGGTCCGTCCTGAGGGAGTTGAGCTCCTGCTCCCGCTTCGCCGCGTACCGGCCGCTGTTGACGTCAACCACCGTCATCGCCTCGGTCTTCTCGATGTAGAGATAGCCGCCGCTCTTCAGCCAGACCTTCTTGCCGAACAACGACTGAAACTCCTTTTCGATCCCGAACCGGTCGAAGATCGGCTCACGGTCGCGGTACAACTCGATCCGCTCGGCCATGTCGGGCGAAGACGACTGGACGTACGCTTTGACCTCCTTGAAGAGCCGCTTGTCATCGACGACGATGCGTTCGACCGCCTCTTGAAACAGGTCGCGGATCACGCTCGAAGTCGTGTCCATGTCCTTGTACACGAGCACTGGAGCCTTCGCCCCCTTCACGCCCTTTTCGATGTTCTCCCATTGTTGGAAGAGACTATCAAGGTCCTGCTTCAAGAGCTCGTCGGGTTTTCCTTCGGCCACGGTTCGGATGATGGCGCCGAAGCCCTTCGGAAGCATCGACCGGACCGTCTTGCGCAAGCGGCGCTTCTCTTTGAAGTTCGCCAGTTTCTTCGAGACGCCGACCTTACCGTCGAAAGGGATCAGAACAAGGAACCGGCCGGGAAGCGAGATCGCCGACCGCACGCGGACCCCCTTCTTGCCCTGGGCTTCCTTCGAGATCTGGACGAGGATCTCCTGTCCCTTCTGGAGGTTCACCTCCGCTGGGCGTTCGTCGCGCCGGCGCTGGCGAGAGGCCGCCTCGGCCGGGGCCGGAGTACCGTTGCCGGTGGGCTGCTCAGGGGCGGACGGCTGAGAGGTCCCCTCTTCTTCATCTTCGTCGTCCTCGTCGAACATCGAGCTGAACTCCTCGATCGCCCCGACATCGGAGAAGTGCAAGAACGCGTCCTGGCTCATGCCAATGTCAACGAAGGCGGCCCGGATGCCGGGCATGACCTTCGCGACGCGGCCGAGGTAGACATCGCCGACGTTGCGTTCTTTTTCGGGCGATTCGACGAACAGCTCCGCGAGACGGCCATCTTCGGTGATGGCAATGCGGTGTTCGTTGGCGGTAGAACTAATGATGATCTCTTTGCGCATAAGTGGGGGTCGTCCGCGATCGACACGATGAACCGTGCCCGATGGATCCCGTCGGCCGATGGACGGCCTTCGAGAACGTAGATCGTTGACCGGAGCGGCGCGGAAGACTCCCTGCGCTGGCGAGTTGCCAGGAGCGGGAAGACATTCGTCGTGATGGGCTTCCTTGCCGGCCGGACACCACCAGGCCGGCAGATTCGGCGGCGTGGCGGACGTGGGGGTGGGTGAATGAATGGCGCGACGCCGCTCCGGAGAGCGACCGGCGCGCACGGGACGCCGCAACCCCCCAGAGGAGGGCAACGGCCTGAACGATCAGGAATAGAAATAAAAAGAGGTCAAGCTGATCCGTGTCACACCGGCCAGTTCGCCGACCGCTGCTTCCTTCCGGACCTGACGGGGTTAGGCAACGGCCCGTTGCACGGGACTTGACCTCAACAGCCACTTCGGGCAAAATCGGGGTGCTCCTCAACAGTGTGCCAGGAGTAAGGAGATCCTACGTACGCGGGGCCGGTCGCCGTCCGACTTGGGGCGACTGCGACCGGACCGCAGTGGAGCTGATCGGGATCGAACCGACGACCTCCTCGTTGCGAACGAGGCGCTCTCCCAGACTGAGCTACAGCCCCAAAAACAAGTAAAAAGTGAGAGGTGAGAAGTCAGAAGCGATGATGACGTTCTCAAACTGATTCAAAGGTACTATTCAACCTCTTCAAATTCAAGCATTTGGATACATCCTGAATTCTATTCATGTTGAGCGATCGACCCCGTCACAATGACCTATGTCCACTCCTTCCGAATCCCTGCTGTCAGAATTCGCTGAATACGTCTCCGTCGTCCGGCGCTTGCGGCTCGAGTGCCCGTGGGACCGCGAACAGACGCACCAATCACTCAAATACCACCTCCTCGAAGAGGCGTATGAGGCGGCCGAAGCGATCGATCACGACCAGCTCCCTCTCCTCCGCGACGAGCTGGGCGACCTGCTGTTGCACGTGACGCTCCACGCCGTCATCGCCGAAGAGTCTGCCGCATTCTCACTGGAGGAGGTGCTCCGCCGCAATCGCGAAAAGCTCATCCGACGACATCCACATGTCTTCGCCGACCGCGTGTTCGCGGACGCCGAAGAGGTCAAGAAGAACTGGGAGCGAACCAAGATGGCCGAGGGCCGCCAGTCGGTGACCGACGGCCTTCCACACGCGCTTCCCTCCCTCATCCGAGCTCAACGCCTCCAAGACAAGGTCGCTAAAGTGGGCTTCGACTGGCCGGACAAAGAGGACGTCTGGAAGAAGGTCGAGGAGGAGATGCAGGAACTCCACGAAGCCGGCGCTCGAGGCGACAAGGCCCATGTGGAGGAAGAGTTCGGCGACCTCCTCTTCGCGCTCGTGAACTATGCCCGCTTCCTCCACGTCCACAGCGAGGAGGCCTTGAGAAAGGCCACGGAAAAGTTCACGGCCCGTTTCCGGGCCGTGGAAGAAGAGCTTTCGAGGGCCGGCAAGACCCCCGAAGAGGCGGGACTGGCCGAGATGGATCGCATCTGGGAAATGGTCAAGCGCCGGGACCGCGCTTCGTAGTCGGCTCCCCCACCCTTTCGTTCGTCACGCCGTTGAACCGGTCGTAGGCATCGATGATGTCCTTCACGAGACGGTGCCGGACGACGTCGTTCCGGTCAAAGTAGACGAACGAGATGCCCTGCACCTGCTTGAGCACCTCTTGGATCTGCACGAGGCCTGATGTCGTCTTGGTCGGCAGGTCGATCTGCGAGATGTCCCCCGTGATGATCGCCCGCGCGTGGGTCCCCAGCCGCGTCAGGAACATCTTCATCTGCACCGCCGTCGCGTTCTGGGCTTCGTCGAGAATGACGAAGGCGTTGTGCAGTGTACGGCCGCGCATGTAGGCGAGCGGCACGATCTCAATGATCCGCTTCTCGAGGTAGTTCTTCAGCCGTTCCGCCGACAACATGTCGTCCAAGGCGTCATACAGCGGCCGGAGATATGGGTCGATCTTTTCGCGGAAGTCACCCGGCAAGAACCCCAGACTCTCCCCCGCCTCCACCGCCGGCCTCGCCAGCACGATCTTCGTGACGTCCCGGTTCTTGAGCGCCGCCACCGCTATGGCCACGGCCAGGTAGGTCTTGCCCGTCCCAGCCGGACCGATGCCGAACACAATGTCGTTCTTCCGGGCCGCCTGGAGGTACACCTTCTGTCCCGGGGTGCGGGCCTTGATGATACCGACCCGCGTGAAGAGGATGGCATGCTCGCCGTCGTCCGTGGCGACGGACTCGGCCGGCAAGGCCGGCGACGTTCCGTTCACGGTCACAAGATCGATGACGGTCGCTACGTCGTTCGGTCCGAGGCCGCCGTTCTTCGTCAGGATGAAGATGAGCTCTTTGAAGATCTTCTCGATCTTCGTGACGTCCTGCAGCGATCCGCGCACGAGCACGGTGTCGCCTCGCACCGCGACCGTGGCGTCGAAGCGCTCTTCGATGAGCTGGAGGTGGGCGTCGTTGTACCCGAGCAGCTGGACAGGGTCAACGCCGGACAGTTGGAGCTTCTTTTCGATCAATGGGAACGGTTACCTTCGTGCTGGATGGGAATGTGACGAGACGCATGTGTCACGGGACGAGCACCCCCGCCTCGATGGGCCGGGGGATCTGACGTCACCGTGAAGTTGTTCCCACGATGGTTGCTCGGCAACCTGCCGATGGCTTGTTGTGAGTTCTGTGATCCTTGTGGTCTTTGTGGCAACGTGGTTCAATGGCCACGGAGAGGAGCCTGTCTCCGCAAAACGACAGAACGCCCTCGGCACACATCGTGTGCTGCGAGGGCGTTCGTCGGAATGCGTGATGTCAACCGCGCGCCTGACAGATGACGCTGGTCACTTCGCCGGCGCTGCCGGGGCTGCCGCCTGCTTCTTGTTCCAGTACGACCGGGCGGCGGACTTCTCTTCCTGCGTCAGCTCGGCCTTTGCCGGGATCTTGAGCTTCTGGCCCGGCTTGATGATGTCGGGGTTCTTGATCTGATCGCGATTCCCCTGCCAGATCTTCGGCCACAAGAACGCGTTGTCGTACACCTTCGGCTTCTTGGCGATGTTCCACAAGCAGTCGCGGTCCTTCGCCCACGTGCCGACCGTGTAGGTCTGCATCGCCTGGCCCGATTCGATGATCTGCTGGAGCGTCCGCTTCAGTGCATCGAGGCGGCTCTGCTGATCGTTCAGGCGATCCATGTAGCGGGGCAAAGCAGACAACCGGTTCTTCTTGAGTTCGTCGATCTTGCTCTGCAACGCATCAAGCTCGCCGCGACGCGCGAACAGGTCCTGATTGGAGAGGCGCGACAACTCATTCAACTGCGCATCCACCTTGTCCAATTCAGCCAGGTACGGAGTCAAGTCGGCGCCCTTGAGCGCTGCCAATTCATCTTCACAGGCCTTCAAAGCAGCGGCCTTCTCGGCATCCTGCTTCTTCAGGTTGTTCACTTCGTTTTCAATCGACGACAGTCGATTCTTCAGGTCGTTGCGCTTGGCAGTCAGTTCCGTGATCTGCTTCTGCCAGTCGTCTTTCGTCATCTCCTGAGCCGTCAGGCCCACCCCAAAGGCGGCCAGCAGGAGCACGACGGTCAAGGTCCGTTTCAGCGTGGTCATGAGTGTCGTTTCCTTTCGATCAGTTGCCCGTGCGGGCCTTGAGGGCTTCTTTGTCCTTCGCGCACACTGCCAGCTGCGCGTCTTTTTCGGCGATGGCCTTCAGCAGAGCCTGCTTCTCCGACTCGCGGGTCTGGATCTGCTTCTCCAACGAGGACACCTCCGCCTTGAGGTCTTCGAGCTGTTTCAGCTCTTCCGCCGACGGATTGTTGCTACAACCCGTTAGCGCGGCCGCGAACAGCATTCCGATGACGGCCAGCGTGGAAAGCTTTTTCATGAGGGTGATCTCCTGTACGAGAACGCGTTCGTTTGCTGATGCGTATTGCAAAAAATACGACCTCAATCGCGCAATGTCAAGCAAAACCAGCCTTCGTCTCAGCCTTTGTGCGAGGCGTCCAGAACGTGGGACTCATTCTTTGGGACTTGGGGCCATCCATCCCAGCATCCTGGCTTCGCCGTTGACGCCGCCAATTCAGAGCTGCCCGCGCTCCGCCAGGCTGGTGAACTCCTGACCTGCTATGATGACATGATCGTGCACGGGGATGCCAAGAATTCGCCCCGACGCTGCTAACTGCCGTGTCAGCGCCAGATCCTCGGTTGATGGCTCAGGATTGCCGCTGGGGTGATTATGGACGAACACGACGCTGGCCGCGCGACGTTGGACGGCCTCGGCGAAGCACTCCCGCGGATGCGCCAGCGATGCGTTCAAAGTTCCGACCGTGATGCGCACCTCGGCCTGGACGACGTTGGCGGAATTGAGCAAGACCGCCCAGAATTCTTCATGACGCAGATGGCGCAGGAGCGGGCCAAACCTCGCCGCGACGTCCTCGGGCGTGCGAATGATCCTCCGCTCGCCCGAACGACCTGCGGCCAATCTCCGAGCCAGTTCGAACATCGCCAGCAGGCTGGCCACACGAGTGGTACCCGGCACCAGGTTGCCCAGCTCCCCCGCCGTCCATCGCGAAAGTTCCTGCAGACCTCCCGCCTCCGACAGCAGCGCGCGTGCCTGGTCCACGGCAGAGCGTCCGCGGGAACCCGTTCGAAGGATGATCGACAAGAGTGTGGCATCCGTGAGCGAGGCGGCCCCTTTGGCGAACAACTGTTCGCGCGGTCGCTCCTCCACAGGCCACGATGTGATCGCCGTGCGGTGATCCATGCTTCCCCCTCTGAAGACGTCTGTGACGGCGCACGGGGCGACGTCGAAGCGAGACAGCGACGACCTACGGTTTCGGCGTTTCCGGGCGAGCGGCGGCTTCCGTAGGCAGCGCCGTCAGATCGATCTCGCCCACTTTCGTCATGGACCCGTTGAGGTATCGCATGATCCCCATCGCCCCGTTGACCCGGTTCGGCTGGAATGACACGACGCCGTGAAGCCCCCGATGGCCGCGCACGGTTGACAGAGCCTCCGCGATCTCCCGGCGAAGCGTCGCACCGCGCGTGATGGCATCCAACACCAGCTGAGCGGCGTCAAAACCGATCAGCGCGTTCACTGTCGGCGGACGCTGTGCCATCGCTTGATAAGACGTCACGAACGTCCGGTACGAGCGGTCCTGGGTATTGGGCATCGCATCGATGCTGAAGTAGACGCCGTTCGTGTACCGGCGATTGCGGTCGAGCTCGGCCGGGTCGTTCCAGTCCGCCGTACCAAGGATCGCCGTCTGGAAATTGAAGAGGCTGATCTGCGAGCTCACCACACCGATCTCTTCCGAGGACGCGATCGGAACGAAGATCGCATGAATGCTGTCGACGGCGATGCCGAGGCTGTCGTAGTTGATGACCGGCAGTTTCGTCGGGAGTCTCAGGGAATCGACGAGCGATCGGCCGATCGGGCCCAGAAGCGAATCGACCGACATCGTGCCGCCCGACTCCATGAGCGAGTCCACGATGCGTTGCGAGGCGCCGGCCATGAGCATCGCATTCACGTGTTCGTGCCGGATCCCGGAACTGAAGTCGAAGTACGGCACGATCTTCCGCTTCAACGCCACCACCCGCATCTCTTCCAATTGCGATCGCAGGTCGGTCGAGCCGGCGTAGTACCATTGCACGCTCACCAGGTCGCCCTGGCGGCGTTTCACCTCGTCGACGAAGCCGTCCGCGACGAGCTTGCCCACGGCGTCCGTCGGGGCGAGCACGCCGAACGTCCGCGCTCCCAGGCGTTCCCAGGCGTACGCCGCCATCGCACGACCGCGGGCATCATAGTCCGGGTTGCCCTGGAAGATGTTCGAGCCGACCGCGGCGATCCCGTTCGACGTCGCCGTGGGCGTCAGCATCGGCAGACCTTTCGCGTGCGCCACTCCGGCTGCCGCGAACGCCTCATTGCTCGAGATCGGGCCGAGCACGGCCACGACGTCGGCGTCGTCGGCAAGTTCGGAAACGGCGCGCGTCGCCGCCGACGGGTCGCGCTCGGTGTCGCGGATCTCGAGCGCCACCTTGGTGATCGAACCTCGATTGAACTGTTCGACCGCCACATTCATGCCGTTCAGGAATTCCACCCCCACCTCACGCACCCCCGGTCGCTGGGATGAAAGCAACAGCGGCAACACCGCTCCGATCTTCAGCGTGCGCCCCTTCTCAAGCCGCTCGAGCAGCTCCACCGCTTCCGGCACGTACCAACGCCAACGCGGCTGCGCCGCCAAACCGCGCAGGAGCTCGATGGCCCGGCGGGTATCGCCGTTGCGCTGCAGCATTTCTGCAGCACGGAACGTCAGCATCGCCAGCACCGTGCTGTCGCGCGCCTCAGCCTGCAGTCCGTCGATCTGGCTGGCCGTCAGATGCTCTGAGGCCAGCGCATCGAGCATGCGCTCCGACCGTCCGATGAGCAGGCTGTCCGGAGAATTCTCGCGAACGGCGAGGAATTCGAGCGCGGCATCCTCGTATCGATTCATCCGAAAATAGTTCAGCCCGATCGAGTACCGCGCGTCAAATCGATACAAGGTCTCCGGTGCGATGTCGAGCAGATCCTTCAGTTGTCGGATCGACTCACGCCAGCGGCCCCGTTCGTAAAGCGCCTTCCCGAGCATGATCGAGGCGCCCGTCCACCGATGTCCTCGGGGAAATTCCCGCAAGTATCCCTGCAACTGGACGACCGCCGAGTCGTGTGCACCCGACTGGAAGGTTCTCATCGCCTGGACGAAGGCTCGCTCACCCTCGGCGTCAAACGCGGCGCTGTCTGGAACGGACTGGGCCGCCAGCGGAAGGGCGAGGACGACGCAGAAGACGAACAGGATCGGTGGGCGGTTCATGCATCCCCCCGGCCGTGGCGTCGGGACGCGGTCCGCACGCCGGCTTGCGCGCGATGATGCCCCGGATCCATCTGAAGCGCCCGTTCGAACAGCTCCTCGGCCGCTTCGCGATCTCCGCGCTGGAGGGCCAGATAGCCGAACTCCACGACGGCGTCGATCATCGAGGGATTCAGCTCGAGCGCCTTGCGCAAGTAGCGTTCCGACTCATTCAGCCGATGAAGCGCCAAGAATGCCTCGCCGCACCTGTGCCAGCCGCGCGCGTTCTTCGGGTCGATGTCGACCGCCTGCGTGAACGATGAAAGGGCCTCTTCCCATCGCCGCCGACGCGTCGCCAGCAGACCGCTCAGGTAGTGTCCCATCCAGCTCATCGGTTCCTCTCGCAGCGCGACGGCCAACTCGGCCTCGGCGTCGTCCAAGCGGCCGCGATGGAGCAGCACTTCGGCCAACGATTCGTGCAGACGCGGGAAGTTCGGTTCGATGCTCAGGACGGTCCGCAAATGATGGTCGGCAACGCTCCACTTCTTCTCGTCGGCCGAGATCGCACCCAGGAAGTAGTGAAGCCGCGCCCTCACGTGCCGATCCAGCTTTCGCTCGACGCGAAGCACGCGCATGAAATGCCGCTGCGCTTCAGCCGACCGGCCGGCGCGAAACAGGATGGTGCCAAGAATGAAGAGGAAGGGCTCAGGGGTCTCCGACGCCGATGCCCGTGCGTTCAGCAACCGCTCGGCCGCCTCGATCTGGCCGAGAGCCGCGTACGCTGACCCCAGTTCGACGACCGCGTCGTCCGACTCGGGCACGGCCTCGAAGATCGAGCGATAGACCTGGATGGCGTGCAACCATCTGCCTTCCGCCGCGAAAGCGCGGGCCCGCTCAAATGCACCGTGAAGTTGCAGTTCATCCATGTCGATGCAAGATAGGAGGCGGCTTCCTGAAGGTCAATCAGATGTCCCGGCGAACGGCGTAGACCGCCACGGCCGACGAGACGCCCACGACCGCGGCCGAAAGCATGCCGAAGATCGTTCCCGGCAACACCACGAGGCTGCGCTCGAACGGGCGGAAGATGAACAGGAATTCGAAATACCTGGAGAGCGGATACAGAATGATGACCACGAGCAGGAAGAGGAAGACGATCGTCGCGAGGAACGTGAGCGTCGCCCCCTGCGTCGATGCGATCCTGATCGGATTCCGTTCCGAGTAGAGGGCGAACAATCCTCCGAGCCCCAGGTTGAGGGCCACGACGGCTGCCGACATCCAGAAGGCGCTGAAGGCGCCAAACCACGGAAGGATCGGGAGGCGCCCCGAGAACCGGGCGAAGGGGAGGTTCGACGCGAGCGAAACCACGAGCGCCAGCCCGAAAACGAGGATGAAACCGAGCACGAACTTCAACGCGACGAGGTATTCCGGACGTATCGGCGCGCTGCGCAGGACCCAGAAGGCCCTCCCCTCAAGGCTGATCGCCGGGAAGACAAAACGGAGGGCCACCGAGCTGACAAGGAATCCCCCAAAGGCATACAGGACCAAGTATGTCACCAGTTGGATCTCCGTGACGCGCACCCGCAGATTGAGATTGCTGATGCTCGCGACGAACAGTCCTGTCAACACGACCATCACCACCAGATGGATCATCTGGCTTGGCTCGCGGACGAAGGTCAGATACTCCTTCTTCAACAACGCTTCGAGCTTTCCCTTGAGCCACCCGGAGGCCCGAAGATCGACGAACGCCAGCTTGGCAGGGTCATACGGCGCCGCGCCGGATGCCTGGATGGCGAGGCTCACCAACCACGAGCGATAGTAGTATCGCACGGCGACGATCAGCACGATGCCGAAAAGCGCCGCCGTCGTGCTCAAGAGCAGTCCGGCGCTGGCGAGCGCCCTGCCCGGCTCATCGTGCGCGAGAAAGAACAGGTACTGCGCCACCCAGTGACTCGGCAGATACGACAGGAATCCGGGGTCCAATTGCGACAGGTAGTTGTCGACGTTCGGATAGAAGCGGTTCACACGCTCGATGAGGCGAACGGGGTTCGACGACTGGAAGAAGAGCACGATGAAGCCGAAATAGACGGTGAACAGACTCGCCATCACGGTCCTAAACCCGAACCGTCCCGCCAGCCGCATGATGCCCATCAGCACCAGCACGGCCACCAACGCGGCCAGGAACATGAACGGAATGATGACGAACAGGAGCGTTCCGCCGTAGAAATACCACGGATGGCCGAAATACGTTCCGTAACCCAGGATGACCGCGAACGCGACCAGGAACAGGGTCGTCGACGAATAGAAGAAGTTGTCGAGGAATTTCTGGAAGAAGACCGTGGCGTGCGGGATCGGCTTCGTCATGAAGAACGACACCTCCGCCGACCGGTACAGCGTGGAGTACGACACGATGATGTTCCCCATGTTCACGGCCATGAAGAACACGAACAACATCATCGAGATGAAACGGTGATATAAATAGAGACCCGTGCGGGTCTCGCCGAGCACGAACGCGGTAACGTTATGGCCGAAGGCGTACGCCCCGACGGCGAAGGCGCCGAACACCACGAGCGAACCAAGACCCCGGATGATCGGCACAGCCCGAAAGTCGAACGTCGCGTTGAGGACGGAGCGCAGCTTGTAGTAAAGGATGTGGAGGAACAGCCTCATCGCGTCAGCTCGAGGAACACTGATTCCAGGCTGCCGTCGAGACTCGCTTCAAACGCGCGCACGGCATCGCGCGTGTCACAATAGACAAGCTTACCCTGATGGATGATGCCGATCCGATCGCACAACTCTTCGGCCATCGAAAGGCTGTGGGTCGACATCAGGATCGACGCGCCGTGGTTGGCCTGGTGGCGCAGCGTTTCGCGCACGATCTTCGCCGAACGGGGGTCGAGGCCCACCATCGGCTCGTCGATGATGATCGTCTTCGGGTCGTGGATCAATCCCGCGGCGATCGAGATGCGCTGCCGCATCCCCTGCGAATAGTCCTCGGCCTTCTTGTCGATCCACTGGCCGATCTCGAACCGTTCGATCAGCTCGCCCACACGCCGGTGCACCTGGTGTTTCGGGAGCTGGAACAGGCCCCCCACAAAGTAGAGGAATTCCCGTCCGGTCAACTTGTCGTACAAGAACGGCTGGTCGGGGATGTAGGCGATCGTGGCCTTCGCCTTCATCGGCGAAGCAACGACATCGTGCCCGTTCACCCGCACGGTGCCTTTGGTCGGCGCGAACAGGCCGGCGATCATCTTGATGGTCGTCGTCTTGCCTGCGCCGTTGGGACCGAGAAAGCCAAAGAGCTCGCCGGCCGGGATCGTCATCGACAGATCGTCGACCGCCGTGAACGAGCCGAATTTCTTGGAAACGTTGCGAAGTTCTATCATGAACGAGTGGGAGTCTTGGGATAACCTCGAAGGTCACTGCCGGAAGGAGACTTGTTGGTCGCGATGCGCCGTCGATATGATGCCCCTGAATGCTTTGGTGTCCTTTGTGCTCTTGGTGGTCCCGCTTTCTTCCGGTTGGCCAGCGCCTATTCCCACTCGATCGTCGCCGGCGGCTTCGAGCTGATGTCGTACACCACCCGGTTGATGCCGCGCAGCTCGTTCGTGATCCGGCCGGAGGCCTTCGCCAGCACCTCTGGTGGAATGCGGGCCCAGTCCGCCGTCATGCCGTCGACACTCGTCACCGCGCGAAGCGCGCAGACAGCTTCGTACGTCCGTCCATCCCCCATCACACCCACCGACCGGATAGGCAACAGAACGGCGAACGCCTGCCAAATGCTGTCGTACAGCCCTGCCGCATGGAGCTCCTGGATGAAAAGATCGTCGGCCTCACGGAGGAGGTCAGCCCGCTCCTTCGTCACCTCGCCCAGGATGCGCACGGCGAGGCCCGGACCCGGGAAGGGATGCCGTCCAATGAGCACGTCGGGGATCCCCAGGAGCCGGCCGATCGCGCGCACCTCGTCCTTGAACAGCTCGCGGAATGGCTCGATGAGCTCGAACTTCATGTCCTTTGGCAATCCACCAACATTGTGGTGTGTCTTGATCGTGACCGAAGGTCCCTTGAACGAGACCGATTCGATGACATCGGGGTACAGCGTCCCTTGCGCCAGGAAGCGGACGTCGCGCTTCAGCTGCTTCGCCTCTGCGTCGAAGACATCGATGAACGTCTTGCCGATGATCTTTCGCTTCTGCTCGGGATCGGACACGCCCGCCAGCCGGGCCAGGAACGTGTCACTGGAGTCGACGTATCGCAGGTCGATGGCGAACCGGTCGCGGAAGGTGCGGACGACCGCTTCGCTCTCGTTCTTCCGCATCAACCCGTTGTTGATGTGGATGCAGACCAGCTGGTCGCCGATGGCCTTGTGCAACAGCACGGCAAGGACGGACGAATCGACGCCGCCGGACAGCGCGCAGAGCACGTGCGACGAACCGACGCGGGCGCGGATCTCCTGCACCGCCAGGTCCACGAATGACGCGGGCGTCCACGTGGCCTTGAGTCCCGCAACCTGCGTCAGGAAATTGCCCAGGATCGTGCGGCCCTCGGGCGTGTGGACGACCTCCGGATGGAACTGAACGCCGTAGATCTTCCGGCGCACGTCGCGGATGGCGCAGATCGGCGAGTTCGATGAATGGGCGATCGGCTCGAAGCCGCTGGGAAGCTTGCTCAGCGCATCCCCATGGCTCATCCACACGTTGGTCCTCCGCTCGACGCCCTTGAACAGGTCGTCGTGCCGGTCGATCTCAAGTGTCGCCTGACCGTACTCGCGACGCGCCGACGGGTCCACTTTTCCACCCATCTGATCGGCGATCAGCTGCAGACCGTAGCAGATCCCGAGGACGGGGACGCCGAGGTCAAAGATGGCCGGATCGGGCTTGGGGGCGTCGGCCTCGTAGACGCTCGAGGGCCCACCCGACAGGATGATGGCCGACGGCTTGAGCGCCCGGATCCTCTCCAAGGGCGTATTGAACGGGTGGAGCTCGGAGAAGACTCCGAGCTCCCTGACGCGACGGGCGATCAGCTGCGTGTACTGCGAACCGAAGTCGAGAACGAGGACGGATTCAGCGTGGGTCATGGTTCCTGAGTGAGGGATGCGCGCTCAACGTTTGGCCTGCACGATCTCTCGCACCAGGTCGGTGACCTTGCGGAAATCGATCTTGCCGCTCCCCATCTTCGGAAGCTCTTCGATCTGCACGAACTGCTTCGGCAAGGCGATATTGGGGAGTTTCTCGGACATCTTGCGGAGGACCTCTTTCTCCTCGATGGGATGGGTCACCGCCGCAACGATCTTCGCGCCTCTTAGGTGATCGGGCACCTCGACCACGCAGCATGATGCCCCGTCCGGAAGGAGCTTCTCGAGCACGTCCTCCACCTTGACCAGCGAGACCATTTCACCGGCGATCTTGAGGAATCGTTTCAGGCGGCCGACGTGCCAAAGGTAGCCATCCTCGTCCATCCAGCCCATGTCGCCAGTGTCATACCAGCCGTGGCGGATGGCCAACGAGGTCTGCTCGAAATCGTCGAAGTATCCCTTCATGACGTTGTCGCCTTTCGTCAGGATCTTCCCGATATCGCCCGTCTTGCACATCTCACCGGTCTCGTAGTTCTCGACCCGCACCTGGACGCCGGGGAGCGGGCGGCCGACGCTTCCTGGGCGGTTGTTCTTGTGCGTGTTGACGGTGATGCCGGGTGAGGTCTCCGTCGCGCCGTAGGCTTCGAGGAGCGTGACGTTGTGCTTCTCCAGAAAGCCCTTCCGGAGCGCGTCGGGGCACTTGTCGGCGCCGGTAAGCATGATGCGCACCGTCTTGAAGTCCCCCGGCTCCGACTTCTGGAGATACCCCCAAAAGAACGCCGGCGTTCCGACCATCAGGGTGCACTTCTCTTCCCGCACGATGTCGCTGATCGTCTTGAAATCAAGCGGGTTGGCGTACGAAACGATCGTCATCCCGAAATAGATCGGCGCCCACAAGTTGCCCGTCTGGCCGAAGATGTGGAAATAGGGCAGCTGCGCGAGGAAGGTGTCATCCGGCCCGAACGTGAAGACCTTCTCGAGGCTCTGAATATTGGCGATGATGTTGTGGTGCGTCAACTGGACCCCTTTCGGGTCCTTTTCACTGCCGCTCGTGAAGAGGATGAAGGCGGTGTCGTGCTCGTCACCCTGGGCATACTTCGCCGTCAGCATCGAGGCGGGCAGCTTCGTCTTGAGGGCCGCACGGATCTTCTCGAAACTCGTCACGCTCTCCAGGATGTCCTCGACGAACACCATGCCGTCCACGACGGGGCACTTGATCTTCTCCAACAGAGCCTTCGACGTGATGATCGTCTTGAAGTCGCACTTCTGTTGGGCGTACTCGCAGTTCTGCGCCGCACCGGTGGAATAGTTGATGTAGACCGGCACTCGGCCGCTCATCAACGCGCCGAGCATGCTGAGCGCCCCGCCACCGGACGTCGGCAGCAGGATGCCGATGAAGCCGGGCTCGTACTGCTTGAACTTCTCGGCGAGGATCATCGAAGCGATGAGCCCTCGTGAATAGGTCAGATTGCGGCCCGTCGTCCGGTCGATGACGAACATCTTCGACCCGAATTTCTTGGCCGATTCGATGAATTTCTGGTGCAGGAGCATGGCGTTACCTGCGAACGGTGGTGGTTTGGGTGATGAAAGGCCCGCGATGGCCGTCCGGACCTGTCAGGTTGGACAGACCCCATCGGCGGGGCTGCGACGGCCTCGAGCACAAGCTTCACAAACGGCGGAGAACGGCGGGGCCTGTCAAGCCGGCGCGCGCATGGACTCCCTGACGCGGCGCATCAACTCGTCGATATAGCGCAGACGCTCGTTCTCATTTCGGATCTCCATGAGATACTCCCGTTCGCGTCGCAACATCGCGGCGGTCGCCGGGTCGGGATCCGGATGGAAATGTTGGATGAACCACTCAAAGGTGTCCAGAGCTGCCATGGCGATCAGCGATCAGGGATACGGAAGGGTGAATTGCAGCGAAACCGTGTTGGAGTAAGGGGAGGTGGAGACGTAGCGAGAGGCCCTGACCCGATACGTGTATGTCGAATCGGCAATGACGCCGACCGAATCGACGGCCTGCGTGACATCCGCAGGAACGAACAGCGTCGGTACGAACGCGCCAGCGTTGCGCCGACGCTCCACGACGAAGGCCTCCTCTCCGATCGCCTCATCGGTCCAGGTGAGCCGCACCGAAGTTCTACCGATCCGCTGGGCCGCCAGCCCCGAAGGAGCTTGCAGATCCACTTTTTCGCTTGTGTCGCTGTCCGTCGTACCGGCACATCCGCCTGCCAGCAGCCACAGACCACAGCAGAACACGAAGAGAACCGTTCTCATGTGGGACATTCTTCCGATGACTGCGGAAATTGGGCAAAAATGGAGATGGAAGCAACAAGACACCGTGTCCAACATACTGCACGGCGAAGGCCCGGGGCTGCCGTTTCGAGGGAGTTTTCACGCCTCTCGCCGAGTGGCACGCGAATTGAGCCCGTTTCTACGGACGTTCCGGAGAACCGCCATGAAACGCACACTCATCCTCGCCGCCGGCTTCGCCGCGCTTCTCGGCGCACCGACCATTGCCGAAGCCGCCCACCGTACCGCCGGCATCAGCATTCACGTCGGCGCCTTCTACCGGCCGCTCGCCTCCTACGGACAGTGGATCGAGGTCGAGCCTGGCTTCGTTGTGTGGCGCCCTCGCTATATGCGGTCCGGCTGGAGGCCGTACATGGAAGGCCGGTGGGTCTGGTCCGATTACGGATGGTACTGGGTCTCGGTGGAACCATTCGGATGGGCCGTCTATCATTATGGCCGGTGGCACTATGACGAGTACTACGGTTGGGTCTGGATCCCCGACAACGTGTGGGGTCCCGCATGGGTTGAGTGGCGCTACAACGACGCCTACATCGGCTGGGCTCCCCTGCCCCCCTACGCGTCGTTCCACGTGACCTACGGTATCCGCTTCACACGCACATGGATGGCTCCGCACCACTACTGGAGCTTCGTCGACGTCCATCGATTCGGGCGCGACGTGCGATACCGCGACTATGCCGACGCCAACGATACGCGCCGGCTCGTCGGCACCACGCGCAGCGGCGGCGGCTACGAGATCGACCGCAATCGCATCGTCAATCGCGGGATCGACCGCAGCTTCGTGGAACAACGCTCCGGCGGTCGCTTCGAACGGACTGAGATCAGGACCGGCGGCACGACGCGCGGCGAACGGTTCGTACGCGATGGCGAACGCAGGCCCGTGATCGAGGCATACCGCCCGAGCGATGCTGATTTCCAGCGGGCTGATGCTCCGCGCGCGACGGTCCGTGGAGAACGGCGCCTGGACCTGGATGTGAACGCGATCGAACGGACCCAACGGTCGCCGTCGGAGTTCGAAACGCCACGCCGCGTCGAACAGAGGGACCGGAGGGAGACGACGCCAGTCGAGCCGTCCGAACAGATACGCAGGCCGACGACGACACCGTCGGCGCCCGACCGAACCCGGCCGACGACCGTTCAGCCCGACCGGAGGACCGGTCCCGACCGGGTGACGACCCCGGACCGCTCCGGATCCCGCGTGCGTCCCTCCTCACCGGCGCCGGCGACGCGAGAGCAGCCGCAACGCTCAGCAGCCCCGCGACGCGATCCACCGTCCTCCTCGTCGTCTTCGACGACAGGACGGGATCGCCGGCGCAATTGACGCTCTGAGTTCCCTCCCAAAAGACGAACGGGAGCCGATGTGGCTCCCGTTCTTTGTATCCTCCCTGCTTCTTCTGCTTCAACCCACCGCCTCCCGCACTTTCTGCAGGATCTCCTCCATGTCGTGGGGAATCGGACTCGAGAACCGCATCATTTCCTCCGTCACCGGGTGGCGGAATCCGATCGTGCGGGCGTGCAACGCCTGACGGTCGATGATCTTCAGCAGGTTGGTCGCCTGCTGCAAACGCTTCTCCTGCGTGCCAGCCCAACCAGGGCTGCGCCCACCGTAGGTCAGATCGCCGAAGACCGGATGCCCGACGTGGGCCAGATGCACGCGTATCTGGTGCGTCCGTCCCGTCAGAAGGTGCAGGCGTACCAGAGAGAGGAACCGAAAGGTCTCAAGGACGTCGTATTCGGTCACCGCCCGTTTGCCGCCCGACGCAACGGCCACCTTCTTCCGGTCTCGTTGGCTGCGGGCCAACGCCGCATCGATCGTTCCGTGAGGAGAGCGCATCCGTCCCCACACGATAGCGTGGTACTCTCTCTCGACCGTCCGGTCGGCGAATTGCTTCGCCAGCGCGGCATGAGCGTGCTCATTCTTGGCCAACACGAGCAGGCCCGACGTGTCCTTGTCGAGACGGTGGACGATGCCCGGACGACCGGGGGCTCCTCCGGACACCATGGCATGGAAGAGCACCGCATGCACGAGCGTGCCCGTGTAGTTGCCATGGGCCGGATGGGTGACCATCCCCGCCGGCTTGTCGACGACGAGCACGTCGTCATCTTCGTACACGATGCTGAGCGGGATCTGCTCCGGAACGATGTCGGGGGCCGGCGGTCGACGCAGCGTGACCTCGATGACATCACCCGGCAGCACCGCATAGCTCGACTTGCGCGCCTTGCCGTTGACGAGGACAAGGCCGTCGTCGATCGCCGCCTGCACCTTGGCGCGGGTGGCATTCTCGACCATGCGGGTCAGATAGACGTCGAGTCGGACGCGGGATTGCCCGGCCGGAACATCGAACCGGAGGCGGGCACGCGGTTCGGAGGCCGGTTGAGTGGACATCTCAGGCAGAAGGAGGCGGAGCTGGTTCGTCGGCCGGGGGGACCGCGACGGGTGCTTCGACATGGTGGTGCGACAGCAGCAGGAGCACGATGCCGACCGAGACGGAGGCGTCGGCGATGTTGAAGACGAACCACCGTGTCAGCTGGAAATCTCCGACGCTGATGTCGAAGAAATCGACGTCAAAGAAATCGACAACCTTTCCGTGGAACAGGGTCGCCTCGCCGAAGATGACGCCGTAGAACATCCGGTCGATGAGGTTCCCGATCGCTCCCGCCAGGATGAGGGCAAGCGCGAGGCGCACGAGGAGCGCATGCTGGCGAATGTGGTAGAGATACCAGGCGATGCCGATCGTCGCGAAGAGGGTGAACAGGGTGAGAATGAGCTTGCTGTCGGTGTCGATCCCGAACGCCATGCCAGGGTTCTCGACGAAGGTGAGCCGGAAGAAATCCCCCAGGAGCGGAATGCTTTGACCGAGGTGCATGCCCTCGTGATAGATCCCCAGCGACGGCACCGAAAAGCCCTTCACCAGGAGCTTCGTGATCTGGTCGAAGAGGACGATCACGCCGGTGATGTAAACGACACGCACGGGTTACGGCCTCCGCCGCGGGTCGGTTCCCGGGATGCCGGAGCGGGTGGACGACATCACGCGCAACATGGGCATGCGATCAGAGCTTGTTCCCCGCGCCCTTCTTGAGCTTGCACTGGACGCACTGCTGGGCGTGCGGCACGGCCTCGAGCCGTTCCTTCTCGATGAGCTTCCCGCAGTCGGTGCAGAAGCCGTACGATCCGTTCTCGATGCGCTGGAGGGCGTCGTCGAGGTAGTTGAGGAACTTGCCTTCGCGTGAGGCGAACAGGAAGACCTTCTCCCGCTCCATCGCATCCGTCCCCTGTTCCATGTGCAACGAATAGGTCGAACTCTCGTTTGCGTACTCGCCGGTCTGCACGTCCATCATGCTGGCCTTCAACGATTCGAGTTCTTCCAGGATCTCTTTTCGTTTCTCGGTGATGATCGTGCGGAAGTACTCGAGCTCGCGCTTGCCGTAGCCCTTCTTGGGCAAGACGCGCGCGGCCGCTACCGGGGCCTTCGCCGCGGCGCGGGCCGGTTTCGAGGCCGGCTTGGCGGAGGGTCGTTTCGGCGCGGCCCTTTTTTTCGTCGCGGCTTTCGTTGACTTCGCCGCCGTCTTCTTCGTCGTCTTCTTGGCCATGATCGTTCTCCTCGGGCATCACCCCGCCAACTTCACGACGGGGATGCCTAATATACATTATATCTTTTCAACTGCAACGTCGGCTGCCTCACCATTCACGTCGAGGCGTTGCATCGAGGCGGACGTTCCGTCGATGAACAGAAGTTCGCTCGCGAGCGTTTCCTGACGGATGTAGGTATCCATCGCTTCCAAGGCGGCACGCAACCGGTCCGACGTCGCGACGCGGATCCGGATGCGATCGGTCACCTGGAACCCTGAGTCCTTGCGGAGGTTCTGCACGCGATTCACGAACTCGCGGGCCAATCCCTCACGGGCCAACTCTTCTGTAATGGTCGTGTCGAGTGCCACCGTCATCGGGCCGTCGGAGGCGACCAGCCAGCCCTTGATCTCTTCGTGCTGGATCTCGACGTCCGTGCGGGCGATCTCGACCGTGGTGCCGTTCGCCGCGATGGCGAGCGAACCGTTGACCTCAAGGTCGCGCAGCTGCGACGACGTGAGCTCGCGAATGGCCGCGGCGACCCCTTGCACGGCCTTGCCGTGCTTTGCGCCCAGCGCGCGGAAGTCGGGCTTCGCCTTGCGGCGAACGATGGCGGTGTCGTCGGTGATGAACTCGATCGCCTTGACGTTGATCTCGTCGAGGATCAGGTCGCTCATCTGCTGCACCTCGTTGCGTACGCGCTCCGACAGCACGGGGATGAGGATCCTCGCCAGCGGCTGGCGCACCTTGAGCTTCGTCTTCTCTCGCATCGACCGCACGAGCGACACGATCGTCATGGCCCGCTCCATCTTCTCCTCCAACGCGGTGTCGATCAGCGATCCGTTCTCGACGGGGAAATCGGTCAGATGCACGGATGCGTCGGACGCCGCCCCCGGCCGCAGGCGTCGGAACAGCTCGTCCGACAGGAACGGTGCGATCGGCGCCATGAGCTTCGTGACCGTGACCAGACACTCGTGGAGCGTCTGGTAGGCCGAGGTCTTGTCGGCGCCCGGCTCGCTCTTCCAGAAACGACGCCGGTTCCGGCGGACGTACCAGTTGGACAGCCGGTCCACGGTGTAGTCGGTCAGGAGGCGGGTCGCGCGCGTTGCGTCGTAGACGTCGAGGGCCCCGTTCACCTCCCGAATGAGCGTGTGCAGTTCTGAGAGGATCCAACGATCGATCTCGGGACGCTCGTCGTGCGGCACCGGACCCGACGACGGGTCGAATCCGTCGACGTTGGCGTAGAGCGCGAAGAACGAATAGGTGTTGACAAGCGTGCTGAAATACTTGCGCTGGACCTCGGCGATGCCTTCGGCGTCGAACAAGGTCGGCCTCCAGACGGGACTATTCGACACGAGATACCATCGCGTCGCATCGGCGCCGTAGGTCTGCATGAGGCCGAAGGGCTCGACGGTGTTCCCTTTCGACTTCGACATCTTCAACCCGCTCTTGTCGAGGATCAGCTCGTTGACGAGCACGTTTCGGAAGGCCGGCTTGTCGAACAGGAACGTGCCGATCGAATGGAGCGTGTAGAACCAGCCCCGCGTCTGATCGATGCCTTCCGAGATGAAGTCGCCCGGGTAGGTCGACTCGAATCGTTCCTTGTTCTCGAACGGATAATGCCACTGCGCGAACGGCATCGAACCGGAATCGAACCAGACGTCGATCAACTCGGGCGTTCGGCGCTGCGTCCCTCCGCAGGAGCAGGTGAAGGTCACGTCGTCGACATGCGGCTTGTGCAGGTCGAGCGGATCGGGCACATGCTGTCCCTGCTTCAGTTCTTCGATACTGCCGACGCACTTCTTCGTGCCGCACGTCTCGCAGACCCAGATCGGAAGCGGCGTGCCCCAGAACCGGTCGCGAGAAAGCGCCCAATCCTTGTTCTCCTCCAGCCAGTTTCCGAATCGTCCGGCCCCCACTTCGGGCGGGAACCAGTTCACCCGGTTGTTGAGCTCGATCATGCGTTGCGCATACGACGTCGTTCGGATGTACCACGAATCGCGCGCGTAGTAGAGCAGCGGCGATGAGCACCGCCAGCAGTGCGGATACGAGTGGAGGTATTGCTCCTTCTTGAAGAGCAGTCCCCGCGCCTTCAGGTCGGCGATGATCTCCGGGTCGGCGTCCTTGACGAACTTGTTGGCGAACGGCGTGACTTCAGACGAGAATTCGCCCGAAGCGGTCACCGGATGGATCGTCGGCAGTCCGTGCTTACGGCCGGCCTGGTAGTCGTCCTCGCCGTACGCGGGAGCCATGTGAACGATGCCCGACCCGTCCTCGGTGGTCACGAAATCGGCGTCGATGACATACCAGCCGCGTTCCTTCACGTCGTGGAACGCATACAGCCGCTCGTACTCCATCCCCACCAGTTCACGCCCCTTCATCCTCCCGACCACCGTCGTCCCGTCACCCAGGACCGACAATCGCGCTTCGGCGAGGATGAAGGTCTCGCCCTGATGCTCCGCCTTGACATAGTCGACGTCCGGATGGACGGCGATGGCGACATTCGAGATCAGCGTCCACGGGGTGGTGGTCCACACGAGGAACGAGGTGTTCGCCACACCCTTCACCTTCATCCGCACGTACACGGACGGGTCCTTCACATCCTTGTAGCCGAGCGATACTTCGTGGCTCGACAAAGGCGTTTCGCATCGGGGACAATAGGGCTGGATCTTGTAGCCCTTGTAGATCATGCCTCGGTCGAAGTACTGGCGCAACGCCCACCAGACCGATTCGATGTACGAGTTCTCGAACGTGACGTACGGCGCGTCGAGATCGACCCAGTAGCCCATCGTCCGGGTCATTTCCTCCCACTCCGCCTTGTACTTCCACACCGACCGTCGGCACTCGTCGTTGAACTTCGCGACGCCGTATCGCACGATCTCGTCCTTGTGCTTGAAGCCGAGCGACTTTTCCACCTCGATCTCGACCGGAAGGCCGTGCGTGTCCCAGCCGGCCTTGCGATGGACCTGGAAGCCTTTCATGGTCTTGTAACGGCACACGAGGTCTTTGAGCGTGCGGCTCATAACGTGGTGAATGCCAGGTCGGCCGTTGGCCGTCGGCGGTCCTTCATAAAAGGAGAAGACCGGACGTCCTGCACGCTGCGCGATGCTTCTGGGGAAGACGGACTCCTGCTCCCAGAAGCGTCGGACGGCTGATTCGAGCTCGGCGTACTTCAGTCTGTCACTCAGAGGCGTGAACATAGGCATATCGGAAGGCGGCTCAGCCCGGGTGTCGCAGCCACCGGATCAACCACACGATGCCGGAAACGGCGGCGCTGACCAGAAGACTCGTGGTGAGTGGGATGAAGACCTCGACGTTCCCTCGTTGGAACCGGAGGTCGCCCGGCAGTCTGCCGAGCCATGACAGATTCGGAGCAAAGACCAAGATGCCGCCCACAGCCAGCAGGACGGCACCGGTGACGATCAGCACCCAACCCAACTGAGGCATCAGGGCGCATCCCCCGTCGGCAGGCGGCGGACGACCTCGGCCATGAGGCGGGTCATGTGGGGCTCGGCGGCATTCGCCGTGGCGATCACTTCCTGCAGCGTCACGGGCTTCAGGGCATCGGGGAAGCACTCGTCGGTCATGATCGAGAACCCGAGCACGTCGAGTCCCATGTGCACGGCGACAATATCCTCGGGCACGGTCGACATACCAACGGCATCGGCACCGATGGTCCTCAGGAACCGGTACTCGGCGCGCGTCTCGAGCATCGGCCCGGTCATGGCGGCGTAGACGCCACGCTGCAACGGCAGCTTGAGGTCGAGCGCACATTCGACGGCCAGGTCCTGCAATCTCTTGCTGTAAGGCTCTGACATGTCGGGGAACCGGGGTCCGAGCGATTCGTCGTTGGGGCCGATCAGCGGATTGTCGCCGAGCAGGTTGATATGGTCCGTCATGAGCATCAGGTCGCCGCGACGGAAGAGCGGATTGAGCGCCCCAGCGGCGTTGGAGATGAGGAGCGTCTTCACGCCCAGGAACCTCATGACGCGCACGGGGAAGGTCACCTGCTGGAGGGTGTATCCTTCGTACCGATGGAAGCGCCCTTGCATGGCGACGACCGGACGGTCGGCCAGCCTGCCGAAGAGCAGACGTCCGTGATGTGATTCGACGGTCGACACGGGGAAATGCGGGATCTCGCCGTAGTCGATCGTCGCCTCCACGCGGATCTCGCGGACGAGTCCGCCCAGGCCGGTGCCGAGAATGATGCCGATCGATGGCATCATCGCCGTGTGACGCCGGATGGCGGCCAGTGCCTCGTCGATCTGTGCTCGAAGAGGAGTCATCGTGTTCAGAGATTCTTCAGGATCGAATCCAGTTCCAGCTTGTCCTTGCCGCTGCCCTTGGAACCGTCGCCGGAGGTCCGGTCCTCATCGTCGACCCCAAGCGCCCGGATCAGGTCGAGCTCGGACGAGAGGAGGATCTTGAGCCGGCTCAGGACCGATTCCTTGCGGGCCTTGAGCGTGGAGATCTCTTCCTTGATCTTCGAGAAATCCATGCGCGCCTTGTCGATGATCTGCTGCGCCTTCAGCTCGGCGTCGCGGATGATCAGGTCGGCTTCCTTGCGGGAATTCTCGATCGACTTGCCGCTCGCCTCCTGCGCCTGCATCAACGTTTGCTGGAGGGTCTTCTCCATCTGCTTGTAGTCGGCCAACTGCGTCTCGAGTTCGAGGATGCGGTCGCGCAGGTCCTTCGTCGTCCGCACATGCTCTTCGAGCTCGTTCGAAAGCATGTCGAGGAAGGTTTCGACCTCGACCGGGTCGAAGCCGCGCATGACCTTCTTGAACTGCTGCCGTTTGATCTCCAGCGGCGTGATCTTCATGCCCTACCTCGTGACGGTTGATGGAGAGGCTCACCACAATACTGTTGCGCGCCCGTCTCGTCGCGCCACTGGCGCGACGGACGAGGCCTCGTCCCGCGGTCGCGGGACGGGCGGCGACCACTGCGTGCGCTGCGCGTGTTCCGGACCCTTCACAGAATAGATGCAGGTCATCAACTCTAACCGCGTTGCCCAAAGATCGCCGTGCCGATCCGCACGATCGTGGCCCCTTCCTGAATGGCAACCGGGTAATCGCCCGACATCCCCATCGACAGCTCGTCCCACGTCATGCCGTCGGGGCCTTCACGTCGCATGAGCGTCTGCAGTTCACGCACCTGACGAAAACACGGGCGCGCCCGCTCCGGATCGTCCGAGAAGGGCCCCATCGTCATCAATCCGCGGATCCGTATGCGGTCGAATGAGGCCACGACGCGCGCGAATCCCAGCACCTCCGAAGGAGACACTCCCGACTTCGTCGCTTCGTCGGTCGTGTGGACCTCGATGAGTGCATCGACCGTCCTCTCCAACGCCGACGCGCGCTTCTGGATCTCTTCGGCCAACGACAGCCGGTCGAGGGAATGGAGCAGATGCAGCGCCGGAAGGACGAACTTCACCTTGTTCGACTGGAGATGTCCGATGAAGTGCCATCGAACGAGCTCGGGCGGGACGGCTTCGGCTTTGGTCTTGAGCTCTTGCGCATAGTTCTCGCCGAAATCGACCTGTCCCGCTTCCATGGCTTCATGGATGCGGTCGACCGCAAACGTCTTCGATACGGCGACAATGCGAACGGCGTCGCCGGAACGACCTGCGCCAGCGCAGACCTCCCGCACATGCCGACGGACAGTCTCCAAATGTTGCTGGATCATGGCCCTTGTAATCTTTTAATATAGCCGAGGGTCCGTGGAAATGCAATCGCCGAATTCATAACGAAATGCCTGGTTGTCTGTTACTTGGATCCATTGAGGCGTTACTTGACTTCACCCGCCATTCTTGCTTACTTGTATAAATACTTACCGCTGAGACGCAACGGCGCGGAGAATTGTGATCGACTCTCTCTTCGCGGCATGGCGCCATCGCGGTGCATCCCTCTTTCCTGCTATGGCCGATATCGACCGTTTTGACGACGACGAAAAGCCGATGCGACCGGGCGACCGGTGGGAGGACGACCTGCGCCGGTTCAAGGAGATGCTCGGCCGGGACGGCAAGGACATCAACAGCCCCGAGGCCCTGGAAGAGATCATCCAGTTCTACTTTGAGCACGAGAAGTTCGAGGAAGCCCTTTCCTATTCCGAGAAGCTGCTCTCCTTCGAACCATTCAATGCCGATGTCTGGCAGCGTCGTGGGATGATCTTCAACAATCTCTACCGGTACGACGAGGCCCTGACCTGCTACGAGAAGGCGCTCAGCCTGAACCCGACCGACCCCGAGATCTTCATCAACCGGGGGATCACGCTCGACAACCTCAACCGTGTCGAAGAGGCCTTGGCCTCCTTCGACGTGGCGCTCCAACTCGACCCCCATCACCTCGACGGGCTCTTCCACAAGGGGGTGACGTTCGAGAAGCAGGAGCGATTCACGGAGGCGGTGGACCTGTTCCGGCGGATCCTGGATGTGGACGGGGAACACGCCGATGCATGGTACGAGCTTGGATACTGCTACGATTTCCTGGAGCGCGGCGAGGACTCGGTCAAGGCATACGACGAGCATATCAACCGCGAGCCGTACAACCACAACGCCTGGTACAACCGGGGCATCGTCCTGAACCGGATGGGTCAATACGACGAATCCGTCAGGAGCTATGAGTTCGCCCTCGCGATCAAGGAGGAATTCCCTGCCGCCTGGTACAACCTGGGCAATGCTCAGGCGAACCAGGGACGATTGCAGGAAGCCATCCAGTCGTATCAGAAGACGCTCGAGTATGAGCCGAACGACGTTCCCGCCCTGCACAACCTTGGCAACGCGTACGAGGAACTGCGGCAGTATCGCGAGGCGATCACGGCGTTCACGAACGCCATCAAGCACGACGAGAAGCACTACGAGTCGTACTTCGGGCGCGGCTCCTGCTGGGACGCCCTCGGGCAGCCCAAGAAGGCCCTGGCCGACTACAAGCGCGCGCTCGAGATCTTCCCCGAATATCCCGAGTTGTGGTACGCGCGGGCCGACGCGGAATACAACCTTGGAAAACACGAAGAAGCGCTCGACAGCTACCGCAAGGTACTGGAGATGGAGCCGAAGAACGCTGACGCGTGGTTCGATTACGGAGACACGCTCCTCGAATTGGGATCGGTGGACAGCGCCATGCAGGCGCTCGACAAGAGCTTGTCGTTCCGTCCGGACTTCGCGCTCGCGTATTTCTCCTTGGCGAAGGCCTGGATGAAGAAGGCCGATTGGGAAAGCGCCGTGACGTCCTTCCACCGGGCCTTCGAGCTCCAGCCGGACCTCAAGAAGGACTTTGAGACGCTGTATCCGGAGCTGACCCACCGGCAGCCCTTCTCGAGTTTGCTGAAGCCGTCGTAGGGGCTGAAGGCAGCAACCAGAGCTCCCGGTGACATCGACCGCCAAGACGCCAAGACCTGAGTGAACTTGGCGCCTTGGCGGTTCCCGTTCCTTCGCATCCCTCGGCAATGACCTTCCGATTCGCCATCATCGGCGATCCGATCGCCCACTCGTTGTCTCCGGTCCTCCACGCGGCCGCATTTGCCGCGCTGGGTATCGACGCGACCTATGAATGCCTCCGCGTGCGTCGCGAGGAACTTCAGGACACCTGGGAGCGTCGTCTGCGATCGGAGTTCAGCGGATTCAATGTCACGCTCCCGCACAAGTCGGCCGTTCTTCCGCTCCTCGACCAGGTCGAAGCCCTCGCAGCATCGGTCGGGGCTGTCAACACCGTCTCGAACAGGGACGGCCGGCTCGAGGGGACGAACACGGACATCCAGGGCATCCGTCGAGCTCTGGAGACTAGCGTGGGGGACGTTCGAGGTCGGCCGGTGGCCATCATTGGCGCCGGCGGGACCGCTCGATCAGCCGTGGCAGCCCTTGCGGCTGACCTGACGCCGTCGCATCTGACCTTTCTGGTCCGCGATCCGGAACGCGCCAACGAGCACCTGTCGCTTGCACGCCGCTCGCTGGCCTGCCCTGTTGAGGTCACTCGCCTCAACGATCCCAACCTGGGGCGGGTTCTTTCCGAGGCCGCCCTCATCATTCAAACGACGCCGGTGGGGATGGAACCGGGGACCGGTCGTTCTCCTCTTCCGGCCGCGTTCCGTTTCACACCTACGCAGACGGTCTTTGACGTCATCTACCGCCCCCTCGAAACGGCCATGATGGCCGCTGCCCGTCAAGACGGGGCCCGCGTCATCGGCGGATTGGAGTTCTTCCTGCACCAAGGGGCAGCCGCATTCGAGATCTGGACCGGCCGGCCCATGCCGCTCGAGGTCGTGCGTCCAGCCATCGTGCGCGCCCTCGGGGCCTGATCTGGCCTTGCGTTTCGGGGAATGGGTCAAGATATTACGATTGAACAATCGTTCAATCGTATGACGTCGCCCCACTCACATCGCACATCCGTCGCCACCGCCAAGCGCACCCTGCCCAGTGACCAGGTCGTTGGGAGCATGGCCGAGACCTTCAAAGTGCTCGGCGACCCGAACCGCCTGCGCATCGTCATTGCGCTGACCCAGACCGAGCTGTGCACGCTCGACATCGCCCGGACATTGGGCATGTCCGAATCGGCCGTTTCGCACCAGCTGCGCCTGTTGAAGGCCCTGCGCCTGGTGCGTCAGCGCAAGGAAGGCAAACTCGTCCTCTCCTCGCTCGACGACGAACACATCGAAGACCTGCTGCGGATCGGCCGGCGGCACGCCACGGAGGCCGCGTGACCGAGTCGCGCGCCACGACCGTGCGGGTCGATGATCTCTGCTGCGCGGTGGATGAACAGAAGATACGGGAAGCGCTCGAGCGCGTCCCCGGGGTGCGGCAGCTCCACTTCGACCTGCTCCGGAAGACGGTCAGCGTGGACCAGGGCCCGGGAACAGAAGCGTTGCTGTCGGTCATTCGCCAGGCCGGCTTCAGCGGCCGGCTCGTCTCAGGTCCGCGCCCTGCATACCGCGAGACCCCCAAGCGACGTATCCTGGTCGTGGTCTCCTCCACCCTGTTGCTCCTCGCCGGAGCGATCAGCGAGCATCTCCTCGGCCAGCCGTACGTCGCCGTCGCACTCTATCTTCTGGCGATCAGCGGCGGTGGCTGGGAGATCGTCGTCAAGGCCGGACGAGCCCTCGCGAAACGCAAGCTCAACGTGAATGTGCTGATGGCGTCGGCCGCGGTCGGCGCCGTTGCCCTTGGCGACCATGCCGAGGGGGCTGCCGTCCTCGTCCTCTATTCCCTCTCGCTGCTGCTCGAATCGCTCAGCGTCGACCGGACCCATCGGGCGATCGCGGGGCTGCTGGCGCTCGCCCCGGAAACCGCCAACCTCAAGACGCCCGATGGTCGTCGCCGTGTGCCGGCCTCCGACGTGCGTGCGGGACAGACCATCGTGATCGTGCCCGGGGATCGCATCCCCCTCGACGGCGATGTCGTGGAGGGTCTGTCATCGGTCGATCAATCGGCCGTGACCGGAGAGTCACTACCCGTCTTCAAGGAAGCGGGCGACCAGGTCTTCGCCGGCTCGGTCAACGGACGCGGCTCGCTCGAGGTGCGCGTGACGGCTGCCAGCGACGACACGTTGCTGCACCGGATCGCCGAGTATGTTCAGACGGCGCGCGAGCAGAAGGGGTCCGTGCAATCGCTCACCGAGCGGTTCGCGCAATACTACGTCCCGGCCGTCTTCGTTGCCGCCGCTTCGATGGCGATCGTGCCGCCGCTCTTCTTCGGCGGGCCGTTCAGCGAGTGGTTCTACCGGGCGCTGACGATGCTCGTGATCTCCTGTCCGTGCGCCTTCCTGCTCTCGACGCCGATGGCCGTCGTCAGCGCGCTCACAGCCGGGTCGAGGGCGGGGGTCTTGATCCGCGGAGGAGCAGCCCTGGAGGCATTGGCGCGTGTGGCCGTCGTGGCCGTGGACAAGACCGGGACCCTGACCCACGGCAGGCATGAGGTCGTAACGACCCAGACGTTCGGAGGGACGACCGACAACGACCTGCTTCGCATTGCGGCCACGCTGGAGGCCCGGTCGGAACACCCTTTGGCCGACGCTCTTCTCCGCCACGCCTCGCGGCACGGCGTAACCCCCGAAGACGCCGTCGTCAAGGAGTTCACGGCGATCCCTGGGAAGGGTCTGCGGGCCCTCGTGGACGGACAGCCGTACGTGCTCGGGAACCACGCGCTGATCGAGGACTTCGACCTTTGTTCTGAGGAGCTTGAGCGAGAGATCTCGAAGCTTGAGTCACGCGGCGAGACCGTGCTCATCCTTTCGAATGGTCAGCGTCCGCTGGGTCTCGTCGGGCTCAAGGACGTCGCGCGCGACGAGAGCGCCCGGACGATCGCCGAAGTGGAGGCGATCACCGGCTCGCCCGCCGTGCTGATCAGCGGCGATCACGAGCAAGCGGCCCGCCAGCTGGCAGCCGACGTGGGTATCCGACAGGTGCATGCCGGCGTGCTCCCGCACGAGAAGGCGGCCGTGGTCGAATCGTTGCGCCGCCAGTGGGGGCCCGTGGCCATGGTCGGAGACGGGTTGAACGATGCTCCCGCCCTGGCCACGGCCGATGTGGGCATCGCCATGGGCGGGTCGGGTTCTGCCGCCGCCATCGACGCCGCCGACGTGGTGTTGATGCAGAATCGGCTCAGCCTACTGCCGACCACGCTGCGGCTGGCGCGATCGACCAGGTCGATCATCCAGTTCAATGTGGTCATGGCCCTGGGGACCAAGGCGGCTTTTCTACTGCTTGGCGCTGCGGGCCAGACGAGCCTGTGGTGGGCCGTGCTGGCGGATGACGGTGTGACGCTTCTGGTCCTTCTGAATTCCTTGCGATTGTTGCGGTTTGGCCAATCCCGGCATGTTGCGTGATGGAAACGAAATCTCGTTGACTTTTCAGCCCAAAAAGGCTATTTTGGTTGCCTAACATTATTCGCTGGGATTACGCATGTACGCAATCGTAGAAATCGCAGGGTCGCAGGTCAAAGTGTCGAAGGACCAAAAGGTCATGGTACCGCTCCTTCGGTCGGACGTCGGCGCGACGGTGAAATTCGACAAGGTCCTCCTGAAGAGCGACGAGGCCGAGACCACGGTCGGCTCGCCCTACCTCACCGGATCGTTCGTCGAGGCGAAGGTGCTGAAGCACGCCAAGGACGATAAGGTCACGGTGTTCAAGAAGAAGAAGCGGAAGGGCTACAAGGTCCTTCGCGGGCACCGGCAGAACTACACGCAGGTCGAGATCGTCAAGGTCGCGTAAACGAGGAACCTGATATGGCACACAAAAAAGGCGCAGGCAGTACCAAGAACGGCCGTGACAGCAATGCCCAACGTCTCGGCGTCAAGAAGTTCGGCGGACAGGCTGTCCGCGCGGGGAACATCCTGGTCCGCCAGCGTGGCACCAAGATGCATCCCGGCACAAACGTCGGCATCGGGAGCGATGACACGCTCTTCGCCCTCGTCGACGGCGTCGTGCGATTCGAGCGGGTCGGCAAAGTGAAGCAGCGCGTGAGCGTGCATCCAGCCGCCTGAAGCCATTTTCGTCCAGCCCCGTGCCATGCGCGGGGCTTCTTTGTACTCAACGAGCACCGTTGAGGGTCCCGTTTCCGACCGCCAAGGACGCCAAGGACGCAAAGGACGCAAAGATGAATAGGTAGCTGTTGCCTATCACCTTTGCGTCCTTTCTGTTCTTTGCGGTTGATGTATGGCTTCACCTTCTCCATCATCTATCCATCACAGGAGTCTCCGTATGAGCAAGATCACCGTGATCGGCGCGGGGAACGTCGGCGCGACGGCCGCCCAGCGCATTGCAGAGAAAGAACTGGCGAACGAGGTGGTGTTGGTCGACGTGGTCGAAGGCATGCCCCAGGGCAAGGGCCTGGACATGTACGAATCGGCCCCCGTCGAAGGTTTTGACACTATGGTGACGGGCTCGAATACCTACGAGGCGACCGCCGGCTCCGACATCATCGTCGTGACGGCCGGTATCGCCCGCAAGCCGGGTATGAGCCGCGACGACCTGCAGAACACGAACGCCGGCATCGTCAAGTCGTGCGTCGAGCAGGCCGTGAAACATTCGCCCAACTCCATCATTCTTGTCGTATCGAATCCGCTCGACGTCATGACGTACGTCGCCAAGAAGGTGAGCGGCTTCGATCGCAAGCGGGTCATCGGCATGGCCGGCGTGCTCGACAGTGCCCGGTTCCGTTCGTTCATCGCCATGGAACTCAAGGTGTCGGTTGAAGACGTCTCGGCCTTCGTGCTGGGCGGCCACGGCGATTCGATGGTGCCGCTGCCGCGATATTCGACGGTGGCAGGCATTCCGCTGCCCGACCTGATGGACCAAGCGACGATCGATCGTCTCGTGAAGCGGACGGCCAACGGCGGCATCGAGATCGTCAACTTCCTGAAGACGGGGAGCGCCTACTACGCGCCGTCGTCGTCCGTCGTCCAGATGGTCGAGGCGATCGTCAAGGACAAGAAGCGCATCCTTCCGTGCGCCGTCTGGTTGCAGGGTGAGTACGGTCAGTCCGACGTCGTCGTGGGCGTGCCGATCAAGATCGGCCGCAGTGGCATGGAAGAGATCGTGCAGATCAAGCTGACGCCTGAAGAGCAGGCCGCTCTCAACAAGTCGGCTGCCGACGTGAAGTCGAACATGGCCAAACTGTCCATCTGACGGATGGGATCATCGAGTCAACGGAAGGGCCCGTGTGCGGATGCATGCGGGCCCTTCTGCGTTGTTGCCCCCCGAGGGGGCATCAGGATCGACCCCTTTGTGCTTGCTTTCCCGGATTTTGGAGGGTTCCCAAGATAGAGAACCCAGCACGTTGACATTTCGGCGTCCGTCAAGTAGATTCATCCCGTTCACCTCGAGCATTGACAGCACCGTTGCCGCCCAATGCGCGGAGCGGGATGATGATGCCGCCGCGCGGGTTGCTGCAGAACGGTACGGCTCGAATGTGGGAGTATCAACGTTCGATCGAGCAGGGTCGCCATCCGAATTTGATGTACCGGCGAGCTGGGCTCGCCACTCACTGGTTCACTCACATAGGGAGGTTTTATGAAATTCTCGCGAAGCCTGTCGATGTTGATCGCCGTCGTCATGGTGACTTCGGCGCTCTACGGCGGAGGCTGGCAGATCAACGAGCATGGCGCCCGAGCGATGGGATTTGGCGGCGCGTGGGCGTCCCGAGCGCTCGACCTGTCTGCGATGTACAGCAATGCCGCAGGGCTGACGAACATGAAAGGCATCAACGTCATGCTCGGAGGAACGCTCATCATGCCCTCCTCCAAATTCAAAGGACCGGGCGCTGGTACGACGGTGACGGAGATGGAGAGCCAGACATTCTTTCCTCCCAACCTCTATGGATCGTATCAGATCAACGACCAGTGGTTTGTCGGATTGGGGATCTATGCCCCATTCGGTCTCGGTACGAAATGGCCCGCCAACTGGGTAGGTCGAAGCCTCTCTATCAACTCGGAGATGCAGGTCATCGCCATCAATCCCACGGTCGCCTACAAATTCAATGACAAACTGTCCTTTGGGGCGGGTGTCAGCATTCTGATGGGAAGCGTGAATCTCTCCTACAAGCCCCTGGCGCCTCTCAACGAGGGACTCGTTGCTCTCGATGCCGACGCGAGCACGGCCGTGAGCTTTAACATTGGCGTACTGTATCAATTCAATGACAAGCTTTCGGTCGGTGCGTCATATCGGACCCTTGCCGACGTCGAATTCAAAGGAAAGTTGACTGCCACCGGCATGGGCGCTGCTCAAGGTCTCTTCCCGGGAGGAGATGGAAACGCGACCCTGCCAATGCCATCGAACCTGCAAGTTGGAGCGGCCTACAAAGTCCTGCCCGAACTCGTCGTCGCGCTCGAATATCAGATGGTTGGATGGAGTGCCTACGAGGAATTGAAATTGAACGTACCGACTGGACCTCCAGTGCCGGCTGGTGCCGGCTTCCCGCCGCAGTTGGTTGGTATTCCGCTGCAACGATCGACGACGCAGATCCAGAAGTGGGAGGATGGTCACATGTTCCGCTTCGGTGCGGAGTACACCTTGAATGATAAGATCATGCTTCGGGCGGGCTTCGTCATGGACAATACTCCGCAGCCCGTGGACAAGATGGAACCCCGTCTGCCCGATTGGGACAAGAAAGATCTTACCCTTGGTGCTGGCTACAAGGTGAACGAGCAGATCACGGTCGATGTAGCCTATATGATGATCCTTACGACGGAACGCTATGGCGGCCCGGCGACATTCAACGGTCTGTACACGAGCGGCGCCAATCTGTTCGCCGCCAACGTCAGCTACGCCTTCTGATCCACGTCTGAAAGCCCTCCGAATTTTCGCGAGGGCTCTGAACAACGAAGGGGCTTCCTGTCTTCCAGGAAGCCCCTTTCATTTGCGCTTTTGGCACGCTCGCCGAAGCGCCGACCTACCTGAGCCGATCAAGCCGGACCTTCATGACGATGGCCGAGCCCTTCTTGAACCGAAGGAACTTCAGGTCGTCCATGAGGGATCGGATCAGAAACACTCCCCGTCCGTGTTCCTTCAACAGGTTCTCATCATCAAGCGGGTTGGGCAGCGAGGAGGCGTCGAAACCCTGGCCCTCATCGTCCACACGGATGGTGAGGAAACGCTTGGTGGTCCGCACACACAGCCGGACCTCCTTCGAAGGGTCGGAGTGATTCCCGTGCAGGATGGCGTTGTTGACGGCTTCTGTGGCTGCCACGAGCACACGGTACATCGTTCCGTCGTCAAGGCCGATCGTCGCGTTCGCCTTCGTCAGGAACTTCTCGACCCTCTGGATCTCATGCGGAGCGCTTGTCAGGATGAGCTGGAACCGGCACCGATCCGGCGAAGCATCCTGTTCACGTCCGGAAGATGACATCATACGTCATGACCTCAAAAAGGGGTTCGGACCTGCAATGTCACGTTGGAGATGGAGGCGACCGTCCGCCCTTCGGTACGTTGGGTCTCGCGCCAACCGGTCAGAGCCAGGCGTGCCGATGGCCATGCGAACTCAAATTCGACGGTCGGGCCGGAAGAGCCGATGGCTCCGTCGAAGGCGCGAACTCCGTCGCGTATGACAGACCGTTCCTGCCTGAAGGAACGAAACCCGACTGCCAGCGAGCCGTACGACCATCGAACAACCCTCATCCGGGGCCACAAGGCCAATTCGACGAACATCCGCTCGGGCCGTTCGCGAAAATCCCTCCAACGGAACAGGCCTCGCTCAAATAAACGCAGAGATCCAGTGAATTCCAACTGAACCGACCTGCCCAAAGGGACCAGAAGCGAGTCGCTCCACATCGCCTGACGGTAGGAATAGCTCTGCACACCTCCCACCCGATCCTCGAAATCGAACGCCGAATACGATGCCGCGACCTCCGCACGCAGGACATTGAGGAAACCACCGCGCATGCCCCAGATCACGGCCGGGGCCAGCCGGAGTGTGCGGATGGTCACATTGTTCGAGCTTTGGAACCGGCTCAGGAACACGAGATGGTCGACGGCTCCGTCCACGACCAGCTGTAATACGAGCCGGGGCCCGACCCGGTGCATCAACTCCGCCGAAGCCGTGAGGAGGAGCTCATCGCGATCGTCCGTGTTGAGCGTGTCGGGCGTATCGTACCTCAGGATGTTCGAGGAAGCTGAAACGGTCAGGTCCGTGGCGTCAGAGATCGCCGATCCGCCTCGGACCGCCAGAACGATCCGCTGTGACTGATGGTTGCGACGTCGAGCCTGGCGCCATTGCTCGTCGATCGCCGTGGGGTCCGACCCATCGGCCTCCAGCACCTCGTGCTGTTCCTCGCCCCGCGTGAATCCCATCGACAGATCATTCCACCACTTCGCCGACGGGCTCCACATCAGTCGAGCACCCGCCGCAAGTTCTGATCGACGAATGCCCGCCGGCAACGGTCCGCCAACGACGGAGTAACGGCGTTCGATCTGACGGCTGGTCCAACCGGCATCGATCGCGCCGCGGAGCGTCGGATCGATGAACCAAGTCAGCGACTGGCGAACGGAAGCTTGCTCCTCCTGCCGACGCAACAGCGCCCCAGCGTCCACGGCCCCTCCGCCGGAGAGACCGCTTCCCACCGCCGGCAGGTCACGACGTTGGGCTTCGTACGACGCCGTCAGAGCATAGGCCGACCCCTCTTCGAACGGACGGCGGAGTGAGACCTCCACCGCGGCATCCGACGGACGGCGGTCCCCGAGTTCCGACGCCGACCACGCTCCCCTTCCCTGCATCTGAAGCTGCTCCCAGGTCACGCCCGGGACCTCTCCGGTCACGCTCCCCGACAAGCCCGCATCATCGCGTCCAAGCTGCCGGTTCCATTCCCAACCGAGCAGACCCGTCAGCCGAGGTCCGAAAGCCGAACCGACTCGCACGCCCCCCAACACGAGATGCTGAGACACATCACCAAGGTCGATGCCGGCCGGACCGGTGACGCTCGACGAACGCTGCTGAGCGATCGCTCCCCAGTCTTGGCCGAAGGAATGATCCACCACGACGCGTCCACGATACTCTTCCTGCCGCAAGGAGCGGCCCGCCCGGATCAATCGGGCGGAGAGACGCTGGTCGGCGCGAAAGCGCCAGGGACCCTCGGCGGCTTCGACCACCATGCCGCCGTTCCACGAGAACGTGTTCAGCATGCGCTCGAACCGGAAGTGCGCTCCGGGGAGCGTGTCGGTACTTGCGGGGGAGCCCCCGTAGATCGGCCATTCCTGGGCTGTAACGGAGCCCAACACGAGTGCTGAGAGGCCGATCAGACGGGCCAGGATCATACGGCGGTCCAGAATCGATCGAACAGCTCCAGGAAAGCAGGGGCATCCAAGGAGCGAGCGATCTGTGTGCGCTGACGCACCCGGGACGTGGGTGCCTTTTCTGAGGTCAGGCCACGGGCGGGGCCCTCTCTCGCCACGATCGAAACGTCTGCGGGTTCGGCGTGCAGGATCCCCGGCTGAATGGCTTCGGCCACGGCGATGGGGTCGTGCAGGTAGGCCCCCAGGAATCCCTCGGTCAGTTCGTGGTACTGCATGTAGCCGCGCAAGAGCCGCTGTCTCCATCGGGCCGATGGACGCTGCGTGAGTCGCTCCGCATCCTTCCACGTCAGGATCAATTGCTCGGTCACGTCCAGGGGAACGATGAGGAGGTCCGACGCAAGGCTCAACACCGTTTCGACGGCATGTGGGTCGACGAAGTAGTTGAACTCTGCCACGGGGCCGGTATTGCCGGGGACATGGAAGGCCCCTCCCATCGAGATCACGCGGCCGACCGAGCGCATCAGCGCCGGCGCCAGCCGATAGGCGGCGGCGAGATTCGTTAAAGGGCCGATGGCGACGATGGTGAGATCAGTTCCATGCTTGGCCGCTTTTTGAGCCATGACATGAGCGGCCTTCGCGGCGCCAGCCTTCACCGGCGGGGCCGACGGCGGCGTCAGCGTGCCCATGCCTCCGCGGCCGTGCACTTCGGGAGCGGTCACGAGGGAAAGCTTCGACGGCCTCGCGGCTCCTGCGACGACACGTGGACGCGGGTCAACGCCCAGTCGATCCATGAGAGCATGCACATTGCGCGTGCAACGCTGGACCTCGACATTGCCCGCAACGGTCGTGATGCCGACGATCTCGATCTCAGGCGAACAGAAGGCAAGTCCGAGCGCCATGGCGTCGTCGACGCCGGTGTCGGTATCAATGAGCACCGGGCGGCGCTTCATGGACGGAGCAGGTCGTCGCGGGAGCATTCGGGGCGGAATCGCAGCAGTGAGGCGGCTTTTTCGGTGGAGATGAGGGCGCTGCGGCCTGGCAGCGCGTCGGCCGCGAGGCGCACTTCGGGGTAGAACTCTTTGACCAGCGCTCGCGTCGGAAGGTCGGTCCACTGATCGTCGGCGCAGATGAAAAAGGCCTCATGCCGCCCGAACGGATCGGCCGCGAGGGCCCGTCGGATCGCTTGGCTGACGTCGCGCACATGGATGTACGCCCAAAGATTCTTCGCCCACCGCTCCGGTTCCCGCACCAAGCGACGGTAGTTCTCCATCTCGGCCGGTTCATTCACCCAGATCCACGGGGCCCGCAGGGAGATCGTTTCCATTCCGTAGGTGCGTTGATACGCTGCGCAGAGCATTTCGCCGGAGACCTTGCTGAGGCCGTAGGGATCCTGCGGGCGCAGGGGATGCTCTTCGTCGATCGGCAGGTATTCGGGCCACATCCGGGTCTTGGAGAATGCAAACCCCAGCGTGGATTCACTCGACATGAAGATGAATTTCGGGATACTCGTCAGCGCACACGCCTCCAACATGTTGAACGTCCCAACGGTGTTCACTTGAAACACTTTCTCGGGAGGGTCGTTGAGCGGATGGGGGATCCCGGCCAGATGGACGACGGCATCGTAGTCGTGGATCACGCGCGTCAGCGATGACAGGCTGAGGATGTCGGCCCGGAGGAAACTGGAGTGTTCGCCGGCCGGGTTCTTGAGGTCCAGGACGTCGACCCGATGGTCGCGTGACAGGTCGGGGACCACCCCCCGGCCGACCAAGCCGCTTCCGCCGCTGATGAGGATCTTCATGTTAGATCCAGCGTATCTCCCACATCCGGAACGACGACCTTCCGGACCCCTCGAGCTTCGAGCGCGGCTTTCAGCTGTTCAGCTTGGGTGGGCTCACCGTGCACCAAAGCGACGGTCCGAAGACGTTTCAAGTCCATCGATGAGACATACTCGACGAGTTCGTCCTGGCCGGCGTGGGCTGAGAACGCGTTCAGTTTCGTTACCTGCGCCCGGACGGGGTAGACATCGCCCATGATCTTCACTTCCGGAGCGCGGTCCACCAGCCGCCGCCCCAGCGTGTGTTCCGCCTGGTAGCTGATGATGAGCACTGTGTTCTTCGGGTCGCCGACCGAATTGGCCAGGTGGTGGAGCACGCGTCCGGCCTCGCACATGCCCGAGGCCGAAATGATGACGCACGGTCCGTCGTGCGTGTTGAGCGCCTTCGATTCATCCACGCTCCGGACATAGCGCAAGCGGCCCCAGCCAAAGGGGTCTTCGTGCCGATGGAGAAGCGCCAAGGTTTCCTGGTCGAAGCACTCCGGGTGCATGCGGAACACCTCGGTCGCATTCACGGCCAGCGGACTGTCGACGTAGACGGGTATCGAGGGCAACAGCCCGGCGTCGAGCAGTTCGAAGAGGATGTAGACGAACTCCTGGGTGCGGCCCAGGCTGAAGGCCGGCACGATCACCTTCCCTCCCCTGTCGGCCGTGGCCTTGATGACGGCCGCAAGACGCTCCTTCATTCCGTCACGAGATTCGTGCTGGCGTCCGCCGTAGGTGCTCTCGCAGATCAACACATCCGCATCGCCCATCGGCTCGGGATCCTTCAGGATCGGCATCGCCTTGCGTCCCAGATCGCCGGTGAACCCCAACCGCACCGAGCGGCCTTGTTCCGAAAGGTCGATCGCGGTGACGGCCGAACCGAGGATATGGCCGGCGTCGTGGAACGTGATCCGGACACCGTCGGCCACAGGGATGGTTCGCCGGTACGCGACGGAGGCGATCTGTTCCATCGTGGCGGTCACATCCTCGGGGAGATACAGCGGATCGACGGGCGGGAGACCTTTCTTGCGATGGATCCGGTTGACGACCTGGACATCGCGGACCTGGATGTACGCACTGTCGTACAGCATGACGTTGCACAGGTCGCGCGTAGCCGCGGTCGTGTGGATGGTCCCGGTGAATCCGGATCGGACCAGGTTCGGCAGGTTGCCGGCATGGTCGGCGTGGGCATGCGACAGGACGACCGCATGAACCGACGCGGGGTCGAAGGGGAAGTTCTTGTTCCGCTCGTAGGATTCCTGCCGTCGACCCTGGTAGAGGCCGCAATCGAGGAGGACCTGAGAGCCGTTGACGGAGAGCAGGTGACGGGAGCCGGTCACGGTACGAGCGGCCCCCCAGAATTGGATGCGCATGGCGAAGGAGGTTCGTTCGCGACAACGTACCGAGAAGGCTCGCGAGAGTCAATCCAACCGGCGCATCAGGACATGACCGGATCGCCGGAGTCCTGGCCGCTTTCGCTTCTCGGGATCGACCGGAGCTTGCTTCGTCCAACCTGCGCCGCGGCCGATGACGGGTATTCGCGGATGAGACGTTCGTAGGTCGCTCGTGCGCGCGAGGTCTGCCGCAGCATCTGGAGCGACTGGCCCAGCATCAGCAGGGCATCCGCCCTTTTGTTGGAACCGCGCAGCGCTACCACACGCTCGAAGGATTCCACCGCCTGCGTCCACTGCCGGCGGGCGAAGTCGCATTCGCCCAGCCAGTATTCGCAATTATCGGCCAGGTCTTCGCGGATCCCACCCTCCAGCAGACGCGCGAACCAATCATGCGCATCATCATACTGTCGGCGATTGAACAGAGCCACCCCCTCCTGATACTCGGCCTCGACGTTCATCGTCTTTGCGCCCGAAGACAGCGACACGTCCGGCCGTTGCGGCGCCGTCAATGGAGCTTCGCGCTTGGCCAGAGCGGAAGGTGCGGGCGTTGGTGTGACGGGGGACGCCGCGCGGGGCGTCGTAGGGTACTGTTGCTCCAAGACAGCGACCTTGTCGGCAAGGGCCAGAGAGGCATCGCGCTGGTAGCGGGCGGCGGCCCCGAACGCGCGCACTGAATCTCGCAGGCCCATCATCTCCATCCGGAGTTCGAGTAGTTCTCGCCGGCTTTCGGCGAGCGCTCCTTCCAGGATCTTGACCATCGGATCCGGAGCCGGAGTTGCAGCCACTGGCGCGCCGGCGACCTTGGCCACAGGCGAGAGGGGTTGGACGCGCCGAATGACCGGTTTGAAATAGCGATCGCGCTCCGCGAGTCGTGGGGTTGAGCAACCGGAGAGCAGAACGGCGGCAACCGCGGCAAGGGAAACGAGGTGGTTCTTCATTTGACAGCTCATTCAGTAGGTGGATTCTTGGACAGACTGAGTGTGTAGGCGACAAAACCCAGCACACCGACGGCGATCACGGCCAGCGTCACCTGATCGATCTGGCTGCTGCTCTTCTTGACGACCGGAGGCGACGGCTCACGCGGCACGGGACGATGGTCCCGCCAGGCGATCGAACGAACGGCCGACACGCGGAATGCGAACTCATACGTGACCTCCTCCTGACCGAACCGGAGCGGGAGGATCACGCTCACCTGCTTGCCGACACTTCTTCTGATCTCCGTCCGCAACGCATCC
>JALONQ010000043.1 GCA_025454835.1 Bacteroidota bacterium | reverse complement strand
GCGGCGGACCGAGCTCCTCGAGCGCTTCACCGCCTACCGCAAGCTGACCCGGGTCGACTTCGCCCGCGGCCGTCCCCTCGGGACCACCGACAACACCGCCGAGCAGCAGCGCGAGCTCGACTTCATGACCGCCAACCTCGTCGAGCACGACGTGCTCTACGACGCCGCCATCCGCCTCGCCGACCGGCGCTTCTCGGAGGTCGTCGACCTGCTGCGCCAGCGGCCCGGCTGGCCGGACACCGTCGTGATCTTCCTGTCCGACCACGGCGAGGAGCTCGGCGAGCACGGCGGCTGGCAGCACGACCAGTCGGTGTACGAGGAGCTGATCCGGGTGCCCCTGCTCATCCGCTTCCCCGGGGGGCTCGGCGCCGGGACCCGCCGGCCCGAGATCGTCTCGCTGGCCGACGTGGCGCCTACCGTGCTCGCCCTCGCCGGGGTGGACGCGGCCGGCACGGGGCTCGCCGGCCGCGATCTGACCCGGCTCGTCGACGGCGATCCCGGCCCGGACGGGACCGGACCGGTCGTGGTCGCGATGCGCGACAACCGCAAGAAGTACTTCGCCCCGTGGAAGGCGTCGCGCGGCGACCTCAACATCGCGGTCCGCGACGGCGACCTCAAGGCGATCCTCAACGTCGAGATCGGGACGGTCGAGCTCTACGACCTCGCCGCCGACCCCGGCGAGCAGGTCGACCTCTCGACCCGGCGACCCGAGGACGCCGCCCGGCTCGCCGCCTTCGCCGCCGAGTGGCTCGCCGGCTGCACCGGCGCCGGGGCCGGCGACGCCGAGCTCGACGACGAGACCGTCGAGCGGCTGCGCTCCCTCGGCTACGTCGACTGACGCGGCGCCCTCCGGCGTCCGCCCCCCCGAAGCGGAAACCGGCCGACCTCCGCGCGGACCGCCCCGGAATCCCCAGCGACCCACAGGGCGGATGGCGCCTTCGGTCTTGGGCCTTCGAGGTCGAGGATCGCGCGGGACCTGGTTCGTTCGAGGCCAGGCGTCGATCTCGGGCGTCCTGCCGACCCGGATCGCACCCCCCCACCCCCGGCGCCCTCGACTGAACCCCGAGCACCCGTGACGCCTCGCCACCGCCGAGGCGGAGTACGCTCACCACCGGGTGAGGTCGCGGCTCCGTGCGCCATCGACCGATGATCGTGAGCGCGCGCCCGACCTACATGAACGCCAGGCCTGCCACCGCAGCATGCGAAGCGATGCCAAGAGCGGCCGCGCCGTACAGCTCCACGGCGGAGAGATGGCGGGACAACGAGCGAAGCACAACGGCGCCAAGTGGGAGGTAGAGCAGGACGCCGGTTGCCGTGCCGGGCGAATACTGCCCGAAGGCCAAGGTTGCAAGAAGGTGAAGTGCACCGTTGAGGGCGAAAAGCGTGGCGAGCGTGGCAGCAAGCCAGGTGACCCGAGCGAAGCGCAGAGACGCAATGGCGCACGCAGCGATGACCGGGAAGGCCACGGCATTGATGAGCAAGAACCGCCCGGAGCCGACCCCGCTCCCTAGCACGGCGGCGGTCCAATCCGTGAAGCCGCCGAACCACTCCTCCGCGAGATGAAGGGCGAATGCAGCAGGCAGCGCGGCGATGGCACGGCGCGTCGACGATGGAAGCGCTGGGCCTGACATCACTGCGAGGCACCCGTTCGCGCGCGCCGACGATTCCTGGTCAGCGAACGCGAGCCGCCGTCGCGCGGGGCACGGTCCGTCCGAAACGACGTTGACTCGTTCATTGAGCAAGGCGTTCCGAGATGAGTTGGTTCAGGGACTTGCCGCGGCGTCTTGCCTCGACATAGAGCTTTCGATGAAGGTCAGAAGACAGCCGCACCATCAGCCTGCCCGAGAACGGTTTGTCGGGTTCCTCGTTCCGCTCGTTGCAGAGGTCGAGGCGGTCGTCCACCGAGTCGCGAAATGCCTGTTGAAGATCCTCACCAGACGTGCCCTGAAAGGTGATGACGTCCCGTGTGTCGAGCACTGCCGCATCTAATCGTGGAACTCGATGTGCAAGCCCACCGGGTCTCGAGGGGCCACCATCAGAGACGCGCCGGACCGGCCGACGGTTTTCGAGATGGGCACGCCGCGCTGCTTCAAGTACCGTTCGGTCGCCGCGAGGTCAGCAACCTGAACACTCACCCCGTATACATGATCTCCCCGTGTCTGGAGCGCGTTGATGAGCAGGCTGTTCGTGGTCGGTTGAATGAGAAAAATCTCGCCCTGTCCGGCAAACAATGAAACCGCGTTTTCGCCCAGACTTCTAAAGGTGGATGTCTCGACGAAATGTGCACGACCGTATGCAGCTTTTGCGCGCTCGAGATCGCTCACGACAAGCCAGACTGCCGAGACCTTCAGTGCTCCGTTAGGATGGGTCTCGGATCTCGGTGTATTGGCCTTCTTTTTGTACTGAACAAAGAACGGATTTCCAGGTAGAGAACCCTCGTTCATGAACATGAATCGCCACTCATTTTCGACGGGTTCTTGAGGGCCGTCTGGTCCGTCGGGATCCCAGACCTCTGCATCGGGCCTGTCCGGGCCGAGTCCGGATCTTGTCAGCTCTTCGTACGTTACGTCTGCGTCCGCGATCGAAACCCCGAATGCGTTCGAGCCGTTGATTGTCGTGGCGAACTCGTATTCCCGTGGAGCTTCAAGCCGAGCGGTCTGGGGATCGGATAACCACAAGAACTCGATGAAGCTCCAGTTTTCGAACCAGATGATTCTGTTGGAGATTCCTGCGCCGTATGAACCGGTTTTTTCGCTCAATGTGAAACCGAGTTCCTCCAGTCGTTTCTCTGCCGCAGCGTGATCGCTGGACCATAAAAGGACGTGATCCAAGCCGATTTCATCTCCGATCAGAGGATGATAAACGCCCGTTGCCGTGTCCTCTATTGGGTCAGTTTCAACCGTGCTGCAGCTCACCAATGCGGGAATGAAAAGCGCCAATATGAGTCGTCTCACGGGGTGCCTCGACGAGAAAGGAAGAGGGGCGCGATGATCGACGGATCCGAGGAATCGGGGCGGCCCAGGCTCCGGTACGTCCCCGGCAGATGGACGATGCCCTGCATGACGCTCAGCATTGGCGGCGGCGCGCAAGGCCCTCCGCTGCATGCTCTCGTCAGACGACATTTCGTCTCCGCGACATCGGAAACGGGACGCTGATCGCTCGGATGGAGAGTAGGCAACACCGTGTCCACCGCCCGCCCTGTAAGGAGTGCCGCATGGTCATGGACACCGATCTGTTGATGAGGATGGAGGAGTACCTTCGGCTGGCGGGCAAGGCGGAGGCGACGGTCGAGGCCTGCACGGGGACGGTTCGGCGCCTCGCCCGCAGGGCAGGCAAGGCGCTGGTCGAGATCGAAGACCCGACTGTCCGGGGCGGCCTCGACCGGCTCGTGCCGTTGTCTGAAGGCACGTTGCTGATGCTGCGCAAGCTGTGGAAGACCCATCGGTCACCACTATGGCTCGTCTCGGCGGCGACGCGCAAGGGACTCGAGCACAGTCTGGAGATCCAGGCCACGCCGCCTCGGGATGGTCGAGCTCGCGGAGATCTTCCGCCCCAGATCCCGGGAGCCGCCGTGAGACCGGCCTCCCCTCCGCACCAGGTGATGTCCCGGGATCGCGCGGCATCGACCCTGATCATCGTGACGTGGTTGGCGCGGTGTGGCGCTCATCCCTGCAGTTGCGACAGCCTGTACCTCACCATCTTGGCGACCAGTGCCCTGGGGATCGGCCGGTTCAACGGAAACTGGACGGATCCCTTGGCGAACTTGTACGCCGCGAGCTGAGGGGCGAAGGCGTCGATGACGTCCGGGCCGGGATAGAAGCCCACGTGTTTGGGGTACCCGGCGATCATGATCTGCTGGTCGCGCTTGCCACCGATGACCAAGGCGAACGCAGGGATATTGTAGTTCATCAGCTCGGACACCCCGGGGGCAGCCCTCCAAATGCACGAGCGCAGATCTTCAAGCGCACGTCGTGTCTCCAGAGGTTGAGCGGCGATGTAGGCATCCACCTTCTGCGATCTCGTCACTGCTTCAGCCATTGCAGCCTCTCCGATACGGAACCACAGAGCGGAGTGAAACAAGCGGACGGAGCCCGGGAAACGCGCGGGTCACCGTCCCTTGGAGCTCGAAGTCAGGCCGCACCGAGCTGCACCTCTTGACACTTCAGCGGCGACGGCTCTCCGGGGACGCGACAGATCGAGCAGGCGAGATCAAGCAGGGACATAGGCCAACCGGATCACATCCTCGCCAATCCGATCATGAGTCACAAGGCGGAGCGGGGGCCGGGGTCCGGCGAAATACGGCTGGCCGCGACCAAGCACGACGGGGTGCAGATAAACTCGATACTCATCGATCAGGCCGAGCTCGGTGAGGCTGTGCGCCAGGTTCGGGCCGGCGACCTCGATCTCACCGTCGCGCTCGATCTTCAGCTCGCGGATCGCCCCCTCGAGATCATCCTCGACGAGCTTGGCGTTGGGGCCGACCGACCGCAAGGTGCGGGAGACCACCCACTTCGGCTGCTTTCGCCACGCCGCCGCGAAGGCGTGCTCCTCTGCGGTCCATTCCGGATGATCTTCATCCCAGTAGCGCATGATCTCGTACATCCGGCGACCGTAGATGCTTCCCGCCTGCCCCTCGGCCTCCTCGATGAAGTGGCGGAAGAGCGCCGGGCTCGGCGCAAATGCCATGTGGTCGACATAGCCGTCCAGGGACTGGTTCATACCGAAAACAAGCCTCGCCATTTCAACTCCTCGATCGGGAGTCGGAACACGTCGAAGGTGCTCACGTTTTCCGTGGCTCCATTCTACTTCGCGATGGACCTGACGAGACGAAGCCAGCCGACGTGGCCGGCAGAACGATCTTGTGAGGCGATTGTCGCCTTTCCTCCTCAGACCCTCACGTCTTGTCTTTTCGATCGGCGTGCCGCAAGCAGGCGATAGACCAAGGCGACCGAGGCCCAGGTCAGGAGGATCAACCCGGCGCTCGCTCCAGCAGTGGCAAGGCCACGTTCGCCCCGGAGCGTGAGGTCGACAACGAGGATGTACTGCGCTGCCCCGATGACAAACGCGACAGCGAAGTACTCCCTCGTTCGACGAACCGCCCAGTCATAGAGCACGACGGACAGCGCCGCGTAGATCGCCAGACCCAGAGGCGCCGATAGGAGAGGGCCGCTGGCATGATCGCCGTCAGCGATGGGTTTGAACCAGAAGAGCACCCCCAGAAGCGTCGACACTCCGTAGGTGACGAACGCGATTGCCAACACGAGCCACCGGCGTTCTGGTGGCGCCTTTTCAGTCACTGAATCCGTCGTGTCCATTTGGCTCCTTCGACCGGCGTGATTCGAACCGTGGCCTGACGATGGCTGTTCAGCGGACGCCAGTCGCGCTCGCGCAGATTGCGGTCCGCTGCAATGGGGGGTGGAGCGCCCGGGTCGGCCAAGACGTTCACCCAATGCAGTACTCCTCACCGTTCACCTCATCGGTGATGATTGCCTCCGACACGTATCTCCCGGCCAATAGCTCGAGGTGTCGGAGAATCTCATCGGCACCTTTGCCACTCGACCGAAACATGTAGGCAACGTCGCGGCCATCGCAGATTGATGCGACCTTCAGCCCGCGACCGCCACCGTGAATCTCGAGCACACATCCGTCGTTCAGGAGCTCGGCGACATTCGGGAACAGTGAACTGAAGGTGGCCGACATACTATCCCTCGTGATGGCCTAACGTTCCGAATTCACGGGGCGAAGGCCGCGCGACGCACGGGTTTCGGCCCCGTGAAACGAGCAGGTGAGGCGATGCGCTGATTCGAACTTGCAGCGGTGCTTGGTACTATTCAACGGGTCCTTCCTCCGAGTTCGGATCTCGCCACCGGATTCCAGCAATGACAGATTGTAGAGCTTCTTCCTCACCGACCTTGGCAACTAAGTCTCTCCAGGCTTGAGAGTCTCGGATGCCATCGATGACTCCTTGAGCCATCTCCAGAAGCTCTTCGTCGGTGTAGGGCGTCCTTCGCGGTTTGTCGTCGTGCAACCAGTCGGGCTCCCACCCGGGTTCGCCCGGTTTCGGAGGTCTCTTCGTTACCATCTGAGCTACCCTCCTCCTGATGACCTGAGGATCGGTGTTCAGCGGAAGGTGCCCGCGCTCGCGCGGCTACCGGCCCGCCTGAAACGGACTATTGAATCCCAAGACACCCGGCACGCCTTGCCACCGCTGAGGCGGAGTGCGTTCAACACCAGGTGATGTCGCGGCCTCCCGCGGCATCCACCCTTAATCGTCGGGCGTCATCGGTCTCACTTGCACTTTCTGTGAAGACCTGCCCTCGGCGATGGCTAGACGATCTTCTCGCGGGATCCGTCAAGTTGACCGCCCGCCCCAAGGGGCGTACCGTGGGACGCTGAGGCAGAACTCGACGTACTGCTCGCCATAGATGCGGCGCAGGTGTTCCTCTTCCACGAGAACCAGCAGATGCAGACAGATCGCGACCGCGAGGAGAGCCGCCAGGCACCAGAGCGACCAGTCATTGAGCGCAAATCCCAGCAAGAACAAGAAGTAGCCTACGTACTGCGGGTTCCGGCTCCACCGGTATGGTCCGGCTGTAGTGAGCTTGCCTGGATCAAGGCCGAAGACCTTCTCCACCGAACGGAACGCGGTGAGACCGATCAGACACAGGGCGATCCCGGCACCGCCGACGAGCACACCGAGCAAGTCCAGCAATGTGCTCGGCATCTGATAAGTCGTGGCGTATTCGAGAACGAGGTTCGGCACGAAGAGCATCAGGCAGAGTAACCCCATTCCCAGTGCGGTCAGCTTGCCACGCTTGCGATATTCCCTTCGTGCATGGAGCAAAGCGACGGTCGATACTGGGACCGTCAAGGTCAGCAAGAGTAGCAACATGATCAACCTGGCGCCCTCCTCTCCGGGCCAACAGATGCGGTTACTCGCTGATGGGACGCCTGACGCCTCGGTTCAGCGGCGGCGCGCAGCGCCGGCCGCTGCAACCGGAAATTAGCTGTCTGATAGAGACGACCTCCCCATGATGTAGAAGGACAAATCACTTCACTGGCTCGAAATCGCCCGGCTTCCATGTCTTGTCGAAGAACGGCTGGAGTGGGCCATAGAGGCGAATCAGCACACTGTAGCTCTTGCCAGGCATGGTCTGGATCCAGTTGCCCTCCTTGCCTTCCGGTGCCCTGGGGCCGAACCACATCGTGTAAGAGCCGTCGGCATTGGGCTTCACGGAGGGATTCAGGCTGTCGAGGCCGGCGAGCTTCTGGTCGGTCTCGAGCATCGAGCGGTGCTGGCCGTCATAGACCATGAACGACCAGAAATCCTTGGCCGGAACCGGGGCCGGCAGTGTGACCGAATAGGTCTTCCCACCATCCAGGAAGTCGCCGTTCACGTCCTGCGCAGCGATGCCGTAGACCGAGCCCTGACCCACCTTGGGATCGGTCATGGCCGGGGTGATGCCGGTGGCGTAGTAGTGAAAAAAGATGCGGTCATCGAGCATGCGCTCGCCGTTGTCGTAGAAGGCGTAGTTGCCGCCGCCGGTGAACGGGGTATTCCACTTGCGGTCGGACCAAATGTAGTAACGGGGATGCCGGGGAGAGAAGGTGATCGCGCGGGCCGTGGCGTTGCCGATGGCGACCCCTTCGGTGAGGAGCTTCTTCATGCGGGCGTCGGGCTCGAAGGGCTGGCCCTTCTTGATGCCGATCGACGCGAAGAGCCCGACCAGCTCCGGGTCGAACGAGTCGGCCGGCTCATACTGGATGACGGCGTTGAGCTCCTCGAAGAAGTGGAAATCGTTGGCGTGGACGGTGTTCATCTGCTCGCCGGAGAGGTTGACGAAGCGCTGCTCGGGCGGGTTGGCCGCCTGCGAGAGCGGGTAGGTGCGGAAGCCAGCCTTCACGTTGTCGGCCGCCGCCTTCAGATCGCCATCCTTGACGAATGCCCGGAAGAACGCCAAGTTGCGGTAGCTCGGGGTTTTCACCACGAAATATCCTTCAGGAAGCTCACCCTTGGAGTCGCGGTGCACGAACAGATATTTGCCGCCCTTGCCCTCGTCCGGACCGGTGAAACCGAAGTCCGTGACGTAGCGGAAATAGGCGTCGTCAACGGGACCAAGCACGCCCGTCGGGACCTCCACAACAATCGGCCCATCTTTGACGTTTAGCTCGAACATGTTGTAGATGGTGGTCGAGTTCGCGGTCAGGTAGAGCGAGCGCGCATCCATCAGCTCCTCGAACATGCCCAGATCGCCTACCTTGACTCCGGCCTCCTTGATGCCTTCGAGGATCGCATAAATCGAGGCTGCGGGAATGCCATTGAGGAAGGCTTCTGCACCGCGGGCCGTGTCGAGGAAGTCGTAGGATTTCTCGACGGTGGCCTTGCTCGGCATGCCGTCGAAGAAGTCGAGATCGCCGAGCAGCTCGGTGTGCACCTTGTCCGGCGTCGTGACCGACGCCGGGACGTCGGCCTTGTACTTGGGCTCCTTTGCGGAAATCGCGACAGACGACGACGCCAATAGCAAGGCACCGACCACAGCAGTTACCTGAGCTCGAATGGTGTTCATGGTTTCACGTTCTCCTTCGTTTTCGTTGTGCGTGCTCTGCCTTCATGAAAGGCAGCTAACGATCGGTGTTCAGGGGACGCGAGCCGCGCTCACGCGGGCCGCGGTCCGCTGAAATGAGCAGGTTAGGGGCAATTCGAATCCCAGGTAGCATCACCTTCAGTGTCGCTGCAAGGTCGTGAATAGTTGACTCGCAGCGGTTGAAGTCGATCACTAGGTCCTTCTCTGGATTTCTGCCGTATCGGACGGTAAAGGTGTTCTTAGAAAGGGAAGCTTCCTTCGCTTTACATTGCACAATCAACTCCTCGTGGTGGCTTTCGAAGTGGCAAACACCCCCGTCAGGAATCTCGTACTGTGTGCTCAAGAGAAAGTAGGGTTCGTCGTCGGAATCCAGTTCATCGTGAAAGATGACCTGATAGTAGTCGCCGCTGATTCCGACTTCCGCCGTTGAGAATTTCAGCGTTCTGGGGGTTCTTGGTTTGCTTGCCATGTAGTGGCCTAACGATTGGAGTTCAGGGGACCCGAGCCGCGCAACGCGCGGGTTGGGGTCCGCTTGTGCGAGTTGGTTAGGTCGCGGATCACAGGAGCTTCCGGAAGTCATCGGTGGTAAGCCCGGCATCGCGCACGACCCCGCCCATGGTGAACGCGTTGACCGGATTGTGCCGAGGGATCGTGATGATTCGAGTGCCATCGGTCATGACGATGTGCTTGCCTTGGCGCGCGACACGGAAACCGACCTTCTTGAGCGCCCTAACGGCATCGAGATGGTTGATTCCTGGGATGCGGGGCACGACTAGACGGCAACGTCGATTTCGTGGACCGTTGATCCTTCGAGGAGCTCATCAACGACCTCGAGGTATTCACGAATCGCGACCTCGATGTTGGATAGAGCTTCCTTTTCTGTATCGCCTTGCGACCAGCAGCCCGGAAGACCAGGAACGGAGACGGCGAATCCGTCATCGTCTGGATGAATGGCGACTTTATATTTCATGGCGAAGCCTCCACCCCTATTGTAACTCCCGGGACCTTAGGGGACCTAACGATCGGTGTTCAGCGGACGGTGCCCGCGCTCGCGCGGGTACCGGGCCGCCTGGACCCAGGTTAGGGCCGCGACCGCTTGTCTCATTCGACCACCATCGACTGAAGGGCTACCGGGACCATCCCTTCCCCCCAGAATGCGTCGTCGACGACTGCTTCGAACGGCGTCGATGCAATACAGGAAAGGGCCATGCCCAGTCAAGTGGTGTACGAGGGACACTGCGTAGATTCGTGATTCATGCGGCTACGGTGCTCGACTCGAGAGCGGCCTCCTTTCCCGGGAG
>JALONQ010000029.1 GCA_025454835.1 Bacteroidota bacterium | reverse complement strand
CCGGCCAGCTGGACAGCCCCGCCGTAGAGAAGGAACTTCTCGGTGAGCGTCGTCTTGCCGGCATCCGGGTGTGATATGATGGCGAACGTGCGCCGTCGGCGGATCTCTTCATGCATTCCCATGGGCCTCAAGATACGCAGAAGAGGGGGCGATTCACAGACCCCGGAGGCGAGGGCCTCAAACGAGAGCCCCCGCCGGGGTGAACCAGCGAGGGCTTCGTGTGCCGCGAAGGCGGCAGGCCGGTCAACTGCGGAAGAGGTACTGCATCTTCACGAAGAACTGCCGCTCCGTGGTCGTGAACCCGTCCGCCAGGCCGAAGTCGAGGTAGTTGTTCGTCATGCCGGCGTAGAACGTCGTGAGCGCGTTCAGCTTGTAGCTGAAGAGGGGATAGACGTTGAACGACCTGTCGAACGAGTTGTACTGAAAGATGCTCCGAATGAACATCTCGGGCGTGAACTGGTAGATGCCCACGACGCGGCCGACGTAGCCGTCATAGTAGAGCGCACCCGTGGCCACGCTCGACAATCGTGCCCGATTGTACGAGACGTCGACCTTGATCTGCGAGGTCGGACGGATCGTCATCGATGCTCCGAGATTGTGGCCGTCGCCCATTTCCACGGCGGGCCGGAAGATGAACCGGCCGATCTGGCCGTACAGCCCGAACGACAGCGCGTCGAAAGCCTGTGAGTTCAGCTCGATCATTCCTCTCCGGATGTTGCGGAACTGGACCCCCTGGAACAGCTCGTCGTTGACCAGCAGATAGGAGGCAAAGAGAAACGTCTGTCCTTTCATCCGGAGGTTCACCGCCGGCTGCACCGCCTGCTCCTTGCGCTGGCCGGCATAGTTGTGCTGAACGCTGCCCGACATCATCAGGGACAGACGCTCCACGAAGCTCTCCGTGAAATAGAAGGTGTAGCGGGGTTCCAGAAAGAACTGGCGGTAGTTCGTCGATGAGAAGATGCCGTTGTACGTTTGGTAGGTCGGCGAGAAGTCGTTATAGACCGCATCGAAGCTGAAGTTCCGGGCGGACCTGGACAGAACGAGATGGAGACCCGCACCGGAGTACTGTTCGCCATCCAGCCGCGCGCTTCGACCGGTCGAACCGAACATCCGCGTCGTCGTCAGCAGTGTCGTGTCGGCCAGCTCCTTCGTCTGGCTCAGGAATCCCTCGCCGTTGAAGTACCAGTTCTCCCAGAAGCGGTAGTTCCAATCCAATCCCACCACGTAGTTATGGCTGCCCGTCAGATTCCGCGAAAGCGCCATCGCGCCGACGTACGCCTCGTTCCCCAGGTCGTATCGCACCCGACCGACGTTGGCCGCCGAGCGCATCGAGGTGGCGACGGTGCTGCTGCTCTCCTCACCGGGTACGACGATGACCGAATTGCGGTCGAGCGCGCTCACGACCATGTACGAAAGGCCGCCCGACTTGCCGACCACACGTCCGGCCACCAATGGATTGTTGATCGACCGCGAGTAGTACATGGGCGTCTGCAGCAGCTCGGTCGATTCCAGGAAGAATGGCCGCCGCTCCTGGTAATAAAGTGCGAAGGTCGTGTTCACGGCAATTTGATCGGCGTCCGATTCGACCTGGCTGAAGTCGGGATTGATCACGAGGTCCGCCGCGAAGTCGGAGCTGGGCGCATACCGAACGCCCGTCCCGACGCGGCCCAGCAGGTCGCTGTTGGTGATCGGCGACCGCGGATCGGAGGGATCGCTGCGAACGCCCTGCTGCTGCCCGAGAACGTACGGCAGCAGTTCAAACGACCCGCCAGGGCGGATGTCGCGCAATCCCTGGAGCGTGCCGAGTTGTGTCAGGAAATTAGGCACGTTCCGGTCGACCGGCGTCCAGCTCATCTGCGTGCGGCTCGTGCGCGGGTACGTGCGCGAGACGTTGAAGCCCCATTCTTGCACGTCCTTGTCGGGGAATCGAAGGCTCTTGAAAGGAATGGCCATCTCGGCGATCCAGCCGTCGGAGGTGATGCTGCCGGCCGACTCCCAGATCATGTCGAAGCTCATGTCTTCGCCGCCGCTGCTCATCATCAGGTCTCCCTGGATCCCGTACGGGTTCACGACGAGTTCGTATCCGCGTTGGTAGTCGCCGTACGTATCGAAGATAACGACGATGAAGTCGTCGGAGTAGACGCGGTCGCGGTCTGAGTAGTTGGCCCGGATCTCATCGGGACGCGGGTCGTAGCAACGGACGGCGATGTAGAGGTTGTCGGCGTCATACACCGACTTCACCTCCGTCCGGACGGGCGCCTGCGTGTTCTCGCCGGGCTGGAATTCGTACGCCAGATCGATGGTTTCCGACGTCGCCCAGAGCGGATCGTCCATCTGACCCGTGAGGCGAACGGGCCGGTCGACGCGGGTTGTGGTGAAGATCGGCTTCGTGTGAGGGGCGGGGACCGGAGATTGTGCCGAGAGCGGGAGGAGGCCCACGGTCAGAAGGCAGCAGGCGGCGACGGTCGCGTTCATCCGGGTCGTTCCTTGTCCAGGAATCATGAAGGAAGGATTCAAGAATGGTGATACGGCGGTCAGTGGAGGAGGTTTCGCGGAAACGAGAGCCTTCCGAGACGCGGAGGAAGAGAGGCGGCGAAGCGAGGCGGGGGGGGGTGAACAGCAACGCCCGGTCATCCCGGGCGTCGCGGTTCAAGGCGCAAGGCTTCAGCGGGGTTGCGACAGTTTCTCCTCCATCCGCTGGATCTGCTCCTTCAGGAGCCGGAGGTCGCGATGGAGGTCGGTCCGTTCGTCGGCAATCAGGCTGCCGATGGCGTCAAGTTGCTGCCGGTTCTCTCGTTGCTGCATCTCGCTCATGGTGTTCACGACGATGGCGATGAAGATGTTGAGCGTCGTGTACGACGCCATCAGGATGAAGGTGAGGAAGTAGACGATCGACAGCGGCGTGGTGGCCTGCACCGTCCGAGCGATGTCGGCCCAGCCCTCGAGGGTCATGATCTGAAAGAGCGTGAACATCGATGCGCCCAGGTCGCCGAACCACTCCGGATGGTCGGCGCCGAACATCTTCGTGCCGACGACGGCGAAGACGTAGAAGACCAGAGAGAGCAGGACGAAGATCCACGTGAGGCTCGGGAGCGAATGCAACAGCGTCTCGACGATGAACCGCAGCCTTGGCACCGCTTTGATCAGACGCAGTGAACGGAAGATGCGTAAAGCACGCAACACCGACAGCGCCCCCGATGCGGGCAGGAGAGCGATGGCGATGATAATGAAGTCGAAGACGTTCCAGCCGCTACGGAAGTACGACCCCCGATAGACGGCAAGTTTGATGACGGTCTCGACAACGAACACGCCCAGGATGACCGCGTCGATGGTCAGGAGCCACGTGCCCCATGCGCTCATGATGGCCGGCGAAGTTTCGAGCCCGATCGTGACGGAATTCAGGGCGATCAGTCCGATGATGCTGTTCTGGACCTTCGGATGCTCGATGATGGAGGCGAGGCGTACTGTGTTCATGGTCGGAAGGATACTGTTCACAAGATTGACGGGAACGGCGCAAGCTCCTCGAGGGTTCCGTGCGGATCACCCCGCCTGGCCGTACTGATTGCGCCATTGTGCGATGCGACCGTCGTCCGTATGGTGGCTACGGGGCGCCGGGTCCGACGTCGGAATGGGTCAGCGGACGGAGCTTCGGAGGCCGGCCTGGGAGATGCCAGATCCCGTCCGTCTGCACGAGCTTCGGGTCTTCGACGCGTACGCCGTCGATCGGACGGCTCGATGCTACTGCCCGCCCGGACGGCCAGACGATGTTGTTCGCCCAGGTGGTCTGTAGCGGGGGATTGTAGAACGTGATGAGGATCCCCTTGTTGCCGACGATGACGTTGTCCTCGATCGTCATGTCGATCGGGGCCATCGGCCACCAATTCCCCTGGAATCCCCCGCCATTGTATCCGAATTCCATCGCTCCCGCATTATTGACCAGCAGGTTGCCGGCGATCCGGGCATTGCGGATCCGAAAGTGCTTCGTCAGCGGTTGTCCGTCGCCGTATTCCGCGTCGCCACCCGTCACCGCCATCGTCGCGTCCCATTCCGTTCCAGTAAGACCCTCGAAATAGTTGCCGACAATGGTCATGTCCGATCCGCAGAAACGTACGCCGCCGGTGCCGAGCGTCCAGGTCTTGCCGGTGCTGTCAAGGAAGGAACCGGCACGGCCGTTGCCAAGGATGAAGTTCCCCTCGACGACACTGCCATTGCCATGCCTGAGCGACAGCGTACCGAGACATTCGCGGAACGTGTTGGCGCGAATGGTATCGTGGCTCGACTTGATCGAAACGTATTCGGGGTCGCCGTCGCAACGTTCAAAGAGATTGTACTCGAGGACGGTATGTCCGCTGGACAAGGTGTACGTCGAAGACCCGATCCGAATGGCCTCGAGCACGTTCTCGGCTCGCGGCCCGATATCGGCGAAGAGATTGTGGTCGATCCGGTCGTGCTGTGACACTTGCGGCTCCGACCGTTTCGTCCCCTCGATCGTGATAAAGTTGCCCAGCTGCGACTTCTTCTCGAAGGCGTTGTGGTCGATCCGGTTGTTGCCGCTGAGCGTGACGGTGTCTCCCCTGATGCCGTCCACCATGACCCAGGAACTTCGCGCCGTCTCTTCCAACTGAAAATGGTTGCGGGTGATGCGCACGTGGCGGCTTCCCTGCAGCTCGATGGCGGGTCCTCGTGTGCCGCGGAACGCAAGGCCTTCGATGACAATGTGCTCCGACGCGGTGAGGATGAACCGGGTCGGGCCGCCAATGACCGCCTGACCTCGGTTCTCTGCGGTGATGACGATCGATCTCTCAGCCGTGGCCTTCGTGGAGATCCTGAAATCGCCTCCGAGGTCGTAGGTGCCGTCCTGCAGGACGATGCGGTCGCCGGGCCGGGCGTTCTCGACCGCAGTCCGGAACTCCAAAGCGTCGCCGACGATCCGGTCGGTGGGCCCGCAGGCTGAGAAGCCCATCGTGCACAACGCGACGATCAAAGAGAGCATTCGGTCGTTCGTAGAGTGATCCCAGAGACGCATGGTCGAAGCCTTTCTGAGGTGATGGTCTATGACAACACATCATACAGAGAAGTCCAAAAGCGAAAAAGGGCCGTCTGAATGACGGCCTTGCCTCTCAGGAAGAGATTCACGACGTTCTCAAAACTGAGAGAAAGGACTCTGGCGATGATAAATGTCATTGTTCGGGCGGCCGTGCTGGGCGTGTTGGTCACGTCGATCGGGGCTCTGTCTTCCGCGCAGCAAGCACAGAAGCCGTCCTCCAAAACGGCGTCGATCCTGGGGACGTGGCAGGCCTCCGATGGAGGCGAAGTGGTTCACCTCATCTTCCACACGGCCTCCGAACTCGAGCTGGAGGGGGAACGGTTCCCCTACGTGCAGACGGCCAAGGTCATCCGGATCGACGAAGACGGCGAGATGGTCGAATACCCGTATGTCCTAAAGGGCGATATGTTGACGCTGACGTTCGAGGGAGGCGAGCGCCTCACGTTCCATCGAGCGGGCGGACGAGGCTTGGCCGGTGCCCCAACGGCCCCTGCCGTGCCTGCGGCGAAAGGACCTGCAGAGGACCATCTGCTCATCGGCAAGTTCATGAGCTATTCGAGCGCCAGTTCTTCGACCGGCTCGTCGTCGTGGACGACGTATGCCACCTTTGACGGGCAAGGTGGCTTCTCCTGGAGCTCCGAATCGGAACATAGCGCGAGTCAGTACGATCAGACGGGAACGCAAACAGGCTCGGGGCTGGCCTACGGATCGAACAGCGGGAACCGCGGTAGCTACCGCGTGGCGGGAGATCGCATCCTCGTCCGATTCCCGGACGGGTCGGAAGGAGAGGCTTTGGTCAAGGAACGGTTCGGCGACGGCAGTATCGGGGCGTTCACGTACGACGGGAAGTCGTATGCCCGATGAGCGGTCAAGCGGGATCCGACGGTCAGCATCCGGTTGCGAACGACTTGAGCAATCCGTAGTTTGACGTCACCAGCGGTTCGCTTCATTATCCGAGGCCGATCATCTTCGAACTTTGACGCCCACATGACCTCATCGTCCCCCGACACCATGCACGTTGTGGCTCCTGAAGGCCAGACCACGATCACGCTCTCTCGTTGGTTCGCCGCTCCGCCCGAAGCGCTCTGGAAGGCGTGGACCGATCCCGCGTCGTTGGCGCGCTGGTGGGGGCCGTTTGAAAACCCTGTGTGCGAATTGGATGCCCGGCGAGGTGGAGCCTATCGGATCGTCATGCAGTCTCCGGATGGGATCCATTTTCCTCTCACCGGAGTCTTCGAAGACCTTCAGCCGCCGGTTCGCGTCGTCCTGACGATGAGCACAAAGGAACACCCCTCCGATTGGCACAAGCTCTTCAACACGTATCGCGGAGCGCCGAAGGATTCCCGGGCCGACGACCTCCGGTTGATCGCAACGTTCGCGCCCTCAGACGGAGGCACGGTGCTGACGGTCGAGGCACGCTTCACGAGCGTGGCCGACCGAGATGCCCATCTGACGATGAGCACGACGAAAGGATGGGGGACCAGCTTCGACCGACTGCAGGCGGTGCTCTCAGCACGGTAGAAGGCGGTCTGAGCCCTCGCCGAACAACATCCGTGAGGGGTCGACGCGGATGGTGGGCGCCACGTGGCGCCCTTCTCCGGTGCCGCAGTTTGAGTCAACCGTTCCTACGAAGGCCGGTAGGTCACGCGGTAGATGGCTCCGGCCTTGTCGTCGGAGACCAGCATCGATCCGTCAGGGAGCTGCTGGACGTCAACCGGCCTTCCCCAGGCCGCCGTATTCCCCAACCAACCTTCTGCGAAGATCTCATACGAAACCGGGCGATGGTTCTCGACGCGCACGAACATCACCCGGTAGCCGAGGGGCTTGCTGCGGTTCCATGAACCGTGTTCGGCAATGAAGATCCCGTTCCGATATCGCTCCGGGAACATCGTTCCCGTGTAGAACCTCATCCCGAGGGCCGCAACGTGCGGACCGAGCTCCAGAGCAGCCGGTACGAACATCGCCGTGTCGACAGCTGGGTAGTCGGTGTCGCGGTGGTTCTTTCCGTACAGATGCGGAAAGCCGAAGTGGAGGCCGGTACGCGACGCACGGTTCAGTTCGTCCGGCGGTAGGTCATCGCCCAGCCAGTCGCGCCCGTTGTCCGTGAACCACAGCACCTGATCGGCGGGATGCCAAGCGAATCCCACGGTGTTTCTCACTCCAGAAGCAAAAACCTCCAGGTCCGATCCGTCCGCGTTCATCCGCATGATCGACGAGTACCTCGGGTCCTCCCGCTCGCACGTGTTGCATGGCGCCCCGACCGGAACGTAGAGCTTCCCGTCCGGACCGAAGGCGATGAACTTCCAGCCATGAGCCTTGTCGGTTGGGAATTGGTCGTTGACCACGGTGTATGAGGGCTTGGAGGCGTAGGTGCGATCAATATCGTCGAACCGAATGACGCGTGAGATCTCGGCCACGTACAACGCGCCGTCGCGCCACGCCACGCCGTTGGGAGACGTGAGACCTTGGGCGACGACCACGACCCGGCGAGACCGGCCGTCCGGAACGATCGCGTAGACCTTGTCCTTCGTCCGCGTGCCGACGTAGAGGATGCCCGAAGGGCTAAGGGCCATCGACCGCGCCCCCTCGATCTCGTCGGCCCAGAGCTCGACGCGGAATCCTTCCGGGAGGCGGATGTCGCCGACCCCCTCGGCCGCAGTCGTTCCGGAGGGGAGGTGCCCCGCTACATAGCCGCAGGAGAGGAAAAGGAGTGCCAGCAGGGAGGGTATCATGGTGCGTCGGACGAGGTTCGGGGTCATGTACGGTCTGTCGAGAGGGTTGAAACGCAAAGATCACCTAACTCGGGCGAAAATGCAACAATCGTGAACGTTTTGGAGGGGTAGAGTGTTCCATTTCAGTGCATGTCGTGGCAGTCGATCCCGGCGTGCGCCCACTAAGACACCACCACACCATTCATATGCCCAAGAATATTCTTGTCGTCGGAGGAAGCCGTGGCATCGGTCGAGCCGTCGCTCTGCGTCTCAACGCTCAAGGAGAGACGGTCACCGTGTGGTCGAGGACCCCGGCCGAGTTCGGTCCTGACACGTCAATCCACCATCAGATAGTCGATGTCACTGATCCATCGACGATCCCCGTCCCCGAGGGCTCACTCGACGGGCTGGTGTACTGTCCGGGGACGATCAACCTGAGGCCGTTCGGACGATTGACCGACGAGGACTTCGATCTGGAATTCCGAGTCAATGCGTTGGGAGCGGTGCGTGTCTTGCGGTCGGCCCTCCCCGCCCTCAAGCGTACGTCCTCGGCATCCGTCGTGCTCTTCAGCACCGTCGCCGTTCAGACCGGCATGCCGTTCCATGCGTCGATCGCGGCGGCCAAAGGGGCGGTCGAGGGTTTGACCCGCTCGCTCGCCGCCGAGCTGGCGCCGACGATCCGGGTGAACGCCATCGCGCCATCCCTCACGGACACGGCACTTGCCGAGCGACTTCTCAGCTCCGCCGAACGGCGTGAAGCTTCGGCGCAACGACATCCGCTGAAGCGTATCGGCACGCCCGACGACATTGCCGCCGCGGCCGAATATCTGCTGTCGGACGCCTCCGGCTGGGTGACCGGTCAGGTCGTGCATGTTGACGGCGGCATGGGAACCCTGCGGCTCTGACATGTCGACCATTCTCGACGTCATCGACCGCCGAAAAGCGGGGGGGACTCCGCCCAATCGTCTGATCAACGAGAAGAGCCCCTACCTGCTCCAGCACGCCTTCAACCCCGTCGATTGGCGTCCCTGGGGCGAGGAGGCGCTGGCGACGGCACGGCGGGAAGACAAGCCGATCTTCCTTTCGATCGGGTACTCCGCCTGTTATTGGTGCCATGTCATGGAGCGGGAGGTCTTCGAGAATCCTGAGATCGCGGCGTTGATGAACCGCACGGTCGTGAGTATCAAGGTCGACCGCGAGGAGCGGCCCGACGTGGACCGGGTCTACATGGCGGCCTTGATGGGCATGACCGGCAGCGGCGGATGGCCGATGTCGATGTTCCTGACCCCCGACCTCAAGCCGTTCTTCGGAGGCACGTACATTCCGCCGAAGGCTCGGTACGGTCGCGAGGGCTTTCCCGATCTGCTGGCGCGCATCCAGGAACTCTGGACAAGCGATCGCGGGGTCATTCTCGAAGCCGGTGAGCGGCTGGCGACGTTCCTGCGACATTCGGCCGTGGGCGCGGCGACCGAGGGGCTTCCGGGCGAAGGAGTGCACGGGATAGCGTTCGACCATTTCTCGCGCAGCCACGACCACCGATACGGGGGCTTCGGCGGAGCTCCCAAGTTTCCCACGCCGGTCGTTCTGCAGTATCTCTTGCGCTCTCATCATGCCACCGGCGAGCCGCGCTCCCTCGAGATGGTCGTACGCACGCTCGACCGGATGCTGGATGGGGGCATCCACGACCATCTCGGCGGAGGCTTCCATCGATATGCGACGGATGCGGAATGGCACGTGCCGCACTTCGAGAAGATGTTGTACGATCAGGCGCAGCTGGCATGTGTGGCGCTCGAGGTTTTTCAGATCACTCGCCGGGAACGGTATCGTGCTGCTGTGCAGGACATCCTCGGCTATGTACTCCGGGACTTGACCGGCCGTGAAGGGGGATTCTTCTCCGCGGAAGACGCCGAGAGCGCCCGGACGTCGGAGCGCCCCGATGACAAGCACGAAGGGGCATGCTACACCTGGACGAAACGCGAGATCGACCAACGGCTCGGTGAGAAGGTGTCCGAACTGGTGGCGGCCGTCTACGACGTTCGAGACGAAGGGAATGTGAAGTCCGATCCTCACGGCGTCTTCGCCGGTCTCAACATCCTTCATGTCGTCGGACCATGGGAGAGCGCCGCAGACCGGCTTGGGTGGGACCGCCTCGCTGCTGAGTCGGCCCTTGGCGCGGCGCACCGATCGTTGCTGGAGGCACGGCGGCAGCGGCCACGGCCCCTCACCGACGACAAGGTTCTGCTCTCCTGGAACGGCCTCATGATCTCGGCCTTCGCTCGGGCTGGACAAGCACTCGATGTGCCGGCGTATGTCGCCGCCGCCGAACGGGCCGCGTCGTTCATCGAACGGGAGATGATCGATCCGGCGAACGGTGACCTGCTCCGGCGATACCGTGCGGGCGAGGCGCGGTTCACGGCCCATCTGGAGGACCGTGCATTCTACGTCCAGGGGCTGTTGGACCTCTATGAGGCAACGTGCGACCATCGATGGCTCCGCCGGGCTGTGGAGATCACGGAGCGGCAGATCGACCTGTTGTCGGATCGAGAGGCGGGAGGATTCTTCGAAGATGTCGTCAACGAGTTGAGCGGGCTCGTTCGCATGAAAGAATGGCACGATGGAGCGACGCCGTCGGCCAATGCCGTCGCGGCGACGAACCTCCTGCGACTCTCGGCGATGCTGCATGACGATCGGTATCGTGATCTGGCGGACGGCTGCCTGAGATCGGCCGGTGGGTGGATCGAACAGTCCCCTCACGGCACGGCCCAGTGGCTGATGGCCCTCCGGATGCGAGAACGGCCCCCCCGCCAGGTCATCGTCGCAGGTCCGCGCCAGGCCCCCCACACGCAGGCGTTGCTGCGGCTCGTCCGTTCGCGCTACGATCCGCACCGCGTCATCCTCCTGGCAGACGGAGGGGAGGGGCAACAGTACCTCACCGCCCGGGATGCGTCATTCGGGTCGTATCGGATCGTCGGGGGAAAGCCGACGGCGTACGTTTGCGAGGACTTCGCCTGCCGCGAGCCGACCTCTGATTTGGCCACACTGGAGCGCTTGCTGGGCGGGCGGTCGGCTGACGACGGAGCGGCCTCTCGATGAGGAACGGCATCTTCGCGGCTACGGTGTTCACGACGTCTCGGCACAGCGCCGGAGAAGGATGTCAGAACAGGATGCTCATGAAGCAACAGACCACGGCGAAGGGAAGGTGATGGAATGGAACACGCGATGAATCTGGGTCGGCCCACTTCGGAGCGAAAGATCGGGCTCGTCGGAACAGGAATGGTCGGAAGCTCCTTCGCCTTTGCGCTGATGATCCGCGGCCGGGCGTCTGAGCTCGTCCTCGTCGACGCCAACGCCGAGAAGGCGGTCGGCGAGATGATGGACCTCGTCCACGGCCTGTCGTTCGCCAGGCCGATGAAGATCTCGGCGGGCGGCTACGAGGACCTTGCCGGGTGCCACGTGGTCGTCGTGGCGGCCGGAGCGTCACAACGACCAGGGGAGACACGGCTCGACCTGCTGGGCCGGAACGCGGCCATCTTTCGCGAGATCCTGCCGCAGGTCGTGCGCCACAACCCGGACGGCATCATCCTCATCGCAACGAATCCGGTCGACATCCTGACGTACGTGTCGCTTCAGGCATCGGGGCTTCCGGCGTCGCGGGTCATTGGGTCGGGGACGATCCTGGACACATCGCGCTTCAGGTCGCAGCTGGGCCAGTATTACGGCGTAGATCCGAGAAGCGTTCACGCCATTATCATCGGCGAGCACGGTGACACGGAGCTACCGGTCTGGAGTTTGGCCAACATCGGCGGCGTTCGGCTGCAGGAGTTTGCTCCGATGGCAGGCAAGACCTATCGTCAGGACGAGATGGACGCGCTCTTCGTCCAGGTGCGGGATGCGGCGTACGAGATCATCAAACGAAAAGGGTCGACGTACTACGCGATCGGCCTCGGCCTTGTGTCGATCGTCGAAGCGATCGTGGGGGACTACCGGAGCGTGCTGTCGGTCTCGACGCTCATGACGGGGCAGCACGGCGTGAGCGACATCTGCCTGAGCCTGCCGTGCGTGGTGGGGGCCGGAGGAGTGGAGGAGGTCCTGTCGTTGAACCTGAGCGGCGCGGAGGCGGAGGGATTCCGGGCCTCGGCGCAAAAGCTCAAGACCACGTTGATGCGCCTGGATCAGTAGGAGCCGATCGCACGACGCCCCCGAGAGCATCCGGGGCGTTCGTGTGTACAGCGGGTCCGGCGGGCTGACGTGCAAGCGCCGCTGCTTCGGCTTGAATCGCTCTTCCAGGGCCCCTCGTCAGGTCCGGCTCGCCGATCTCCTCCCAACCATGCGCCCCGGCAGGGTCGCTGGTTGATCCCGGGGAAGCCAATGGGCGCGATGCCGTCGACAGCGAAGGCTGATTTGGTGGTCTTCTGAAGAGAGCCCCCACAAATTCCCCCGCGTTCCCAGAAATGGGAACCAGCCCCGGCGAGATTCGATGTAACCCTCTTCCCCTCTTGACTCCCAAAGAGATTTCTCCTACCTATGTACCACTTGTTACGTCAAACAGAACGCATGAAATAGTTGCTACATGGTGGCCAACATGTCATCCACCGCAGAGATGATCGATCTCTTCTTGCGCCTGGCGACGATCGACAGCACGTCGCTTGATGAGCGGCGCATCGCCGACGAAGTGACGCGACTCTTCAGATCAGCAGGCGTGCGCGTGGTCGAGGACGGATCGGCGTCGATCCTCGGCGGCACCGCCGGCAACCTCTTCTGCTATCCGCCACATTTCCGGCCCGATCGTCCCTCCATCGTCCTTACCTCCCACCTTGACACTGTCAAGTCTACCGCGAAGCTGAAACCCGTGGTCGATGCCACGTCGATCCGGTCGGACGGCACGACGATCCTCGGCGGCGACAATCGGCTTGGGCTTTCGGTGCTCGTGCGGCTCCTGACGGAGGTCGCAAAGCACCGAGGCGCGTATCGCAACTTCTTCGTCCTCTGTACGGTGGGGGAAGAGACAGGGCTCTTCGGGGCGGGCACGGCGGACCTTGCTTCGCACCAGACCGACTGTGCGTACGTCTTCGACTGCTCCAAGCGTCCGGGGACGTACATCAGGGAGTCAGTGGGACTGCATACGTTCACGGCGCAGTTCATCGGCAAGACCGCCCACTCTGGCGTCGCACCCGAAGAAGGGGTGAGCGCCATTCAACTGGCAAGCCGGGCGATCGCATCGCTGCAATTAGGTCGCATCGACGCCGAGACCACGGCGAATGTCGGCAAGATCGTCGGAGGAGAGGCTATCAACGCTATTCCGGAGAAAGTGACCATCGAGGGTGAGGTGCGCTCGTACACCTCGTCCAGGATCGCCGGAGAGTTGGGCAGGATCGAGAGGAGCCTCCGATCGAGCGTTGATCCGGCGGGGCGCCTTGCCTTCACGACAAAATCGGATTTTGAGCCGTACATCCTGTCTCCCGGCGCGCCGATGATCATCCGGCTCGAACGAGCCATGCGTGCCGTCGGGCTCGAGCCCCATCCGATCCGGTATACCGGCGGAAGCGATGCAAACAAGTACAACGCGAAGGGCATCCCGGCCGTCAATCTTGGGATCGGAGCTCAGAAACCGCATTCGAATGAGGAGTTCGTCCTGATCGAGGACCTGGTCAAGACCTCCGAACTTGCATGGGAGCTCATTCGTGATGATGCGTAGAACGATGCGGCTCCTGTTGGGCCTGCTTCTGCTCGGGCCCGAAGCGCTCTGGGCGCAGGACGCACCGCGCGGTCACCTGGTCATCATCGGAGGCGGCCGGCGCGGGCCCGAGATCATGCAGAGGTTCGTAGACCTCTGCGGCGGGCCGAACGGAAAGATCGTCTTGTTCCCGATGGCCAGCGCCTACGCCGATTCGGGCATCGGCGAACAGATCGAAGGATTCACGAGGTATGGCGCACGGAGCGTCGTCCATCTCAACATTTCGCGGATCGAGGCGGACCGCGATTCGATCGTCCATCAGCTCGACGGAGCCACAGGCATCTATTTTGCCGGTGGCGACCAATCGCGCCTGACCGCTGCGTTGAAGGGCACTCGGGTGGAGCAGCGTCTGCATGAGATCTACCGAACCGGGGGAACGATCGGTGGAACGAGCGCCGGAGCGGCGGTCATGAGCCAGATGATGATCACGGGGGACGAAAGGGCCAACCCTGATTCCACCAACCCGTACTCCTTCATTCGCCCGGGTAACATTGTTACGGCTGAGGGCTTCGGATTCGTGGAGGACGCCATCGTCGATCAGCACTTCATCCGCCGAAAGCGGTTTCAGCGGCTCCTCTCGTTGGTGCTCGAACACCCCGCCAAACTCGGCATCGGGATCGACGAGGGAACGGCGGTTGTCATGAAGCCCGACCGGACCTTCGAAGTCGTGGGCGAAGCCACCGTGCTCGTCATCGACGCATCGAATGTCCGGAACATCGGCACGAATCCGAAGAACGACCTCGCAGCGTCCGGCATCATGCTCCATCTCCTCAAGTCCGGCGATCGATTCGACCGGTCCTCCCGAACAGTCATGAACCGTTGAGCCCCCATGCGCGCTTCTTTCAACACGCTCGTCATGATCTACGCCGTCGTCGTCGGGGTGGCGGTCTTGACCTGGGTCGTTCCGGGGGGCGAATACCAGCGCGTTGTCCAAAACGGCCGAACGCTCGTCGTGCCCGGCTCGTTCACGCAGGTCGTGAACGATCCGCAGGGGATCGGAGCGGTGCTGGTGGCTCCCGTCCGGGGCTTCGTGGAAGCGGCCGCGATCATTGCGTTTCTCTTCGTGATCGGTGGCGCCTTCGGCGCCGTGCAAGCGACGGGGGCCGTGACGGTCTCGATCCAACGGCTCGGAGAGCGGTTCGCAACGCATCCGAGACTGCGGGTGCTGTTCATCCCCGTGACGATGACGATCTTTTCGGTCGGCGGATCGATCTTCGGCATGTGCGAGGAGACGATCCCGTTCGTCGTCATCTTCATCCCGCTGGCCATTTCGCTGGGATACGATTCCATCGTGGGCACGGCCATTCCGTTCCTCGGCGCCGCGGCCGGGTTTGCCGGATCGACGCTCAATCCGTTCACGATCGGTATCGCCCAAAGCATCGCAGAACTGCCGATGTACTCCGGGCTGGAGTTCCGTGTGGTCATCTGGTTCATCAGCACGATCTCGGTGATCGTGTTCGTCATGCGGTACGCCGCGTCGATCAGGAAGGACCCTTCGCGCAGTCCGGTGGCGGAGATCGACCGTGCGCGGGCGATCGCACCCTCAGCCGGTCCGGTCGTCATGACGCGCCGGCACGCCGCGGTCTTGATCGTCTTCGTCGCGTCGATCGTCGTGCTGGTTGTGGGCATCCTCGAGTATCAGTGGTACATCAACGAGATCGCCGCCGTGTTCCTGGCGATGGGCATCGCGAGTGCTGTCGTCGGGGGGTTGAGCGTCGATGCCACGACCGACGCGTTCAAAGCGGGTGCCCGTGACATGGTCGGCGTGGCCCTGATCATCGGCTGCGCGCGTGCCATCCTGATCGTTGCGCAGGACGGCAAGGTTCTGGATGTGATGCTCTATTATCTCGCGTCCGTGATCACGCAGCTGCATCCCGTGATCGCGGCGCAGGCGATGTTCCTCACCCAAGGCATCATCAATTTTTTCGTCCACTCCGGGTCCGGTCAAGCCGCGCTCACGATGCCGATCATGGCCCCGCTCGCCGATGTCGTGGGCATTACCCGGCAGACGGCAGTCCTGGCTTTTCAGTTCGGCGAGGGATGGATCAACCCCATCTTGCCGACGTCGGGAGTGACGATGGGGGTTCTGGGCCTGGCCGGCATTTCATGGGACCGATGGTTCCGATGGATGCTTCCCTTGCAGATCTACTTCCTGATCCTGGCGCTCGGTCTGATGGCCGTCGCCGTGCTGACGCACTATGCCTGAGACCGTCTCCGACACAGCCATGACCACGTCCGCCGCACCGGCATCACGGTTCTCGCTGAACACGCTGGCGATGATCTACGGGGTCGTGCTGCTCGTTGCAGCCGCCACGTGGGTCGTCGACGGAGGCTCGTACGCCCGCGAGATCAAGAACGGCCGCACGATGGTGGTGCCCGGGTCGTTCGCCCCGGTGGACAGCGAGCCCCAAGGATTTGGCGCCGTGCTCGTCGCCCCCGTGAAGGGGTTCATCCAAGCGGCGCAGATCATCGCCTTCTTGTTCGTCATCGGCGGAGCGTTCATGGTCATCCAAGACACGGGGGCGGTGACGGTGGCCGTCCGGTCGCTGGCGGAGATGTTCGCGCGCAAGCCGCACCGTCAGAAATACTTCATCCCGGTCACCATGACCTTGTTCTCTGTCGCCGGGGCCGTGTTCGGCATGGCAGAATCGGGGATGCCGTTCGTGCTCATCTTTATTCCGTTGGCGTTGTCACTCGGCTACGATTCGCTCACCGGCACGTCCATTCCGTTCCTGGGGGCCGCGGCCGGGTTCGCCGGTGCTATCCTCAATCCATTCACCGTCGGTATCGCCCAGAGCATCTCCGAGCTGCCGCTCTATTCCGGCCTGGAGTACCGGCTGGTCATCTGGCTCATCAGCACCGTGTCGATGGTCGCCTTCGTGCAATGGCACGCCAACCGGGTGCGTCGTGACCCCACGCTGTCTCCGGTCTATGACCTTGACCAGTCTCGACGAGCGGAGCTACATCTGAGGGAACAAGGGCCGGCGGAGTTCACACGGTCGCATCGTCTGGTGCTGCTGCTCTTTGGCGCCGCGATGCTCTTCCTCGTTTATGGCGTATTGGCGTTCGGCTGGTTCATCAACGAGATCGCCGCCCTGTTCCTGGGCACGGGGATCGCCTGCGGTCTGGCGGGACGGCTCCCCTTGGACCGTATGACGGACAGTTTCAAGCGGGGGGCGCAAGGGATGGTCGGCGTTGCGCTTATCATCGGATGCGCCCGCGGCATCCTTGTCGTGGCCAACGATGGGAGGATCCTCGACTCGTTGCTCCACGGCATGTCGGGCCTGATCGAGGGTGTCCACCCGGTCATTGCTGCCCAAGCGATGTTTGCGACGCAGTGCGTCATCAATTTTTTCGTCCACTCCGGGTCGGGTCAGGCGGCACTGACGATGCCGATCATGGCGCCGCTGGCCGATGCCGTCGGCATCACCCGGCAGACGGCGGTGCTTGCCTTTCAGTTCGGCGAAGGATGGATCAACCCGATCCTGCCGACGTCGGGCGTGACCATGGGGGTCCTCGGTATGGCACAGATCCCATGGGAGAAGTGGTTCCGCTGGATGCTACCGGTGCAGCTCTATTTCTTCGTCGTTGCCTTGCTCCTCCTGGCCGTGGCCGTCATGATGAACTATACATAGTCCGTCGATCACGATCCATTACGCCGACCGATGACACCGCGACGCTCGAACCATCTCTCCGTTCAACAAGCGCTGAACCGGAAGATCCTGTCTGTTTTTCAGCGCCTGCCCGCCAACCAGCAGAAGGTGGCGAATTACATCCTTCAACAGCCGAACGAATTGGCGTTCGTCACGACCGACACGCTCGCCCGGCGCCTCCAGATCAGCAAGCCGACGATCGTCCGGTTCGCGCAAAGCCTCGGCTACGACGGTTTCACCGAGCTCCAGAAGGAGTGCGTGGGGGCGCTGCAGTCCGACCTTTCGAACATGAACCAGGTCATTGGCGACCTGAAGCGTCAGACGCGGAACGACGCCCTGTCGCGGGTCGTCGAGGCCGAGATCGAGAATATCAATGAGACGCTCAACCACTCCGACCGGGAGTCATTCAACGCCGTCGTCGCGCTGCTCCTGAAGTCGCAGACGGTCTACACGATGGGAGTCGGCATCTCGTCGCTCCTGTCGCAGGTCCTGGCGTACGAACTCAGTCAGGTGGCGATCACGGCCCGCTCGATCTCCACGGGCCCGGCCCGGTTCGTGGAATCGCTCAGCCTGGCGCACCGCCGCGATGTCGTCGTCGGCTTCTCATTTCCGCCGTATTCGCGGGAGACGGTGGAAGCGGCCGCCTTCGCGCGGAGTCGCGGCGCCGACGTCGTGGCCGTCACCGATACTCGGACCTCGCCGCTGACCTTTCATGCATCGCAGGTCATCGTTGCCCGCACCAAGAACATGTTGTACACGAATTCGATCGCGGCCATCACGATCCTCATCAATGCGATCGTCACCGAGATCGCCGTCAAGAACCGCCGCAAGATCGCCCCGACCATGGGCGCGGTCGCGCGGGCCATGCGCGAAACGGAACAATATGTCCCGTAGCCCGAAGGAGACCCCGACCATGAGGAACATCGTCCTCGTCCTGTGCGGCATCCTGGCCGCTACCACGCTGGCCTTGGCCGGCACGACCGGCAAACTGGCCGGACGCCTCGTTGACCGGCAGACCGGCGAGGCGGTCATGAGCGCGAACGTCATGATCCGTTCGTTGATCCGCGGGGCGAGCAGCGACGTCGAAGGATACTACCACATCATCGAGCTGCCCCCGGGGCAGTACGAGGTGACCGTCAGCTGCGTGGGGTACCGGCCGGAACAACACCGGGTGACGATAAAGGTCGACATGACGACGACGCTCAACCTTTCGCTCGTTCCGGAGGCGGTGGAGGTGCAAGAGGTGGTCGTGTCGGCCGAGCGACCGGTCGTTCAACGTGACCAGGTATCGACGATCCAGAAGGCCACGGCGGAAGAGCTGCAGACGCTCCCGGTCAGCACGATCTCGGGGGTCCTGCAACTGCAGACGGGCGTTGTCAACACCGGATCGCTGCATATTCGCGGAGGCCGGGCGGGGGAGGTGGGCTATTATGTCGACGGCTACCGTGTGGAAGACCCGCTCTTCAACAGTGAAGTACTTGAGATCAACAACCACGCCATTCAGGAGATGGAGCTGCTTTCGGGGACGTTCAACGCCGAGTACGGGAACGCGCTGTCAGGGATCGTGAACGTGGTGACGAAGGAGACGTTCGCCTCACCACGAGCCAACCTCATCTATCGGCGAACCAATTTGGGGCTCGAACCGGCGAGCGACCATCTCAACGAGCGGTCGATCGAGGGGACGGTGAGCGGAGCTCTCTGGGAAGGCAGTCCGGTGGCGGTGATGGTCTCCGGCCGGAAGGTCGACGCCGACAGCTACTACTTCTCGGGGGTGGTGCGATCGGTGACCGACACGACCGGTCGGACCCGTCGCGAATCGGTCGATTTTTCCCGCGACAAGCCGTTCGGGTTCAACGACTACTTCGCCGGTGTCGCCAAGGTCTCCTGGGCGCCGTTCGGCGGAGCCAAAGTGACGCTGCTAGACAACTACTCGCGGCGCCGATGGCAGTCGTACGACCATATTATGCGCTTCATCCCCGACAGCACCTACTTGCGCCGTTCAGAGAGCAATCTGCTCGGGCTGAACTTCCGGCACGCACTCTCGAACGACCTGTTCTACGACCTTCGCCTTTCACACTACACGTACCGCTACTTCCGTTCGGTCAACGGCTGGAAGGAATCGCAATACACGTTTCCAACGTATCAAACGTTCGCGAACAGCCTGTTCTACTCGTCGATGTCGTCGACGGTGTACGAGGATCAGAAGACCCAGGCGATCGCGCTCAAGGGAGACATGACCTGGCAGGTGGATCGGGCGAACCTCCTGAAGGGCGGGTTCGAAGTGAAGCAGAACGACCTCGACTACTACTACGTTGCCAATCCGGTCAACCCGGCCGACCAGACACGAAACGTGTACCGCAAGAAGCCGGTCGAGGCCTCGGCGTATCTGCAGGACAAGGTCGAGTTCGAGACGATCGTGTTGAACCTGGGCGTGCGGCTGGACCTGTTCGACCCGAGCACATCGTTCCGGAGCGATCCGTTCAACCCGGCCTCCAGCGGCGGCACGACGATGAAATCCGTGGTCAGTCCGCGTCTGGGCATCGCGTATCCGGTGCGCGACAACATGGTGTTCCATTTCACCTACGGGCAGTTCTTCCAGCGTCCCGAGTATCAGGCCTTGTACGACAATCTCGACCGGACGTTCAGCAACCGACGAACGCTCTTCGGAACTCCCAACCTGCAACCGGAACAGACGACGAGCTACGAACTCGGGCTCATGACCTCGTTCGACGCCGGAGCGTCCCTTCAGATGACCTTCTTCAGCAAGAAGATCCAGAACCTCATCGGCATCGCCTGGAACTACACGCCGTTGCCGTACGCCTACTACGTGAACGAGGACTTCGCCACGGTCAAGGGCTTTGAGATCGCGGCCAAAGGGCGCTGGGGACCGCTCACCGCCGGCGTGAATTACACCTTCTCCGTGGCCAAGGGGAGCTCCTCGTCGCAGCAGCAGCGATACAGCGGTTCGTTCAACATTGTCGGCGTGCAATCGCTCCGCTTTCTGCCGCTCGACTTCGACCAGCGTCATACCGCGAACGGGCAGGTGGCGGTGTTCTTCCGCGACGACGAAGGTCCCTTCGGCCTCCTGCCGGAGGTCTTCGGGAATTCGACGTGCAATCTCATCGCGCGGTACGGGAGCGGATTGCCGTACACCTTCAACCCCGCGCGAGCCATCTACGTTGCCGAGCGGAACAACTCGCGGCTGCCGGCCCGCTTCAACCTGGACCTGTATGCCCGAAAGGGCTTCAGGCTCGGGGCGCTCGAACTCGGCGTCTTCGCCGACATCCGAAACCTGATGGACCGAAAGAACATCGTGTCGGTCTACTCCACGACGGGCTCTCCCGACGTGACGGGGGACGAGACCTTCAAAGCGACGCCGGACTACATGCAGGACCCGACCAACTACGCGACGCCTCGCACGATCTACCTCGGCATTGATATCGGTCTGTGACCGATGACCGAGCCGACCACGGAACAGACAGAAGAGGACCTCACATGAATCGCATGCTCATCGGGATCCTGATGCTGGCCGTCTGCACGGAGGCGAGCTCCCAAGTTCCGGACCTGCGGCCTGATGCCCGCGAGGAACGGACCTCCGCGGACAATCTACGTACGCTGGCGCCGATCGACCGCGCCCAGAACACGATCACGATCAACCAGCTGGGCCAAGTGGCCACCAACATGGGCCAGTTCCATCCATACACGGGCGTCTTTCCCCGCGGTCGGTGGCCCATCAACACCAATCACGATCAACTCTACAAGATGGCGTTCGCCGTCGGCATTCCTTACAACGTGGCGACGGCCCGTGGCAACGGCACCAAGGAGTGGGACCCGGTAGCGGGCTATCACAATCGCGCCAACGGCAAGATCGCCATCAGTTCCGACACGGCCACCTGGCCCCGGAATCCTTCGGGGCAACCGTTCTGGCCGGTCCGCACTCCCGACGGCCGCGACAGCATCGTGTCGCAGATGGATACCTACGCCGTCTATCGCGACCTGACCAACGCACGGCCGCAGAAGCTGCACATCCAGGTCCATCAGTCCAGCTACGGGTGGAGCACATCGAAGGACCAGGACTACATCATCTACAAGCTCGAGATCGTGAACGACACCACGGCGGCCAAGGACAGTCTGTGGTTCGGGCTGTACTATGATTTCGATGCGGGCGGAATTGTCAGCGAGTATGACGACGACGTCTACGTGTTCGACTCGACCAAGCAAGCGATGTATGTCAAGGACGTCATCGGCGACACCGGCTGGGAGCCGGGCTCAACGCCGTTCATCCTTGGCCTGGTGTGGCTCGAAACGCCGCTCGTCGGCGGCATTCGGAAGGGGATCACCGATTGGCATTACTCAAGCGTCTTCATGTCGGCGTGGGGAGACAACCCCGTCGATGACAGCATCTTCTTCGACTGGATGAGCAGCGCCGAGAGGCTTCGAAGCAACACCACACGTCCGAACCTCTTCCACGGTCCCAACCGGAGGATCGACGACTGGACCCTCGAGGATACGTTGAACGGCGAACCGGGCGTGGACGGAATTGTGGCGAGCGGACCCTATCACATGGAGCCGCTCGAGAAGTTCGACTTCGTGTTTGCGCTCGTGGCCGGGCAGACCGTCGACGAGTTCTACCGGAACGTCGACCGTGCCCGCCAGGTCTACCAGAACGGGTATCGATTGGTCCCGCCGCCGAAGCCCACGCTGGTGTACACCGCCAACGACGCAGCCGTGCAGATCTCGTGGAGCAATGACATTGAGTTTTCCGGTTCGACGGTACTGGAATACCGGGTCTACAAGACGACGGACCCGAACCGGGATGTCTGGGGCGCGCCGGTGGCGGTCATCCGACGCGACACGACGCGGCTGGTCCCGGTCCCGAATGCCTACACCTGGCGCGACACGGTGGGCGTGAAGAACTTCTTCTACTATTCATACTCGGTGACGGCGCTCGACAGCGACAGCCTCGAGTCGGGGAGGGCGTTCCTGCCGGCCGATCAATCGGCCTTCCAGAACACGGTCGAGGCGCGCCCGCTCAACGCGGCCCGATCCTCTCTGAACGATATCCGCGTCGTGCCGAACCCGTACGTCATCTCCGCCACATGGGAGCGGAAGCGGCTCGGCGACCCGAAGCTCGGCGAGCCGATCCGCGATATTGCGTTCACCAACCTGCCGGCGACCTGCACCATCCGCGTCTACACGCTCGACGGCAATCTGGTAAAGTCGATCGAGCATACGAACGGACGGGGCACGGAGTTCTGGGACCTGCGGTCGTCGTCGAACCAGCTGATCGCGACCGGCGTGTATTTCTATCACGTGACCTCCGAATCCGGCGAGCGGCTGGGCCGGTTCGCGGTTGTGCGCTAGGAGGAGAAAGGACATGGCCATGACCACGTACACCATTCGAACCAGCGGCTTCCTCCTTCTCGTCCTTCTGGCCGTCGGAGTCGCGGCCGGTCAGGGATTCAGCAACGTGGGCCACGCCGGTGCCAACTTTCTAAAGATCCCGGTCGAGCCGGTGGGTGCCGCGCTCGGTAACTCGTCCGTGGCGTCCGTGCAGGGCGTCGCCGGCATGTACTGGAATCCGGGAGCCCTGGCGACCACGCAAGGGACCGAGGTACTGCTGAGCCGTGTGAATTGGGTCGGCGACGTCTCCGTGTCGTACGTCGGCGTGGCCCAGCAGGTGGGCCAGGGAGCGTTCGGACTAAGCCTCACGGCCCTCACGATGGAGCCGATGGAGATCACGACCGAAACGCAGCCCGACGGGACCGGATCGACCTTCTCGGCGGGCAGCTACGCCGTGGGCGTCTCCTACGCGATGCAGATCATCGACCGGTTCAGCTTTGGGGGCTCCGTGAAGTATGTGTATGAGTACATCTGGGAGACGAACGGGTCGTCGTTCGCGTTCGACTTCGGGTCGGTCTACCGGACGGATCTCTACGGCATGCGCATCGGAATGCGGCTGGCCAATTTTGGCAGCGACGTGATCTTCGCGGGCACACCCATCGACCGAAAGGGTGACGTGATCGCGGGCTCGGGGATCGCGTACGCGTACGACCCACGACTCGAGCGTGTCTCCAAGGAATCGCCTCTTCCGCAGTTCTTCAACGTCGGCATCTCCGTTGAACCCATCAGTGTCGATGGACACGCTCTGACGTTGACGGCGGCGATCACCGACCCGAACGACAACGACACGCAGTATGAGTTCGGCGGCGAATATGCGTGGGCAGACATGTTGTTCCTTCGGGGCGGATACAAACTCGGGTTCGACGAACAGGGTTTGAGCGTTGGCATCGGCGCGCGCACAGACCTGGCCGGCATCCGTTCTCAGCTCGATCTGGCGTACGCCGCCTTCGGACGGCTGGGAAGTACGACGTTCCTCGCCCTTCGACTTGGGCTCTGATCCAGAACGAGGCGGCGAGGAGGTTCCTGCGATGCGACGAATCATGACGATGGCCTTCTTGAGCATGCTGGGCTCGGCGGAGCTGGCAGGGCAGGGGTCCGTTCTGCTCGTCGGCGGCGGAAGCGAGAACAACAACGATTGGTCCGACACGCCATACCGTTGGCTCGTCACGCACGCTCCGAACCGCAAGATCGCGGTCCTGCACTACAGCGATACGAGCACGTTCTTCACGGGGTACTTTCCCGGGCTCAGTCCGTGCATCGTCAACAACCGCGCGATCACGTCCGTCTCGCAGGCGAACGATTCTGCCACGTACCGGTTCATCCTCGAGCACGACGGCGTCTTCCTGCGTGGTGGCGACCAGGCCCAGTACGTGTCGCGGTGGAAAGGAACGCTCACGCAGCAGGCGATCCGGGAGGTGTTCCAGCGGGGAGGCGTGGTTGGCGGCTCGAGTGCGGGAGAGATGGTGTTGAGCGACGTCGTCTTCTCCGGCGGGACGACGAACGCTTGGAGCCTGTTGCGAATGCCGACGTCGTCGGTCACGCTCGTCGACGACTTCCTGCGTCTGGTGCCGCAGGCGCTGGCCGAGAGCCACACGAACGAGCGCGGTCGCCTCGGACGTCTGCCGGTCTTCATGGCTCGATATCATCAGGCGACGGGGACAAAGGTGGTCGGTCTGGGCGTCGATATCAACAGCGCGCTGGCCATCGACGCAAGCGGCCGAGCGGAAGCGATGGGCGGAAGTGCGGTGGCCGTCTTGCGGTGGAGGCCCACGACGACCTACCTGGTCGAGCCCGGCGCGCCGTTCTCCCTGACGGACATGGCCTTCGATCAGCTTCTGCCCGGATCGTCGATCGACCTCGCGACCGGGACGATCACTCCGACCTCCACGGCGGTCGCCTTCTCGCCGAACTCCGTCCGATTCCCTCCGGGACCGGTACTCCTGGACGGGAGTGGGAATACGGCCGATTGGGCCGCTGCCGCCGGAAGTCTGCGCGCGCTGCAGGCCTTGTTGGGGAGTGCCGACACCGTGGGCGTTCTGACGTCGCCGGCGGCTCCTGCGTCGGCGGCCTTCGTCCAGTCGCAGCTGATGTCGTGGGGTATCGCTTCAACCATGATCGGCATCGATGCGGCACGGCGTGATGACCCTGCCACGGCCGCAGCGATAGGTCGGTGCGGCGCGCTTGTGGTCGTTGGATGCCGGCTCGACAGCGCGGCGGGCCTGCTAGGGAGTTCGACACTCTCCGGTGCGGCGTTCGCCGCCCGTGTTCAGTCGGCCTGTCCTGTCGCCTTTCTCGGGGACGACGCGATGCTGGCCGGCGAACGTGTTCTCGGCGGGCTCACGACCGGTCCCTACAACGCGTACTACGGAGCGCTCAGCAGCTTCCCGGGCCTCGGTGTCCTTGCCGGCACCGTGGTGATGCCGCGGCTCTTCCAGAATCCCGACCTCACCACGGCGTACGACTACACCGAGAACCGCACCATGGGAATGATGTGGGCGATGGCCACATCGATGTCACCCGTCGGCGTCGTCATCGACGCCGGAGCGTGGGTGCGATTCAGCGGAGGGGGAGCGCAGGTCGGCGGCATTTCGTCGTTCTCGACCCCCGTGGTTCTAGTGGACGCGCGTGCGGTGACGACGACCGATGTCCCGGTCTTCCGACGACCAGGCCGGCCGAACCCTGTTCAGAACGCCGCCCTCATTGGGGCGACCCTGCACGTCGTCCGTTCCGGCGGAGCCCTGACCATCACGTCGGTGGAGGAGACGCCTCCGGCGGTGGCCCGGTCGCTCGCTCTGATCGCGGCCGCTCCCAACCCGTTCAATCCGGTGACGACGATCCGGTACCGGGTCGAGGAGAGCGGCGGGCTTGTCCGGCTGTCCGTACATGATCTGCTCGGCCGCGAAGTGGCTGTGTTGGTCGATGGCCCTGTTCAGCCCGGCGAGCACGCCGTGTCGTGGCACGCGGTGGGCCAGGCGAGCGGGACCTATCTTGCGCGTTTCGTGCTGCGCGGTCCCGGCGGGACAACGCAGAACTCCGTCCGAATGCTCCTGATACGATAAGAACCACCTCAGCGGTCACATTCATTTTCCACCAACCCTCGGAGGACCTATGCGATCAAACTTTTCCATGTGGGTACCGTTGCTGGTCGTGCTGCTGATACCACTCTTGGCGGTGTCGCAACCATTGTCCGGCGACAAGGTAATCAAGGCTTCCGGCGGCGACTACGCCACGCTGGCGGCCGCGATCGCCGACATCAACTCGAAGGGGGTCAGCGGCACGCTCAGGCTGCTCATCGACGAGAACCTGACCGAAATCGGATCGCCGGAGATCACGTCGACCTCGCTGACGGGCAACAACAACCTCATCATCAAGCCGGCCGCCGGCAAGACACCGACCGTGACCTTCACGGCCTGCGCGACGACGGGCACCAAGAGCAACACCGGGCTCGCGATCTCGGGGACCGGTACGAACGTGGGGAACATCACCATCGACGGATCCAACACCGTCGGGGGCACGACGCGCGACATGACGTTCGCGCTGAACGACGGAACGGCGGGACGCTACGGTTTCCGTCTCAACGGCCAGACTGACACGGTCACGATCAAGAACCTCAGGATCCTGGCCCAGGCGGTCATGGCAACGACCTCCAGCGGCACACGAACGTACGGTATCAACTGTCTGGCGACGGCTGCCGGCGCCGCCGACGCACTGACAGTGACAAACTGCCAGATCGGGACAGCCACGGCCGCATTCTACTATTCGCTGTACAAGCCCGACGGAGGGACCGTACCGTACGGCCTCGATCTCAACGTGCTGAACAACGAGATCTACGCGCAGCATAAGGGGCTCAGCGTCTGGGGCGCGGACGGCGTCAGCGCGATCAGCGGCAATACGATCACCATGATCGGCCATCCGACGGGGGTGTACGTTCAGAACTCGATCAACGGGATCTACGCCGAATCGTGGAAGGGGACGTTGAACATCACGGGCAACAAGGTCGTGAAGGTGCGCGCGCGAGCCGTATCGCAGGCGGCGCTTCGTCATCTCTACGGCATCCTGCTCTACTACGCCATCGGTTCGGGGATCACCGGTCAAACGGCGAACATCACCAACAATTTCGTCAGCAACTTCATCTATTCCGGCGACGCCTCGGTGGCGAATTCTGAGATCATCGGCATCGCGGTCGATGCCCTCGACCAGACCGTGAACGTCTATCACAATACGGTCTATGTGAACAACGACAGCATCGCGACGAATCCCGTGGCCGGGATCCGCGTGTATGATGACCTCGGCCAGTCGGCCTATGTGAAGAACAACATCGTGGTGAACACCGTCAACCACGACAGCTCGTATGCCATCTATGTCAGCCCGATCGTCAACAGCGTCCTCAAGGCCTCGAACTACAATGACCTGGTCGTAACGGGGGCCAATGCGTACACCGGCTATTACAACGGTGCCAAGCACAAGACACTGGCGAACTGGCAGACGGCGTCGTCGCAGGATGCGAACAGCATCGCCGTGAACCCGGCCGATCCGTTCGGTGCGTCGGGCATGCTGAAGAGCCTGACGGACCTGCATTGGTTCTCGGCCCCGGCGGCCTCCTTCAATGGCACGCCGATCGCCGGCGTCACGACCGATATCGACGGCGACGCTCGCAGCGCGACGGTACCGACGATGGGCGCTGACGAATACAAGGCGTCGACTTCCGTGGAATTCGATCCGACGGTTGTTCCGCGGACGGTCGTGCTCGACCAGAATTATCCCAATCCGTTCAACCCAACGACGAATGTCCGCTACGCGATCCCGCAGAGCGGCCATGTCACGTTGACGGTGGTGGATATGCTCGGTCGGAACGTAGCGACGCTGTTTGACGGGGTCCGCAGCGCGGGCAGCTATGCGGCAACGTGGGATGCCTCATCGCTCCCGAGCGGCGTCTACTTCTGCCGTCTGGCCTTCGACGGCACGGTCTCCATCCGCAGCATGCAGCTGGTCAAGTAGATCGACCAGATCAGCAGTACAGCACGACGCCCCGGAGAGCATCCGGGGCGTTCGTGTGTACAGTCGAGCGATGCTTCGAGGCCCATAGCGGCGGCGGTGTGCATCCGCGCCGTGACGGACCGGTGCCAGGGTCAGTTCTTCGGCTCGCGTAGGATCTCCATGAGCGCCGACAAGGGAGGAAGCCCGTAGCCCCGGTCATGGAACCAGACGACCTTGCCCTCTTCATCCAGAAGTATGATGCGGGCGTTGCGGGGATTCTCCGTGCCCGTCCATTGAGCGATCTTCTTCCCTTCGCCCCCATACACCGTGACCACGTCCTTCCACGATTCTTCCGGAATGCCCTTGCGCATCCCCGCGTCGATCTGCTTCTCGAACAGCGATGGAATGGCCCCGGGTATCGTCGGGAGTTCATAGACCGGCGGGAGATCGAGGTCCGCCGTGAAGAACCCGATGCCCCAACGGTCGACGTCGAACTGCGTATCCATGTCGTAGGCCACGACGAGGATCACCCGTTGGCCTTTGAACGCCTGAGGGATGGGGACTGCCTGGCCGGCGAGGGAGTTACCCTGGACCGCCGGGAACGATTCGCCGATCGGGGACCGATTGGGGATCGCCGAGCCGCATCCGAACATGAGCATCGACGACAGAATGAGGACAGGCGTGAACGATCTCATAGCGTGGGCTCCTTTGACAGGACATAGAACTCGCCCCTCAATAAAGAGGTTCCCCGGGCGAGCGAGGTCCGCCCGGGGAACCAGGCTGCATCCTCAGCGCGTCTTGCGGAACTTCTCCGCCAGCACCGTCCTCAGGTTCGGCTCTCCGATCTCTTCCAGGTCGTACGTCACCCGGTACGCCGGCTTCGCGATCTTCACGATCCGGGCCAGGTCGATCGGCGTGCCGATGATCACGGCGTCGGCCGGGACACGATTGATCGTACCCTCGAGATCTTTGATCTGCTTCTTGGAATACCCCATGGCGGGCAGCAGAACGCCGATCTTCGGATACGTGTCGAATGTCCGCTTGATCTCGCCGGAAACATACGGACGAGGATCGATCAACTGCGCCGCGCCGTATTTCTTCGCCGCCACGGTCCCCGCGCCGATCGCCATCTCTCCGTGCGTCAACGTCGGGCCGTCCTCGATGACGAGCACCTTCTTACCCGCCAGCTCCGCCCCGCGTTCGACATGGATGGGCGACGCCGCGTCGATGATCCGTGCTTTGGGGTTGACCGAATGGATGTTGGTCCGGAGCGTTTCCACCTGAAGAGGCAGGGCGGAATCGATCTTGTTGATGATGACCACGTCCGCGAGCCGGAGGTTCGCTTCGCTCGGGTAGTAGGTCAACTCGTTCCCGACACGCAGCGGGTCAGCGACGACCATATGGAGGTCGGGCTTGTAGAATGGAAGATCGTTGTTCCCGCCGTCCCAGATGATCACGTCGGCGTCCTTCTCGGCCTGGCGGAGGATCGCTTCGTAGTCCACCCCGGCATAGATGACGATGCCGTTGACGATGTGCGGCTCGTACTCCTCCATCTCTTCGATGGTGCAGTGGTGTTTCTTCAGGTCGGCCAGCGTCGCGTAGCGTTGCACCTTCTGCTTCGCCAGGTCGCCATACGGCATCGGGTGCCGCACCGCGGCGACGCGAAAGCCCATGTCCTGCAGGATCTTGGCGGCCTTCCGTGAGGTCTGGCTCTTGCCGCTCCCGGTCCGGACGGCGCAGATCGAGACGACCGGCTTGCGGCTCTTGATCATCGTCTCCGTTGCGCTCAGGAGCTTGAAGTGTGCCCCCGCTGCGGTTGCCCGCGAACCGAGGCTCATGACGTGCTGGTAAGAGACATCGCTGTAGGAGAAGACGACCTCTTCCACGTCGTGCTTCGCGATGAGCTTCTCCAGGTCCTGTTCCTCGTGGATCGGAATGCCCTTCGGGTAGCGTTTGCCGGCGAGTGAGGCGGGGTACTTGCGGCCGGCGATGTCAGGGATCTGGGCGGCCGTGAAGGCCACCACCTGATACCGCGGGTCATTCCGATACACGACGTTGAAGTTGTGGAAGTCGCGCCCCGCGGCGCCGACGATGATGGTGCGGATCGATTTCGTACTCATGCCAAGACTCCTTCGGTCTTCTTCGCGAGCAGGGCTGATGTCGTGAGGACCCGATGGAGCCGCTCCAAGGCCCAATCGATCTCTTCTTTGGAGATCACGAGCGGCGGCGCGATGCGGATGACGTTCTCATGGGTCTCCTTGCAGAGGATCCCTTCTCCCATCAGCGCTTCGCAGAACGGCCGGGCCCGACGGTCGAGGACGAGGCCGATCCAGAGGCCTTTTCCGCGTACGAGCTGAATGGCCGGAGACGGTATGGCGCGCAACTTCGACATGAAATACTCGCCCAGTTCGGCCGAGCGCTCGATGAGCTTCTCGTCGATCAGCACCTTAAGAGCGGCTCGGGCTGTGGCCGCCGCGAGCGGATTGCCGCCGAACGTCGAGCCGTGGTCGCCGGGCTTGAACACGCCGAGCACCTCGCGCTTCGCCAGGACCGCTGAGATCGGGTAGAACCCGCCTCCCAACGCCTTGCCGATGATGACGGCGTCGGGCTGCACACCTTCGTACTGATAGGCGAACAGACGTCCGGAGCGGCCGAGTCCCGACTGGATCTCGTCACAGATCAGCAGCGCGTTGGCGCGACGGCAGAGCTCCTCGGCCTTCTTCAGGTAGCCTTCGGGCGGGACGACGATGCCCGCCTCGCCTTGGATGGGCTCGATGAGGAAGGCGACCGTGTTGGGTGTGATGGCTTTCGCGAGGGCGTTGACGTCGCCGTACGGAACGACGACGAAGCCCGGGGTGAACGGACCGAACCCGGATCGGTACTGCTCGTCGGTTGAGAAGCTGACGATGGTCGTTGTGCGGCCGTGGAAGTTGCCCTCGGCGACGATGATCTCGGCCTTGCCTTCGGGCACGCCCTTGACCGTATAGCCCCACTTGCGGGCGGCCTTGACGGCGGTTTCGACAGCTTCAGCCCCCGAATTCATCGGCAGGCTGATGTCGAAGCCGGTGAGGTCGTGCAGGTCCTTTTCGAGAAGCGGCAGCTGGTCGTTCCGGAACGCGCGGCTCGTCAGCGTGACGCGCTTCGCCTGTTCCTGAAAGGCCGCCAGGATCTTTGGATGGACGTGCCCCTGATTGACGGCCGAGTAGGCGGCGAGGCAGTCGAGGTACTTCTTGCCGTCGACATCTTCAACCCACGCGCCGCTGGCTTTGGCGACGACGATGTCGAGCGGGTGATAGTTGTGCGCTCCGTACTGCTCTTCGAGCGCGATGTAGTCTTGCGGACGCATACGTCACCTGAATGGTCAATGGTCGGTTGTCGTGAACAGACTTGATCGTCACCGTACCGCCGGGGAGGCCATGGCGGACTGGTAGAAGATCAGGAACGACCACTGTTCCGTGCCGTTGTAAGCGAGACGGCGACGCGTCATGAGATACTCGATTCCTGTACGACTTGTTAACTGGCTGTGAGCCTGAACCGCGAATGCACGCAAATGAACGCTAATCAGATGAACGATTTGAAAGACTCGTCCTCGCTACCTTGCGCGATCCAACACCAATCGCTCCCATTCCAATTTCGGATGTTTGAAGTTTATGATCAGACCGACCTTGAGGCCCGAGATGCGCAGGTAGTTAAGCATCGTGCCACGGTGTTCGTCGATGATCCGTTCGGCAGTCTTTGTATCGACAATCACTCGACCTTCCACGAGCAGGTCGGGTACGAATTCATCGACCCGCTCGGACCGGTAGTTGATCGGGAATCTCATCTGTTGGTCGACGGTCATGCCGTGAGACCTCAGCTCTACACGAAGCGCGTTCTCGTAGGTCTTTTCACGGAAGCCGTGTCCTATCACGCGATGCACTTCGAAGGCACAACCTACGATCCGAAAGACGAGGTCTTTCTCGAGCAATGTTTGCATGCTCCCCCCTGCTTCTCGAGCGATTCATGTCTCCAATCGCGACTTCTAGCAGGCTGCTGAAAAACTCTGTTTGACGGTCGTTGTTGTGCAACGAAAGAGTCGCTCGTACGTTGTTTGCGGTATCACGCTCAAGGGAGTCAACTC
>JALONQ010000028.1 GCA_025454835.1 Bacteroidota bacterium | reverse complement strand
ACTCTCCCTCCCGCCTCACGCACGACGAGCATTCCTGCCGCCATGTCCCACGAATTGAGCGACACCTCCCAAAAGCCGTCGAATCGCCCGGCGGCAACAGCCGGCGGCCCACTACTACTGCCGCGAAGCGGCAAACTCAATTTCACTGGACGCGCCCGCAGGCTTCACTCTTACAGATTTTCCTTCAACACCGCCATCACTCTCCCTCCCGCCTCACGCACGACGAGCATTCCTGCCGCCATGTCCCACGAATTGAGCGACACCTCCCAAAAGCCGTCGAATCGCCCGGCGGCAACATAACACAGGTCCAACGCAGCTGATCCCAACCGGCGGACCGCCTGTGCCTGTTTCAGGAACGTCGTGAAGTGTTCGATGGCATGATCAGGGTTCTCGCGGATCGTGTACGGGAATCCCGTCACAAGCAGGCTGTTCCTTACCTCCGACTCCTCCGACACCCTTAGGCGTTGTCCATTCAGGAAGGCACCGCTCCCCTTTTCGGCCGAGAACAGTTCGTCCAGGTTCGGGTCATAGACCGCCCCTGCCACCAGCTCGCCCCGGTGCTGTACGCCGATCGACACGCAGAAGATCGGGAGCCCGTGCGTGAAGTTCGTCGTCCCGTCAAGGGGATCGATGATCCATACGGTCTCCGCCCCCTCGAGCGACCCGCCCGACTCCTCGCCGAGCACGGCGTGTGACGGATACAAGGCTCGGATCCGATCCTTGATCAGCGCCTCCGATGCACGATCGACTTCGGTCACAAGATTGGTATCCTGCCCCGATTTCCTTTCGACGGAACGCACGTGTCCGACGCGTTCACGAAGGAACTGGCCGGCCTCCCGGGCGATCTCGACAACATTCTGGATCATGCTTGTGTGACGTGTTCGATGGTTACACGATCGACGCCGAACGCCCGCAACCTACGAAAATTTTTCCGGAATCGTGCCGTGCAATTGAGTCCGCAGCGGAAAAGCCGTACCATATTTCGTTCAGGAAAAGTCAATATGATCCCCGTTCGAGTCCTTTCCGTGCATCGGGTTGCTCCTCTGGTGCTCCTCACGCTGTTGACCGTTGGCTGTTCGCAGCGGGCCCCGGCGCCACGTCCGTGGACGCTGCAGGAACTGCAGATCACGGTCCGCGATTCGTCGCGGGTCGTATCCTTTACGAATAAAGCGGCCGGCTTCTTCGTGACGGAGTCAAGCGCACCATCGTTCGACCCCTGGCACGGGTGGCACATCATGTCTCATCGATTCATGGCGGACTATGTCGTTCGGTTGGATGGGGTTCCTCTCGACCGGTCCACGATCGTCTCCGCCGAGGTTCGCCCCGACTTCCTTCGGCGCACGTACGCGAACGGAACCGTCGAGACGATCGCCATGCTCGACACGATCGACGCTTTCGTGTTGACCCTCGACCCAGGAAGTCAGGCCAAGGTGTCCGTTGAACCCAGGCTGAACCCGGGATCTGATGTGGTGTCGGAGTCGCGCCCGGGACTCCTGCTCCTCCTCGACGGTCGACATCGCGAGCGGAATGAACGAGAGGACTATCCGGTCTGGTTGGGCGTCGCCACGACCTCGGCCATCGGCAGCGCTTCGCCGGAGAACCGTCAGCTTTCGGCCGACGTGTCGGGCGGAACGGTGACATTCCTGCTGATGGCCGGCGACACGCCAGAGCAGATCCAGGGACTCTTGGCCGATCTGCAACGGTCGCTCCAGCGCCGTCTTGAGCAGCGGCGGGCCCGGCTCGAGGAAGTCCTGAACGCCAGCCTCTTTCGGTCGTCGAACGAACGGTTCGACCGGGCGCTCGCCTGGGCGAAGCTTTGGCTTGACGCGCTGATCATGCGGCAGGGCAAGACGGGCATCTTCGCAGGCCTCCCATGGTTCAGCAACTACTGGGGGCGCGACTCGTTCATTTCGCTTCCCGGCGCAACGCTCGTCACGGGGAACACCGCGGCCGCCCGTGATATCCTCCGGTCATTCGCGTCGTGGCAACAGACCGACCCCGAAAGCCCGGATGAAGGCCGTATCCCGAACCTCGTGACGCCGACATCGATCTCCTACCGGCATGCCGACGGTACGCCGTGGTTCGTGCTCGGGGTCTTCGACTACGTCAAGTATTCCGGCGATACGGCGTTCGTCCGCGAGATATTCCCCGTGGTCCGCCTCGCCGTCGAAGGAACGCTTCGGCACCACACGGACGTCGACCATTTCCTGGTCCACGGCGATGCTGAGACGTGGATGGACGCGGTCGGGCCCGAGGGCCCATGGAGCCCACGCGGCAACCGCGCGAATGAGATCCAGGCCCTGTGGTACCGACAGCTGATGGTCTCGACCGCCATGGCGGAGATGATCGGCGAGCGGAACCTCGCTGAGAAATGGAACGGCATCGCTCAATCCTTGTTGAGGAACTTCCAAGCATCGTTCATCGATGCCCAGAAGGGCCTCATCGTCGACCATCTCAAGGCCGACGGTTCTCGGGACATGTCGTTGCGGCCCAACCAGATCCTTTCGCTCGACGTCGTGGCCGACCCCAACATGCGGGCCACTATCTTTCGAAACGTGAGCCGTTCGATCGTGTATCCGTTCGGAGTCGGATCGTTGGCGCCGGAAGACCCCCTCTTCCATCCGTACCATATGCATCCGAATTACTATCCGAAAGACGCTGCTTACCATAACGGCGTTGTCTGGACGTGGCTGGCCGGGCCTTGGATCAAGTCGGCTGTGGAGTTCGGCCGCCCCGACCTTGCGTTTCAGTTGACGGAGGCCCTTGTGCACCAGATCCTCGACCAGGACGCCGTCGGAGGCATCTCGGAGCTGGTCGACGCCGCACCCCGACCAGGCGAGTCGGAGCCGCGCAGGTCGGGAACCTTCAACCAGACGTGGAGTCTCGCGGAATTCGTCCGCGTGGCCTATCAGAACTATCTCGGAGTCTCCGTCGACGCACAGAACCGCCAACTGTGGCTGCTGCCGCAGCTTCCGACGGCCCTCAAGACCGTCTCCTTCGACATCGGGCTGGCGGAGTCTCGCATCCGCATCTCGTACGCAGGGGATGCATCTGCCGGCAAGGTCTTCGTGTCCTCCCTGGTCCAGGAAAGCCCGGTGCAGGTGCTCGTCGGCTGGCCGCTCGCCGGCCGCCGTGGACGGTCGGCGTCCTTCGTCCTGCAACCCCGGCAACGGGTCGAGATCCGGCTGGCGGAGCATTCGTCGACAGCGACCTCTGAGAATCCCTCGGGTATCATGGTCGAAAGCGAACTGCAATCGCTGACTGAGTTCCCCGAACTGGCCGGCCTTGCCCTGTCGACGCCACGCGTCCTGCCGGGCACGCCCTCGCTCAAGACCCCTTCGTACCTGCAACTCACGATCAACGATGTGCAACGGCGGCCGGTTTCGCCGCAGGTGCTTATTGACGTCTCGGATACTCAGGGGGACGATCGAGGCCCGGGCACGTTCACGTATCCGCAGCTCTCGCTCATCCGCGAAGGGAGCTTCGACCTGACCCGTTTCCAGGTCTTCTCCGACACCGCAACGCTCCGCTTCGTCCTCACCTTCCGCGCGTTGTCCGACCCTAACTGGCATCCGGAGTATGGCTCGCAGCTGACCTACGCCGCGATCGCGATCGACGCTGACGGGTCTCGCGGCACAGGTCAAGCCCTGATCGGTCGCAACGCTCAAGCCCTCATGCCAGACGGCCGGGGTTTCGAGCGCATCATCTTCGTCGGAGGGGGCCTTCGCATCGAAGATAGCCGTGGGGCGAACCTCGCCGAGTACCCGCCCATCGCCACGGATGCATCCGACCCGATCGGTAACGCGGCTGCGGGCACGATCGCCTTCTCTCTTCCGCGGTCGCTCCTCGGAACGATCGGACCCCGAACGCGGTGGACGGTCTTCGTCGGATCGCAGGACGACTATGGCGGAGCAGGACTCGGCAACTTCCGCAACGTCGAAAGGATCAGCTCGGCCTGGCGTGGAGGCGGTCGCCGCTTGACGTCCGACCCCAACGTGTACGACATCCTCAACATCGATTCAACTTCGAAACCCCGCTAAGGAGGCCCTATGCTCTTCATCGTCAGCATCCTCATTGCCGTCATCGCCCTGGTCGTCTACGTCAACGCGCGCCGCAAAGTGAGCGAGGAACGCAATCCGACCTTCCAGGTCGCGGCCAATATGGCCAGCATTGTGTTCCTCATTTTTGTGCTCGTCGCGCTGTCGCGCGCATTCGTCATCATCCCTCCCGGCCATGTGGGAGTGCAGGTCCTCTTCGGCAGCGTCTCGGAGACGACGCTGAAAGAAGGCATCAACTTCATCAACCCGTTCGTCGATATCCGTGAGTTCAGCGTCCGAACGCAGGAATTGAAGGAAGTGATGGATGTTCCTTCCAAGGAGGGACTGACGGTCCAACTCGAAGTGAGCGTGCTGTTCCACCTCGACCCCGACAAAGCCGACGATGTGTACCGCACGATCGGACCTGAATATGTCGGCACAATTCTCGAACCGAATTTCCGGTCGGTCACGCGCGGCGTGACGGCCGGATACGATGCGCGGGCGCTCTATACTTCCGAGCGTGAGATGCTCGCCATCGGGATCCAGCGCGAACTGGAGAAGATCGTGAGCCCGCGGGGGATCGAGATCGAAGGGACGCCCCTGCGGCGCGTAGGCCTGCCGCCTGGACTGACGGCTTCTATCGAGGAGAAACTGCGTTCGGAGCAGGAGAGTCAGCGGATGCAGTTCGTGCTGTCGAAGGAGCGGCAGGAAGCCGACCGGAAGCGCATCGAGGCGCAGGGGATCTCCGACTTCCAGAACATTGTCGCCCGGGGGATCAGCGAACAGCTTCTCCGCTGGAAAGGCATCGAGGCGACAGAAAAGATCGCGCAATCGCAGAACACCAAGGTCATCATCATCGGCGCCGGTAAGGACGGCTTGCCGCTGATCATGGACACGAAGTAGAGGATAGCCACTTGTCGATCTCAGCGACGACCCTGAGCCACGAGCCCGAAGGATGGGGCTCTACACTCTTCATACCGCTCAGGCGAGTGGTCGAAGGGTCGGCGCCGGCAAGGACGGTCTGCCCCTGATCATGGACACAAAGTAGAAGAAGCGGTTCGCCCTCCAATTCAGAAGCCCCGTTGTTCCGGCGCCCGTCCGGATCAGCGGGGCTTCGTCGTCATCGCCTCGATCTCTCTCACTCCTCCCTGTGGGCCTTCATTTGCCCTCCTTGCCACTCCCCACCCTTCCGATCATCCACATCACGCCGGACACGATCAGCCCCGGCACGATCGGCTCCATCCCCCACCAGTAGTTCGGGGCCCCGTCGACCGCCATCCAGTGTCCCCACCCAAGACTCAACGTCGACACGAGTGAACTGAAGACCATGAGCCTCACCGCCCACGTCCCATTGATCCGGAGCGCCGGCACATAACTGCCCAACACCGGCAGCAACAATCCCGGTATGAGCGCCGTCCCCACCGCATACCAGAGCGTAACGACCGACGGCAGCGCCCAAGCCAACAACACTCCAACAAGCCCTGCCACGACCGTCCCAACTCGAACCCATTCACGTTGCCGTTGAGGGTCGTGGATCCCCGAACGTCGGGCGGCGAAATCACGCCCCGCCGTCAAGCCTCCCAGCATCAGCATACTCGTCAGCGTCGACATCACGGTGGCCCCGAGCGCCACGAAGAACAAGCCGCGGATTCCGGCTGGCAGCACCAACACCGCCAGCTGCGGATAGGCCATCGCCGGGTCCGTGAGGTCGGGGATCAGCACGCGTGCGACCAAGCCAGTGGTGACTGTCATGGCATCGAAGAGGAACCAGAACAGCACGGAGACCAGAATGCCGTTGCGGGCCGTGCGTTCGTCCTTCGCCGCCGCCGCGCGCTGATGGAACGACGGATCGACCATCGTCCACAAGGCGATGAGAAACCAGACCACGATGAATTGAGGGCTTTGCCCGCCGGTCGGGTCCACGTGAGAGGCCGGAAGGGATGTGAGAAGGCCTTCGACACCGCCTGCCGCCGGAACCGCCAGAACGACCATCGCGGCAAACCCCACGTACATCATGACGAATTCCGCCACGTTCGTCATAACGCCGGCACGGAAACCGCCCGCCAGAAGGAACACGCCCGAAAGCACCAGACCGCCGAGGAGGTGAACGATGAGCGGTCCGCCGAAGAACATGTTCGACAGCAGGCCCAACATCAGGACGTACGGCGCCGGATTGACGAGCAGGAAGGTCAGGACAGCCCCGACGAGGGCCGCCGGTCTGCCATAGACCTGTTCAAGCCGATCGGGGATGGAGAGGACCTCGGACCGGCGGATCCTCGGGGCGAGCAGGAAGGCGAACACGATCGCGAAGAGATAGTACGGCAGGCCGAACACGACCCAGGTGGCGACACCATAGCGCCACGCAAACTCGCCGACACCCAGGATGCCGCCATACCACGTGGAGACGAGCGTGGCGACGAAGACCGGTAGCGTCAGGGAACGCCCCGCGACGAGGAATTCGTAAGTGCTGTGCCTCTGCCGAGCGCTCCGGAATCCGACCACCAGCACCAGCAGGGCTGCGCCGATGAGGATCGCCGCGTCGAGCCACGTCAGGACAATGACGCTCTCAGTCATGTCGTCGGCGTGACTTCGCCGTAGGTTCTGCTGCGACGAAGAACAACAGGTCGCCACGGCGCAGCTTCACGGTCACAGGACTTGCGACGACGACATTGCTGGTCCCCTCACGATGTCCCAGCGCGAGCGATTCGTACCGCAGCTCCCATTTCAGTCCGCGCGTCATGACCCCTTCGCACAGCGTCAGCGGAAGGAGCGAGACCGTCGTGCCGACCGGGACATCGAACGTCCGCTCTGTCCCGACCACGGACACGTCGCCGTCCGCGTCATGGAACGTCACCGCAAGCTTCCGGGAGAACTTGACGAGCGCGCTCAGATTTCCGACCGCGTGATCAAGCCGACCTCCGGTCGCCCCCAGCACACGCACGTGCTTGTACCCGTTCTTCTGGGACCACAGCAGCGCTTTCTCGAGGTCGGTGCTGTTCTGATCGGCGATCCGGCGCGCCGTGACACCGCTGAACTTCTTGACGGTCGCCGGCAGTATCGAATCGAGGTCGCCGATGATCAGGTCGGGCACGACGCCCAGCTTGGCCGCCGCGTTCGCCCCGCCGTCGGCACATACGAAGACGTCAGCGTCGGCAAGATGCCGGTTCAGAAGCGACTTGGTCGGCGCTTGGCCGTTGGCCAGAATGAGGGCGAGGGGGGAGGGCATTGAGGATTGCGAATTTCGGATTGTCGATTGTCGAATATCGAATTGTATCGGATGTTCCAGGGGCTCGGCTCAGTTCCCTCTTCTCTGACGTCAGCCTGCCCCCTCCCTGACGTTACCTGCTTACTGCCTACTCGCGCAGGTGCTCCTCAGTACCGCACCGTCACTCCCACCAGCCAATTCCGCTCCGCCGCCGGGAAGAATGCCTCTCCCTCGCCTCCGCTGGTGTACAGTGTATTGAGAATATTGCGCACTTCCAGTCGCAGGAGCAAGCCGAGCCCGCCGCCGATCGTCAATTCGTGCGTGGCGTCACCGTTCAGCACCGTGAAGGCATCGTTCCGGTTCCGATCCTGACGATAGTTGTCCGTGTAGAACGCCCCCACGTGCTTCGCCGAGAGACCGGCCCTCGTCCGCTCTCCGGCGTATTCCAAGCGAAGATTCCCCAGCAGGTCGGGAAATCCGGCGATCGGATTGCCATCGAGCACGGTCCATCCGGCCCCATCGGCCACGCGGTAGCGAACGAGGCGATTCTGAGACCAGGTCAGATTGCCGGAGAGGGCAAAGCGCCCATTCAGCCGGACGATCCCGTCCAGTTCAATGCCCAAGTGGCGCGTCCGATCGGCATTTCCCGTCCGCGGCTGGCCGAAGACGTCCACCTGGCCGCTCTTGATCAACTCATTTGTGAACTCCATCCAGAAGAGGTTGGCATTCACGCGCGCGCCGTCTGCCGTCCACCCCCAGCCCCATTCCACGTTCAACAGCTGCTCCGGCTTTGCCAACGGCCGGGAGAAGTCATATCGCGCCACGCCCCCCGCGATGTCGACGGCGAACTCCGGCGTGGCCCCGAAATAGGCGTCTTCGGCGGCGTAGAGGTTGCGCATCCGCGGCTCTCGCGTCGTGAAGCCGGCGAACGCATACGTGTGGAACGCCTCACTCAGGTTCCAGTTGACACCGACCCGGGGATTGAGAAAAGTGTAGCGGACGTCGAAGCGATGTCCGACGAACGCTTCGTCGCGGATCCCGTAGCGCTGATGTGCGAGTTGGAGATCCCCCAGCAGCGACACGTCATCCCTCAACCGGTAGACCTCGTGCAGATAGAGCGAGACGATATCGCGCACACCCCGATAGTCATAGATGTTCGACGACGTCGTCCAGCCGGGACCCGGCAAGACGGACGCCGAAGGGAGCTGGCCGGAGTGGTGCGAGCGGTGGATGCGTACCTCGGCGCCCGCCGTCAACGTGCCAGTACCGTGGTCCAGCTCGATCCGCGGCAATAATCCCCATTGCCGGTTCGAGACGGCGCCCCGGATGAGGAAGGTCGGAAAGGTCGTGACGCCGAACGTGGAATCGTAGCCGACATTCCGGCGGAACCACTCCGAAGCGGCGCCGTCATACGGCACCCAATCACCGTCATAGTCGAAATGGCCGTCGCCAAAGACGGCGAAGGCCGTGGTGTGAAGCCGCACGGACTCGCTGAGCCTCCATTCGTGCAGGAGCTCGGCGTGCGGCTGCGAGAACTCTTCCTGCGCATTTCGCTTCTGGGGCACGGCGTAGCCGACCGAAACGCCGGTGGAGTCATATTCCCAGTAGCTGTAGTTCGTGCGGCGCAGGCGCAGGTCCTGGTTGTAGGACTTTGGAAGTCCGACATAGGCCAGCCCGTCGGAGATCGGTCCTCCATAGACATGGATGCGGGTCGTCATCGTCTCGTCGAACCGCGCTGCTGCCAGGAAGAAGGACCGCATGTCGACCCATCCCTGCTCGCGATACCCGTCGTGCTGAATACGGCTCATCCGGGCGAAGAGCATGTACTTCCGGTCGATGAGGCCGGAGTTCAAGCTCAGACCCAGTTTGCGTGTCGCCAGGGAGGTCCGTCCCTCCCCCCCGAACTCCTGGAACCCGAGCGCCGTTTCGACAGCGACCGCAGGGGTGGCCGTGAACGGGTTGGCGACGAGATTCACGGAACCACCGATCGCCGCAGGTCCGTAGAAGGCGCTCCCGGCGCCGCGCTGTACCTGGATCTCCTGCGTCGCTGCCAGCAGGTCCGGGAAATCGACCCAGTAGACATTGTGATCCTCGGGGTCGTTCTGCGGCACGCCGTTGATCATCACCGAGATCCGGCGCTGGTCGAACCCCCGCAGGTTGATGTAGTTGTAGCCGATGCCGCTGCCGTTCTCGGAATAGGTGGTGATGGAAGGAAGCTCCGACAGCAGGACAGGAATGTCCTGAACGGAATTCCGTTGGAGGATCTCCGAGCGCGAGAGGTCGGAGAAGGTGATGGGCGAGAGCCGGCCGATCGCCTTCGTCGCCGTCACAACAACGGGGGGTTGAGCATATACCGTATCGCGCACGATGTCCTGACCGCCCGCTGTATGAATGATGGCCACAAAGAGCACAAAGAACACAAGGAGAATATCAGTTCCAGGTCGGTCGAACTGCTCTTCAGGACAAACAGATCTTTGCATTTCCATGTGCTCTCTGTGCTCTTTGTGGTTACACTTCACTTCAGATCTCCGCGTTTTGGGCATCGATCCCCAAAAAACACGAACGCCGCTCTTCGTCAGGGAAACCTGAAGGAAGAACGGCGGCCACGGCACATCGGTCGTTTTCCTACGCTGGCATGATCCAGGTCAGGTTCAAGGGTATGATCTCAGCGAGCGATGGAGTCGACATGCTCATTCGACGATCCGTATTCGACACCCGACAATCTCATTGATTGACGAATGTCGATCTTCGATTGTCGAATATCGACGTGCGACTCTTCGCCCACACCCCTAACGGTGAGAAGGCATTCGGTTGTGAAAGAACGTGTCGTAATGTAGCCTGTCGGACGACCGAAGTCAAGCAGCCGACAACTCTCGAAGATGCACCTCGACCGACGAAGAAAGCGCCCGGAGATCGTAGCCCCCTTCGAGCACGGAAACGATCCCGGCACTCAGCGATCTCGACGTCGCTTCACCGACCATCTGAGTGAAGCGTCCGAACGACTCCGCTCGCAGGTCCATGTTCGCCAGCGGATCGTCGCGATGGGCGTCGAACCCCGCGGAGATGATCAGAAGCTCCGGTCCAAATGACGTGAGGGCCGGGACGACCCGCTCGCGAAATGCGCGTTCATATGCTTGCTCGCCCGATCCCGGCGGAAGCGGGCAATTCACCGTCGTTCCCCGCCCATCTCCGTCCCCCGCGTCCGAGGCCGCGCCGGTTCCAGGCCACAGCGGATACTGGTGAAGACTGACGTAAAGCACAGAAGGGTCCCGCCAGAAGATCTCCTCCGTGCCGTTCCCGTGGTGCACATCCCAGTCGACGATCGCCACACGGCCGATGCCATACCGACGCTGTGCGTGGCGCGCCGCCACGGCCACATGGTTCACGATGCAGAAACCCATCGCCCTTGACGATTCGGCGTGATGGCCCGGCGGACGCATCGCCGAGAAGACGTGCGCACGCTCACCACCGCATGCCAGGTCGATGCCGAGCATCGCCGCACCCGCGGCCAACCGGGCCGCACGCCACGACGCCGGACAGACCCGCGTATCGCCGTCGTCCAGCAGTGTTTCACCGTTCGCGATCGTCCGTTCGACCGTCTCAAGATACGGCGACGTGTGCACGGCCGTCATCGCCTCCAACGGCGCTTCTTCCGGTCGGCGATGGTCCATCGCACTCCAGAGGTCCGTCGACATCAGGTGAGCGACCAACGTCTCCACGCGCAGTCGGCGCTCCGGATGTCCGGCGCCGGTGTCATGCAGGAGCACGTCAGGATGGTAGAGGAACGTGAGACGGGACATCGAAGTAGGGCGACGTGTCTTGAGTGAGAAGTTGCGGGTGACGGGTACCTGTGGCCTCCGCCGGGCCTCTGATCTCTGACTTCTGGTCTCTGACCTCTGACCTCTGTCCCCCCCCTACTCCACCGCCCTCTTGAGCGCCGCCAGCGCCACCCGGAACCCCGCCAGCGCGAAGAGGAAGAACCCGACGGCCTCGAGCAAGACGACCTCGGGCGAGCCAATGCCTGTCAGCGCCCACCGGAGCACGTCGGTATGCCATGTGACGGGATTCGCATACGAGACGGCCTTGAACACCGCCGGCAATTGTTCGAGCGGGTAGAACATGCTGCTGACGAACATCAGCAGGAAATACGCGACGTTGATGATGGTGTTGAAGGTGTCGTTCCGGCGGATCCGGAAGGCGACCGCGGCAAACGTGAAGAACCAGCCCGCCGTACCGATGATGACGCCGCCGAACACCGGAAGCAGCGAGATCGCCGGAACCGATACGCCGAGCAGCGTGGCCGCCGCCGTCAGCGTCAGCACCGTCTGGACGATCGCCAGCACGCACTGGAACATGATCTTGCCCAAGAGATACTGGTTCCTCGTGATGGGGTACGTAAGCGTCTCGTAGAAGATCCCGTTGTCGCGGTCGACGAAGAATCCGTAGGACTGGTTCATCGCCAGCCCGAAGCAGGCCATGCTGATGACGCCGGCGAGGAAGAACTCGTTGTACGTCAGGACCCGGCCGTCCATCGGTATGCCGGTCATGAAGGCCGCATTGAACCCGACGCCGAACATCAGGAGGTACATGACGGGAACGATGAGGTCGAAGAACAACCACATCGGACTCGTCATGCGGATCAGATACTCGCGGTAGAGGACCGGCAGGAGGCCTTTCATGATCGCGCCTCCCCCTTCTTCGCGTCGACCAACGCGACGAAAACATCCTCGAGGCTCGCGGCGGCCACCTCGAAGTGGCGAAAGCCCCGCATCCTTCGAGCCGTCACGAGCACCTGCATCGCTTCGGATTCGTTCCGGACCGTGAGGATCGCTGCGTCGTTCGTGAACGTGATCTGGCGCGGGTCCATCTTCTCAAGCGCGCGACGCACCGTGGGGGTCACCCGATCGTAGATGAGCGTTACCGTCAGTAGCCGCAGACCCATCGACTTGATCTCGCGGAGCGTCCCCGACGCAATGATGCGGCCGTGGTTGATGATCGCCAACCGCTCGCACAATTCTTCCGCTTCTTCCAGGAGATGGGTCGTGAGCACGATCGTGCGACCCTGCGAGGCCTCGTGCCGGATCGCCGCCAGAACCGCGTGCTTGTTGAAGGTGTCCATGCCTGTGGTCGCTTCGTCCAGAAAGACCACCGGCTTGCTCACCATGAACGTCTTCGCCACCTGGACCCGGCGCTTCTGTCCGCCGCTCAGATCTCCGGCTTTCGTGGCCATGATCTCGCGCAAACCGAAGAGCTCCGCCACCCGGTCAGCCCGAAGGTCAGCCTCGGCGACCGTCAGACCGTGGAATCGTCCGTAGACGCGGAAGTTGTTCCGGACTGAAAGAAACACGTCGAGCGCGTTGTCCTGCATGACAGCGACCATCGAGCGCCGGACCGCCAGAGGATCTTCAAGCACGTCATACCCCATGACCCGCGCACGGCCCGATGTCGGCTGCAGCAGCGTCGTCAGGATCTTGATCGTCGTCGTCTTGCCGGCGCCGTTCGGCCCCAGCAGGCCGAACACCGATCCGGCGGGCACGGAGAACGAGATGCCGCGCACGGCTTCGACGGGTGTTCCCGATCGTTCGTGATAGACCTTGCGAAGGTCCTGGACTTCGATGGCGGGCGGCGAAGAGGTCATGCGTTGAATGTACGGCTCCTTCCCATTTGATGCTCCTCGTGGTATATTGACCGTCCACACGCCCGATGCCGATGCCATCCATCATCGATCAATACCCGATCATCCAACCGGCGGGCCGCCGGGTATGGCGCGCTTGGTTGCAGCGCCATCATCGCCGCGCGCGAGGCATCTGGGTCGTATATGGAAAACGCTCCGCCGGCCACCGGCCACTCTCCTACGACGAAGCGGTGCAAGAAGCCCTCTGCTACGGCTGGATCGACAGCATGGTCCGTGCGATCGACGAACGATGCTACCGTCAGCTCTTCACGCCGCGCAAACCCCGCAGCACATGGTCGGCGCCGAACAAGCGCCGCGTGGCCGCCCTGATCGCGTCCGGCAGCATGACGGAAGCCGGCATGGCCGCGGTCCGGGCTGCGAAGCGAAATGGATCCTGGTCGGCCTTGACGAAGGTCGACCGTCTCGTGATGCCCCGGGACCTCGCGAAGGCACTCCGCACCAACCCGAGCGCGCGCCAAGGATATGACCGGTGGAGCCTCTCGATCAAACGAGCGGCGCTGTGGTGGCTGCAGTCTGCGAAGCGAGACGCGACGCGTGAAGCTCGCCTTCGGGAGATCATACGGTCGGCGTCGCGCGGACGCAAGCCACGACCCATGCGCGCCCTCTCATGACGCTCACGCTCTCGGTTCCCCCCGACTACCGTCTTTGGAGTCTGGTGGTCAGCCACGGATGGTCTGTGTTGCCGCCCTTTCGGGTCGACCGAAGCCGAAGGGAGCTCTCGTTCGCGGCGTCGCTCGACGACGGAACGCCCATCGACGTCGCCGTCCGACAAACCGCTGACCGGCTGAGGGTGCGCGTTTCTTCACCCCGACCCTTCGCCCGAACGAGCGGGCCAGCCATACGGCGGATCGTCACGGCCGTCCTAAGGATCGACGAGGATGTCTCAGAACTGCATCGTATGGCCCGTCGTCACCCGGAGTACCGATGGGTACCTCGGTACGGAGCCGGACGCATTCTGCGCGCCCCCACGGCCTTTGAAGACGCGGTGAAGATGATCTGCACGACCAACTGCTCGTGGTCGCTGACCGAAGCGATGGTCGGACGGCTCGTCGAGCGGCTCGGAGTGTCGACCGGAGACCGAAGGGCATTCCCGACCGCAAAGGACATGGCCTCGAAGCCCGAGTCGTTCTACCGCAACGTGATCAAGGCCGGATACCGTTCACCCTTCCTCGTGGAACTGGCACGGAGATGCGCCTCGGGTGATCTGGACCTTGAACAGCTTCGGAGCGACTCGCTGACGCCGGAGGCGAAGGAAGCGATGCTGCGCGGGATCAAAGGCATCGGTCCGTACGCGGCTGACAATCTGCTGCGGCTCCATGGGGCCTATCACCGCTTCGCCCACGACTCGTGGATCACCAAGGCCTACGCCGAACGCTACCATCGCGGTCGGCGTGTCGCGAATCGGACGATCGAACGACGCTACCGCGGCTTCGGGCGATTCCGCGGCCTGCTGTACTGGCTGGACATGACAAGACCGTGGTATGAACGGGATGAGGACTTTGGCATGGAGGTCGAGGCATGAGGTGGCGCGACGATGTCAGGCTGGAGCTTGAACGCGCACGCGACGGTGAACGTCTGGGGAACGACGGCCGGGTGCGCACCTGCCTCCGACGGGCCATCGGTGTGGCCGTCACCGAATGGCAGCGGCGCGATGCTGCGATCCATCTGGGCAGGGACTACATCGGGCAACTGCGCGGATTGGCAGAGGATCCATCGGCACCCGGCGAGGTGCGGGATGCTGCGGACCGTCTGGGTTCAAGATTGGGGAAGGACTTCCGGTCGAGGTCGGCGACCCCGATGGAGGATGCGAGGACGGTGCTGACCTATGTCCTGACGAAGATGGGAGAGGCGCCGGAGATCAATTGAGCGGTACAGCGACCTCTGCGACGAGATCTCTCAGCACGACGACGACGTACCAACGCTGCTTTTCAGCTTGGTCCTGGAGGACCTCCAGGATCGCGCGCTGTTCGTCGGGCGTCAATGGCTTCTGTTCGTATCGTTGCACAGAGAACGTAGGAGGATGTTGGGTGAAAGGTACGTGACTCTTGGCCTTCTTTCCGTAACGCTTGTCACACTCCATCGTCAGTGCCCGCTTCCATCCCTTCTTCCATTCCCTCCAAGACCACCACAAACTCGCCGCGCGGGACCTTGCGTTCCAGATGTGCCGCCGCGTCGGACAGGCGTCCGCGGTAGATCTCCTCGAATTTCTTCGTCAATTCTCTCGCCAAGACGACCCTCCGGTCGCCGCAGTGTTCCAGCAATTCGCGCACCGTCCGCTGGATCCGGTGGGGCGACTCGTAGAGGACGATCGTCCGCACTTCCTTTGCCACGGAGGCCAATCGCGTCCGCCGGCCCTTCTTGACCGGCAGGAATCCCTCGAACACGAACCGATCAATCCGCAAGCCGCTCACCACGAGAGCGGACACGAAGGCTGTCGCGCCCGGGATCGGGACGACGGGAAAACCATGCTCCAACGCCGCTCGCACGACGACGCTCGCAGGATCGGAGATCCCCGGCGTTCCGGCGTCGGATACGACCGCGACCGACCCACCCTCTTTCAGCCGTTCGATGAGCTGCGGAACGCGTCGCACCTCGTTGTGACTGTGGTACGAGACGCTTGGCGTGGCGATGCCGTAGTGGTCGAGGAGCACGCGGGTCGTGCGGGTGTCTTCAGCCGCGATGAGTGAAACGCCGCGGAGCACTTCCACCGCACGATGGGTCATGTCCTGCAAATGACCGATCGGCGTGGCGACGATGTAGAGCGTTCCCGGGACGACCTGATTCATGGAGTCCCGCTCAGATGAAAACATGATGTAGCCACAAAGAGCACAGAGAACACAAAGAGCAAGAAGTGAGTTGCCGTCTCGCCTTCAGTATTCTCCAATTCCTTTGTGCTCTTCGTGATCTCTGTGGCCATTTTCTTCGTACGGATGTTCACAGTCCTCCAGAGAGAGCTAAGAGAAGAAGGTGAGCCACCGCCTTGCCTTCCTTACTCTCCGATTCCTCTGTGCTCTTTGTGATCTCTGTGGCCATCTCGTCCTTCCGGACCCCTACAGCCCCCAGTCGCGCGGATACCGAAAGTCCACGTTGACCGTTCGCTGGCCGACCTTGGCGATGACCGGAGGCTGGCGCTTGAACTGGAACCGCCGCACGCGGTCGCGCACTCCAGCGACGAACTCCGGCGAGAACCCGGCGGCCGCCAGTTCTTCGTCCGAGCGTCGCTCATCCACCATCAGGTAGAGCAGTCGGTCGGCCTCGCGATACGTGAACCCGAGTTCGGCCTCGTCGGTCTGGCCCTCCCAGAGGTCGGCGGTCGGAGCTTTCCGCACAATGCGCTCGGGCACGCCAAGATGTTCCGCCAGCTGCCACAGGTAGGTCTTGTACAGGTCGCCGATGGGGTTGAGCGCTGAGGCAAGGTCGCCGTGGAGCGTTCCGTAGCCGAGCATGATCTCGGTCTTGTTGCTCGTGCCGAGGACGAGCGAGGCGTCGCGCGCCGAGCGGTCGTAGAGCACGATCATCCGCGCCCGGGCCATCACGTTGCCCGATCGCACCCGCTCCGTTGCTCCCGCCGCCTCCAGGAACCCATCGACGATCGGCGTGATATCGACCTTCTCGTGCCGGATGCCCGTGGCGCCGACGACCGCGAGCGCGTCGTCCGTCGCCGCCGCCGAACTCTGCCGGTGGGGCATCAGGATGCCGAGCACATTCTCCGGACCAAGCGCGTTCGCCGCCAGGGCCGCGACGACGGCTGAATCCACTCCGCCCGAAAGGCCCAGGACGGCCCGCGTGAATCCGGAGTTCGTCACTCCATCCTTGATGAAGCGGACGAGCAGGTCGAACACCGACCCCATGCGGAGCGGCGGCAGACGATACGTTCCGCTCGTCGTGGGCTCCATTACTCTCCCTTGCTGATCTCGCGCAGCGCGCTGCGGATGATGACAAATCCCTCATCGATCTCGGCCTTGGAGATCGTGAGGGGCGGGCGGAACCGGATGCTGTGGTCGCCGCAGCCGATGAGGATCAGTCCTTCTTCGTAGGCCTTCGTCCGGAGCTGGTCGCGCTCTTGCGCCGTTTCGAGGTCCACGGCGCAGAACAGCCCGCGCCCGCGCGCATTGGACACGAGCCCGGAGAACTCCTCTTCGAGGCTGCGGAGTTGCGCCAGCAGGTGCTCGCCGACCGTCGCCGCATTCGCCACGAGCTGCTCCTCTTGGATGATCTCGAGGATGCGCGTGAAACGGACCATGTCGACGAGATTGCCGCCGAACGTCGAATTGATGCGGCTTGGCTTGTGGAACACGTTCTCGAGGACGTCGTCGATGCGGGTCGAGCTCATGAACCCGCAGATCTGCGTCTTCTTGCCGAACACCATAAGGTCGGGCTTCACGAAGTGCTCATGCGCCCACATCTTGCCGGTGATACCGATGCCCGTTTGCACTTCGTCGAAGACCAGCAGGATCTCGTTCTCGTCGCAGACGGCGCGAAGCGCCTGGAGGAACTCAGGCCGGAAGTGGTTGTCGCCCCCCTCGGCCTGGATCGGCTCGATGATGAGCGCCGCGATGTCATCCGGATTGTTGATGATGGCCTCCCTGATCTCCTGGAGGGCCATCGCTTCTTCCTTCTTCACCTGCGCGAGGTTCGCTTCGTTCAGCGGAAAGTGGACGGCCGGGTTGTGGATGCGTGGCCACTTGAACTTCGGGAAGTAGTTCGTCTTCGTCGGGTCGGTGTTGGTCAGCGAGAGCGTGTAGCCGCTCCGGCCGTGGAACGCCCGGCGAAAGTGGATCACCATCCGGCCACGCTCCTCGGTGAATCCTTTCTGGAAGTTCTTGCGGACCTTCCAGTCGAACGCCGTCTTGATCGCGTTCTCGACCGCCAACGCACCCCCGTCGACGTAGAAGGCGTACTGGAAGTATTCAGGCTTGGCGATGCGGCCAAACGTCTCGACGAACTCGGCCATCTCTACCGTGTAGGCGTCGGAGTTCGAAGGCTTGTTGACGGCCACGTAGCCGAGCTTCTCGAGGAACTCGGGGGTGACCATCTTGGGATGGTTCATGCCCACCGAACCGGAAGCGAAGAAGGTGAAGAAATCGAGGTACTTCTTGTTATAGCGGGAGTCGTACAGGTAGGAACCCTGACTGCGCTTCAGGTCGACGACGAGGTCGAAGCCGTCCACCAGCATGTGACGGCTGAGGGAGGTGTGGACCTCTTTCGGGTCGATGCGGACCGGATTCTGGGTGGTTGGACGATCAGTCGTGAGGACAGGCATGGTCGTTCTCCGTTGGACATCGTTCTACGAATGGACACGTCTTCTGAGCGGGCACACCGCAGCGGCCCGTCAGAAGAATTCCTGATGTTCGTAGAGTGAGACGATGTAGGGACGACCGGGGAACATTGTAAATCGTAGAATGGAAAATGTGAAATGTAGATTGAGAGTCTGAACTCTCAGAGCTACTGGCTACTGGCTACTGACCACTGGCTTTTGGCTTCTGGCCTCTGTCCTCTGGCCTCTGTCCTCAGTAATTATCGATCTGCGCCCGCTGGAGCTTTCCGCTGTAGTCGAAGTAGACGGCCTTCCACTCGGTGTAGAAGTCATAGACCGTCCAACCGCCCTCTCGATGGCCATTGCCGGTCTGCTTCACGCCGCCGAACGGCATGTGGGCCTCTGCGCCGATCGTCGGCACGTTGATGTACGTGATGCCCGCCTTGATGTCCCGCACCGCCACGAACGCCTTGTTCACGTCGCGAGTGTAGACCGACGACGACAGGCCGTAGATCGTGTCGTTGAGGACGTTGATCCCTTCTTCGAGCGACGTCACGCGCAGCACCGACAAGACGGGACCGAAGATCTCCTCCTTGGCGATGCGCATGTTCGGCGTGACCTCGGAGAAGATGGTCGGCTCGTGGAACCAGCCACCGTCGAGGCCCGGGCCTTTCGCAGCGTGGCCGCCGGCAACGAGCTTGGCCCCTTCATTCTGACCGATCTCCACGTAGGACTGCACCGTCTTGCGCTGGCCTTCGTTGACGAGCGGACCGACCTCGGTTTCGGGCTTCAGGCCGTCGCCGAGACGCAGCTTCTTCGTCCGCGTCACGAGCATATCCATGAACCGGTCGTAGATCTTCTCGTGCAGGATCAGGCGGCTCGTGGCCGTGCACCGCTGGCCCGTCGTTCCGAACGCGCCCCACAAGATGCCGTCGAGCGCCAGGTCGAGGTCCGCGTCGTCCATCACGATCTGCGCGTTCTTGCCGCCGAGCTCGAGCGACACACGCTTGAGCGTATCGGCCGAGTCCTTCGTGATCTGCTTGCCGATCTCCGTCGAACCGGTGAACGAGATGAGATCGACGTCGGGATGGCGAGTGATGGCGTTGCCGACCGCCCCGCCGCCGCCATGGACGATATTCACCACGCCGTCCGGTAACCCGGCCTCGTGCATCAGCTGAACGAGCGCCGTCGCCGTCGCCGGCGTATCGGAGGCGGGCTTGAAGACAACGGTGTTGCCCGACAAGATCGCCGGGAACATCTTCCAGGTCGGAATGGCCAGCGGGAAGTTCCAGGGCGTGATGATGCCGGCCACGCCGATCGGAACGCGGATCGCCATGGCGAACTTGTTCGGCAGCTCCGACGGTACCGTGTGCCCGAACAACCGGCGGCCTTCGGTGGCCGCGTAGTAGGCGGTGTCGATACCTTCCTGCACGTCGCCTCGCGTCTCCGCCAGCACCTTCCCCATCTCGCGCGTCATCAGCCGGGCGAGTTCCTCCTTGCGCTGCACGAGCAGGTCGCCGATCTTGCGCATGATGTCGCCGCGCGCGGGGGCCGGGACCAGCCGCCACTTCTCGTATGCCGCGCGAGCCGCTTTCACGGCGACTTCGACGTCGGCGGCGGCGGACTTGGGGAGCGTTCCGATCACCTCGCTCCAGTTGGCAGGATTACGGGTCTCAAAGGTCTCGCCCGATTGCGCGTCGACCCATTTCCCATTGATCAGGTTTTGGTACTTGGTAGACATGGTATTTTCGATGTTCGATTGACGATTGTCGATGGACAGGTGGCGATTCACTGACACGGGTCCAGGAGGGTGGCGCAAATTCCTCCGACGAAGATCACCCCTCTTTTCTTCGTGTCACTGATCTCTTGCGAGTTTCGTGTCACTTCGTGGTTACTCTTCATCCCTGGACCTTACCTGATTCCCACGCGCTCAAAGATCGTATCCACATGCTTCAGGCTTCGCTTCGGGTCGAAGAGTTCATCGAGCTCGGCGGGCGAAAGGTGCTTCTTCACATCTTCCGATTGGCCAATGAGCTCGCGGAAGTCCTTCCCCGACCGCCAGACCTCCATCGCCCGCTCCTGAACAACGCGGTAGGCATCCTCCCGCTTCATACCCTTCTTCGTCAGCGCCAGCAATACTTCCTGCGAGAAGACAAGCCCGTGCGTGGCGTTCAGGTTCTTCAGCATCCGGTCAGGATACACGAGCAGCTGGTCCATGACCGACGTGAACTGCGCGATCATGTAGTCCAGCAGAATGCACGAATCGGGAATGATGACCCGCTCGACGGACGAGTGGGTGATGTCGCGTTCGTGCCACAGCGCGACATTCTCGAGCGCGGCCTGTGCGTTGCCGCGGAGCACGCGGGCCAATCCTGCAATGCGCTCGCACGTGATCGGGTTGCGCTTATGCGGCATCGCCGAAGAGCCCTTCTGCCCCTTCGAAAAATACTCCTCCGCCTCGAGAACCTCCGTCTTCTGGAGATGCCGGACCTCGGTCGCGAACTTCTCGAGCGAACTTGCGACGATGGCCAGCGTCGTCATGAACTCGGCGTGCCGGTCCCGCTGGAGGACCTGAGTCGACACCGGCGCCGGTTGAAGTCCGAGCTTCTCGCACACGTGCCGTTCAACGGCCGGGTCCAGATGCTGGAAGGTACCCACGGCGCCGGAGATCTGGCCAACGGAGATCGTCTTCACCGCCTGCTCGAGGCGCGTCATGTTCCGCTCCGTCTCGGCGTACCAGAGGGCCAGCTTCAGCCCAAAGGTCACCGGTTCCGCATGGATACCGTGGGTTCGGCCGATCATCACGGTGTGCTTGAATTCATTTGCCCGCCGCCCCAGAACATCCCGCAGACTCCTCAAGCCCTTCAGGAGCAGTTCGCCCGACTGCTTCATCTGCACCGCCAGCGCGGTGTCGAGCACGTCGGACGACGTCATGCCCAGATGGATGTAGCGCGATTCCGGCCCGACATACTCGCCGACATTCGTCAGGAACGCGATGACGTCGTGCTTGACCTCGTCTTCGATCTCCAGGATCCGCGCCACATTGAACTTGGCGCTGCGACGGATGTCGACGGCCGCTTCGTTCGGGATCACGCCCAACTGCGCTTGGGCCTCGCAGGCCAGCACCTCGATCTCGAGCCACACGGCGAACTTGTTCTCGTCCTCCCAGATCCGGCCCATGGCCGGACGCGTGTACCGGGCGATCATCAGCCGCGCTCCAGTTTAAGGTTCAGGTCGAGCGTCTTGCGGTCCCGGAACACCTGAAGCTTGAGGATATCGCCGGGTTTCGCGTCGAACAACATTCCGATGATCTCCTGTTCCGAATTCACTCGCTCACCGTTGACCTGAAGAATGATGTCGCCAACTTTGAGCCCGGCCTTCTCGCCGGGTCCCGCGGGTCGGAGGTCGCTCACGATCACTCCTTGCACTTCACGCAGGCCGAAGTAGCGGGCGATCCGGGCATCGACCGGTTGCACGTCGATCCCCGTCGTGATATCGCGCGAGACCTTCCCCTTCCGCTTGAGCTCGTCGACAATGCGTTTCACTTTGTTGATGGGAATGGCAAACCCATACCCGACGAACGTTGTCGACTGGCCTCCCGTGAAGATCAGGGTGTTGACACCGACGACCTTGCCCTCGGCGTTCACGAGAGGACCGCCGCTGTTGCCGCCGTTGATGGCCGCGTCCGTCTCGATCATGTCTCGGTAGTACCGGTTGTTCATGCTCCCAAGATTCATCCCCGCCGCCGAAATGACGCCCACCGTCACCGTCGGCTTGTCGTTGATCTCGAACAGACCGAACGGGTTGCCGAGCGCGATGGCCCATTCGCCGATGATGATGTCGTCGGAGTTGCCCAGCTCCACCGTCGGGAACCCCGAGCCCTCAACCTTGAGCAGGCTCAGGTCGCTCAACGCGTCGGTCCCGACGATCTCCGCATCGAGCTGGCGTCCGTCGGTCATCGTGATCTTGATCTGGGCGGCGTTCCCGGCTACGTGATCGTTCGTGACGATATAGCCGTCGCCCGACACGAAGAAGCCCGAGCCCAGTCCCTTCACTTCCTGACGGTAGGTCCGGTCGCCGAAGAACTGACGGAAGAACGGGTCGTCGCCGAAGAACCGGAACATCGGGTCGCGGAACTGACGGATCTCGGTCACGTTGATGCCGACGACCGCCGGGCTGATCCTGGCGACCGCACGCGTAATGGCATTCTGCCGGGTCGCTTGGATCTCCTGGGGAACGGTCGAGGTGATCGGCGCTTGCGTGACGACGTCAGTGGCCGGTCCCGCCGTGTTCACCGGGTCCTCGCCGGCCTTGACATCGCTACCATCGCCGATCGCATAGCCGATACCGATCCCGACAAGGAGCGGAACGGCGAGAATGATGATGATGCGCAGATACGGATTGCTCATGAGGGAGGTGTCGATGGATCAGGTTCGGGGTCACGCAGCGCATCGGCGTGACTCAGGATCAGCAGCACGCTGACGATGCTGACATACCAGGCATAGTCATCCACCGGTTGCGGACGCACGAGAAGGGCTGACACCGCCACGGCCGGTACGATCCACGTGAGTACGGGCGCGATGATCGTCGCCAGGACATTGGACCGGATGATATCTTTGGTCAGGCGATGGAGCACCACCCACGACAGGGTCCATGCCAATGTGTAGAAGACGCCCAGGCCGAACATCATCCCCGCTCCCGTGGCGAGGCCGCGGCCGCCCTTAAAGCGCAACCACACCGGATAATTGTGGCCGACCACAGCACCGAGCGTCGCCGCATACTGCATGATGATCTCGTCGGGAAAGATCCACCACGCGCCGAACGAAGCGACGACGCCTTTCATCCCGTCCAGCAGGCCAACGGCAACGCCGGTCCATTTCGAGCCGGTCACGTGAGCCGCGTTGTAGCCTCCGACGTTTCCGCTTCCGGCCGTACGAATATCCACCCCGGTCCGTTTGCGGACGATGAGGTACGCCGAAGGAATGCTACCGATCAGGTAGCCGACACAAAGTGCAAGGAAGGGGATCAAAGGGATGCCGAAACGTGATGGGAACACCCAAAATTACCGAAAACGCGAGGGGGAATCAAGGCGCACAGGACGCAGGTATCCGCTGCAAGTTGTTGCACGTAGATCCGTTAGGCCGGCCGGGACGAAATGCAGAAGGCCGAAGTCTCCTCCGGCCTTTCCCGGTTCTCACGGGCAACGTGAACACGTGACCTTGAACGCGCACAGGACCTGATCACTGGCCTCTGGCCGCCGGAGGCCCATAACAAGTGACGCGTCAGCGTCAAACAACTTCTCCGATGTGCCCCCTCCCTCCGCTCCTTCAACTCTCCGGCTGGAACTTCTCCACTTCTTCCAAGATCGTCGCCACGATCTCCTCTTCCTTCACCCGCTTCACCATCTCTCCTTTGCGGTAGAGGATGCCGACTCCCTTGCCCGCCGCGATGCCGATGTCGGCCGCGCTCGCCTCGCCGGGCCCGTTCACCACGCATCCGAGCACAGCGATCGAGACCGGCTTCTTGACGTGGGCCAGCTTCTCTTCGAGCTGGGCCATGATGCCGAACAGGTCCACCTCGAGACGTCCGCAGGTCGGACATGCGATCAGGTCCACGTTTCGCGAGGCCAGGCTGAGCGATCGCAGGATCTCCTTCCCCACCTCCACTTCCTTCACGGGATCGTCGGTCAGCGACACGCGGATGGTGTCCCCGATCCCTTCCGCCAGAAGCGTTCCGATGCCGACGGCCGACTTGATCGTACCGACGCGCGTCGTGCCGGCTTCGGTCACTCCGAGGTGGAGCGGTATGTCCGTGTTGGCCGCCACGTGCCGGTAGGCCTCGATCATCAGCTTCGTGTCGGTCGACTTGACGGAGATGACCACGTCCTTGAAGTTGAACTCGTCGCAGATCGCCACATGGCGCATGGCGCTTTCATGCAGCGCTTCGGCCGTCGGATAGCCGTACTTCTGGAGAATGTCCTCTTCGAGCGATCCGGAATTGACGCCGATACGGATCGGAATGCCTCGATCCTTGGCGGCCGTCAATACCTGCCGGATGCGATCCTTGGAACCGATGTTGCCGGGATTGAGCCGCACTTTCGCCACGCCGGCTTCGATGGCCCGAAGGGCGAAGATGTGATTGAAGTGAATGTCGGCCACGATCGGGACCGGAGACTGCCGCACGATCTCAGCCATCGCGTCGGCAGCCTCTTTGTCGTTGACGGTCACGCGAACGATGTCGACGCCCGCCTCAGCCGCCGCCTTGATCTGGCCGACCGTGCCGGCGACATCGTCGGTCTTCGTCTTCGTCATCGTCTGGACGGAGATCGGGGCGTCGCCGCCGATCTTCACGCCGCCGACGGCCACCTGCCGCGTCTTCCGCCGCATTCCGTCCTTGAAGACACCGACACGATACGTTTGATGTTGTTCCCTGCCCGTCACATGGCACCTCTCTCCATTGAGCCCTTCCCAATCACCTTCCACCTCTCACCATTCACCTCTCACTGCTCCGTCTCCCTACTCCTATCTCCCTACTCCATCAATTGATCTTCTTACTCGCTTCGAACAAGACCTTTTTCTCGTCCTCGGTCAGGCTTTGGTACCCGCTCTGGCTGATCTTATCGAGGATCTTGTCGATCTTGTGCTGCTCGATCTCATCCGTCGTCGGCGGGTCTTTGCGCTCAACGTTCAGGTCGTGGACCCTCGCTTCGCGAGGCTCAACGTCCAGTCGCGTGCTGCGTCCCGGCATCTTGAAGAGCTCGCCGATCTCCTTCCAAACGCCGCGGCGCCGTCCATAGACCCTTCGGCGGTCGTAGACAAGGTAGAGATATCCGGCCAGCGCGCCCCCGAGGTGCGCCAGGTTGGCGACGTTGCCCGGCTTGCCGACCGACATCACGCCGAAGACGATCAGGAACATGACAAGATACTTCACCCGAACGGGGATCAGAAAATAGAGGAGCACCTGGCGGTCGGGGAACATCATCGCGAACGCCACCAGGACTCCGTAGACCGCGCCCGATGCGCCGACCGTCGGGCCGATCGCCTGTCCCGGGTCGAAGATAGGCGAGAGGATCAGCTGCGCGACGCCGGCGACCGTGCCGCACATCAGGTAGAAGAAGAGGAACTTCTTCGGGCCCCAGATGTGCTCCACCTCCATCCCGAACATCCAGAGTCCGAACACCATATTGAAGAGCAAGTGCCAGAAGTCCGCATGCATGAACTGATACGTCAGCAGCTGCCATGGCCAGAAACCATGGCCGAGCGGCATGAGCCCAAAGTACGTGTTCAGAGCGTACGCGAGCGGCATGCCGTCGAGGCGAAAGGTGCCCAGGAACGACATCACGAGGAAGACGACGCCGTTCGTCACGAGCAGCAGGCGGATCACCGGCGGGATGAACGAGAAGCCGCCGAAGAAGGATGGTCGGGAGTAGGCCAAGAGAGATTTACGATTTACGATTCTCGATTGTCGATTTTCGATTGACGTTTCAGTCCCCTCACGCTTTTGTCAGCGCTGCGACGCCGGGAAGCTCCTTGCCTTCCAAGAATTCCAGCGAGGCGCCTCCGCCTGTGGAGACATGTGAGACGGCCTTCTCAAGCCCGGCCTGCGCGATCGCCGCCGCGGAGTCGCCGCCGCCGACGATCGTCACCGTTCCACTCTTGGTCGCCTCGGCAAGCGCTTTTGCCACGTCCACGGTCCCCTTCGCGAACGGCTCCATCTCGAAGATGCCCATGGGGCCGTTCCACACGACCGTCTTCGCCTTCTTGATCTCGGCGGTGAAGAGCTCGATCGACTTCGGCCCGATATCGACGCCCGCCCAACCGGCCGGTATCTGGTTCACGTCGACGATCTTCGTGTTGGCATCGGCCGCGACCTTGTCGGCCACGAGCGTATCAACGGGCAGGAGCAGGCGTACGTTCCGCTTCTGCGCCTCAGCCAGGACCGTCTTCGCCAATTCGACCTTATCCACCTCGAGGATGGACGTGCCGATCTCGAGTCCCTGGGCCTTGTAGAACGTGAACATCATGCCCCCGCCGATCAGCACGGCGTCGACCTTGGCCATCAGGTTCTGAATGACGTCGATCTTGCCCGAGATCTTCGAGCCGCCCAGGATGGCGACGTAGGGTCGCGCGGGGTCGCCGACCGCACGGCCGAGATAGTCGAGCTCTTTCTGCATCAAGTAACCCGCCGCGGCAACGCGAACATGCTTCGTCACCCCTTCCGTGGATGCATGCGCGCGATGCGCCGTGCCGAAGGCGTCGTTGATGTACACATCGCCGAGCGAGGCGAGTTGCTTGGCGAACTCGGGATCGTTGGCTTCTTCTTCATTGTGATAGCGCAAGTTCTCGAGGAGGAGCACCTCACCGTCGCGCAGGATCTCCACTTCGCGCCTCGGGATATCGCCGATGCAGTCGGTGGCGAACTTCACCGGACGGTTGATCAGGCCGGCGAGATGATTGGCCACGGGCTTCAGGCTGAACTCCGGCTTCGGTTTGCCCTTCGGACGGCCAAGATGGCTCATGAGGATGCAGCGGCCGCCGGAGGCGAGAACCTTCAGGATGGTCGGAAGCGATTCGACGATGCGGGTATCGTCGGTGATGTGCTGCTGGTCGTCCAGCGGAACGTTGAAGTCGACGCGAATGAGCACCCGCTTGCCCTTCAGGTCGACGTTGTCAATGGTCAGGGTCTTCATGGTTGTCAGTCAGGGAGAAAGAACGAACGGGCGGGCGTTCACCGCCTGCCCGTACCGGTTCGTGATCACAGCGTCATGCGATGTCGCCACGCCAGCGAAGCCACATGGTTGAAGGAGGGCCGCATGGTTCCTCCGCCACATGTGCTCCCCCGACATGCCCGCCTTGCGCTCGAGGCGGGGAGGGAAGACTACAGCTTGCCTCCGACCAGCCGGGCCAGCTCGACGACGCGGTTGGAGTAGCCCCATTCGTTGTCGTACCAGCCAAAGACCTTCACAGAGCTTCCCATCGTCATCGTCAGCTTCGAGTCGAACACCACCGAATGCGGATTGCCGACGACGTCGCGGAGCACCAGTTCGTCCTCGCTGTATTCGAGGATACCCTTCAGCGACGTCTCCGACGCCTTCTTCATCGCCGCGTTGACCTCTTCCTTCGTGACGTCGCGCTCGAGCTCGGCCGTGAAGTCCGTGATCGATCCGTTCGGGGTCGGAACGCGCAGCGAGCAGCCGTCAAGCTTGCCGTTCAGCTCGGGGATCACCTTGCCGACCGCCTTGGCGGCGCCGGTCGTCGTCGGGATGATGTTGATCGCAGCGGCCCGCGCCCGACGCAGGTCCTTGTGCGGCAGGTCGAGGATGCGCTGGTCGTTCGTGTAGGAATGGATGGTGTTCATGAATCCCTTCTTCACCTTGAAGGACTCATGGAGCACCTTCACCATCGGCGCGAGGCAGTTCGTCGTGCACGACGCGTTCGAGAGGATGTGGTGCTTGGCCGGATCGTAGGCGTTGGTATTGACACCAAGACAGATGGTGACGTCGGGCTTCTTCGCCGGGGCGGTGACGATGACCTTCTTCGCGCCGTTCTTGATGTGGTCGGCCGAAGCTTCGCCGTCCGTGAAGTGCTTCAGGCCGGTCGATTCGATCACGATCGACACGCCCATCTCACCCCACTTCAGGCCGTTGTGGTCCTTCTCCGAAAAGACCTTCACCGTCTTGCCGTTCACGACGATCGACGTGCCGTCGACCTTCACCGTACCCGGGAAGTTGCCGATGACCGAGTCGTACTTGAGCAGATGCGCCAGCGTCGCGGCGTCGGTGATGTCGTTCACGGCCACGATCTCGATGCCGGGATCGTTGATCGCGGCGCGCAGCACGTTGCGGCCGATGCGGCCAAAACCGTTGATACCGATCTTCAATGCCATAGTTGCCTCCAGACGTCATGGAATGAACAGCAGAGGATTCGAGGGAGCAGCAAAACATTGAATTCTAGCCAGAAAAGGGCCGAGAAGCAACTCGGGAAACGCCTCTCTCACAAACCCTCATCGCCTCGTCGACAGATCTCGGGTCTTTGCTCTCCCCCCCTCTAGTCACCTTGCTCCACGCATCGCTCCTCCATGCTCCCCCATTGCGCTCCTCTCGTTCAAGCGTCATGATCGGCGAGCGCCACCGAACCGGCGACTACGCTCGCGACACCCGCCCCGCGTAGTGCGCGCGCGCAGGCCGCGATCGTCGAACCCGTCGTGATCACGTCGTCGACGACCATGACGGTGCGGCCCTGCAAACTCCGTTCGAAGCTCCGCTCCACGCTGAACGCCTCGGCGACATTCGCCCGGCGTTGCTCGATGGAGAGCTTCGTCTGGGTGGGCGTGTGCCGAACGCGAAGGAGGAGTCCCGTTTCCACTCGGGAGCCGACGCGTTTCGCCACTCCGTTGGCGATCATCCCTGCCTGGTTGTATCCCCGCTCACGTTCCTTCGAGCGGTGGAGCGGGACCGGCACGATCAGGTCGATCGGCGGCAGTCGGCCGATCACTTCGTCCGCCATGCGCTCCCCCAACCAGACCCCGACCGGGTCAGCATTTTCGTACTTCAACGCATGGACCAGTGCCTGCAGAGGCCCGGTCTTCTGAAAGACGAATGCCGAAACGACAGCGTCGACGTCCTGAGCGATCTTGGAGTTCGCCTCGGCCACCAGAACCGGATGGTCGCGCACGAGCGGCACTTCCGACCAACAGGAGGCGCAGATGTGCCTTGTGCCGCCGTCGAGCAACCGGCCGCACGACAGACACGTGGGCGGATACAGAAGATCGAGGAACGACTCGAACATCGTTCGGAAGGTCATCACGATCACCCCCTCAGGTCATCGGTGAGAGAAACCTTGGAATTCCCTCAGGAATTCCTCAAGCCCAGCAAAGATGAAGAATCGACTTGCACGCTATCGGAGGCCTGTGCCTTGGAGCACGATTGAAGATGGTCGTCGTAACGTGCCACGCTGAATTCCGGGGCAGGTCAAGCGCACACTCTTCGGATCGCACCTGATCAGACCTCCAAGAGAACTCCGCTTCTCCTTTTCTCCTCCGCCTCAGGTTCTTCCAAGTCGTTCGATCTCGTCCCGCAACTGCGCGGCCCGCTCGAACTCCAGGTCCTTCGATGCGCGCCGCATCTCTTCGCTCAGCTCGGCAATGAGGTCCTCACGTTGGCCCTTGCTCAGGTACTTTGCGACGGCGTCGGCGACCTGCGGGATACGCTTCTGCGCGTGCAGGTCTTTCTTCATCCGTACGTCGGCAACGGCCGTCGCCGCCAGGATCTCGTCCACCGTCTTCAGGATCGTCTCCGGCGTGATGCCGTGTCGCTCGTTGTAGGCCAGTTGCTTCTCCCGCCGACGGCTTGTCTCGTCCATCATCCGCCGCATGGAACCCGTCACGGTGTCGGCATAGAGAATGACCTTGCCGTTCACATTGCGGGCCGTGCGGCCGGCGGTCTGGATCAGCGAGCGATCGGACCGCAGGAATCCCTCCTTGTCGGCGTCGATGATGGCGACGAGCGAAACCTCGGGCAGGTCGAGCCCCTCGCGAAGCAAGTTCACACCGACGAGCACATCGAACTCTCCCAGGCGAAGGTCGCGCAATGTCTCGACGCGCTCGAGCGCATCGACCTCCGAGTGGATGTACCGGACCCGGATGGAGATGTTATGCAGATACTCGGTCAGGTCCTCCGCCATGCGCTTCGTCAGCGTCGTCACCAGCGTGCGCTCCTTGCGGGCGGTACGGGTCCGGATCTCCGCGATGAGGTCGTCGATCTGATGCTTCGATGGCCTCACCTCGACGTCGGGGTCCACCAGTCCGGTCGGACGGATAACCTGTTCGACGACCACCCCTTTCGAATGTTCGAGCTCGTAGTGCGCCGGCGTCGCGCTGACGTAGATCACCTGTCCCGAGATCTCCTGCCATTCGTGGAACTTCAACGGCCGATTGTCGAGCGCCGACGGGAGCCGGAAGCCGTACTCGACGAGCGTCGTCTTCCTGGACCGGTCCCCTTCGTACATCGCCCCGATCTGAGAGACGGTGACGTGTGACTCGTCGATGACGGTGATATAGTCCTTCGGGAAGTAGTCGAGCAGGCACGACGGGCGCGAGCCGGGTTCGCGCTTCGCGAGATGGCGAGAGTAGTTCTCGATCCCTTGGCAGTACCCGACCTCACGCATCATCTCCATGTCGAAACGGGTGCGCTGATTCAGCCGCTGGGCTTCGACAAGCTTCCCCAACGCGGTGAGTTCCGCAGACCGCTCTTTGAGCTCATCGCCGATCGACCCCAGCGCCTTCTCGATGGTCGCGCGGCTGGTCACGAACTGCTTCGCCGGATACACCACCTCAAAGTCGGTCTCGCCGGTGACCGTACCGTCCACCCGGTTCACGTACGCGATCCGCTCCACTTCGTCGCCGAAGAACTCGACGCGCAGCGCCTCTTCATTCTCGAAGCCGGGCACGATCTCCACCACGTCGCCCCGGACGCGGAACGTGCCGCGCACGAATTCGTAGTCGTTGCGGGTGTAGAGCATGTCCACGAGCTTCTTCAGCAACGCTTGCCGCCCGATCCCTTCCCCCTTGCGGATGACGATGGTCTGGCCGATCCACTCCTCCGGCGCGCCAATGCCATAGATGCAGCTGACCGAAGCGACCACGATCACCCGTGGATCGCCGCTCAACAGGGCGCTCGTGGCCCGAAGTCGAAGGCGGTCGATCTCGTCGTTGATCGAGGCGTCCTTGGCGATGTACGTGTCGGTCGTCGGAACGTAGGCCTCGGGTTGATAGTAGTCGTAGTACGAGATGAAGAACTCGACGCGGTTCTTCGGAAAGAACCCCTTGAACTCGGCGTAGAGCTGGGCCGCAAGGGTCTTGTTGTGCGACAGGACCAGGACCGGACGGTCGAATTCCTTGATCACGTTCGAAATGGTGAAGGTCTTGCCGCTCCCAGTCACTCCAAGGAGGGTCTGATGCCGGTCGCCGCGTCGGAGCCCTTCGACGAGTTGACGAATGGCCTCCGGCTGATCGCCGGCTGGCTTGAGGTCGGTAACGAGCTGATAGGGCATGTTCTTGAGTCCAATGTACCGGATACCGTGAATGGTTGCAAAAGGAGGACGGGAGAACCGTTGCGGTGCGGTGTCCTTGCATTCGAGGGCGCTGGCCACTACATTTAATGCTTCAGGTCACAAGAGAAAGCCATGGGGCAACAACAGCTGCTGCTCGTGATCCTCGGTGCCATTCTTGTCGCGTTCGCGATCGCGATCGGCCTCACGCTTTTCAGCGCACAGGCCATTCAAGCGAACAAGACGGCGATCTTCAATGACATCAATCAGATCGCAGCCTACGCCAACCACTTCCGCGTCACGACCACGAGCATGGGTGGCGGACAGGGCTCTTTCGCGGGGTTCAAGATCCCTGTGACCATGACATCCACGGAAAACGCCGGCTTCCGCTCGGTTTCCACGGCCACCACGGTGACCATCACAGCCAGTTCCATGTTGGATTCATCGAACACGATAACCGTCACCCTCGATCAGTACGGCAAATTGGCCAATTGGACCTACACCGGGGATTTCCAATAGACCGATCAGCCCCTTCTTCACCTGAGGACTGAGCGCGCGGCACAAATTTCTCGGTAATTTTTACACAACCCCGACCTGGAGTGACTCACAGTCGCCTTTTTCGTCGATTTTCGAGTCACTGAGTTCTCGGGACTGCTGGCACGCGGATTGGAGGTAGGAAAGCCGACAGTAATTCACGCTTCAGACAACATCAACCACCAACCCTAAGGAGCCCCAAATGGGTCAGCAACAGCTTCTTCTCATCATCCTCGGCGTTATCATCGTCGGTATCGCCATCGCGGTCGGTCTGAGCCTCTTCTCCGCTCAGAGCA
>JALONQ010000027.1 GCA_025454835.1 Bacteroidota bacterium | reverse complement strand
TGCACGATGAGGGACGCGCTCAGCGTGCCGCAGCTTCGTTCAAACGCACCCAACTCAACTCGAAGTTGGTAATCGACCATTTTTCAGCATCCTGCTAGTGCCGCTTCTCGAAAGAAATCTTGTGTGGGAAGCGAGCCCGCCTGCCCTTCGGATTCATGATCGGCGGGCAGGCACTAGTGCTCGTTTCCCATACTTCTTTCACATGCCGCACAATAAGTGTTATGGGAAACGGCACTAGATCATGCGTTCGCACGCCAGGCACGAGGGTCCCTTCTGTTGCGGGAGGGGCCCTTGGAGTTTCATCGCGGCGCTCGTGCTGCTGACCGCGGCTCCGGCGCCGGCCGCGGCGCAGGTTGACGGGGGCGACGACCCCTCGTCCTGGTTCGGCAGTCTCTCCCTTCGCGCGATGAGCCGTCTGTCACAATACGGCATCGATGCAGCGCCGGAGCGCATCACGTTCGTGGCCGGTGGCAGGTTGGCCTGCGAAGGAGGGTTCTCGCTGGGTCTCAGCGCGGCCATCCAACCCGATCCGTGGACGGCGCAACGGACCTCGCTGATGGGCGAGTACGAGCTGGCGGTTTCCGAGGCCTGGAATCTCGCGTTCTCGTTGGTCCGCACCTGGTATCCCGCCGGCTCCACCAATCCCTCCGCATCCTCGCCGACATCGGCCACCATCGCGGTCGCCTTCGACGGTGACGTCTGGTCGTTCGGCGCCGACCTCGACCGCTACTTTGGCGGCGAGGGGGCGACCTACGCCTCGGTCGATGCCTCGCTGTTCATTGCCGGTGAGGGATTCAGCGTGTTGCCGATCGTCTCGTTATCGGTCGGCTCCCAGACGGTCACCGCCTCTTCGTTGAAACGCGACCGAGGCCGGAATGCAGGGCTCGTATCCACCACCGCCACGGTCACGGGCCTTTCGAGCATCGACGGCATGGTCGTTCTGATCGTCCCCCTCGGCAATGGGTGGTCGGTTTCGGCCATGCCGGGACTGATGTACTCGCCGTCGGACCTGGCCTCATCCTCCACGCGGTTCACGTGGAGCCTAGGCCTGCGGAGATCATTGTAGAGGTGGACAGTGAACGTCAAAGGGGGTGCGGGGGGGATCTTGATGCAGCGGAGGACTCTGACGCGTTGGTTTCAAGGTCACCTTCACTCCACCTCACTCCTCCCTCCTCTCACCTCTCGCGATCTCTACTGTGTTCCTAACGCCCTCACCAGCCACAAACTGAGGTCCGGGTAGTAGGTGATGATCCCGAGAGCCACGAGCTCAAGCAGAATGAAGACGAGAACGGACCGGACGATGGTAAAGACCGGCTTGCCGAACCGAAGGCTCGAGAGAAAGATGTTGAGCCCGACGGGAGGCGTCAGGTAGCCGATCTCGAGATTCGTCAGGAAGATGATCCCCAGATGCACCGGATCGATGTTGAACTCCCGCGCGATCGGCAGGATGAGCGGCACGACGACGATGGTGGCCGAGAAGATATCCATCATCATGCCGACGACGATGAGGAACACGTTCAGGATCAGCAGGAACGTGAGCGGGTCGGAGACGCGCTCCTTCACCAGCTCGAACAGCTGCTGCGGTACTTCCTGGTCGATCAGGTAGTTCGTCAGGCCGAACGCCACCCCGAGGATCGCGAGGATGGCGCCGACCAGCACCATGCTTTCTTTCATGACACGCGGCACATCCCCAAACAGCGTGAGATCGCGGTAGACGAAGACCTCCACGACGAACACATAGAACGCCGTGATGGCCGCGGCCTCCGTAGCCGTGAACCACCCTCCGTAGATACCCCCCACCACGATGATCGGCAGCGGGATCTCCCATGACGCCGCCCGGACCGACGACCAGAGATTCGACCACGAGAACGCGATGCGCGGAACCTTCGCCTTGATACCGACGTGGATCCCGTAGGTCGTGAGGATGGCGACGAGCAACACGCCCGGCAAGGTCCCGGCGACGAAGAGCTGATCCACGCTCACCGAGGCGACAAGGCCGTAGATAATGATGGGCAAACTGGGCGGGAACAGCAGACCGATGCTGCCGGACGCCGTGATGAGTCCCATCGAGAATCTCTCAGGATACTTCTGCTCCACGAGCATCGGCAGGAGCAGGCCGCCGAGCGCAACGATCGTCACGCCCGAGGCCCCTGTGAAGGCCGTGAAGAATGCGCACACGACGAGCACGACGAACGCAATGCCCCCGGGGATCCAACCGACGAGCGACTTCGTGAGGTTGACGAGACGCTGCGGAGAGCGGCTCTCCGCGAGCAGATAGCCGGCGAAGGTGAAGAGCGGGATCGCGATGAGCGGTGCTGAGTCGGCGATGCGGTAGAGCTCGATGATGACCGCCGAACTGTCGGTGCCGACGGTGGAGAACCCGTAGAGGGCGATCGCGCCGATGATCGTGAACAACGGCGCGCCAGCAAGGGCCAGGAGCACGAGCGCAGCGACGATGAGCCAAGACTTCATCGCTCTCCTCCGCGGTACGCCGCCACGGCGTTCTCAAGGGCACGCACGAGGAAATGGAACGCGAGAAGGGCGAACCCGACCGGAATGATGATCTGGCTTGTCCAGGCGGGCACCTCACCGTACACCGTGGAGCCGAAGGCCAGGTCGTTTCGCACGAACGTCACCGCGGCGTCCGCCAGCACAACGCAGACTGCCACGGCAAAGAGCTGGGCAAAGGCCAGTACGCCAAGCCGAAGGCGCGGCGGCAGGAACCGGGTAAGGGCGTCAACGGTGATGTGCCGCTGCTGACTCGCCGCGAGAGCGGCCCCCAGGATGCCGATCCAAAGGACGAGATGCCGCAGGAGAATGTCGGCCCAGATGAACCCCTCATGGAAGGCGTTCCGGAGGACGACCTGGACGAACGCCAGCAGGATCATCACCGACAGGAGAAGGATGAGCAGGGCTCCTTCGACTGACGCGAAAGCCCGGTCGATCTTGAGCAGGATCTTCATGCCGTCACTTCGCATTCTTCCGTAACTCGGCAAGCGCGGTCTCGATACGCCTCATCAGGTCTTCGCTGTACATCTTTCCCGCCAATTCGCGACGGGCCTTGACGCCGGCATCTTGATAGATCTTGAGGTCGGATTCCTTGGCCTCGAGGATCTTGATACCACGCTTCTGGAACTCCTTGACAGCCGCGTCGTTGTCCTGACGGCTCAGCTCCGTCAACCGTCGCAGGTAGGTTCGGCCGTTCTTCAGCACGATCTGCTGCAGGTCGGCGGGCATCGTGTCGAAGTACTTCTTGGAGATCAGCACGCCCCCCATGGCGTTGGCCAGCGGAACATTCACCATGAACTTTGCCCGGGTGAACCACTGAAGCGACAGGCCAGCATACGGAGAGGTGTAGAACGCGTCGATCAGCCCGGTCTGCAGCGAAGAGAGCACATTCTCGAGCGACAAGGGGATCGGACTCAAATTCAGCGCCCGGAAGGCCGCCTGCGCCAGCGGGTCCCCTTCCCACGTCCAAAGCTTGAGTCTCCGCAGGTCGTCGGGAGACTTGATCTCGGAGTTCGTGAAGACGTGGACAAATCCCACTTCGGCCCATCCCAGCAGCACATATCCGCCGTCGTTGAAGGCCTTCTCGAACTCGGGCGTGAACTTTTCCAGAATGTGGTCCACTTCAGCCCGCGTACGGAAGAGGAACGGCGCGTCGAGAATGCGCACGGCCGGCGCGACCTCCCCCATGCCGACCCCCGTAAATCCGCCCGATTGGAGCTGACCGATGGTGATCTTCCGGAGAACGTCCTGCTCTTTTCCCTGCACGCCCCCCGGATACGTCCGGAACCTCACCCGGCCGCCCGATTCCTTCCGGATCGCCTCGTCATACTCCCTCAACAGCTTCATCCATGTGCTGCCGTCCGGCGCCACCGTGGCAAACTTGATCGTATACTGTTGTGCCGATGATGTTCCGAACAACAGGAGCGCTGCCGCAGCCATGATGGCCATTCGAGTCAACAGCGTCACGGTTCTCAACGTCATGGTTTCACTCTTCTGTCAATGTCTCAATGATGTCCCGCTTTTGATTGACGTCGGACGACCGTCCACTGAACACGTCTCAGCTCCATCATTTCAAAACAGTTCGTCGATCTCCGCCAGCAATCGTTCAGCCTTCTTCTTCGCCATCGCGTTCGGAAGTCGAGCTTCGGGCATGTCGTCGAGTGACGCTTCGAGCACGCCGCTGAGCAGCTTCTCGAACAACTCGCGGTCCTGCACCTGCACGCAGTACGTCTTGGCGAACATCACCTGCACGATGAGGAATCGGCCCTGCGAATAGGACATCGCCTTTTCAAAGTGGGACTTCGAAAGGTCGGGCCGGCCCCCAAGTACGGCAGGTATGGTTCCTTGGATCGACCCAAAATACGCGTCCGACCCGCCGTAATAGTACGAAGGCTGACGCTTGTGGACAAACGCCATGAGGACATCTACCTTCGACAGGTCTCCCATGGCCGTCAGGTCCGTACGGCTGATGTTGATGAACGCTCCCCACGAGAATGCGGCCCAGAAGACCGCGGGCACATCGTCGTCGGACAGGCGATCCACAGCCAAGCGCAGTTCTTCAAGGTCGCCGGCCAGAGCGGCCCGCAGATCCATCTTCTGCTCCAGGATGCGGAACGCGTATTCGCGGGCCCGAAGGTAGAGGGGCCGGGCTCGTTCCACGCTGTCGTCTTCGACGAAGGCCAGCGCATAGGCGCTGTAGCCCTGAGCGGCGAACAGGAGCAACTTCTCGTTCTTCGGGTCCCCTTTGATGAGAGCTTCCAGCAGCTTGAGATTGCCGCTGAGCCCTTCACGGGCGATTCCGAGGTCTGCCTCTTCGTTGAAGGCGGCGAAGCCGTGCTCCATAATGCCGCCGACCGTCCGAATGGCAATGGTCTGGATACAGCCGGACAGAGTCAGAGCGAGCGCAAGAACGATCGCGGTTGAACGCATGTGAGGTCTCATGACAGGATGGAAAATATACCCAAAATTCCGCCCCCCTCAAATGATGATGCCCGATTGACAGTCGGTCGTTTTCAAGGTACTTTGCCCACCGTTCGTTCCGAATCGCATGGCGCTCAAGATCCTGGTCGTTGAAGATGAGGTGAAGGTTGCGAGGTTCCTCCGTCGCGGCCTCGAGACGGAGGGCTACGTCGTCGATACGGCCCCCGATGGCCCGAGCGGCGAGCGCAAGGCCCGCTCCGAGTCTTTCGATCTCATCATCCTCGACGTCCTCCTGCCCCGCAAGAACGGTTTCGAGATCCTCAAGGACCTGCGCGCCGACGGTGTCGTGACCCCCGTGCTTCTGCTGACGGCCCGCAGCACCACCGAGGACATCGTCGGAGGGCTCGACCTCGGCGCCGACGACTATCTCACGAAGCCCTTCTCGTTCGAGGTCCTGCTGGCTCGCGTACGCTCGCTCCTCCGCCGCTCAAAGACGCGCACTGAACTCCGCGTCGGCGACCTCCAGCTCGACACGGTGAGCCACAAGGCCCTCCGTGGCGACCGTTCGATCGATCTCACCGCCCGCGAGTACAGCCTCCTGGAGTACCTCATGCGGCATGCCGGAAAGATGGTCTCACGCCTTGATCTGGCCCGGGAGGTCTGGGGATACGATTTCGACCCCGGTACAAACATCGTTGACGTCTACGTGAACCACGTGCGCAAAAAGATCGACGCCGGCTACCCGAGCAAGCTCCTCCATACGGAGCGGGGCAAGGGATACATTCTTGAAGACCGCAACGGGACGGCGTGATCAAGATCCGCTCCATCCGCAATCGTCTCACTGCATGGTACGCGCTCGGCCTGGGCATGACATTGCTCATCACCGGCGTGTCGGCGACCTTCGTCACGAGGGCGGCCCTCATCGAGAACCTCGACGAATCGCTCCATAACGAGGTTCGGTGGGTCAACGACTTCATTGAGCCGAAAGCCAAGCGCGTGCGGCTCAAGCGCGCGGCGATCCTCGAGCTCCGCGAGCTCCGCAAGACCGCGGCCCAGCAACCGGCCCCGCCCGGCGATTCGCTGGCCGTCGACGACGAGACCGACGCGATGTGGCGTGAGATCTACCGCCACACGCTGCTCACGCCTCGGAGTCACTATATCCAGATCCTCGACCGGAATGGCGACCTGCTCTACGCCTCGCAGACGCTCGGCACGAAGCGCCTCGATTGGCCGCAGATGCCGTACAAGTGGATCCGGGTCGTCACAAGCACGATGCCCGGCGGTGAGGAGATCCGGATGGCCGTGACGCAGAACGACTACGTGAAGATCTACGTCGGCTACCCGCTGCAGTCGGTCAACGAGGTTCTTGACAGTCTATTTGTGGCTTTCCGGTACTTCGCTCCGCTCGCGTTTCTCATCTCCGTAATCGGCGGCTGGTTCCTCGCCCATAAGTCGTTGAAGCCCGTCGATGAGATCACGACCGCAGTGCGCGAGATCACCGCCCAGAACCTGACGCGGCGCCTGCCGCCCGCGCGCGTCGACGACGAGCTCGGCCGCCTCAGCGCGCAGTTCAACGACATGATCGGACGCCTGCAATCCTCGTTCGCACAGGTCCAGCAGTTCTCGGCCGACGCGTCGCACGAACTTCGCACGCCGTTGACGATCATGCGGGGAGAGGTCGACGTCGCTTTGCGGGGCAAGCGCCTCAGCGCCGAGACGCGCGAGCTCCTCTCCAGCCTCAGGGACGAGCTCGTTCGTCTCTCATCGATCGTCGAAGGGCTCATGTCGCTCGTCCGGAGCGATGTGGGCCGGCATGCCCTTGACCTCTCCGAGGTGCCGCTCCACGAACTGCTCACCCAGCTCCTCGAGGACGCGAAGATGCTCGCCGCACCCCAGCGCATCACTGTTACCTTCGACCCCGTCGAGCCCATCGCCGTCGTCGGCGATCCGCTCCGGCTCCGCCAGCTCTTCCTCAATCTCATCGACAACGCGGTGAAGTATACCCCCGACGGCGGCGCGGTCCGACTTTCGCTCACGCGACGGGGTGGCCAGGCCGTCATCGCTGTGTCGGACACCGGCATCGGCATTCCCGCCGATGAACAGCCGCGCATCTTCGATCGCTTCCATCGCGTCCTTCGAGAAGGCCGCGAATCGCCGCCGGGAAGCGGGCTCGGACTGTCAATCGCTAAATGGATCGCCGAAGCGCACAACGGCTCCATCGAGGTCGAAAGCACGGTCGGCGGCGGCAGCACCTTTCGCGTGATCCTCCCGCCGACGAGTTCTGTGTCCTGAGGACCGCCGATCGATGCGCCGGTCTATCCCGAACATGGGTGTCCTCGTGTGATCCGCTGGCGCCCCGCGTCGGCACCCGCACACGGCTCCGCGATCGCGGTGGCGATCCAGTGCGGCGATGCGACGTGCGAGTTCGATCTGCCGAACAACCCCTCCGCAAAGTTACGGGAGCCGCGTGGACGTCGGGAGTATGACCTCGGCCTTCGTGTGCGCGTTGTGCGCGAGTGGATCCATGCCCGGCGTGGCTTGTCCCCAAGTTCCTCGTCCCCGCAGAGCACGCCATCCGCCGGACTTCCCGATCCCCTCTAATCTCATCGACGTGCATGAGCGCAATCGCTCGCATCTCGACCTCTCCGGTCGGGTCGTGACACGGCGGGTCGATCGGATCCTCGCGGTCGGTCGCCGCGCCATTCCAGGGCCGTCAAAGACTTTGCCCTGCGGTGTGTCTCACTCCCGCTGACGCTTGGAGAGCGAAGGTGGGACCGCCAACCCTTCTGGCGCCGTACGTCGCTGATCCGCTGAATGGCCGAATCTTTGATTTACGGTCGATTTTTGCGACCTTGCAAAGTTGTGACCCCGTCGAAACCACAGATACGGCGCCCCCGCCGCCCCATCGTCTTCTTCTCAGATGCGCACTTGGGCCTCGGTTCCCGCGAGGAGGACCGCGCAAAAGAAGACCGCGTCGTCCGGTTCCTCCAAAGGATCGGACGTCGCGCCGAGCACGTCTTTATTGTCGGAGACCTGTTCGACTACTGGTTCGAGTATCGGTCGGTCGTGCCAAAAGGACATGTGCGCGTGCTCGGTGCCCTGGCCGCGCTGCGCGACAAGGGGGTTGGGATCACCTACGTCGTCGGGAATCATGATTTCTGGATGCGGGACTATTTCGAGCAGGAGTTCGGCATCGAGGTTTGTCCCGACCCGATCGAACGGGACCTCTACGGCAAGCACTTCCTGATCCACCATGGCGATGGTTTGCTGCGCAACGATACCGGTTATCGCATCCTCAAGGCCGTTCTCCGGAACAAGGTGAACGTCTTTCTCTTCTCCCTTCTCCATCCCGACCTGACCGGCTGGCTGGCCCGTTGGTCCTCAAAGACAAGCCGGCAGCACACCGGAAAGAAGGTGTATGAGGGGAACGACATGGTGGAGTTCGCACGTCAGCGCATCCGGAACGGCGTCGACGTTGTCGTCATGGGCCACAATCATCAATCGCATTTTGAGCGCTACGAGCACGGGACGTATGTGAACCTCGGCGACTGGATCGACGAGTGCACCTACGCCGTCTTCGACGGCCAGCGGATATCGCTCCGGCGGTTCCGCGACTGACCCACGATCATGGCATCCACCCACTATAGCTCCGACGAGATGCAGCGGTATTTCAACGACCCCGAGTACCGCCGACGCAAGGCCCGTGGCTCCCGCCGCTGGTCGCTGCGATCGATCCTCGCAGTCATCGCCGCCCTCGCCGTCGTCGTCGTCCTCGGCACCTGGTACACCGTCTACATCATCGACGGGCTCCCTTCACTGGAAGAGCTCGAGAACCCTCGGCCAGAGCTTTCGACGAAGATCTACGGGATCGACGGGGAGTTGCTCGACGAGATCTTCTACAAGAACCGCTCCCGCGTGACGCTCAGCCAGCTTCCTCCCGGGCTTATCGCCGGGCTCGTGGCGACCGAAGACAAGCAGTTCTATAACCACTGGGGTCTCCATGTCACCCGGATCGGCAAGGCCTTCATCAAGAATATCATGGCCTTCGACCTCGATGCCGAAGGGGCCAGTACTATCACGATGCAGTTGTCGCGCAATCTGTACCTGAAATGGCGCGACCGGAACATCTTCGACAAATTCACCCGGAAGATCCGGGAAGCCTTCACGTCCATCCAAATCGAACGGAACTTCACCAAGGACGAGATCCTCGAACTCTATCTCAATGTCGTGTGGTACGGCCGGGGCGCCTACGGCATCGAGTCGGCCGCGAGGACGTACTTCGGAAAATCGGCCTTGGAGCTCCAGACCGGTGAATACACGCTCCTGATCGGGATGCTGCGCGGCCCGGGATACTATGATCCCATCAATCACCCCGAACGCGCCCTCAACCGCCGAGCCGTCGTCCTCGGCCAGATGCTCCGCGAGGGTCTTCTGTCGGCAGATTCCGTGGCGGCCGTTCGCGCTGATTCGCTCCAGATCCAGTCGATGGACTCCGACTTCCGGGCCGGCACCGCGCCGCATTTCGTCGAGCTCGTCCGGCGTCAGCTCCAGCGAAAGGCGGAGCAGTACGGTTTCGACATCTACCGCGACGGTCTGCGCGTCTATACCACCGTCGACAGCCGCATGCAACGGCACGCCAACAGGGCCGTCGAGGAGCACTTGCCAGCGTTCCAGGCATTGTTCGATTCCACGTGGAATTGGGCCGAACATCCCGACATCCTCGAGGACAACATCGTCAAGACGATCCGCGAAAGCGACGCCTACCGCCGCTCACGCAACGCCGACCAGCGCGACAGCGTCATCCACGCCTTCCGCACGAACCCCGCCTTCACCGATTCCGTCAAGCGGATGACGCAGCGGATCGAGGTGGGGTTCGTCGTCATCGATCCGCACTCCGGCGGCATCATGGCCATGGTCGGGGGACGTAACTTCAGGAACTTCAAGTATGGCCTGAACCATGTGACGCAGATCCGGCGCCAGCCAGGCTCGGCGTTCAAGCCGTTCGTCTACACCGTCGCACTCGACAACGGCTACCCGGCCTGCTACGAGCTCCTCAATCAGCCGGTGACGATCCCCATGCCCGACGGGACCCGTTGGACGCCGAGCAACTACGACCGGACCGTCGGCGGCAAGTACACGCTGCGCGATGCCCTGAAACTGTCGATCAATCTGGTGACCGTCCGCGCCATTCTCGAGATCGCGCCGGCCAAGCAGGTGGCCGACTACGCGGAACGCATGGGCATTCGCACGCAGATCCCTCCGTATGAATCGATCGCCCTCGGGTCGGTCGAAGTCGTCCCGCTTGACCTCGTCTCGTCCTATGGCGTGTTCGCCAACGAAGGTGTCTATGTTTCACCCGTCTCCATCCTCCGCATCGAGGACAAGGACGGCAATGTCATCGAGCGAACCGGTCCGGAAAAACGGGAGGTGCTCAGCAAGGAAACGGCCTACCTGATGACGGACCTCCTGCGCGGCGTCGTGAACGGCGGGACGGCCACCCGCGCCATTCGGACGTTCTACGACGGACCGGCGGCAGGCAAGACCGGAACGACCAACGACTACGGCGACGCTTGGTTCGTGGGATTCACCCCGCGCCTTGCGGCGGGAGCGTGGGTGGGATTTGACGACAACCGGATCAAGTTCCGGAGCAACGACGGTCAGGGCGGACGGGCCGCCGCGCCGATATGGGGTCGCTTCATGCAGTATACGTACGACGATCCCGACATCGGACTGCCGCTCGAGAACTTCAACAAGCCCGACGGCGTCATCGAGGACACCATCTGCGTCGAGACCAAGAAAAAGGCCCGAGAATTCTGTCCTGACAAAGCATCCGAGCTCTTCAACGCTAAGTACCCTATCGGCCTGTGCGAGAAGCACACGTCGGAGCAGTGGAACGAAGGAGAAGATGCGGTGAGAAAGCGGAGCAAGATCACGTGGTGAAGGAAACGTACCAAACGCCAGACATTCCAAACTCCAAAGAGGCGTCAAAATCAGCACACTCCAAACGAAAGAACCCGGATCATCTCCGGGTTTTTTCGTCATAAGCTTCTCTCGGACCTTTCCCGCCTCATGGACTCAAACGACTCGCGATAACGGGTAGCCCTCACCAGAACGCTCTGCGAGGTTCGGCGGGTTTTACCCCACTACTCCTGCCTCTGGTTCTTCGCACCGAACTCCTCTCCTCCATCCCTCCTCTTCTCCTGCTCCATTCCGCTCCCTATCGGACGAGCTGCATCCGTTTCGTCTCCACCCGATCTCCAGCCGTCATCCGGGCAAAGTACGTACCGCTCGGAAGACCGCGCGCGTCGAACGTCACCTGACGGTACCCGGCCAGCGCGATGCCATCCCACAGCGTCGCCACTTCGCGTCCCAGCACGTCGTAGACGCGGAGCGTCACATACGCTTCGCGGGCGAGCTCGAAGGCGATGACGGTCGCCGGGTTGAACGGATTCGGGAAGTTCTGGTGAAGACGCTCGGCCAGCGGTACTTCGGGTGTGGTCTCCACGCCCACCGTGCCGCTCGTGGTCAGACCCATGATGTTGCTCGGGGCGCTCTCGTTGTGGTGACGATCGAGGGCGGTCACGCAGAACCAGGCGGTCTCCCACGCGTAGAAGAATCGCGTGTCCTCGATGTAGTCGATCGACCCGCCACGCGCGACAACGTTACGCATATCATTGAGGTCGATCGGAAGCGAAAAAGAGCGATAGAGCAGATATTCCGTCGGACTTTCGCCGTCGCTCGCCACCGGGGACGGCTTTGACCTTACCCGGCCGAAGCCGGTGAAACGTTGGATGGTCACGCTCTCAGGCGGGCTCGGCGGTACGTCGTCGATCCAGCTCATCGTTGGCCGCAATGCCCGTTGCTGGTAGACAAGGCCCTTGAGGCTGTCGTTCAACTTCTTGCCGACCACATCGATGCCACTGATAGAACTCCGGACAAACCACTTTGCGCTGAAATGGACGCTCCCGAGCACATTGGGATACGTTCGATTGAGGTTGATCTGGTTCACGATCTCCTTTGCGCCCCAACCAAAGTCGAAGGCGTGCCATGTTCCATGGCCGACGTAGATGTGCCGGCCGTTCGCATTCTGATTCCACCACGGCACCAGCACTTGGTAGTTCGCGTCGGACCTTCCGATATACCAGTAGATCTGGGGATTCATGTAGTCGACCCAGCCCTGCTGCAACCAGTAGCGGGTATCCGCATACAAAGCGCTGTATGATTGTGTCCCGTATGTCGCCGATCCGGCCGGATCCGACGTCTCGTTCCTCCATATGCCGAACGGGCTGATGCCGAACTTGACCTTTGGCTTCACCGCTTTGACGCTGTCGTGCACCATCTTGATGAGTTGGTTCACGTTCTGCCGCCGCCAATCGGCGATCGGCAGACCGCCCCCGTATGTCGCGTAGCTCGCCTGATCTTCCGTCGTGACACCGCTGTAGGGATAGAAATAGTCGTCGAAGTGAACCCCGTCGATGTCATAGCGACGCACAACATCCATGATCACCGAGGTCACATACGCCCGCACCTCGGGCAAGCCCGGATCGAGCATCTTGAGCGTCCCAAATGTGAGGTTCCATTCAGGATGAGTCACCGATATATGTGTGGGCGCGATACTGGAGTTCGATGTGTTGACAACCGTCCGGTATGGATTGAACCAGGCATGAAACTCGAACCCGTACGCACGCGCTTGCTCGATGGCATACTGCAGTGGATCCCACGCGGTCGCCGGCGCAACCCCCTGCGTACCTGTCAGCCACTGCGACCACGGTTCAATCGTGGACGGATACAATGCATCCGCCGACGGGCGCACCTGGAAAACGACCGCGTTCATACCGATCCGCGCGAGGGAATCGTAGATCGCGCGGAGCGAGCTTCGTTGGGAGTTGGGATCGGTGTCGCCGGAGAGAGGCCAGTCGACATTCACCACAGTGGCGATCCATGCTGCGCGGAACTCTCGCTTGGGCGATTGCGCGGAGCCGAGCGAAAGGAGAATGAACAAGGCCAGAAGGACGTATCGAATGGTCATTGGCGTTGAGCGGAGGGGACGGTGTACTCGATAGGAGAAGGTACGAGGCAGGAGGAACATATCCTATGACGCAGCGTCACAGGTTCGTGAGAATGGGAATCAGCCCCTCGTCCGCACGCTCGCACGAATGGCATCGGCGATGAGCGCGGGATCGACCCGCTCCACCACCTGCACGCGGCCGATCGCCGTCGCGAGCACGAAGCGCATGACGCCCCGGCGGTTCTTCTTGTCGCGGCCCATGTGACCGAGCACACGCGCCAGCGAGAGCCGGGGCGCCGCCACCGGCACCCGGTCGATGAGGCCGACGATGCGCCGACGATGCTCCTCCGAGAGGAGTCCCATCCACGCCGCGATCTGCGCCTCGATGCGCATTCCGAGGAGAACGGCCTCGCCGTGCCGCAACCGCCCGTACCCCGCTGCCGCTTCGAGTGCGTGGCCGACGGTATGTCCATGATTCAGGATCACGCGGAGGCCGTGTTCGCGTTCGTCGGCGGCGACGACACGGGCCTTGATCGACGCCGACCGTTCGACGACGAAGCGGAGCCCCGCAGCGCTGAGCGCGAACACGCGATCGAGATTCGACTCCAGCCACTCGAAGAGCCGGCGATCGCTTATGATGCCATACTTGACGACCTCGCCAAGCCCCCCGATCAGCTCGCGACGCGGCAATGTACGAAGACAGGCCGTATCGCTCCAGACCAGCGTCGGCTGATGGAAGGCGCCGATCATGTTCTTCCCGAGCGCGTGATTGACGCCCACCTTGCCGCCAAGAGCGCTGTCCACTTGCGCCAGCAACGTCGTCGGCACCTGCACGACCGGAATGCCTCGCTGATACGTCGCCGCCACGAATCCAGCCAGATCGCCGATGACGCCTCCGCCCAGGGCGAGGATGCATCCGTCGCGTCCGACACCCGCGCGGAGCAGTCGACCGCACACCGACCCGACGGTCTGCAGCGTCTTCCGTCGCTCGCCGGGCCTCAGCACCACAGGAATGACCGAATGACCACTCGCCTCCAAAGCACGGCGGAGCGGTCCCAGCCACGTACGGGCGACCGTGGAATCGGTGACGACACCGATCGTCGGACCCACACCGACCCGACGAAGCGCCCGCGGAAGATACTGCAAGATGTCGTATCCGATCACGACATCGTGGGACGCACCGGGAACGCCGACACGGATCGTTTTGGTCATGGATCGTGCACTCATACGTACCCCCGCAGCCGCCTCACGATCTCGTCCACCGTCACCCCGACGCGGCGCCGGTCGGAGGGCACGACCACGTCAGCCTGATTGTAGTAGCGTTCACGGTCCGCAAGAAGTTGTCGGATGCGTTCCTGTAGTTGGTCGGCCGACAACAAGTTGCCCGACGCGTCCCAGAGGAGCGGACGGTCCGGACGGTGGTGGACACGCTGGTAGATCTCGTCGGGCTCCAGTCGCAGGTACACGATGATCCCGTTCTCCCTGATGAGCGAGAAATTCTGTTCATTGGCGATGGTCCCGCCCCCGAGCGAGACGATACAATGGTCGCGGGCGGCAACCTCCTGCAAAACCTCGTGCTCCAGTTCGCGAAAGCGTTGCTCACCGTCCCGCTCGAAGATCTGCACGACCCGCGCGTGGGCCTTGGCTTCGATGAGCCGGTCGACGTCCACGAAATCATAGCCCAGCGTGTTGGCGAGGATCGGGCCGATCGTGCTCTTCCCGCTTCCCATGAAGCCGGTGAGGAAAATGAGTTTCCGTCCGGTGGAACGAGCGGGAGAGGATGGAGCGGTGGGGCCCATGGCTCTCGGAGGTCAGAAGAGGCGTTCGAGGTCCACCATCACGCCCGCAGAGATCGAAAGGCCGTCGAGGTTGAGGCGCGTGGTCGTCGGCTCCGACGGAAGCAGGAGCGTTCGTCCTTGATAGAACGCGGTAGGCTGTGGGTAGCGGGTTGTGACGTTCGCTTCGGGGTCGCGAAAGCGGGTGGAGAGATGGCCGTACACGCCGGGCCAGATCTTCGCCTCGAAGGCGACGCCGACGAAGATGCCGTACGCCGCAGGTAGGCCTTCGGTCCGGGCGCTGACCCCGGCCACCTCTTGAATGCGCGAGACGAACGTGACCCCGAACCCGCCCGACATCAGAAGTCGATAGACCTCGTCGCTGACCGGGATGCTGACGGCGATGCCGGCCTCGACCGGAACGACCACGTAGCCGTCGCGAACGGGGACCGTTTCCAATGCGCCCCCGAGCGAGATGGGACGGAGGCCTTCATCGATCGAGCGCAGATACTCGACGTTGGCGGTGACGGAGAGTTCGGAAGTGAAGGGAATGAGGATCTCCGCAGCACCGCCGTACCAGCCACTGACGGGTACCGATGTGTTGCGGATCGTCGAAGAAGGCGACGTGGGATTCGGGAAGACCTTCGCGCCGGACGTGGCGGTGGCGCGCAGGATGAAAGGAAACGCCGCCGGCTGGGCCACAGCCGAGCCGGCGAGCGAGACGAACAGCAGAAGGTTCAGAAGGCCTCGAAGCCGCGGGGACGCCGGGGAACGGCTATGCCTGGAGCGGCGCATACGGCACAGGAGGGGACTGGCTCAGCGATAGAACCGGTCGCGGTTGTCTTCGATCGTAGCGTTCTCGCGCAGCGACCTCTGCCATTCGCTCAGAAAGCGGTTCTGTTTCTCTTGGAGCAATTGACTCTGCAGCGACGCGCGCTCGACGGCATAGGCGGCCGTGTCCACCTGCGACCGCGACACGACCTTCATCACGAAGTGACCGCGCTGACCCTCGACGGGCGAGGAAACGCTGCCGATCGGCAACGCCAGGGCCATGCCGATGAAGCGGGGATCGCGGCCGACACCGGAGGGCATGTCGGTCGGCTTGAACGGTCCCGTCCGCGCGGCAAACAGATTGCGGTCCATTTGAGCAGCGGCGATGATGTCGGTCGAGCCCTGCAGGCCCTGGACGAACGCCTCAGCCATGGCCTTCGTTCTTGCGAGGCGCTTCTCTCGGTAGGCGATCGAACGGACCTGCGGCAGTACTTCCTCCATCGGCCGCACACCTTCTTCGCGAACACCCGACACCTTGAAGACACCCACGGCATTGCTCAGCGTGATGGCACGGCTGAGGTCGTCCATGTCGCTCTTGAACGCAAACGACGCCACCATGTCGTTGGCGCCGATGCCGGGGATGAAGCCGTCCTTCGTGAACTCAGGCGTCTCCTGCACAACATAGCCGCCGATCTCGGCTGCTTTCTCGAATCCCTCTTTGTCCGCCAGATACGCAAAGTCATCCGCATTGCGGAACGCATCCTCAACCGTGCGGGCGCTGGCTTTGACCTGCATGCTGATGATCGATATCTGTACTTCCCGCTTGTCGCGACCGAGCACCTTGATCACGTGCCAGCCGAACTGCGAGCGGATCGGTCCGACGATCTGTCCGGGACGGGCTCCGAACGCTGCGTCTTCGAACGGCTTGACCCATCCGCCGCGGCCGGTGTAACCCAGTTCGCCGCCCTCGGCAGCGGACCCGTCTTCGCTATTCTCGCGGGCCAGCTTCGCAAAATCGGCGCCACCGCGCGCCTGACGCGCCAGGTCTCGGGCCTTCGCAAGCGCCTTCACGGAGTCCGGACCGGGGAGCGGTCGGATCAGGATGTGGGCGGCATTGACGAACTCCTGTGTGCCCTGTCGCTCGTCGAGGAGCTTGATGAGGTGCATGCCGTCGACATCCGCGACCGGACCAACGATGTCACCCTTTCGGGCGCCGGCGATGGCCTTTTCTTTCACGCGTCCCAGCTCTCCGCGCTTGAAGAACGCGTCCGATTGTGGGCGCTCTGAATATGTGCCGGCCAGCTCGGTGAACTCCGTCCCGCCGACGGCCTGCTCGCGAAGCCGACCCAGTTCTTCGAGCACCTGCGCCGTATCCATGGCGGTCGCCTGAAGATTGAAGCTCACATACTTGAGGCGCCGCGTGACTCGCGTTTTGAAATCCTCAGGATTGCTGCGGTAGGCGGCCTCCAGATCGTCGTCGGTGACCGTCACGGCGGTGTCAGGCACGAGACGATTGAAGTCGAAGAGAACATATTCGACGTCCATCGCTGCGGTCCGGTCCATGAAGCGACGCAGGACATCGCTCTCGGCCACGCCCACGGAAGCAAGCAAGAGGCTCTGGAGTTTCGACCGCTTCTGCTGCTCGCGGATGATCTCTTCGACCTGCAACCACGCGTCCTTGTTCTGGGGATTCATCATCGCCTGAAGGTACGCGTCGCGGCGGAAGGTGCCCGTCGAATCGCGGAACTGCGACGTCAGGAACTCGGGGGGATTCGGCCCCTGGACAACATCGCGGATCTCCTGGTCGGTGACCGTGATGCCCAGGCGCTTGATCTCATCCTGCACGAGGATGTCTTCAACCATCTGGTTCCACACCTGCGATCGGATCATTCGCTCGGTCTCTTCATCCGGGTCCTGGCCCGTTTGAGACTTCTGCGACTCGGCCGCACGTCGCACGAGCTCCGAAAACTGCTTGTAGCTGATCGTCTGCCCGTTCACTTCGCCGATGGCGTCCGGATCGCCGCCGGCAAAGCCGCCAGAGCGTCCGGAGAGATCCATCCCCCATTCAAATACGATCATGAGGATGAACAGGAACGCCAACACGGCGAACATGGTGGCGAGGTTCTTGCGGATACTGGACATCAACGGCATGACGGTGACCCTGGGCTTATTCTGATGAGCACATCGCGGTTTTTCGCACAACAGAGATGAAATATAGACGTGAATCGCCAGAGAAGCAACGTTTCCCGTTGACTTTCGGCCTTCATTCCGGTATATTTTTTCTCGCTTTTTTGCATTACGGATGTGCTCCTCCGGCGCGACGCATCTCTGCTCGCGCTTTTTTGTCAGGCCATCGATCCTCTGCCTTCGCAGGAGTCTGCTGTCGTGAAGAACTACCTCACCCGCGTCATCCTCATCGTCGCCGCCACGGCGCTCGCGCTGGTCTTCCTGTATCCAACCTATCAGGATTGGTCCTACCGGTCGCAGCTGAGCAACCTCTCGGGCGCTGACAGCCTCTCCTACCTCGAAACGAACCAGGACGCGATCGCGGAAGCCCGGTCGAAGCGCATGAAGCTCGGCTTGGACCTTCAGGGTGGCATGCGCGTCGTGCTCGAGGTCGACGTCATCCAGCTGCTGGACGACCTGGCCAAGAACAAAGATGACAATTTTCGGGCCATCATCAGCGAGCTGCGGCGCGAGGCAGAAACCAGCGAACTCGACCTGGTGCCGGCATTCGCCAAGAAGTTCGAACAACGGGACATTCGCCTCAGCCGTTACTACGGCACTCTCCGTGACGACGATGCCCGGATCATGGCCGAGCTGCAATTGGAAACCGAAACGGCGATCGACCGCGCGATCGAGATCGTTCGCAACCGCGTCGACCAATACCGGGTCTCCGAACCGAACATTCAGAAGCAGGGGGCCCGCCGGATCATCGTCGAGCTGCCTGGCGTCAAGGACGAGGGCGAGGTCCGACAATTGCTTCGTGGCACCGCCAAGCTCGAGTTCAAGCTCCTGCGCGACCCGCAGGTCTCCTACCGCGTCATGGAGACGATCAACAAGTACCTCGCCGGCAAGATCGATTCGACCGGTGCTGCCCGCGATTCCGTTTCTCCGGCCGTGAGCGCGCAAGCCCCCCGCAAGCCGACCGATGCGCTCACCGAACTGACCGGCGGCGCGCAAACCGCTTCAACAGACACAACCGAAGAGGCTCGATTCGCCCGCGAGAACCCCTTCTTTGCCTATGTCCGGCCTGAAACGCGCGGAGGAACGGGCGAAGGCTTCGTCCTCAGCAAGGACCGCGACCGGGTCCTGCGGCTCTTGGCCCGGCCCGACATCCTGCGCCTCCTCCCCCCCGACTTTGAGTTTCTCTGGTCTGCCAAGACGGTCAAGGACGACGGCGGGCTTGAGTACTACACGATCTACCCGGTGAAAAAGGCCGCGGAGCTGACGGGCGGGGTCATCGTTGATGCGCGCGCCAGCACCGACCCCGAGGACAGCCGCCCCATCGTCAACATGGAGATGAACAGCGACGGCGCTCGTGAGTGGGCCCGTATCACCGGCGCAAACATCAACAAGCGCATTGCCATCGCCCTCGACGGCGGCGTCTTCTCCGCCCCCGTCGTCCAGAACAAGATCATGGGTGGCCGGTCGCGCATCACCGGCATGGATTCGCCGACCGAAGCGCGCCTCCTTGAGATCGTGCTTCGGGCTGGCGCACTCCCCGCACCCGTGTCGATCATCGAACAGCGCGAGGTCGGTCCGTCGCTCGGCGAAGACTCGATCCGGAACGGGCTGTCCGCCACGGGCTACGCCTTGCTGGTGACTGTCCTCTTCATGGTCCTTTACTATCGGACGGCTGGCATCGTCGCCGATGTCGCGTTGGCCTTCAACATCCTCTTCATCCTCGGCGTGATGTCTGGGTTCCAGGCAACGCTCACGCTCCCGGGCATCGCGGGCATCGTGCTAACGATCGGCATGGCCGTCGACGCCAACGTTCTCATCAACGAGCGCATCCGCGAAGAGTTGGGCGGCGGAAAGACGTTGCGGGCCGCCGTCGACGCCGGCTACACGAAGGCGTTCACCGCCATCTTCGATTCGAACGTCACGACCTTGCTCACGGGCGTCATCCTGTATCAGTTCGGCTCGGGCCCGATCCAGGGTTTTGCCATGACCCTCATGATCGGCATCGCCGCGTCGATGTTCAGCGCCATCATCATTACGCGCGTCATCTTCGATTTCATGATCGACCGCGGCCTCCAGCCGAACATGGGCTGAGCCACGTTCCCTTTCTTACGGATCCAACATGCGTCTCTTTAAAACAACGAACATTCCCTTCCTCGACTCGCGCGGCTTGTGGTACATCGTCTCGAGCATCGTCATCGCCGCTGGTCTCGTCGCGATCCTCGTGCGGGGCGTCAGCCTTGGCATCGACTTCCTGGGCGGTACCGAGATCGTCGTCGGCTTCAAGCAGGCGCCGGAGATCGGCAAGATCCGCGCCGCACTGAGCGCCTCGGGCCTTGAAGGGGCCGAGATCAAGACGTTCGGAGAACCGACGGACATCATCATCCGGACGACCGAGCAAGCTGAAGGTACGGTGGTCGGCGACCGTATTCGGGAAGCCTTGGCGGGCACTTACGGCGCAGGCAGTTTCGATATCCTGCGCCAGTACAAGATCAGCCCAAAGATCGGGAAGGAACTCCGAGAAGACGCACTCTACGCCATCGCGTGGGGCCTCGTGGCCATCATGTTGTACGTTGCGGTGCGGTTCAAGTTCTCCTACGGCGTCGGTGCCGTCCTTTCGCTGTTTCATGACGTGCTCGTGACGCTGGGCGTTATCGTCATCATCAACGGCGTGATCCCCGGTTTGAACCTCGAGATCACGCTCGAGGTCATCGCCGCCTTCCTGACGCTCGTCGGCGTCTCGGTCAACGACACCGTCGTCGTCTTCGACCGGATCCGCGAGAATCAGCGACTCTACCGGTCCATGGACCTGAAGTCGGTCATGAACAAGAGCCTCAACGAGATGCTCGGCCGGACGATCATCACGAACGGCACGATCCTCGCCGTGCTCTTCGTCCTTCTGTTCTTCGGGGGCGAAGTGACCCGTGCGTTCGCATTCACGCTGGTCATCGGCCAGCTGACCGGCACGTATTCATCCATCTACGTCGCCAGCGCCATCGTCCTCGATTGGCCGCGTCGCCTGCCTGCCCGTCAGGCCGGGCGCGCCACTGCTTGAACGCACTTTCGCGGAGGCCAGCCATGATGCAGTTTTCGTCCAAGGAAGTCCAGGGCGTCACCGTCATCAGTCTATCGGGCAACGTGCTCGGCGGCCCCGACGCGAATACCCTGAACGACCAGCTCCACGGCCTCCTCGAGACGAAGAAGACGAAGGTCATCATCGACCTCGGCGATGTGCAGTTCATCAATTCCTCCGGCCTCGGAATGCTCATCGGCGGTATGAGCACGATGCGCAAAGGGGGCGGCGAGTTGAAGCTGGCGCGCGCCTCGAAAAAGGTCCTAACGCTTCTCGAGATGACGAAGTTGACGAACCTCTTCGACGTCCACGAAACGGTCAAGGCCGCTGTCGGGGCCTTCAAGTAACCCCCGCATCCCATGGCCACCACGCGACCGTTGTTCGTCGCTATTGCCGGCAACATCGGCGCCGGCAAGTCGTCTCTCACCCGACTCCTGGCCGAACGGTTCACCTGGAAGCCGTATTACGAGTCCGTCGAGGACAATCCGTACCTGGCCGACTTCTACGGCGATATGCTCCGGTGGTCGTTCCACCTCCAGATCTACTTCCTCGCCAATCGCTTCAAGAGCCACAAACAGATCGTGGAGTCGGGCACGTCCGTCATTCAGGACCGGTCCATTTACGAGGACGCCGAGATCTTTGCGCGGAACTTGTACGAGATGGGAAGGATGACGGAGCGGGACTACACGACCTACGTCTCGCTGTTCCATGTGATGATGGCATACCTCAAGCCACCCGACCTCATGATCTACCTTCGGTCGTCTGTCGACACGTTGGAACGGCAGATCGGGAAGCGAGGAAGGGATTTCGAGAAGGGGATCGAGCGGGCGTATCTCGAACGCCTCAACGGTCATTACGAGGATTGGATCCGGCGGTACACGATCGGACCACTGCTGATCATCCCATCGGACGACCTCGACTTCGTCAATCGGCCCCAGGACCTCGACTACGTGTCCGCCCTCGTGCGGCGCGCGTTGCCGCAGATCGAGATGTTCTAGCGGCGACCGTCAGCGCGCAAGTCGCCGCCCGTACGAGGACGGTTGCTTCAACAGACCTACCGCCACTCCCAACTGACGGTCTCCCTCCAGCGAAGCCTGGATCCGGCCGCGTTCGCCCTGCCAACGGGCCGCAAGCTCCATGTGCAGGCCTCTCCACACTTCGTCACGGTAGCGCTCGAACGATCTGCGCTTCTCAGCCGCCGCCAGCTTCTCCAACGTCTCAAGCTGCGCCACGAAAGAAGGCTGATACCGGCTGTCCGCAGCGATCGACCGAAGCTCACGCAACGCCTCCGCGGCCTCCTCCTCGTACTGAAATCCCGTCGAATCAAGGTACCGTTCGAAATCGGCCATCAAGCGGTCCGTCACCCGCGTCGTGCTGTCCAGGCGGCCCCGCGCGGCCATCGACGTGACAAACTTGAAGTACACGGCCTTGCGAGCCAGAGCGGCGACGAACGGTCCGACCGGCAGCTCGGCGACCGCAGAGTCCGGCGAGATCCCGCCGCCCTCCGACACGGAACGCCCGTTCTTGGTCTTGAAGGTCCGGCGCAGACTGTCGGGGATCGTCGAAGCCTTCCCGTCTGCCGATCGATGCGCGTAGTCCAGGAGCTGTATCGAGCGACCCGAAGGGGTATAGTACCTGGCGGTCGTGATCTTGAGCGACGCCGTCTCTGTGAGACGAGAGACCGTCTGCACGAGTCCCTTGCCGAAGGTCCGCGTTCCAACCACAACGCCGCGGTCCAGGTCTTGCACGGCGCCGGCCACGATCTCGCTGGCGCTGGCGCTGTTGCCGTTCACGAGGATGGCGACAGGCAGGTCGGGAACGAGCGGGGCTTGGTCTGTAACGTATCGGCGCTCCGTCTCTCGCCGGCGCCCCTTCGTTGAAACGACGAGACTGCTTTCCGGCACAAAGGCCGATACGACGTCCACGGCGATGTCGAGCAGTCCGCCCGGATTGTCTCGCAAGTCGAGCACCACGCCCTTCAGCGATCCGGAAGACTTCAGCCCCTTCATGGCCGAGCGCACGTCCTCTCCGGCCGTGCGCGAGAACCGTTCCAACCGAATGTACCCAATACCGGGCTCCACCAGGCCGCTGAACGAGATATTGCGGACGCGGATATCCTCGCGCAGCAAGACAAACTCCAGCGGAGCAGCATCGCCCTCACGCGCGATCTTCAGTCGCACTTCGGTGCCGGGGGCTCCGCGCACCAGTCGCCGGATCTCTTCCGGCTTCAGCTTCGACACCGCCGTCCCCTCGACCTCGAGTAGTCGATCGCCGACCTGCAGCCCCTGTTTCGACGCTGAGAATCCTTCCAGGAGATTCACGATGACCACCTCGCCGTCGCGCATGCCGATGCTGATGCCGATGCCGCCATAGCGACCGGTCGTCACAAGCTCGAGTTCGTCGCTCTCCTTGTCATCGATGAACACCGTGTAAGGATCCAGACCTTCGAGCATCCCGTTGATGCCCCGACGCATCAGATGATCGGGATCCACGTCGTCGACGTGTTGAAGGACGATCTCCCGGTAGACCTTGCCGAAGAGGTCGATGCTCCGGTTGATCCTGAAGAACAGCTCGCCGTCCTGGGCGGCCACAAACAGAAGCGTGGCGAAGACCGCCACGCCGGATAGGAAGAAGTACCGTCGTGTCATAGGGGTCAGATCCGTGCTCCGTGTCGTTGGAGTTCTGGCTCGATCGTGTTCCAGATCTCGTCGGCCAGGTCGGTCTCCGAGCGAAGGCCGTCCAGCCGTTTGAATCGCGATTCATGTTCAGCAAGCTCGAGGAACGCCCGGCGAACCCGAGCGTAGAACTCCGTCGAGTTCGATTCCATCCGGTCACGCTCGACGCTGGCCGCCACCTGGCGGCGATGCCTTTCATCGTCCGGCAGGTCAAGGAAGAAGGTCATGTGGGGTTCGAGACCCCCGGTCGCACTGCGATTGACGGCGGCGATGACCTCCGCGTCGATGCCATGGCCGCCCCCCTGATACGCGGTTGTCGAGTCGACAAATCGGTCGCAGACCACGACCGTGCCCGCGGCCAACGCTGGACGAATGACCTGCTCGACGAGCTGTGCGCGACTTGCGCTGAACAAGAACAACTCGGCGGATGGCGTCAGGGACGCGTTTGACCGATCGAGGAGGATGGTCCGGATCGCCTCGCCGACGGGCGTGCCCCCCGGTTCTCGCAGGACAAGAACCTCGCGCCGGGCCAAGCGCAGACGGTCGGCCAGGCGGCGCACCTGCGTGGACTTGCCGGAGAAGTCGAGGCCTTCGAAGGTCAGAAAAAGTGACATGCGGATGGTCAAGGTACGAAAGGCCGTCGCTGGATGCAACGGATGCCCGGCGGCGATCCGCTACGTTGCGGGTCCGTCCTCTTTTTGCTATGTTGAAGCATTCCACTCGCCGCGCCGAACGGATGGCGAAGGCCCGAACGACATCCCGACCTCCTTCTCCTGCCGCTCCTCCGCCCCCGTCCCCGACGGTTGACCGCCGTCAGGAATCGCGTGACGAGGATTCCGTCTTGATCCGGCACGCCATCGAAGGCGACCAGCGCGCCTTCCGACGGCTCCGGCTGAAGTACCACGACGCGATCTTTAACCTCATCTCCCGGATGATCCGCAGTCGGGCCGAGGTCGAGGACCTCACGCAAGAGGCTTTCATCAAGGCCTTCGGCTCCCTCCGCAGTTTCAACGACGAGTACGCCTTCTCGACGTGGCTGTACAAGATCGCCACGAACAACTGCATCGACCACATCCGCAAGAAGAAGCTGCAAACCTTCTCGATCGACAAGCCGATCGAGTCGAAGGACAGCGACTATCTCTTCGAACTGCCCGACAGTACATATGAGCCCGACCGCGAGATCATCGACACCCAGCGGACCCGCATGCTGCAGGAAGCTATCGACGCCCTCCCACCCAAATACCGCCAGGTCATCGTTCTTCGTCACACCGAAGAGAAAGAATACGCCGAGATCGCCCGCCAGCTGAAACTACCCATCGGGACCGTGAAAGCCCACATTTTCAGGGCCCGGGAGATGCTGTACAAGCATCTTCGCGATAAGATGAAGCATTACTAGGACTTACAGAGGCCGACAGCGCAACTTCCGGCTGGCGCGCGACGTATCCTCTTGTTGTGAGCCGTGTTCCCATGAAAAACTCCCTCCGATACGTCTGTTTCGCCCTCGCGTCGATCCTGGCCGCCAGCCTCCACGCGCAACCGGTCACGAAGCAGTTCTCGTTGACGAACGAACGCGAGATGACGGTCATCATCGACGTTTCCTTCGGAACCCTCGTCTTTGAACGCGCGCCAGAAGGCATGGTCGCCGTCGTCCGCTACGATGACAACCAAGATGACCGCGACCGGCTGAATGTGCAATACGAGAGCGGGTCGCGAGGCAAGCTCCGTATCCGCTCGAAGTCTTCGTCCACCGTGTTCCAGGACAAGGAACGGCACATCAACGATCGTCGGATCATCGTCCAGTTCTCCGACCGCGTACCCATCTCCTTCGACGTTGAGCTGGGCGCCGGCAGCGGAGATTTCGACCTGACCGGTCTCAAAGTGCAGGAGTTGAGGATCTCGACGGGCGCCAGCGACGTGCATCTGCGATGTGACGAACCTAATCCGATCACCGCCGACAACGTCGAAATCGAGTCTGGCGTCTCCAAATTCACAGCCGACGGCCTTTCGAACCTCAATTTCCGTCGAATGGCCTTCAGCGGGGGCATCGGATCGTACCGCCTTGACTTCAGCGGTGAGCTGGCCAATGACGCCGAGGCCACCATCGACGTCGGACTCGGATCGATCGTTGTTGAGATCCCCGAACCGATCCACGCACGGGTGCGGTATGACGACGGCTGGTTCTCACAATTCAGCCTGGCGGGGGACTTCAAGCGTGCCAAGAGCGGGGTCTACGAGACCGACGGCTACGGGGATTCCGGAAAGCGACTGGATATCCGGATCGACTCCGGACTCGGAAGCGTCAAGATCCGCCGATAGGTGTTCGACCACTCCACCGGAGAACGACGAAGGCGCAGCTATCATGCTGCGCCTTCGCTGTTGATAGGCCGGTCCTCAGGTCAACCGATGCCGAAATGGAAGAACTGCGCCCACGACCGGGGATGGCTGACATCGGGCGTGCGGATCAGGTTCAACAGGGCCTGACGGTAGGCGTCGCCGGGAGCCAGTCCGTTCGAGAGATGCGTGAAGAAGAACTCCGAGAAGAACTTCGAGGCCTTGCGGTCGGCCGTCCACCGGTTCAGGAAGATATCCGACGTGCCGTTGACGCGGAGCAACAGGGCGTGCTCAGGACGAAGGCCGCCGGCGTCGCTCAGGTCATCCGAAAGGATGACGACGGGCGGCGGCGTCATGTCGCTGAGTCGTTCGAACGCGACCTCGATCGTGGCGTCGGTGCGCGCCGAGTCGGCGGCGAGAAAGGTGCCGAAGATGGGCAAACCCGGCCGGAACGACGTGGCCAGTTGCAGCAGGTCAGGGCGCTTCGATCGCAGTCCGCTCCAAGTCGCGTCGCGCCCGATGGCAATGTCGGCCAAACGGAAGAAGCTCCTGATATCGCGGAGTTCATAGTCCGTGGACCAGTTTCGACCGCTCGGGTTGCCGAACGCAACGATGGATTGCATTCGAAGAGCCGGCCGCGTCGGATACTGCAACGCCGCCCATGATGACAAGTAGTCGACGCTGCCGTATTCGATGAGATGTCCGACCCGTCCACCACGATCCTGCTTCTCCAGCGCATGGAATGGAAGCTTCCCGACCAGGTCCGACTCAATGAAGACGATACCGCGATCGAGCGTTGGCTCGAGCGGCCGGATGAACAGGTCATAGAGTTCAGTTGAGAGAACGGCAAACCGGGTCATCGGTTCAAGACTGGCCTCTCCGCCTCCACCCGTGTAGACCAGCGGGTCCTGCAGCAGCCTCAAGTATTCGTCGACGTGGGCCTTGATCGACGCCGCATCGACCTGCTGCCGGTACACCTTCGCGCCCTCCCTCGTGATCGCCACCGCCACCAGCGACGTGCCGTCGTGGAGGTATTCCACGACCGTCAGTCCGCGCGGGATGAAGCCCCGGATGCCGGCGACCGACACGCTGTCCGCCCGCACGATGGGGCTGTAGTTCGGGTATGCCGACGCCACCGCTTGCGCACGCCTGAATAATTGCTGACTTCCGCGATAGATCTCAGCCAAAGCCTGCGCAGAAGCAGCCGGATCACCTCCCAGCGAGAGCGAGGCACCGAACTCCGCCGACGCCAGGCGCAGCGCACTCCAGTCAGATCGCAATGCAGCTGCGGCTGCCGACTGCGAGGGGTGTCGAAGCACGACCTCGGCTTCTTCGAAGCCATCGGCTGCAATGGACTGTCGGTACTGTTCCAGTACCGTCAGCCCTTCGACGACGGCGTCGGTCGCGAAGGCGCGAGCCGCGAGGCGATCGGCCCATTGTCCTTGTCGGCCGTTCGGACCCAGCCGGTCGAGGTACGGCCGATGGAGCACGGGGTCGGCATAGGACAACAGATTCAGTCGCTCGACCGTTGCCGCACGCCTCAGGAGCCGAGTTGAGCGGCCTTGGTCTCCCATCGCCTGGAACGCTTCTGCCGCACGTCCTGCCGCCGCCGCTTCACCGGCAGTTTGTCCTATGGACCGGAACTGGTCGGCCAACCCGAGGTGGGCCCGGGCCAAACGGGGCCAAGCGGTCGCCCGTTGTTCGGCTGTGAGGTTCTCGGCGTCCGCATCCTGCAGACGGAGCGCAAGATATGCTTGTGCGATCGCATCCCGCTCGCGGCGCGCGATCTCGTAGGCATCGTTGAAGTACTTGCGGGCTTCGGCCGGCCGCTGGTTCTTGGCATACAGCTCGCCGATCCGGTACAACATCTGGATCTCCAATTGTCGACCGGCGCGCGAACGACGGAGCAGATTCACGCCTTCGCGATACGTCGTCAGCGCGGCATTCACGTTCCGGGCCGATTCGAGCAGGGATCCGAATCGAAGTCGGAGCTTGGCGGCCAGCAAGGGTTGGCCGACGCCGTCGACGAGCGTGATGGCCTGGGTGGCGGAATTGACGGCTTCGTCGGGTTTGCGACCTTCGAGGAAGACCTCCGCGAGCCCCAGCAGCGCCTGTGCGGCGATATCATCCCGCTTGGCCGACTGGGCGAGCGTGAGCGCCAGCGTGAAACGATCGCCCGCTGCATCGGCGGCTCTACGTCGTTGGTGAAGAGCGGCGAGTGCGATCTCCGCTTCGGCCTGGACGGCAGGCTCGTTGAAGGTGTCAGCCAGGCGGATGGCCTCCTCGTAGGAACGCGCCGCCGAGGACGGAAGACCTACGGCGGTGTACACCTCTCCTTCGATCAACCGATGCATCATTTCAGCGCGCACATCGCCGAGTTGGCGGGCCAGCCGTGCGCCTCGTCGAGCTTTGTCGAGCGCATCGCGAAACGACCCACGGTCGCGTGCGATGCGGGCACCGTACGAGAGGGCCTGCAGCTGGAAATCCCGGCGTCCCGCTGCAGCGTATTGTCGTTCGGCTTCATCGAACAGCGGGGCGGCGTTCACCAGATCTCCATTCTGGACGAGCGCGACGCCCTGCTCAAAGAGCTCGACCGGAAGCGGAGCGGGAGCGGGGGTTGCGTCACAGCCGCTCCAGGCCAGCCACAGAACGAGCGGAAGCCAGAGGCGGGTGCGTGGACGCTGGAGGATCATGTGGGAGGTGGCAGGATGGCTTGGTTGAATATACGAAAGGCACCCGGCGTGTTCAACGCGTCGCGAGAGCTCTGAGGATGACATGAGGCGCATCGGAGATCAGGACATCCACGCCTCGATCGGCTTGCCGAAGGGCATCCTCGGGATCGTTCACCGTGTAGACGGCCACGGATAAGCCTGCCGCCCTGGCATCGTGGAGGCGACGGTCGGTCAATTCGGTCCTCGAACAGATGAAAGCGGAAGCCCCCGACCGCGCGGCAATCGCCGATGGAGTGCGCCAGAGATCCCAGTGCCAGTTGTAGAGGACCCCGGTCGTCGCTGCAGGTTCTACCGCCCGAAGGGATTCGACCAAGCTGCGATCGAACGAACTGAAGAGCACCCGATCGAGCATGCCGGAGGTCTTGACCACTTCAACCACCCTTCGGGCGTAGTGTTCGGGGACCTCGCGGGCGAAGAAATGTGATTTCAATTCGACGTTGATCCAGCAGCGACCCGCGGAGAGCGCAAGGACGTCCTCCAGCAACGGAATACGCTCTGACGAGAACTCTGGGCCGAACCATGATCCGGCATCGAGCATCGCGATCTCGGCGCTGGAATAGGATCGCACCGGTCCGTTGCCGGTCGTCGTGCGTTGCAACGTGCGGTCGTGGATGACGGCGACTCGGTCGTCGCGCGTGAGGTGGACATCGAGTTCGATGGCATCTGCGCCTTCATCGAGCGCACGGAGGAAGGCCGCACGCGTGTTCTCCGGGGCCGTCGCCGACAGTCCGCGGTGCGCCACAACGAAAGGACGCCTCTCGGGCCTCCGGATGAGTCGAAGCGGACCGTTCACGACGCGGCGTTGGGACCCCGCGACCGGTACACCCAGTCGAGGATCATCTTGTGGACGTAGCCGATCTCCTGCATGCCGTCAATCTGGACGAAGCGCCCGGTTTGACGGTAGAAGTCCTTCAGCGGTTTCGTCGACTTCAGGTAGACCTCGAGCCGGTGTTTGACCGTCTCGGGCTTGTCGTCGTCCCGATGGTAGAGTTCGCCGCCGCATGAACGGCATTGCGTGGCGTCGAGCCCCTTGAGTTTGTCAAGGCTATAGATGCGACCGCACGTGCGACACATGCGCCGGTTGTTCAGCCGACGCACGACCTCGTCGTGATCGACGCGCAGACTCATGACGCCGTCGAGCGTGATGCCCATGCGTTCGAACATCTGGTCGAGAGCGCGCGCTTGGGCAACCGTTCGGGGGAATCCGTCGAGAATGAAGCTGTTCCGCGCCCTTTCCGAATCGAGCACTTCTTCGATCAGTCCGATGACGACCTCGTCAGGAACGAGATTCCCCGACTCCATGTATTGCTTCGCCTTCACGCCCAGCGGAGTCTGGCGCTTGACGGCGTCGCGAAGCAGGTCGCCCGTCGATATGTGAACGCTTTCGAACTCCTCCATGAGGAGCTTGGCTTGCGTGCCCTTGCCGACGCCCGGCGGGCCGAACAGGATAATGCGCATGGTCGTGAGGGTGGAGAGATGGTCAGGGATGGGATGATGCGGGGGTTCTGGGCGCGCGGACATGCAGGCGGCGAGGCGAAGCGCTTTCAGCGACTGCCAGTTGTCCACATGCGGCCTCGATGTCCTCGCCGGCGCTGCTCCGGACCATGACGGTCAGATGGGCATCGCGCAGACGGGAGGCGAACGCTTCGATCCGCGCTCCGGAGCTGGGCCTGAGTTGCGCGGCGAATCCGCTCGGACGCGTGAACTCGATCGAGTGGAACGGAATGAGGTTCACCTTGCAAGGCACGCGGCGGGCGAACCGGATGAGAAGGTCGGCGTCGGCGTCGGTATCGTTGAATCCTTCGAACGGAATGTATTCCAACGTCGGACGGATGCGCGTGCGGCGATAGTAGTACTCCAGCGCATCGGTCAACGCAGTGATGCCATGCTTCTTCGTGATCGGCATCAGGGCTGTACGCTTCGCCTCGTCGAGGGAATGCAGCGAGAGCGCCAATTTGACGGTGCGATCTTCGTCGGCCAGGCGCCGGATCTGGTTGACGTATCCGGCCGTGGAGATCGTGATGCGCCTGGCGCCCAGATGTGCGCCCCGGTTGTCGGTCAGGATTCCGACCGCTTTCATGACCTCGTCATAGTTGAGCATCGGCTCACCCATGCCCATGAAGACGATATTCGAGATGCGGCGATCGGTGTTGCGTCGTGCGTAGAGGTACTGTTCGACGATCTCGCCGGCGGAAAGGTTTCGGGAGAAGCCCATGGTACCAGTGGCGCAGAAGGCGCAGTCGAGCGGACAACCGACTTGAGTGGAGACACAGAGGGTCAGTCGGCGTTCGACATCGGGGGCATCGGCATCGGGCGGTATGAGCACCGCTTCGATGGCCAGATCGTCGGGCAGCCGCAGGAGGAATTTCGTGGTGCCGTCGCGGGTGGATCGACGAGTGGTCAGGAGCTCGAGCGAGCCCGGGACGGCGACTCGTTCGAGCACATCCCGAAAGTCCCTCGAAAGATCGCTCATGTCGCTGAAGGCGTTGACGCCGTTCTTGTAGAGCCAAGCGAACAGTTGGTGGGCGCGGTACGGCTTCTCACCGAGGTCCATGACGAACGTGCGGAGTTCGTCGAGCGTCAATCCGGTGAGCGAAGTTCGGGACATGTCGTCAACGTACGGAAAACGGCGAGGGCGCGCAAGGAACGGAGTAACGCAGGGGGCTGCGGTTTCGCGATCTCTCTCGGGAAGCAGCGCCAGAAATGATGAAGCCCCAGACGAGATGTCCGGGGCTTCAAAGAAAATTCTGGCATCGACCTACTCTCCCATGCAGTTACCCACATAGTACCATCGGCTCCGAGGGGCTTAACGGCTCTGTTCGGAATGGGAAGAGGTGTAACACCCTCGACATTGACACCAGAAATGTCTGACAATTTGGAAGATGCGATCCGTGTTGCTTCGCCACGGTTGTATCGATGACCTCCGCGCTGTGGCGCGGGGTTGTGCGTTAATAGAGATTTAGAAAAAGCCTCTCGACCTATTAGTACCGCTCGACTCACGCATTACTGCGTTTATATCTGCGGCCTATCAACCAAGTCATCTCCTTGGGGTCTTAGGGACTTGCGTCCCGGGAAACCTCATCTTGGGGCGGGTTTCGCACTTAGATGCTTTCAGTGCTTATCCCATCCGGACATGGCTACTGAGCAATGCCACTGGCGTGACAACTCATTCACCGTCGGTCCGTTCACTCTGGTCCTCTCGTACTAGGAGCGAGACCCCTCAAGTTTCCTCCGCCCGCACAGGATAGGGACCGAACTGTCTCACGACGTTCTGAACCCAGTTCACGTACCGCTTTAATTGGCGAACAGCCAAACCCTTGGGACCTTCTCCAGCCCCAGGATGCGATGAACCGACATCGAGGTGCCAAACCTTGCCGTCGATATGAACTCTTGGGCAAGATCAGCCTGTTATCCCCGGCGTACCTTTTATCCTTTGAGCGTTGGCCCTTCCACTCGGAACCAACGGATCACTAAGTCCTGCTTTCGCATCTGCTCGACTTGTAGGTCTCGCAGTTAAGCTCCCTTATGTCTTTACACTCGCCGCATGATTACCAACCATGCTGAGGGAACCTTTGAGAGCCTCCGTTACTATTTAGGAGGCGACCGCCCCAGTCAAACTACCCGCCTAACACTGTCCCTCCACCCGGTAAGGGCAGAAGGTTAGAATTCAATCAGAACAAGGGTGGTATTTCACTGACGGCTCCACCAAGGCTAGCGCCCTGGCTTCGCAGCCTCCCACCTATGCTACACATGCTTTGACCGAACCCAATGCTAGGGTGCAGTAAAGGTGCACGGGGTCTTTCCGTCCATGTGCTCGTTACACCATTCGTGCAGGTCGGAACTTACCCGACAAGGAATTTCGCTACCTTAGGACCGTTATAGTTACGGCCGCCGTTTACCGGGGCTTCGGTCGCGAGCTTCGCCTTGCGGCTGACCCGCTTCCTTAACCTTCCGGCACCGGGCAGGTGTCAGTCTATATACGTCGCCTTCACGGCTTAGCATAGACATGTGTTTTTGTTAAACAGTCGCTTGGCCCGTTTCACTGCGGCCCTGTTGAGCAGCTGTTGTACACAGCCACCTACTGAGGGCACCCCTTATCCCGAAGTTACGGGGTCAATTTGCCGAGTTCCTTAACCACGGCTCACTCGAGCACCTTAGAATTCTCATCCTATCTACCTGTGTCGGTTTGCGGTACGGGCACCGCACGGTCTCCCATACGAGGTTTTTCTTGGCAGCATGGTTCGATCGAGTTGTGGCCCTTGCGGGCACCCTGTTCACCTCTCGGCGATAGCTCCCGGGCGGATTTGCCAACCCGAGACGCCTACGGGCTTAAACCACCTATTCCAACAGGTGGCTCGACGTCACTTCTGCGTCACCCCTTATGGTCAAACGAACGTACAGTGGTGCAGGAATATTGCACCTGCTTTCCATCGTCTACGCCTTTCGGCCTCGACTTAGGTCCCGACTAACCCTGAGACGATTAACGTTGCTCAGGAAACCTTAGATTTTCGGTGGGAGAGTTTTCCACTCTCCTTATCGCTACTTATGCCTACATCTGCGTTTCCATCAACTCCAGCATGGCTCACGCCACACCTTCGATGTCGATGGAATGCTCCCCTACCACTCCACCTTGCGGTGGAATCCGCAGCTTCGGTATCGGGTTTGAGTCCCGAGTATTATCGGCGCCGGATCGCTTGACCAGTGAGCTATTACGCACTCTTTGAATGAATGGCTGCTTCTAAGCCAACATCCTGGTTGTCACAGCAATCCAACATCCTTTCTCTGTTAACCCGAATTTGGGGACCTTAGCTGGCGGTCTGGGTTATTCCCCTCTCGGCGTCGAAGCTTATCCCTCGTCGCCTGACTCCTGTAGAACCTGTCTATGGCATTCGGAGTTTGTCTGGGTTTGGTATCGTTGTGACGACCCTAGCCCAATCAGTGCTCTACCTCCATGACAGTCTTATACAAGGCTAGCCCTAAAGCTATTTCGGGGAGTACGAGCTATCTCCGAGTTTGATTGGTCTTTCGCTCCTACCCTCAGTTCATCCGAGCGGTTTTCAACCCACATCAGTTCGGGCCTCCATGAGGTGTTACCCCCACTTCACCCTGACCAAGGGTAGATCACACGGGTTCGCGTCTGCGGCACGTTACTAAGTCGCCCGATTAGGACTCGCTTTCGCTACGGTTCCAGGTCTTAGACCTTTAACCTTGCAACGTACCAGCAACTCGTAGGCTCATTAAGCAAAAGGCACGCTGTCACTCCTCCCGCCTCCGAAGAGACGGGATTCGCTCCAACCGTTTGTGGGCACACGATTTCAGGTACTATTTCACCCTCCTGTTAGGAGTGCTTTTCACCTTTCCCTCGCGGTACTTGTTCACTATCGGTCACCAAAGAGTATTTAGCCTTACCAGATGGTTCTGGCAGATTCCTGCAGACTTCCACTTATTCCGCAGTACTTGGGATCCCCTCGGGAGTCATATCGCTTTCGCTTACGGGACTATCACCCTCTGTGGTGCAGCTTTCCAGAAGCTTCAGCTAGCAATATAATTTGTAACTCCCCGGCCTAGTAGCGCTTCGGCCTGAAGGTCCCACGACACCCCTGACACAACGATCGCTCTCTTGACATGTCAGAAGGTTTAGGCTATTTCCGTTTCGCTCGCCGCTACTCAGGAAATCACGGTTGTTTTCTCTTCCTGGGGTTACTGAGATGTTTCACTTCTCCCCGTTGGCTTGACACCGCCTATGTATTCAGCGGTGCATACTGCGGCATGACCCGCAGTGGGTTGCCCCATTCGGACATCGCCGGGTCAAAGGCTGCTTCCGCCTCGCCGACGCTTATCGCAGGTAACCACGTCCTTCATCGCCTTTTGGTGCCAAGGCATCCACCGTATGCCCTATGTAACTTTTCCGAAATATCTATTGACACACGTACCCGCCCCACATTGACGGAGCGGAGGTGCATCGATACAACATTGGACGAAGAAACATTAATGGATCGCTTCGTACCAGATGTTTCGGGCGTTTGCGCTTCTCGCCAAAGCGAGACCGCTACTGACCGTACTCGTCTGAATACGTCTTCCGAATTGTCAAAGAACAAAACACCCCAAAACCCTTCGAGGGGCATTGTGAAACTCGTGGAGCTGAGGGGGATCGAACCCCTGACCCCCAGCTTGCAAAGCTGGTGCTCTCCCAACTGAGCTACAGCCCCGGAGCATTGTAAATTGTCAATTGGAAATTGAAAATTGGAAGACAACCTTCGTCAATTCCCAATTTACCTTTTACAATTTTCAATGATCGCCGGGGAACACGTGCCCTCACTCAGGAAAGGCACGCCTCGTGGGCCTGGGTAGAGTTGAACTACCGACCTCACGCTTATCAGGCGTGCGCTCTAACCACCTGAGCTACAGGCCCGGTGTGATCGAGTTGTCAAAAGAACAGATTTCGTGTGCTTTGAAAAAGTGGCACGGCCGCGGTCGATCGTCACAAGGCCTCATCGTTGAAGTTACTCATCCTCTTGCGAGGCGAGAACTCCTTAGAAAGGAGGTGATCCAGCCGCACCTTCCGGTACGGCTACCTTGTTACGACTTAGCCCCAGTCACTGGTTTTACCTTAGACGCTTGCCCCCTTGCGGTTGGCACAGCGGCTTCGGGCACCCCCAGCTTCCATGGCTTGACGGGCGGTGTGTACAAGGCCCGGGAACGTATTCACCGCGGCATAGCTGATCCGCGATTACTAGCAATTCCAGCTTCATGTGGGCGAGTTGCAGCCCACAATCCGAACTGAGGTCACTTTTAAGGGATTAGCTCCAGGTTACCCTCTCGCAACCCGTTGTAGTGACCATTGTAGCACGTGTGTAGCCCTGGGTGTAAGGGCCATGAGGACTTGACGTCATCCCCGCCTTCCTCGCTGCTTGCGCAGGCAGTCCACCTAGAGTGCCCAGCTTGACCTGATGGCAACTAAGTGCAGGGGTTGCGCTCGTTGCAGGACTTAACCTAACACCTCACGGCACGAGCTGACGACAGCCATGCAGCACCTGTACTCCGCGTGTATTGCTACACTACCCGGCTTTCACCGGTTTACAGAGCCTTTCAAACCCAGGTAAGGTTCTTCGCGTTGCATCGAATTAAACCACATGCTCCACTGCTTGTGCGGGCCCCCGTCAATTCCTTTGAGTTTCAACCTTGCGATCGTACTT
>JALONQ010000026.1 GCA_025454835.1 Bacteroidota bacterium | reverse complement strand
CGTTAATGATAACTACCGATTTTTCACCGCTGCGAGCACTGCTTCCGCTGCGGTCGCTGCGCGAAATGCTTGAATCTGTGAGATTTGGATTTTTGAGACTGCTTCTAGTGAGGGAGAGGGTATTGGTGAGTGGGCATTGGTAATTGGTTATCGGAGCCGGAGGCCCATCACGTGCCGCCAAGCGACATCAAGTTTCGGCAGGCGGGTCACGGGTATCGGGTATCGCGTGTTGGAGGTGGCGTATTCGTTTCTCGTGTTTCGAGATGAAGAGACCGTCGGAAAGGACGAGCCATGGCGGGTAAGAGCGAACAGAGTAAAGATGAACAGGAGCAGCCTGAGCGAAGCTTCAAAGAACGGTTCCTCGCCGGGCTCAAAGAGACGGCCATCGTCCTTGGCCTGTTCATTCTGATCAACAACTTCGTCATCGCATCATTCCTCGTGCCCACTGGCTCGATGGAGAACGAAGTGATGACGGGCGAGCTCCTGTTCGTGAACAAGTTCATCTACGGCGCCACGACGCCGCGGAATGTGCCCCTCACGGGCATCGAACTGGGCCCGCTCACCATCCCACCGATCCGAATGCCGTGGGTGCGCCTGCCGGCCCTGGCCGACGTGGAGCGGGGGGATGTCATCGTATTCGAATTCCCCGGCTATCGGGACGACCTGGAAGCCGATGCCTTCCAGTTCTATCTGAAACGTTGCGTCGGTCTCCCCGGAGACACGCTCCAGATCGTCAATCGGGTCTTGCACGTCAATGGCACGCAGTTCCGCATTCCCCGGCACATGAAGTTCGACCGGCCGTGGCCGGTTCCGGCCGAGATCCCCGACGAACGCATCTTCCCGAAGGGTGCGCCGTGGAACGAAGACCACTACGGCCCGCTTGTCATTCCGTTCGCGGGCATGAACGTGCCGCTCTCCGCGGACAATATCGACGCCTGGGAGATCTTCATCCGGCGAGAGGGCCATTCGGTGCGGACAGAGCAGGGACAGATCCTCATTGACGGCGTGGCGGCAACGTCATACACCGTCGAGCGCGACTATCTGTTCGGGATGGGTGACCATCGGGACAACAGCCTTGACAGTCGGTTCTGGGGATTCATTCCAAAGGAGAACCTTGTCGGGACGCCGCTGATCGTCTACTGGTCCTGGAACACCGACATTCCGCTTTACAGCATCTTCGAACGCCTGGGTTCTGTCCGATGGGGACGGATCTTCTCGCTGGTGCGATGATGTCTGCGCGTGAGCCATGGTAACCACAGAGAGTACAAACAACAGCCAGAGGCATTCGATCAACATCGCGAAGCGATGCAAGATCTTCAACAGGAGAGAGATCGATCCTCACTCCGCGACAGTTGTGATGGGCATCCGGCTGTGGTCTTTGTGGCAATGCTTCTGCCCGCAGAGTTTTGACCGCTTCCCGCAAATATCTTGATGCCGCTCTCGTCGGCGTCGTGACCCTCCTGTGTGCTCTGCTCCTGAAGGTGTTCGTCGTCGAGGCGTTCCGCATTCCCTCGTCGTCGATGGAGAACACCCTCCAGATCGGTGACCTGGTGCTTGTGAACAAGCTCGCGTACGGGCTTCGCACGCCGGGCGTCGTGCCGTTCACGTCGGTGCCGGTCACACCTCGGTCGATCTTCACGACGCGCGACGTTCGACGCGGAGACGTGATCGTGTTCGAGTTCACGTTGCGGACCTCCGACGGTCTGCCAGTCGACGTGCTCTACTACGTGAAACGCTGCGTTGGCGTACCCGGCGATACGGTGGAGATCCGGAACGGCCAGTTGATCGTCAATGGCCGCGAGCTCCTGGTCCCTTCGACGTCCATCGGTCCGTCGTTCATGACAACGCGGCGTCGCGAAGCTCGATACCCGGAAGGGGCGGGCTACACCGACCGCGACTATGGCCCCGTACGGGCGCCAAAGGCGGGCGATACGCTCGTCCTCGACCCCGCGACGGCAGGGTTCTGGCTGCCGCTCTTGCGTCGTAATGCGCATCGGGTGGAGTTCGAAGACCAGGGCCGCGTCGTGGTCGACGGCGAGGTGCGGCGTGAACTCGTGGTCGACGAGGACCAGTACTTCGTCCTCGGCGATCATCGGGACAACTCCTGGGACAGCCGAATGTGGGGGTTCGTCCCACGACGCGATATTGTGGGCGAGGCGCTCATGGTCTATTGGTCGATGCGTGAACCCGACGAACGGGGTGGGAGCGACGGAGGGGTGCGGTGGGACCGTATCGGGACGCTGGTGCGCTGACATCGAACGATCGCGAACGGGGACAGAGCACCACGAAGATCAGGAGCGAAGGTGAGGGAGTATTCTTCACTTCGTGCTCCCGTGGGTCTCATCGAGGGTCATTGCTTCCTGCTTTTCGTTGCGCATGCATCGGATGCCCGGCCTCTACCTCCACATACCCTTCTGCGAACACAAGTGCATCTACTGCGACTTCTATTCGCTTGCGCCCACGGAGGAGCGGATGGACGGCGATGCCATGATGGCATCGTTCGTGGAGGCGCTTCGGACGGAGATCCACCTTCGGTCCGCGACGGCCGACGGCACCGACATGGTCTGGGACACGGTCTTCTTCGGCGGCGGGACCCCTTCGCTGATGCGCTCGGAGCAAATGGAGGCGATCCTCGGCGACCTGCGACGGTCGTACGCGATCGACCCCGCGGCTGAGATCACAATGGAGGCCAACCCGGGAACGGTCAGCCAAGAACGGCTCGCCGCATTCCGGAAGGCAGGGGTCAACCGTATCTCATTCGGGGTTCAGTCGTTCCACGAGGATGAGCTGCGCTTCCTGACGCGCATTCATTCAGCCGAGCAGGCGGAGGCATCCATCCGGGCCGCACGTCGCGCCGGATTCGATGACCTGAACATTGACCTGATCTTCTCGTTGCCCGGACAGACGCTCGATCGCTGGAAGTCGACGCTCGACCGGACCCTCGCGCTGGAGCCAACGCACGTATCATGCTACAGTCTCATCATCGAGCCGAACACGCCGCTGCTGAGGATGGTGGAGTCGAAGCAGGTCTCCTTGCTCGACCCCGCCCTGGATGCGGAGTTGTACGAGTACACCATGGAACGCTTGCGGTCGGAAGGCTTCGGGCAGTACGAGGTCTCCAACTTCGCCCGGCCCGGCCGCCGCTCGAGGCACAACGATAACTACTGGAATCACGGGCCCTACGTCGGCTTCGGCCCGTCGGCGCATTCGTTCGGGTCGCCCGTTCGCTCCTGGAACATCGCCAATCTATCCACGTACCTGTCCCGATTGTCGCAGGGTCAGTTGCCGACGGCCGGGGAAGAACGGCTCAGCCGGGAACAGCTCATGACGGAGGCCATCTTCCTTGGCCTAAGAAGCGACGGGATCGACCTGGACCGCTTCGAGCGGGAGTTCGGTCGCACGCTGCTGCACGAGCGTCGGACGCTGATCGACGACCTGGTGGGCGAACAACTGGCGATCGTGGAACCTCCCATTCTGCGGCTGACGTCGAAAGGATATGTCGTGTGTGACGAGGTTTGTGCGAAACTGGGCTAGATCGTCGGAGCCGGTCATGCATGGGGCGTCATGAGCACAAAAGATAGGGACGCAGAGCTTTGCCTGCTCCAGCGCTTGGCTCAACGAGGGTTTGGCTGCAACCCCTTGATTTTCTTGCGCTTCAGGGCATTTCAGAATACCTTTATTGACGCATTTTTCTCGGAGATGAGGTTCACATGCCGCATTTGAACGTCAAACGCATCGTGGCGCTGGCGATCTTCATCGCGTCGCTGGCCGTCTATTCGATCACAGGATCGCCGACCGTCGTCTTCTGGGACGTGGGCGAATTCATCGCCGCCGCGTACCTCCTCCAGGTCCCGCATCCGCCGGGGGCGCCGCTCTTTCTCCTCATCGGGCGGGTGTTCGGGATGATCCCGTTCACGCCCGACATCGCCGTCCGGATGCATTTCATCTCCGAGCTGGCGAGTGCGCTGACAGTGATGATGACCTACCTCATCATCGTCCGGTTCATCCAGATGTTCCGCGGGACGGCGAAGTCAGTGTCGGACCAGATCACCGTCTACGGCGGCGCGGCGATCGGCGCGCTGTCGCTGGCCTACGGCAAGACCTTCTGGTTCAACGCGCTCGAGGCCGAGGTCTATGGACTGAGCATGCTGTTCATGACCCTCATGCTGTGGCTGGGACTTCGGTGGCATGAGCGTGCGAACTGGGCACGCAGCGACGTCTACCTGTTGTTCGTCGCCTACCTCGTCGGGTTGGCGGTCGGCATCCACCTGCTGTCGATCCTCATGCTGTTCATCGTGCTCCTGATCGTCTACTTCCGGTGGTACGAGTTCTCGGTCCCGTCGTTCCTGAAGTTCGGCGTGGCGTCGGTGCTCGTCTTCGCGGTCATCTATCCGGTCGTCGTGAAGGAATTTCCGTCGATGCTGGACGGTGAATTCCGGGGGATCAAGAGCGAGATCTTCTCGTACTTGCCGCATGTGCTCGTGTTGGGCGCGCTCTACGGCGTCTGGTGGTCCATCCAGAATCGCCATCGGAAGTTGAACGTCGCCCTTCTTGCGTTCCTGTTCATCGTGCTCGGCTATTCGACGTATGTCACCGTGTACATCCGTGCGAATGCGCAACCGCCGATGAACGAGAACGACCCGAGCACCATGGGACGGCTCGTGTCGTACCTCAACCGCGAGCAGTATGGCACCCAACCGTTCATCCAGCGTCGATGGGACCCGGACCCGGAGAAGCAGCAGAACCACCAGAAGTATACGAGTGACTTCGACTACTTCTGGCGGTATCAAATGGTGCACATGTACCTGCGCTATTTCGGCTGGAACTACGTCGGTGCGGCTGGAGACGTCAAGGAATCGGGGGTAGACTGGAAGAAGCTCTACGGCATTCCCCTCTTTCTCGGCCTTCTTGGCGCTTTCTACCATTGGCGCCGCGACAAGTCGATGGCGTTCGTCAACACGAGCATGTTCCTGTTGATGGGGACGATCCTCGTTCTCTACTTCAATATGCAGGAACCGCAGCCACGGGAGCGCGACTATTTCTACGTCGGGTCGTTCCTGGCCTTCTCCATCTGGATCGGCATCGGGGTCGTGGGTCTCATCGACATGATCCGTGAACAGTTGAAGCAGGTCGAGCCGTCGGTGCCGGTGGCGGCGGGGACGGTGGTCCTGGCGCTTCTGCTCGTCCCGGCGAACATGTTGCGGGTGAACTTCCACGAAGGGGACCGCCGCGGCAACTACCTCGCCTGGGACTATTCGTACAACCTTCTCCAGAGCGTGGAGAAGGACGGCATCCTCTTCACGAACGGCGATAACGACACATTCCCGCTCTGGTATCTCCAGGACGTCGAAGGGATCCGGCGCGACATACGGATCGTCAACCTGAGCCTGCTCAACACGAACTGGTACATCAAGCAGCTGAAGCACCAGCAGCCGCATGGCGCGAAGAAGGTGCCGATCAGCACGTCGGACGTTGACATCGAACGCATCGGGCCCATTCCCTGGGAGGAGCGGCAGCTGGAGCTGTCGGTCGGACCCGATGTCGTGAAGCGGTATCAGGGTGAAGTGCCAGGCGTGAGCGTGCTCGACACCAGCGTTGTCAATCGCGGCGTGCTCCGCTTCACGCTGGCGCCGACGCTGGTGTTCAGCAATATCAAAGCTTTGCGCGTCCAGGACATCATGGTCTACGACATCATCCGTTCGTCCAATTGGGAACGGCCAGTCTACTTTGCGATGACCGTGTCGGACGACGGCAAGATCGGTCTGCGCGACTACATGCATCTGCGTGGCCTGGCGTTCAAGCTGACGCCGCGGCGCGGACCGTTCTGGCAGAATCTTGACACGAAGGCGATCGAAGCGCATCTCTTTACCGAGGTCGAGACACCTTCGAAGGAGCCGCAACTTGGCTACCGATGGCGCGGTCTGCAGAACTCCGACCACTACTTCGACGAAGACTCCCGACGCCTGGTGATGTCGAACTACCGGAACCTGTTCTTCACGGTCGCGGAGCACTACATCTACACCGCCCGTGAGCCGGAGAAGGGCATCCGCACGCTCGACCGGATGGAGGAGGTCATTCCCCGGAATGTCATTGGCATGGACCCAGGCATGGTCTATCGGCTGGGCGTGGTCTACGGTGAGGCGGGCCGCAAGGACCAAGCCGCGGCGTTCTATCGCGAGGTTGTTACGGCCGTCGAACCTCGCCAGGACGAATACCTGCGTGAGCAGCTGACGCAGTTCAATCCCATCATCGTGCTCTTCTACAGCTACCTCGAGGTGGCCGAGTTCGAAAAAGCCGACGGCATCCTGAAGCTCATTGGCACGAGCTTCGCGGCGCAGCCGGGGGTGCAGCAAGCGGTCCAGCAGCTCTCGATGCAGCTGAACATGCGTCGGGCGCAGGCCGCCGCCGATTCCGCCACGGCGAAGAGGTAAGAGGGACGGCGGATGGCAGCTCGTGAATCGCGGAGAGAACACTGGGAGACCTTCTGGGAGGACAAGCAGGAGGTCGGTGAGGTCTATTCCAACGCCGGCCGCGTGCTTGAACACCTTGGACGCGTGATCGACCTACACGGGAAGCGAGTCCTCGAGATCGGCGCCGGAACCGGGCGCGACAGCTTCCCGCTCGTGGCCGCGGGGGCTGCGGTTACGCAACTCGACTACGCTGAGAATTCCCTTCGCTTGCTGAAGCGGGTCTCAGAACAGGACGGCGTGCCCGTGCGGATCGTCGGCGGCGATACGTTCGCCTTGCCGTTCAGGGACGGCACGTTCGATGTCGTCTTCCACCAGGGATTGCTCGAGCACTTCCGTAAGCCCGTGGCGCGGAGGCTCCTGGAAGAGAACGTTCGCGTCCTGAGGCCGGGAGGCCTGCTCCTCGTCGATGTGCCGCAGCGATACCACGCCTACACGCTCGTCAAGCACGTTCTCATCGCCCTCGACAAGTGGTTCGCCGGCTGGGAGCGCTCATTCTCGATCGGTGAGCTCACCCGCGCGCTCCGTTCTCTCGGCCTCGAGCCGGTCCATCGCTATGGCGTCTGGATGTATCCCAGCTTCTTCTATCGCGCGACGCGCGAGGTCCTGAAGAAGGCGGGGATCCGCCTGCCCCTCTATCCCCGGATCCCCGTGCTCCACGCCCTCCGTGCATCGATCCGCAAGCCCCTCCTCACGACGCTGCTCCCGTTGCACACCGGACTGTCCATCGGGGTCATCGCCCGGAAAGGGTGATGCGGCGTGAAGATCCTCGTCATCAATTGGCAGGATATCCTCAACCCGCTCGGCGGCGGCGCCGAGGTGCATTTCCACGAGATCTTTAAACGGATCGCCGCACGCGGCCACGAGGTGACGCTGTTCTGTTCGTCCGTGTCCGGTCGCCCCTCGGCCGAAGTGATCGATGGAATTCGGGTCGTCCGCGAAGGGAGCCGCGCGACGTTCAACTTCCATGTTCCGCTTCGCTACCGCTCCACCTTCGCCCGCGAAAGCTATGACGTCGTCGTCGACGACCTGAACAAGATACCCTTCTACACTCCGCGGTACGTGCGAGAACCCCTCGTCACGATCGTTCATCATCTCTTCGGCACGAGCATCTTCAAAGAAGCGATCTTCCCGGCCGCGGCCTATGTGTGGGGCGCCGAGCAGGTGGCGATGCGCGTCTACCGCCGGGGGCTCTTTGCCGCCGTCTCGCCCAGCACGAAACGCGAGCTCGAAGAACATGGCGTCCCGGGATCGAACATCTCGCTGGTCCACAACGCCGTCGACCACGACCTCTACAAGCCTCCCGTTGCTCCGCGCACGCCGGGACTCACGATCGGTTACCTGGGCCGGATCAAGGCCTACAAGAGTGTCGACCACTTGCTTCGGGCGTTCGCCCGTCTGCGTGCGGCAATACCAGGCGCGACCTTGGTGGTCGTCGGAGACGGAGACGCCAAGCCGGGCCTGGAACGCCTCGCCGCCGAGCTCGGGCTCGGAGGGTCCGTCGAGTTCACGGGATTCGTTTCACCCGAGGAGAAGGTACGTCGGCTTCAGCAGATGGACCTCGTCGTGAATCCGTCGGCGAAAGAGGGCTGGGGACTGACGGTCGTCGAAGCGAATGCCTGCGGCGTACCGGTCATCGCGAGCGACGTGCCCGGATTGCGTGACTCGGTGATAGACGGGACCACGGGCTGGCTGTATCCGTACGGCGATCTGGAGCGGCTGGCGGCGATGATGGAACGGGTGCTGCGCGATGTCCCAGAGCGACAGCGCGTTGCACGGGAGGCGGTTCAGTGGGCGGGCACGTTCACGTGGGAAGCGTCGGCCGATGCCATGATGAGGGTGATGGATGAAGCACGAAAAGCGAAACACGAGATGCGAAACAAGTCCTGAGCCCGAGATCCGAAATGGGAGTCCGCTGGCAGTTGCATGAAGAAGCGGGCTGAGGTGCGTTGACGCGACCAGAACAGCAAACCCCGGTGATTTCCCGGGGTTGTGTGTGATTGAGAGGGTGTGAGGTCCTGGGCGGATCAGCGATGTCTCCATGGAGGCCGCACGCGCTCATGCAGGAGGTCGGCTGTCTTCTGCGGACTTGTGCTCGTGGAAAGGAATCGCGCAACATCCTCCAAACCCTCCTGCCGCATTTCTTCCTCAAGTGGCCGCAAGACCGGCTGCCAGAACGGTCCCTGCAGGATCACCGGCTTCTCGATCGAGAATCGCTTGTTGACCATCTCCAGCACGAAGGCCAGTTCGAGCAGCGTGCCGGTTCCGCCCGGCAGGATGACGAACGCCGAGCCCAGATCGGCCAGCTTGATGATCCGCTCCGTCAACCGGGGTGTGCGAACCTCCTCGACGATCCACGGATTGACGATGCGCGTGAAGAGATCGCACGTGACGCCGATGGTATGACCTCCGGCTTCGCGGGCTCCTTTCGCTGCGGCCTCCATGGTGCCTGCATAGCCTCCGTTGCAGACGGCAAATCCGCGCGAGGCGAGGGCCTTTCCGAGGTGGTAGGCGAGCTCATAGCCCGGCGAACCGGGGAGAGGGCGGGCTGAGCCGAATATGGTGACAACCGGGTTCGTCGTTCCTACTGACACAGAGATCGATCCTTCCCAAGAGCCATCTCAGGAGACATCTCGAGCACCGCTCGCAGCGTATGCGGCGTCAAGTGAAAACGCCAGTATTTCATCATTGCGGACGATATTTCCGCTCCGGTCGCGCGACATGTTCGTTGCTGTGCGATTCGGTTCTTGGGAGCAGAGCTAGTCCAAGAATACCCACCGCACGCCGAGTTTGAACTGCCGTTCGGGCATCGGATAGATGGCTGCGCGGAGAGTCGAGGCGTTGGCCAGGTTTTCCCAAGAAAGCGTCACAAAGGCCTTGCCGATCTCCATGGTGCCATAGAGGTCGATGGTCACGGCACGTCCGATCCGCGTGCTCGTGTTGGCGACTTCGAAGCCCGTTGGAGGGTCGGGCGACAACCCGCGCAAACGATCGGAGAATCGGCCCCGGACTCCAGCGTGCAGTCCGAGCTGATCACGGAAGATGCGGTCGTGGAAGGCCAACTCGGCATGGCCCCACCATCGCGGTAGCACCAGTGAGAGTGTGTCGGAGACCTCGACGTTCACCATCGTGAACGATCCGCTCAACTCGAATGCGAACACATTGAGATGCGCCGATGCGGTCACGCCGCTCCACGTCGGAGACCATGTGGTGAGGGCGATGGACGGCGTGCCATGCACGGTCTGTGCGGCGCGTGCGATGACGACGTCGCGCTGGGTGCGCCGGAATCCGGTGATGTCGATCCGAAGGGCGGAGTCAACGACCCACGAGAACCCGGCCGAGACCAGCCGTTCTTCGCCGCGCCTGACCGGCCGCGGCCTCAAGACGGTGCTGTCACTCCAGAAGCGTTCCTGCAAGGTCGGGAAGATCGGCCGGGATATGCCTGACAGCGTCGCTTGCATGCCGATCGAGGGGCTCAGCGTGACAGACGCCGCCGCACTCCGGGCGTTCTCACCATCATCCTCGAGGAGAGCGATCCCGGCTCGGGGGATCAGCCAATCGAGCAGCGTGAGCGCCGCCGAAGCGCTCAACCGACTCCGCGCGACGTCGCGTTGGCCGAAGACCTCCGTGCTGTCAATGCGCGTCCTGGCGATCTGGGCCGCCCCCGCGAACGACAGGAATGGAAGCCGGACCCTCTGTTCAGCTGAGACGAGCAGGTCCTTCGCGCTCGCGAAGTGACGCACCTCGTTGGATGAGAATCGATCGGGGAACTGCCGGTATTCGCGTTCCACGCTGCGATGCAGAGTGCTGATCCGCGTGGTCGAGAGAGAATCGCCGACCAGCCGGAACATTCCCGTGACCCCCAGGTCGCTCCGCTCATGGATCTCGTACGCCGACGAGTGCACCACCACGGCCGACACCTCGTCGAAGATCGAAGGAGAGAAGGCGGATTCGACACCGCCGTTCACGCCCCGGGAGGAACGTCCGTAGTGCCAGAAGGCTGCCACGTTGGCGCGCTCGCTGAGGTTCGCCCGGACGCGTCCGCGAAGGTCCCAGGCGTCGAGTGCCGCGTTGGCGAAACGCCCGGCGCTCGTGTGCCGTTGGAAGCCGAACGTCAGAGCCGTCGATCGGGCGATGTTCTGCGTGAAGAAGGCATCGCTGAGGATCGTTTCGTCGGGTTCCTGAACGAACCGGATCGCCGTCAAAGGTCTGACGGTGGAGAACTGGCGGGTCACGAGGTTCCATCGTTGGCCGGCCAGGAGGGCCTCTTCATCCGACAATTGTTCGATCGCTTCCTGTTGTTCGAGGGGGAGGAGCGCCAGATTCGTTCGGCCCGTCATCGGGTCTGCGGCCGGAAGTCCGTCGATGAGCCATTCGTCGTGGGCGCTGCTGCCTCCAAGCCACGATGATCCGACCGCCGCCCCCGATTCTCCAACCGATCGAAGGTATCGCCCTGCCTGGCCGTCAAGTACCTGCGCCACCGAACGAACCGGCAGCCACTGCCAGCGGTCGCGCGAGGCGACGATCCTGCCGCCCATCATGGACAACTCACCGAACCCTGCGATCATGCGGGAGTAGGCGGAATCGACCCGGCTTGTGTCGGCAACGGTCTCTTGTGCGCACAGGGTGATCGGTCTGGCGATCAGGAACGCCAGTCCCGCCACCACGATCCTATGAGGCCAGAGGGTCGTCATGCTAGAGGCGGAGTGATCGATACGACATGCGTTGGTCCGAAACGGCGAGCTGTCGCTTCGGCCGTTTCACGATCCGCGGTCAGCCCGAAGACGGAGGAGCCGCTTCCGCTCATGAGCGTCAGAGAGCACCCTGCGGCTTGCAGCTCCCGCTTGACTTCCGCAATGGCCGGCTGTGCTTCGAGAACCGATCCTTCAAAGTCGTTCGTGAGCACCTTGCTCAGTGCCGAGAGGTCGGGCAAAGCGCCGAGGAATCGGTCGCGCAAGGGTTGATGCTCGGTCTTGGAGAGAAGGCGGAGATGTCCATAGGCCCATGCGGTCGAGACTGAGAGGGGCGGGGTCACGCAGACGAGCCAATAGGGAAACCGCGGTGGCAGGTCTTGGAGGATCTCCCCCCGCCCAGCTCCGAAAGAGAGGGGTCCGCCGATGAACGCGGGGACATCCGACCCAAGCGAAGACGCGATCTCCTTCAGGTGCCGGTCTGAGAGTCCGACGGCCCAACGTGCATTGAGGCCGCGCAAGACGGCGGCCGCGTCGCTGCTCCCCCCGCCGAGTCCTGCTCCGGTGGGGATCCGTTTGTGGAGCACCACATGGATGCCGCGTTCGATGCCCGTTGCGTGGCGCATGGCTGCGACGGCGCGCAGGCAAAGGTTGTCTTCACCGGTACTGAGCGCCGGGTCGCTGCATTCCATCGTCGATCCTTGCTGTCGGTCGTGCAGCTCGATCGAATCGGCGAGGCCGATCCGGTAGAAGATCGTTTCGAGTTCGTGATACCCGTCGGGGCGCCGACGCAGGATCTCGAGACCCAAGTTGACCTTGGCTGGAGCGGTGAGGTGGGTGGCGTCGTGCATCGGGGGAGGGCGGTCGCGTCGTGACCCAGTATACCGGTTGATGGCACGAGAATCAAGAAAACCCCTTTAATGACGGGCCTTTTTTGATTCTCCAGCCATTTTTGTGTACGTTCACAAACTCGAGAGTATCATTCTCATCATCCGACCGACACGACGTCGAACGCGTATGAGATCCGGTTCATCATTCTCTGTCCACGGCATTACCTTCGGCGGCTCGGCGCCACTGGTCCTCATCGCCGGTCCTTGCGTCGTCGAAAGCCGCGAGCTCGTGATGCGCACGGCCGAGCGCGTTCAGCGCATCGCCCGAAAGCACCGGATGCCCGTTGTCTTCAAGTCCTCCTATAAGAAGGCCAACCGCACCAGCGCGAGATCATTCACGACGATCGGCATGGAGAAGGCGCTCGCCGTTCTGGAAGAGGTGCGACGCGATCTCGGAATGCCCGTGCTGACGGACGTCCACACGGAGATGGAGGCCGCGGCGGCGGCCGAGGTCGTCGATATTCTGCAGATCCCGGCCTTCTTGTGCCGACAAACAGAACTCTTGCAGGCCGCCGGTCGGACGGGCAGGGTGGTCAATATCAAGAAGGGGCAGTTTGCCGCGCCGGCCGATATGGCTCTGGCGGCCGAAAAGGTGCGGGAGACCGGCAATCGCAGGGTCCTGTTGACGGAGCGCGGGACGACGTTCGGCTACAACAACCTTGTCGTGGACATGCGTGGCCTGGAGATCATGCGGCGCACGGGCTATCCGATCGTTCTGGATGCAACGCATTCCGTACAGCTACCTTCGGGGGCCGCGACGACGAGCGGAGGCCAGCCCGAGTTCATCTTTCCGCTTGCCCGGGCGGGGGCGGCGGTCGGCATCAATGCGTTGTTCGTCGAGACCCATCCCGATCCGCGTAAAGCGCTGAGCGACGCGGCCAGCCAGCTGAAACTGGACCTCCTCGAGGGTCTGATCAAGCAGGTCAAGGCGGTCGACTCTGCCCGACGAGCGACGGTGCGTTCATGACCACGCCACGCCAGAAGAAAGCCCGGTTGCGGCGCATCAAGTTGTTGTTGCTGGATGTCGATGGCGTCATGTCCGACGGGGGAGTGTACTACTCGACCAGCGGCGAGGAGTTGAAGAAGTTCAATACGCAGGACGGCTACGGAATCATGAAGCTCCAGCGTGCCGGCGTCAAGATAGGGATCATCACCGGCCGTCTGTCAAAGGTCGTGGAACAGCGCGCCGCCGAGCTCGGCATCACCGAAGTGCATCAGAATATGCATGACAAGGGAAAGGCCTACGACGACATCTGCCGAAAGCACGGGCTGACCGATGCCGAGGTGGCGTACATCGGAGACGACGACCCCGATCTGCCGGTGTTGATGCGCGTGGGATTCTCGGCCGCTCCAAAGGATGCTGTGCCGGCGGTTGTGAAGTCCGTCCACTATGTCTGTCGTCGCACCGGAGGCCACGGGGCCGTCCGTGAAGTGATCGATCTGATCCTTGCGCATCAGAATCGTGGCTGAATCTTTTCCGCGTTCCCTGAGTGGTCGTGAACGAGAGTTGCTCTGGTGGGTCTTGCCCGCCGAGCGTCCCGGGTATGCGCAGGTCCGTGTGCGCATCGAGACGATGCAGGTCGTTGCCATTGGACGGCGAGGCGATGGGAACCTCGTTCTTGCCGCTCCGAAGCACCGGGCCGACCTCGAGTCGCCGTTGCCTTCGGCGATCGCCTTCGGCGAATTGGTTGCGAAGCAGCTGCGCGGCTCGGTGACCGTCCGGGAGGAGTTCGAAGGACAGATCGAGGTGGAGATCGTCGAACCCGGCAGCGGTGCTCACGAGCATCGATGGACGTATTCCGAATGGCTGCCGGGCAGACCGTGTCCGCAGTGTTCTGCGCAGCCGCGCGTGGTCGGCATGTCCACCGAATCAGGGTCGCCGGTCTCGCTGGCCATTTGTCCGCAGGATCGCCGGTTGTGGGTGCACAGCGGTCGAACGGGCATCTGTCGGCCTGTTCCGGTCACGCTGTTCTACAGTGAGTTGATGCGGCGGACGGGCGTTCGCGACCCTCGGCTGGCCCTCCGGTCGGACCGGCTGTTCGAGGCCCTCGGCACATTCACCGAAGCGGACCTCGCGGTCGCATTCATTTCCTACAACCATGTGCGCACCAAGATAGCGGATGACGATCCGCTCCGCCCGCCGGTTCCGCGGCGCTCGTTCTTTCGGCGGTGGTTTTCCTTCTACCGATGACCGACCATGAGCAACTCGCAAGACCACGGTAAACGTGTCGTGCGTATCGAGGCCGCCGCCGTGGCGGCGCTCGAACCGCGCATCGGCGCTGAATTCGTTCGCGCCGTCGACCTCCTTGCCGGCGCCGTCGGACGCGTCGTCGTCACCGGCATGGGCAAGTCGGGCATCATTGCGCGCAAGATCGTTGCGACGATGAACTCGACAGGCACGCCGGCGATCTTCCTCCATCCGGGGGACGCCGTGCACGGCGACCTCGGCACCGTCCAGAAGAATGACGTGGTCATCTGCATCTCCAAGAGCGGCGACTCGGACGAGATCCGGCATCTCTTGCCGGTCTTCCGGAAACTCGGCGTGCCGGTGATCGCGCTGATCGGCAATCTGCGATCCGAGTTGGCGCAAAAGAGCGACATCGTCCTTGACGCATCGGTCGTGGAAGAGGCCTGTCCTCACGACCTGGCTCCGACGGCCTCGACCACCGCGGCGCTCGTCATGGGCGACGCCCTCGCCGTGGCGCTTCTCCAGCGGCGCCACTTCACGAAGGAAGATTTCGCGATGTTCCACCCGGGAGGGAATCTCGGCAAGCAGCTCCTGCTGGAGGTGGACCAACTGATGGTTTCGGGTGATGCGTTACCGGTCGTCCGTGAGGAGGTCTCGCTTTCCGATGCGATCGTCGAAATGACCTCCAAACGGCTGGGCGCCACGTGCGTGGTCGACGCGGGAGGGGCGCTGACGGGCATCATCACGGACGGCGACCTGCGCCGCCTGCTGCAACGCACCACGACGGTCGGTCAGATGCGGGCGATGGACGTGATGTCGCGCAACCCGAAGACGGTTCAGCGTACGATCCTGGCGGCGACGGCGTTGGAGCAGATGGAGCATTACAAGATCACTCAGCTCATCGTGACGAACGACGAGCATCACCCGGTCGGGATGGTCCACTTGCACGACCTCGTGAAGGCCGGTATCGGTCCCGGACAGACGACGTCGTGAAGCGACTGGCGATCATGCTAACGGCGGTGGCGCTCACCGCCTGCGAGGAGAAGATCAAGCCGAGCGTCCTGACGACGGTCGACAGCCGGTCGGTGCCGCAGCAGGAGTCGTGGAAGAGCGAGATCGTCATCTCTGACTCGGGGATGGTGCGGGCCGTGATCCACAGCGGCTACTTCAAGGTCTACGCGACGAGCCGCATGACGCATCTGAGCGACAGCGTGCACGTTCAGTTCTACGATCCCGACGGCCGTCCGACGACGGTGTTGACGAGCCGTGAGGCGGCGATCGACGAGGTCACGAACAACTTGGAGGCACGCCAGCAGGTCGTCGTGACGTCGGAGACCGGCACGAAGCTCTACACGGAGGAGCTCTATTGGGATCAGAAACGGCAGCTGATCCATACTCCGGCCTTCGTGCGCATCCTCTCCACCAAGGAACGGCTGCAGGGAATGGGGATGGAGTCGGACCAGAATCTGAAGAACTATCGCATCTTCAGGGCCACGGGTGAGACCACGGGGCAGTAGGTCGGAACGAAGAAGACGATCACGCCCGTCGCCGGTGTCCGGCGGCGAGGCCTCTTTCGGATGTGTCGCGACGGGGAACGGAGCAACGACGCCATGACGGTCACTTGGGAGAGGAAGCGGTGCTGGTCGATGTCCCGCTCGACGGTGCTCTCCGTGTGTTTGCTGGCCACCATCGGTTGGTCGCAGGGACGGCCGGGCGTCATCGAGCTGAAGTCGGCCCAGGAGTTGAAGGGCCGCATCATGAACGGCCAGGACATTCGTGAACTCATCGGGAATGTCCATTTCGTCCAGAACCTGCGCGAGGGCGGCTTCGTCAATGTCTGGTCAGACCGGGCGCTGCAATTCATCGCCGACGAGCGCCTGGAGCTCTATCAACGTGTCCGCGTGCGTCGGGACACGGTGACGATCTTCGCCGATGAGGGCGTGTATTACGGTCTGCAGCGACGCGTGGTCATGCGGGGGCGTGTGCGCCTGGAACGGACCGGCTCGGTGCTCACGTCGTCCGACGGTGAGTACTTTCCGGATGAGCGACGGGCCGTGTTCACCGGGTCCGTGAAGGTCGAAGACTCCGCCTCGGTGCTGACGAGCGACCGGTTGACGTTCTGGGAATCGGATCAACGGTCGATTGCCGTGGGGGATGTGCGCGTACGCCAGCTGTCAGATGGAACCACGGTCTTCGGTGATTCGTTGATCAACCTCGACGCCGAGGACCGGTCCGTTGTTCCGCGTGCCGCCCGGATGCTCCAGGCCGACAGCACTTCCGACGGCGGGGTCGATACATTGCTGGTCGCGAGCATTCGGATGGAATCGTTGGGCGGTGCCGAACGGGTCCTGATCGCGAGCGATAGCGTACGCATCGCCCGGACCGACCTTGCTGCCCGGTGCGCTCTGGCGGCCTTCTACACGGGCGCCGACCGGATCGTGCTGTCCGGCGACCCGGTGGTGTGGCATGGCCGCAACCAGCTCACGGGCGATACGATCGAGATCCGGCTGAGGGATCGCAAGCTTCATTCGGTCTTGGTTCGCGGAAGGGCCATGGCGGTCTCGCGGGCCGACTCGCTTCGTCCGGGGCGGTTCGACCAGTTGACGGGTCGCCGCATCACGATGCGGTTCGCCGACGGAAAGGTGCAGCAGATCGATGCCGAAGGGACGGCGACCAGTCTCTACTACTTGTATGATGATGCGGCTCCCAATGGCGCCAACCGTTCGAGCGGCGACCGGATCATCATGGACTTTGCCGATGGGCAGATCGACCGCATTAAGGTGATGCGGGGCGTGCAGGGCGAATTCCTGCCGGAGAAGATGGTGAACGGCAGGGAATCCGAAAACAACCTCGACGGCTTCCGCTGGCTTCGATCCAGGCCGACGCGGATCGGCCTGACGATGTCCGACGCAGAGACGCCCTAGCGGTGTTGACGGGTTTGACTTCAGGCGTTTGGCCCTGTGTTCGCAGGTTGCTTGCCCGCCGACGAAGGTGTTCCGGGGCGGGCTGGGAGACCTGGACGATTGAAGCATTTGAATCCCGACTCTGACATGATCCAGCCAAGCCACAGTGTTCTCGAATCCCGCGGGCTCGTCAAGCGGTACAAGAAACGAACCGTCGTCAACGACGTGAGCGTTTCTGTGCGTCAGGGAGAGATCGTCGGTCTGCTCGGGCCCAACGGGGCGGGCAAAACGACGACCTTCTACATGACGGTCGGTATGGTGCGTCCGAACGCGGGCACGGTGCATCTCGACGGTGCCGACATCACGACGGAGCCTATGTACCGACGAGCGCGGCTGGGCATCGGGTACCTTCCGCAAGAGGCCTCGGTGTTTCGCAAGTTGTCGGTTCGCGACAACATCCTGGCCGTGCTCCAGATGACGAAGCTGAGTTCAAAGGAGCAGCATGCCCGGACGGACCGCCTGCTCGACGACTTCGGCCTGACCCGCATCGCGAAGAGCCAGGGTTTCGTCCTGTCAGGGGGCGAGCGGCGCCGGACGGAGATCGCACGGGCGCTGGCGCTCGACCCGAAGTTCATTCTGCTCGACGAGCCTTTCGCGGGCATCGATCCGATCGCCGTCGAAGACCTCATGACCATCGTCCGGGGTCTCAGGTCGCGCAATCTCGGCGTGCTCATCACCGACCACAATGTGCATGAGACCCTCTCGATCACGGACCGCTCATTTCTTCTGTTCGAAGGGCGCATCCTGAAGCACGGTACCGCAGAGGAACTGGCGAATGATCCAGAAGCGAGAAAGCTGTATCTGGGCGAGAGCTTCAAGCTGGACAGGTATTGAGCACACGAGTCAGAAGAGAATAGAGAAAGGAGAATGGTAAGGATCAGGGAGGGTCCGGCACTGCAGAATCCCCCTGAGGTCATCGGAATGGCCCCTTCCCAACTCCTTCCTCCTCTCACCTTCCACCTTATAATGATCTTCCAAGGTACATGATCGTCGTTACCACACCTCACGCCACTGAGCACGACATCGAAGCCATCATCAAGTTCCTCACGGAACATGGCTTCGACATTCACCGATCGACCGGAGTCCAACACACCGTCATCGGCGCCATCGGCGTCCAGCCTGACTTTGACCACCGGCAGGTGGAGTTGCTGCCCGGGGTGGCTGAGGTGGTGCGCATTTCCGACCCGTACAAGCTGGCCAGCCGGGCGTTCCGGGAGGAAGGGACGGTCATCCCGATCGGCTCTGTCGAGGTCGGACGCGATCCGGTCGTCGTGATGGCCGGACCCTGCTCCGTCGAAAGTGAAGAGCAGATCCACATCATTGCGAAGCGCGTGAAAGCGGCCGGCGCGACGGTGCTCCGGGGCGGCGCATTCAAGCCTCGCACGTCGCCGTATGCCTTCCAGGGACTCGGCGAGGAGGGTCTGACGTTCATGCGGCAGGCCGCGGACGCGCATGGGCTGGCGGTGATCACGGAGGTGATGGACCGGAGCCAGATCGACATGGTGGAGCGATACAGTGATATCCTTCAGGTGGGTGCTCGGAATATGCAGAACTACACGTTTCTGCGAGATCTCGGCAAGGCGTCAAAACCGGTCATGCTCAAGCGTGGTCTGTCGGCGACGATCGAAGAATGGTTGATGTCGGCCGAGTATATCTTGTCCGGTGGCAATCACAACGTGATGCTGTGCGAGCGGGGGATCCGGACGTTCGAGCCCTCGACCCGCAACACGATGGATATCGGCGCCATCCCGCTCGTGAAGAAGCGGAGTCATCTTCCGATCATTGCGGACCCATCGCACGGTATCGGCCTCAGAGACAAGGTCATTCCGATGGCGCGTGCCGCGGTGGCCGCCGGTGCCGACGGGATCATGGTGGAGGTGCACCACGATCCCGACCACGCCAAGTCTGATGGCGCCCAATCGTTGTTCCCCGATCAGTTCGAGCAACTGATGCGCGAGGTGAAGATCATTGCGGAGGCCATTGGGCGGAGAATAGCTTGAAGCGGTGAATGGGAAGACGGATCCCGAGTGAGTTCCGATGGCCCTGAAGCGAAGAGAGGGAAGCGAACTGCCAACGACACCAGCCACCATCGTCTGCAGCGTTGATCTCACGATCGACAATCGTTAATCGACAATCGTCAATCGACAATCGACAATTCCCATGTCTCGCACGACCCTCGCCTCGTCCCCATTCCCCTCCGTCCTCATCATCGGTGTCGGGCTCATCGGCGGCTCGCTGGGGCTCGCCATCCGCAGAACGTTCAAGGACGTCCACGTCGTCGGCTATGATCGCCGCGCCGTTCTCAAGCGGGCCTGCGAGATCGGAGCGGTCCAGCATGCGGCCCACGACCTTCACCACGCCGTCGGCATCGCCGACCTCGTCATCCTCGCCCTCCCGGCCAGGGAGATCCTCCGGCAGCTGAAGTCGATCGCTCCCCACGTTCCTGCCACGACCCTCGTGACCGACACAGGCTCGGTCAAGCGCGAGGTCCTCATGGCCGCTCAGCGTTTCTTCCCCAAGGGAAACTTCATCGGAGGCCATCCGATGGCCGGATCCGAACGGTCGGGGATCGAAGCCGCTCATCCGCTCTTGTTCGAGAATGCCTTCTATGTCCTCTCTCCGATGGAGAACACCCCGGAGCGACGTACGACGAAGCTGGAGACATTCCTGGCGCAGGTCGGTGCCCGGGTCGTTCGCATGGAGGGATCAACGCACGATGCCGCGGTTGCGGCATTGAGTCATGTGCCCCAATTGGCGGCCGTGGCTCTGATGCGTTCAGCAGGGAAGCACCGGGTCGCTTCGCGCCATCTCCCGCTCGGCGCCGGAGGATTCCGCGACATGACGCGGATCGCGTCGAGTCCGTTCGGATTCTGGGGAGATATTCTCGAGTCGAACCGTCGCGACGTGCGTCATGCGTTGAAGCTGTATCGGCATGAACTCGATCGAATGGACCGGGCGCTGCGTCGTGCTCCGCGAGGCCTTTCGAAGTCCTTCAAAGGTGCCCGCGAGCTTCGGGCCCAGATCCCGGCGGAGATGAAGGGATTTCTGCACACGCTGACCGATGTCCAGGTGTTCGTCGAGGATCGGCCGGGAGCGCTGTTGAAGGTCCTGAGAGCGCTGGCAACGGCGAAGATCAATGTGAAGGACATTGAACTTGTGAAGGTGCGCGAAGGATTGGGCGGAACGTTCCGGCTTTGGTTCGAGTCGCCGGCCGAAGCGAAGCGCGCGAAAGGGGCGATTGGGGAAGACTGAACGGCATTGTCGTCGGCCGGGGGTGATCGACTCATCAGATACGACACATAGGGGCTTACCTCCCGAACTACCACCGTTCGCGACTGTGAGAAAGCCTTCTCGTGGATTCACTTGACCCCGAAGTAGGATATTCCCACTTTGCCGTTGCTGCAACGCAGCAATTCTCCGACGACTTGATCCCAAAGGGGTGAGCCAAGGTGTTCGGATGATCTGGCATACTCCTTCTCAATGAGCCCACATCAGCGGTCGATGGCCGTGGTGTGGGCTTGTGCATTCTTCAGTGTGACCTCCATTGTTCTGGTAGCGAATGAAGCTTGGGCGAAGGCCGGGAACTCGGTTCATGCGAATGCCGGTCGTTTCGGCGTCTCTGAAAGACCAACGTGCACAAGGAGAAGTCCATGACAACTCCATTCCATCGATGGATGACGGCTACGGTAGCCGTGATGCTGGTGATGACGTCGGTGAGTGCTCAGAAGCCCGCGAGGGAGAGGATCACCACTCCGCTGGGTCTCGCTCAGGTCGTCGGGACGCCACAGCACGCTGTCATGAATATCAACAATATCACCACCTGGTCCCGCTACGACGGCCAGTCCAATCACTCTCCGGGCGCGGATGATGGAGCGTACTTCCCGCGAGGCACGGGAAGCTTCATCTACCAGGACGGATTGGTCTGGGGAGGGAAAGTCTTCACGAATCCTGCGCGGACCAATCCCTATTCGCCGTCCGGCACTCAGAACATCAGAGTCGGCGGCGGCACGTATGGCGTCGGTACGAAGGCAGGCAGGATCATCGATCCCCTGTTCGGTCCTGCCGTCGGCATTGGAGTGGAGAATCCCTCAGGCACTGATACGCGCATCTGGCGTATCCGGAGAGGCTACTACAGCTTGACCGACGCCCAAGTCCTGCGCGATGCCGCCTCCGTGTACGAGGTTCCGCAATCGGCCGTCACGCCGACTCAGAAGGCAGCCGTCGTCTCGCAGTACGCTTTTGATTGGTCGCAATGGCCCGTATGGAAAGGAGCCCCCTACATTGAACGGAATGGAACGCCAGGCTACCAGGCGCCCCCCGAATTCAGTCCGAGCTTTTCGGTCGACCAGTTGGTCAGCGGCAACTACGATGAACCGGGTGTGGCAGGGGCCGACTTGAGCCGACCCGCGGACCAAGTGATCTGGACGGTGTACAACGACCTCAACACGTCGTCCGCATTATCGTTCGTCGGTTCGTATCCGCTCGGGCTAGAGATTCAGAAGACGGTCTGGGGTTACAACCGAACGGACGACCTCTCGAACGTCATCTTCAATCGCTACAAGATCATCAACAAGGGGGGGGTCGACACCTCAACCGCTCCCGGAGATCAGTTCGGGGCGTTCTGGATCGACTCGATGTTCGTCTGCCAGTGGTCCGATCCGGATATCGGCAATGCCGGCGACGACCTGATCGGCTGCGATAGCGTGCTCAGCCTCGGGTACGCGTACAACGGGTCGACGGTCGATGGTGAATACAGCATCTTCAAGCTGCCGCCGCCCGCGGGCGGGTATGACTTCTTGGCCGGGCCGGTCGTTCCCGCTCCCGGGGACAGTGCCGTGTTCGACCTCAAGAGGCTGGCCGGATTCAGGAATCTCGGCATGTCGTCATTCGCCTATTTTTCAGCGGGATCGCCTTACTCCGATCCACCAACGGGCTCTGCCAACTATCTGCGAGGGACGGGTCGTTGGTGGAAGATGCTCAGGGGATTCGCTCCGTTGGGTGATTTGACGACTTCAGATGAGCCATATGCCTACCCGCCGGGAGGTTCTCCGTCAAAGTATCCGCTCTCCGGGGATCCGACGACGGGAACCGGTTGGCTTGACGGGCTTGGTCAATCATGGTCGTTCGCGGCCGGTGATCGGCGTCTGCTCATGACCACGGGACCGTTCTCGATGGCGCCCGGCGACACGCAAGAGGTTGTGACGGCGTTACTCGCCGCACTCGGAGCAGACCGCCTGTCGAGCGTGGCGGAGTTGCGCTATGTCGACCAGTATGCGCAGATCATGTACACCCGACTTTTCTCATTGCCCAACGTGCCGGTTGTCGAACGTATCCTGACGTTTCCTAGTGCAAACGAAGCCACGATTCGAATGATCGCATTCGATGCTGAGCGGGCGTTTCAGAGCGTGAGCGTGTCGCTGTTGACAAGTGCCGGAGCGACCGTTGCCGAAGTACCGCTGTTCGACGATGGACTGCACGAGGACGGATCGTCGGATGACGGCCGATATGGAGGCACGATCACCATCGCCCGACGTCAGGCACCACTCGATGGCCGGGTGAATCTTGTTCCGCTCGCGGGAACTCCGTTCAGCGTCAAGCTGGATGGGAATGGTATTGTGACGGCTGGTGAGATCGACGTCACTCAGCCATCGGTCGTCTACGACAATGTGGGGCAGGACGGTGTGCTCACGCAGGGTGAATTCGGCAGGATCGTCGTGACGGTGAGGAATCAAACACCGTTCACGCTAAACGGTGTGAAGCTATCGGGTAGTAGCGTATCCGTGTTTGGAGGTGATAGCCCGAAGACACTCTCGTTCAACACCATGGTCCCGGGAGCCGAGACGCGCCTGACTTACGATCCGAGCAACGACAGTACATGGCTGGAAGCGCTGATCCCCGACCTCTGGCAATCATCAACGTACGTGCTTCGGTTCATGATCACTGATGATGACAGAAACCAGTGGCGGGATTCGGTCCTGATCCCTGTTTCGCCACGGACCACCCGAACGTCCTTCTGGACGGCTGGGACCGGCCCCTTCGGCGGTCCCGTATCGAAGATGATCCGGGACAGCGCCGGAAGGATCTTCTCGTTCCCAGGTACGGGAGCGTATCGCTCGACCGATGCGGGTGTGACATGGCAAAGGGTCGCCGGCAACGGCATGGCCTACGTCTACGATGCCGCATCGCTTCCGGACGGAACGATCCTGGCGGCAGGATTTCGGGGGTTATTCAAGTCCGTCGATCACGGCGCAACTTGGAGCTTCCAGCACAGAGATGTGACCTCGGCCCTCTGCGTCGACGCTTCGGGCGCCGTATTCGTTCGGACAAACACCGATGACATCATTCGGTCGACCGATGCTGGAGTGACCTGGACATTCCAATCCAGGTTGCCGGGCATAGGGGGGGTGCTGTCCTACGGGCTCATCACGGACGGGCACGGTAAGCTCTTCACCTATTCCCGAGGCGAGGTCATTCGTTCACTGGATTCGGGCAAGACTTGGGCCATCGTCTTCACCTCGGGAAATTCCGGAAGAGTGCTGAGCCTGAGTCCATCGCAATCCCTCTTCTTTGGGACGGACAGCGCACTCTACCGTTCGACCGATCTTGGCAATTCTTGGCAGCAGATGCCGATTCCGACAAGCCCGACGCGGATATCGCGTCTTGCCTACGGATCGGGCGGGGAGGTCTACGCCGGAGCAGGTGGGGATGAATGGTTCCTTTCCACGGACAACGGTGGCACGTGGTCATCGGGATCAGGCATGTACTCCCGAGCCCACACCGTGTTGCGCCATAGTGGCGGCCTCCTTCTGGGCGCGGCGCGCGGGACGATCATCCGGTCCACCGATGACGGAGCCACGTGGTCAGAGTCCTCGCAGGGCTACAACGCATTGACCGTCAACGGATTCGTCATGACAGGCGGGACGGTGCTCATGGCGACCAGCCGCGGCATCTATCGTTCTCCGGACCTGGGCATCACCTGGGAGCCCAGCAGTTCGGGATTCAGTGTGTCCTCTGCCGGGGGCATTTTTGCGGGCTCCGACGGGACCACGTACGCTTGGAGCGGCTCGAACCTGTACCGGTCAGTCGATGTCGGACTCACGTGGGCTCTTTCGAGGTCATTCGTTTCCGGCGACTACTACGAGACCGTACTTGCTGGCGCCGCAGGACCTGCGGGCGTGGCCTATATCGGCCTCCAGAACCCCAGAAACAACTCCGGACTTAGCCGGACACCGAGCGGGCGGGTCCTGAAGACCACGGACGCCGGGCTTTCTTGGCAAACCGTTCTGGAGGACACTCTCGGATCAAACCAGCGGGTGAGTTTTCTGGCGGCGAGTTCATCGGGCGCTGTCGCAGCTGTGCGGAGCGGTGGGCTTTCTCTCTCGGCCGACGGAGGGGCCACTTGGGCCGACCCGAGTTACTTCAGCGGCCCCTTGGCGTTTGACCCGGGTGGAACGCTTGTCGCAGGCTCCGGCAATCTGTTTCGCTCAAGCGATCTCGGGGCTTCATGGTCTGTGCTTCAGGCAACAGGTCTGTTCATCGGCGGTCAAGGCTCGATCACCTTCCTGGCCCATGGCAGCTCGGGAGAACTCCTGGTGGGTACGCGTGCCGATGCCACCGCCGGCACAGTCGAGTCGGGCGTCTTCCGCTCCGTGGACGACGGAGAGAGCTTCACGAACGTCTCCGCGGGAGTCGGCATTGGTTCGCGTCCGTGGATCACGACGATCTCTCGAGTGCCCTCGGCCGTCCTGGTCGGCACCTCTGGCGAGGGCTTGTATCGAAGTACGACCGTGAGCGGCGTTGATGAAGTGGCCATGTCTGTTCCGTCCAGCTTCCGATTGGAGCAGAACTTTCCCAATCCGTTCAATCCCTCCACGACGATCCGGTATGATCTGCCCATGACCTCCCGCGTTACGCTGAGGGTATTCAACGTGCTTGGTCAGTTGATCGAGACGATCGTGCTGGCGGAGCAATCAGCCGGTTCGCGTCAGATCGCGTGGAATGCGGATCGCCATCCGTCGGGGCTTTACATCTACCGTCTAGTGGCTCGAGGATCCGACGGGTCGACCTTCGTGCAAGCAAAGAAGATGATGCTGGTGAAGTAACGACATGCGAAGGGGCCGTCCGGTCGAGCGATCGCCCCCTCCGGGATGATCGGCTTCGGTTGGCGGGTCAGCCGCCGCGTCCGCTGGCAACCGTCGTCACAAGCCGGCCATTCTCGCGGACCGCGAGCGTACCGGTCATCATTGGCGATGCGGTTCGCACACCCGTCCGTTGGGCTCCGACTGCGACGCGGTCTTCGCTGAGCATGAAGCGACCGATCATTCGCTGCATCTCCTCCGTGAGCCGATTCAGGTCTTCTGCCGTACGGGCGATCTGCTGGATACCGGTCGCCGTCTCCTGCGTCACGCTGCTGATCCCCTCCACGCTCTTCGAGATCTCCTCGCTAGCGCCCGCCTGTTGCTCACTGGCCGTGGCCATCTGGGTCACCATATCGGTCACGCGTTGCGAAAGATCGACGATCGATTGAAGCGAGTGGCCGGCCTTGTCGGCCATCTGGATACCCTCGTCCACTTCCTTCGTCCCGACCTCCATCGACGTGACCGCATCGGCCGTCTCGCCCTGGATCCGCCGAATCGTATCGGCGATCTCCTTCGTGGCCGTCGTGGTACGCTCCGCGAGCCGGCGCACTTCGTCGGCCACGACGGCGAAGCCCCGTCCTTGCTCGCCAGCCCGGGCGGCTTCGATGGCCGCGTTCAGGGCCAGCAGGTTCGTCTGGTCGGCAATGTCGTCGATCACGGAGATGATCGCCCCGATCTGCTCGCTGGAGCGTCCGAGCGCCCGGACCGTGTCGGCCGACTGCTGCACGACGGAGGCGATGCGACGCATGCCGCCCACCGTCTGCTGCACCACGTGACCGCCGGCCGAGGCGGCTTGCTTGGCCTGCGCAGCCGCATCCGCTGTCTTCCCGGCGTTCCGGGAGTTCTCATAGATCGTCTTCGACATCTCCTCGACGGCCGACGAGACGTCCGTCGATTGGGCGCTCTGTTGCTGCGCGCCCGCCGCCATCTCTTCCGTGCTCGCCGAGATCTGTGAGCTTGCGCTCGCCACCGCGGCGGCTGCTTCGGCGACACCCAGGAGGGTCTGACGGATGGTACCGGTGAAGGTCTCAAACGAACGCATCAGCTGTCCCACCTCGTCCTGGCGTGCGTTCTGGAATGTGGTGTTGAGGTCCGCCGAGTCGATCGAATGGATCAACCGGACCAACGGTTTGCTGATCGACGTGGCGATGAACAATCCGAGGAAGATGGCGGCGGGAATGGTCAGGCCCACGATCCCGATGATCATGTACAGGGCCGTCCCAGAGAGCGAATGGGCATGAGCAACGACCGATCGGGCGTCAGCGTCAGAGATCGACCGGAGGCGTGTGAGCTGCTCCTGCAGGGCCGTGGTCTCGTGCGTGATCTCCGAGCTGACGAGCGCCTGTGCGGCGGCATATTGGCGCTCCGACATCAGGTCAATGAGACGATCATACAGGCGATTGAACCGTTCGATCGAGACCTCCATATCCGAGAACACCGTCTTATCCTCACCCGTTGTGAGGTTGATGCGAAGCGTGTCGAGGTCGGACGCAAAGACCGCTTCGATATCATTGGACCGTTGGATGTACTCTGCGACCGACTCTTCGGTCCGTGCGCTGCTCAGCGCAAACAGTTCGGCCCTCATCGACTGAAAACCGACATCGACGCGGCTGAGCATTCTCTGGTGTTCGATCTCGTGGACCAGATCATGAGTCGCGACCGTGGACAAGGCGCTCGTATTCACAATGCCCACTGTCCCGATCAGGAGCATGAGCAGCACGAAGGCCGCAAAGGCCCCCAGGAGTTTTGTGCGGATGGAAAGATCATAGAACCATTTCATGTGACTCACTGGGTTGGCAGGAGGGAGGAATTCGTTGACGGACGCGTATATACTACTTCATCGTGTAAGGAAGGGACATCAGTACAGACTGAGTTGTGCATCAGAAGTTTCCTATCCTCCTTCGGCCGCGCGGAAGGGGAGGGTTCTCGGGAAAAAAAAGGGGCTGACACCTTATGCAAGGGTCAGCCCCCGAAGAGCAGCGGTCGGGCCTCTCAGGTCGCGGTTGGACCGGTCGGCGGAGCTGATGGGGTAGGGTCGGGCTTCGATGAGGCTTCGTTCGAAGGAGCAGCGGACTTCGAACCGGACCTCGTGTAGTCCGTCAGGTAGAAACCGCTTCCTTTGAAGATCATGCCCGCCCCGCCAGCCATGAGTCGCTGCAGGGCCGGCTTGTGGCATGTCGGACAATCCATCAACGGATCATCCTTCATCGAATGGAACTCTTCGAAGGTGTGGCCGCAGGAGGAACAGCGGTAATCGTACGTGGGCATGATGTCCGCCAAATCCGAGTATCGAAATGCGAAACAAGAGAGAAGCATGAAGTCTGAAGCGCAACAGTAACTCACGCCTGACTTCTCAAATCTACGAAAAAGGGATTACTCGTTCCATGTCGTCAAATTGGCCAATAAAGAGAAGGCGCGGGAATCATCTTCGCCCGCGCCTTGCTCCTACGACCAGCGTTTTCAACCTGTCGAGTCCTGCTTACTGCATACTCTCACCAGTTCTTCATTGCTGCTACACCTTCGGTCCTGCTGCGATGACCTCGGCCGGTGCCCCGTGGGCGTACTTCTTGAAGTTCTCCACGAACCGTGCCGCCAGCTGGCGGTACTTCTCCGCATGCTGTTTCGGGTCGGGCCAGGCATCGGCCGGATTGAGGACGTTAGCCGGCACGCCTTCGCACAACAGCGGCACGTCGAATCCAAACACGTCGTCTTTCCGGTACTTCACGTTCAGTAGCGAGCCGTCAAGAGCGGCATTCAACAGCGCGCGCGTGTGGCCGATGCTGATCCGTTTACCGATCCCAAAGGCGCCCCCGATCCATCCGGTGTTGACCAGCCAGCAGTTGACCTTGTAGCGTTCGATCTTCTTGCGCAACAGCTCGGCGTAGAAATGGGGGGGATGGACCATGAACGGCGCCCCGAAACAGGTGCTGAAGGTGATCTCCGGCTCCTTGCCCAGGCCCACCTCCGTGCCGGCGATCTTCGACGTATAGCCCGAAATGAACTGATACATCGCCTGCTGTGGTGACAGACGCGCGATCGGCGGCAGGACGCCGGACGCGTCGCAGGTCAGGAAGACAATATTCTTCGGGTGCCCGGCCTTCTTGGCCTGAACGGCGTTGTCGATGAAGTCGAGCGGATAAGAAGCTCGAGTGTTCTCCGTCAGACTGTCGTCGTCCAGGTCGACCTGCCGGGTCACCGGGTCGTAGGGGACGTTCTCGAGGATCGTACCGAACCGGCGCGTGGTCGCGAAGATCTGAGGCTCGGCCGCAGACGAAAGCCGGATGACCTTGGCATAGCAACCGCCCTCGAAGTTGAAGACCCCCTCATCGCTCCAGCCGTGTTCGTCGTCGCCGATCAGGCCACGCTTGGGGTCGGCGGACAGGGTCGTCTTGCCGGTGCCAGACAGTCCAAAGAAGACCGCCACGTCCCCTTCCTTGCCCACGTTGGCCGAGCAATGCATCGACATGACCCCCTTGAGCGGCAGGAGGTAGTTGAGCACCGTGAAGATCGCCTTCTTGATCTCTCCTCCATACCCCGTGTTGCCGATGACGCAGAGCTTCTGCTCGAAATTGAGGGCGATAAAGGTGTTGGTGGCGGTTCCGTCGATCGTCGGAATGCCTTTGAACCCAGGCAGAGCGAGGATCGTGAATTCCGGAACATGGCGGCGGCAGTCGTCGGCGGTCCGCGGCATGATGAACATGTTACGCGCGAAGAGCGAATGCCAGGCGGATTCCGTGATCACCCGGATCGGGAGCCGGTATTCGCTGTCAGCCCCGGCGAAGCAGTCCTGGACGAACACATCACGCCCCTGCAGGTAGCCCTGCATACGAATGACAAGATCGTTGAACTTGTCGGAGGCCATCGGGCGATTGTACTCTCCCCACCAGATGTGATCGTCGGTCGTCGGTTCTTTGACGACGAACTTGTCGGAGGCTGCGCGGGCCGTGTGCTTGCCGGTGTTGACGACGAACGGTCCGCCGTGGGCAATGCGCCCCTCGCGGCGGAAGGTCGCCTCCTCATAAAGGGCCTCCGTCGTCAGATTCCAATAGGCCAGGTGCAGGTTGGACAGGCCGATCTGGTCGAGGCCGAAGTCGCTCTTGACCGCTCCGGCTTCGGCTTGGGCGGGGGTGGTGATACTCAGGAGGTTGTTCATGGTCGAAGTCTCATGGGAAAGGATTTACACGCAGAGGCGCAGAGTCCGCTGAGGACGCAGAGAAAGAGAGGAAAAACATCTTCCTCTGCGGTCTTTGCGTTCTCTGTGTCTCTGCGTGATTTGCTCTTCGAGCGATCAGAGCCAGTCACGCACCATTTTTCGTTCGCCGATGTAGATCTCGTTCGGTGAGTTCGGGTCGAGCGCCCATTTGATCCGCTCGATGCCCACTTTGACGTCCTTGATGGTGGTCGCGTAAGAGATGCGCAGATGACCATCCATGCCGAACTCCCGCCCGGGGACGGTCACCACGAGCGCCTTTTGGAGCAAGAACTTCGACAAGGCCACGGAATCCTTGTTGTACGCCGTGAAGTCCGGCAGGCTGTAGTACGTTCCGTCCGGAGGGGTCAGCTTCACCCCCGAGAAAGCCCGGAGTTCCTGGATGAGCACGTTTCGGTTGTTCTCCAGCGTGAGCCGTAGGGTCTCGATCGCGCTCTGCAGTCCCGTCAACGCCCCTTCGGCCGCGGCTTGGAGCAGGACAGAAGTGCACGAGGAGGTCTGGGCTTGAACGTTCGCCATCACGGACACGATCGATTTCGGGGCGACGGCCCAGCCGATCCGGAAGCCGGTCATGCCGTACAGTTTCGAGATGCCGTTGATGGTGATGACGCGCGTCGAATTGATATCCCTCGTCGTGTGCGACAGCGCGTTCGGCGTCCGTTTCCCTCCAAAGACGAGCTTATGGTAGATGTCGTCCATGATGAGGTAGATGTTCTTCTTCTCGCACAGCGCCACGAGGTCGGCCACGAGCTGCTCGGGGTAGATCGCGCCGGAAGGGTTGTTCGGGCTGTTGACGATGATCGCTTTCGTGTTCGAGCTGATGGCCGGCTCGATGTCCTTCATCGTCGGGACGAAACCGCCGTCCTCGGGCGTCACGATGACCGGAATGCCGTAGACCATCCGGATCATCTCTGGATAGCTGACCCAGTACGGCGCGAGCACCACCACCTCGTCCTGCGGGTTGACGAGCGTGTAGAGCAGGTTGAAGAGCGCCTGTTTGGCGCCTTGTGAGACGATGACGTTCTCCGCGCCGACAACGCGATCGTAGTTCTCTTCGGTGTAGCGGATGATCGCTTTGCGGAGGGACGTGATGCCTTCGGTGGGCGTGTACTTGATGTCGCCGGTGCTGAGCTTGGCGGCGGCGCCGAGGATGGCGTTGATGGGGGCCTTGTTCTTGGGCTCACCCGCGCCGAGATGGATGACCGCCTCGCCCTTGTCGCGGAGCCGTTGGGCTTCTTCATTCAACTTCAGCGTTGGCGATTCAGCGATGGAGGCGGCGAGCTTGGAGACACTCATCGGGAGCTCCTTGGTTTCCATGGGGAACGCAGCACACCTGAAGGAACAAAGGGCGTACCCGCGAACCGTGCGGAAGCCCAACAAAGGACCGCGGATTCTGCGAAGAACTGAGAGCGGTGGAAGGTGGAAGGTGTGACGTGGGCGGGAGGTTTCCCAGAGACGGGAATTCCTCCGCAGTCGTCTCAGTTTTCCGGAAGCGGCGGCGATTCTCAGACTTGAGAGCAAACCGGACAGACTCTCCGCTGCTGCGGCGCGTTACCGCGGAAGTTCTTGGTGGTCGCGATCTGCACTTTCGTGTCGGAATCGCGTGCTCGAAACGACATCAAGCATCAAGTTCCACGGAACAACATCGGATCCCAAGCTCCAAGAGGAACGATTGCTATCGACCCCTCCCGCCGCGTTATTTGGCCAGCTCAGCGAAACCGTTGTGCAGACGTCGAACGGCCTTCTGCAGGTCATCCATCGAGCAGGCGTACGACAAGCGCAGCCATTCCGGCGCGCCGAAGCCGGTGCCCGGTACCATGGCCACGTTATGGTCGTTCAGGAAGTAGTCGCACAGCGCGTCGGAGGTCTTGATCGGCGCTCCGTTGATCCTCGATCCGAGGTACCATTTCACGTTCACGAAGAGCGTGAATGAACCGCGGGGGTAGATATAGGAGAGATGCAGGATCCGGTCGAACTCGGCGATGAGAAATCGGCGCCGGCGGTCGAACTCGGCCACCATCGCCTTCACTTCGCCGCTGAGGTCGTTGGTCAACGCCGCGAGGGCGGCCTTCTGTGAAATGGAGGAGGCGTTCGACGTGGTCTGGCTTTGGATCTTCTCAGCGGCCTGCGCGATGTCCTTCCGAGCCGCCATGTAGCCGATCCGCCACCCGGTCATCGAATAGACCTTCGAATGACCGTTGATCGTGATGACCTGGTCGCGAAGGTCGTCGATGGATCCGATGCTGAAATGTTCCAGCCCGTCGTAAATGACCTTTTCGTAGATCTCGTCGGACAGGACGAAGATGCCGGCCCTCTTCACGACCGCGGCGAGAGCTTCGATCTCCTGCTGCGAATAGACCGCGCCGGTGGGATTCGACGGGGAACAAAGGATGAAGACCTTCGTTCGCTTGGTGATGGCTCCCTTGAGCTGCGCCGGGGTGATCTTGAACTGGTTCTTCGGCGATGTCTCCACGATGACCGGTACAGCGTCGACGAGCTTGGCCATCTCCGGATAGCTGACCCAGTAGGGGGCCGGAATGACGATCTCATCGCGCCGGTTGCAGACGGAAAGCAGCGCATTGAAGATTGCATGCTTGGCCCCGCTCGAGACGAGAACCTGAGAGGCGTCCACGGGGATACGGTTGTCGTACCGCAGTTTGGCCGCGATCGCCTGCCGGAGCTCGATGATCCCCTGGTTCGCGGTGTACTTTGTGAAGTTCTCCCGGATCGCCTTGATTCCCGCCTCTTTCACGAGCGAGGGGGTGGGGAAGTCAGGTTCTCCAGCGGTCAGGCTCACGACGTCAATGCCGTCGGCCTTCATCCGGCCTGCTCGAGCCGCGAGGGCCATGGTCTGGGATTCGGAAAGGCGGGCGATCTTCTTGGAAATGGAGAGCATGATGAGGGTTGTGAAAAGAGAGATTGGATGCGGGGAACAACGACCAGGCATTGGGTGTCGGCGATCGGGTGATCGCGACACGCGTTCTCCACGCGGTCATGGCCGGCCCCTGCCGGAGCCCGCACAGGTCAGGCGTTCGTGCTGCTTCCCCCGGCACGCAACTTCTTCTTGAGCGCGCGACGGACGATGGGCGGAACAAAATCGCGCACGTTGCCGTTGAGTCGGGCCACCTCGCGAACGATGCTCGAGCTCAAGTAGGTATATTTTTCGTTCGGCATGAGGAAGACCGTTTCGACGTCCTCGTGCAGCCGGCGGTTGGCCAGGGCCATCTGGAACTCGTACTCAAAGTCAGAAATGACGCGCAGGCCGCGCACGATCGCCGTGGCCTTCTTGCTGCGCGCGTATTCGACAAGGAGGCCGGTGAACGACTCGACCCTGACATTCTTGTACTTCTTCGCCGCCGCCTTCAGGAGGGCGATCCGTTCATCCTCCGTGAAGATCGGGTTCTTCGTTGAATTGCGGGCCACGCTGATGATGACCTTGTCGAAGAGCTTCACGGCGCGGTCGAGGATGTCGAGGTGACCGTTCGTGACCGGGTCGAAGGTACCGGGGTAGATGGCGATCTTCATGAGAATTCTCGGGGGAAGGTTCTAACAGGCTGCTGAAAAACTCTGTTTGACGGTCGTTGTTGTGCAACAAAAGAGTCGCTCGTACGTTGTTTGCGGTATCACGCTCAAGGGAGTCAACTCATGC
>JALONQ010000003.1 GCA_025454835.1 Bacteroidota bacterium | reverse complement strand
TCCCACGGACACGAGCGGCCGGGCCGTCTTCTGGATGTTCCCGACCGTGGCCGACCTCCGGATCTCTCCACCGGAGGGAAGCGGGTTTGCTCCGGTGCGGATCGACAGCGTATCCGTTCGCACCGACACGGCCATGACGGTTCATCTCGTCCCGACGGTCACGTTGAGAGGCCGCATCACCGATCGTGACGGAGGTGCCGTTGGCGCCCAACCGATCCAGCTCGTGAGCTTCACCACCCTGTATGATACGACGGATGCGTTGGGCCATTATTCGCTGTCCGCTTCGCCGGGGACGTACGCGCTCGACATTCACTCTCTACACGGCACTGCCAATCCGCGTATTCCACGGCAATTCATGCTCAGGGCGAACGACATCGTCCTGGCGGCCGATTCCGTCCTTGACATCCGATTGCCGAACGTGTCTCTGAACATCACCGTGCTGGACCAGGTGAACGCTCCGGTTCCTGGAGCCACCATCAGCACGGAGATGGCGATGACCTCCACCACGTTTGGCGCGGGGCCTGCCGTATTTCATGGAAGCATCGGAGGCTCTGTCGTGTCCGACAGCGCGGGGCAGGCCGTCTTCTGGATGTTCCCGACCGTGGCCGACCTCCGGATCTCTCCACCGGAGGGAAGCGGATTTCGTCCTTTTAGGGTCGATTCGGTGGCTCTGACGTCCGATATGACCTTGGTCGTTCACCTTGAGAGAACGACCAGCGTGCATTCCGACGACGAGCCGCCAACGCAGTTTCTGCTTCTTCACAACTATCCCAATCCGTTCAATCCGACGACGACCGTGGAATTTGAGTTGCCAACTGCCGGGAGGGTGAGGGTGAGTATTGATGACCTTCTGGGCCGCGAGGCGGCGGTCTTGGTGGATGAGGAGAGACCACCCGGGATGCACCGGGCGACGTGGGATGCCACGCGATTCCCGAGCGGCGTCTATGTCTGCCGACTCCACACCGGGGGCCGGGTGCAGATGCGGAAAATGATCCTCATCAAATAAGGCCATTTGTCACCCCCTTGGAGTCTGATCGGCTGCAGAGTCACCGGCTCCGTGTATCTCTCGTCATTGGGACCGTGAATGAAAAAGAGGAATCGCATGCTCTCCAAGATCCTCGAGGTGGATGGCATCACGAAGGACTTCCAAAGCGTTCGCGCAGTGGACCGCCTGTCGTTCCAGGTACACGAAGGCGAGATCTTCGCGCTCCTGGGACCGAACGGCGCGGGCAAGACGACTGCCGCCCGAATGCTTCTCGGGATCGTGAAGCCTGATTCCGGTTCGATACGGTACGCTCTCGCCGAAGGTGCTAACGGCCGCGTGCGCGCTGGCGACCTTGGCTACCTGCCGGAGGACCGCGGCCTCTACAAGGACATGCCGATCCAGCGGACACTTGTCTACATGGGCATCCTGCGCGGCATGACGCGTCAGGCGGCGACCGCTGCGGCGGGAACGTGGCTTGAGAAGATCGGCCTTCACGATCGCGCCTCCGACAAACTCGAGACTCTCTCGAAGGGAAACCAGCAGAAGGTCCAGTTCGTCTCGTCGATCCTCCACGCCCCCGCCTTCGCTGTTCTCGACGAGCCCTTCTCCGGACTCGATCCGATCAATCAGGACTTCTTCGTCGAGGTCATCCGTTCCCTTCGCGACGGCGGCACGACGGTCCTGCTCAGCGCACACCAGATGGACCTGGTCGAGCGACTCGCGGACCGGGTGTTGCTCATGAATCACGGCCGCGAAGTGCTGCAGGGAACGATCACGTCGATCAAGGAGAAGGCCCGGTCGACGCACACCGTGCTGGTCACGGTTGACGGTCCGGCCGATCTCGATGCGATCAGGGTGTTCCCGGCGGTCGTGGAGGCCGAGCGCATGACCGACGGCCGGCTCGCGCTCCATCTGAAGAAGGGAGAGCGTCTCAACGAACTTCTGGCGGCGGTCGCGTCGAAGGTGACCATCACCGCCGTCCATTCGCAGCCCGTGACGCTGCACGAGATCTACGTCCAGACGGTCAGGGCCGATTCTGCGCGTCAACACCAGGAGGGGCGATCATGAGCCGCTCGCGCACGGTGTTCGAGATCGCGCTGTGGGAATTCCGCCGTTGGTTCAAGCTCAAGGACCAGATCTTGGCCCTCGCCGTGACCTGCGGCATCGGACTTCTGGTCTGGGGCGGCAAGGCGTGGCTCGACCGGTCGGACCGCGAACCGGTGGCGATCGCCATCGTGCACGCCGACCTGCTCCCGTTCACTGTTCCGGCCGACAGCCGCCTGGTCTTTCGCTCTGTCCCTCCCGACAGTGAACAGGTGATGCGTGAGGCCGTAGGACAACAGGTGATCGACGGACTGCTCGTCATCAAGAGCGTCGACCAGGCTGAATTGACGGTGTTTCGGCCCCCCTCTTGGTCGGAGGAGGTGGAGCGGCGGCTGACTCAGGCCCGAACCGAGACGAAGGTCCGTGCTTTGAATCTGACGCCGGACAATGTGGCCGACACGTTCCGGCCGTTCGACCTGCGGGTGGCCTACGACGCAAAGGGAAGCCGGCCGGCCGGTGTCGCGGAAAAGATCGCCGCGGGCATCATCATCGGGTTGATGATCATCGGCCTGTTCGTGGGGTTTGCGTATCAGTTCGTGACGATCACGGGCGAGAAGCAGCTGCGGGTGACAGAGCAGATCATCTCCGCCGTGTCGCCACAGGAATGGATCGACGGAAAGATCCTGGGCCTCTCGGCGTTGGCGATGGCCTCGACCGTGACCTATGTGGTGTCCTCGCTTCTGTTCATCGGCATCTCGGGCGCCTTCGGCGACATGCTCGAGATCCCGGCGGGCATCACCGACCCGTTACTCGTGGCGGAACTGGCTCTGTTCGGGCTTGGGGGCTACTTGATGTGGAACACGTTCTTCGCCGGGCTCGCCGCCACGATCAACGACCCGAACACGTCGGCCAAGGGATCCTTGATGCTGTTGCCCATCGTCGTGACCGTCATCGCGGCGATCGCGGTGGTCAAGGATGCAGGATCGACCGTATCACTGGCGCTGTCGTTCTTCCCGGCGACCGCGCCGGCGGCGATGGCCGGACGGTTGGTGCTGGGAGACGTTCCGTCGTGGCACGTGCTGGCATCCCTTCTGCTCCTTGCGGGAGCAATCTGGCTGATGCGCACGGCGGCGGGGAAGGTCTTCCAGCTTGGCATTCTGATGTACGGGAAGGAGCCTTCGATGAAAGAACTTTGGCGCTGGATGCGCCGGCTGTAGCGAGCCGCGCAAAAGAGACATCTGGATCTGGTAGGTGTCCCGTCAAGAACGCCAAGGCAGATGTCGAAAATGAATTAGCGAGCGCGCATGTCCACATTCCAATCAGAATTCGCCGGCATCGCCGGGGCGTTCGCGGTCGCGCTCGTCGGAGCGGCGTCGATCATCGTGTCCCTCTTCCGCCGAACCGGCGGAGACCGATCGTTGTCCAGTTTCGGCGCGCTCAGCCTGATCTACGGACTGCGCTGGCTGATAGAGACAGAGACCATGCGGTCGGTCCTGGGTTTTCCGTTCGACCTCCCCTACGTGCACGCGGTCCTTACGTACGTCCTCCCCATTCCGCTGGCCGCCTTTCTGTTGCAGATCTTCGGACCGGGACTCTGGCAGTCGATGCGGCTGGTCTTCTGGTCGTCGGTCGTCAATGCGATCGTTCTTGTCGCTGTCGACGTCGCCACCGGGGCCACCTTTTCGGACGCCAGCATCTCCATTGCCCTTGTCATTGCGTGGTGCCTCGTCGGGATCGTCAATCTCGCCTTTCCGCAGAAGCGTGAAGCGACCGACCTGCTCGTCGTGCGCGGCGGCCTGCTGATCCTGTTCCTGGCCATCTCGCATGACAACCTCATGAGCATCCATCTGCTCCCTTGGTCGGTCAATCTTTCGAACGGTGGATTTCTCCTGCTGTGTCTTGGGCTTGGGTTCGTCGCCGTGCGGCATTTCGTGTCGAATGAGAGGGACCTCCTGGCGGTCGAACAGGAGCTTTCGATCGCGCGGCGCATCCAGCAGTCGAACCTGCCGACGGACCTCACGGCCCCGGAGGCCCTCTCCCTCGCCGCCCGGTATCTCCCGATGACGGCAATCGCCGGGGATTTCTACGATATCCACGTGATCGACGGCCGCGGCACCGGCATTCTCATCGCGGACGTCTCCGGCCATGGCGTGGGAGCGGCGCTGATCGGGTCGATGCTCAAGATAGCGTTCGCAGCGCAGGCCGATCATGTCGACGACCCGGCACGGGTGCTGGGAGAACTCAACCGGATCTTGCATGGAAAAGTGGGGGACGGATTTGTGACGGCGTGCGCCGTGTTCCTTGACACCAAGCGTCAGCGACTTCGGTATGCCAATGCCGGACATCCGGCGCCGATCCTCCGGAGACGCTCGAAGGGCACGCCCTCCGTCCTCACCGGAGGCGGGACGATCTTGGGTCCGTTCGCGGGACTCACGTTCAAGAACGCTGAAAAGCCCGTTGCGTCGGGAGACCGCCTGGTGCTCTTCACGGACGGGCTGGTGGAGACGCGGAACCGCAGCGGAGAGTTCTTTGGCGATGAGCGACTGCTGGAGTTGGTCGGCCAAGAGAATCCCGCTACGGCCAAGTCCGCCGCAACGGCGATCATCGACGGCGTGCTCTCTTGGTCGGGCAAGCGGCCGGGAGACCCGCTCGACGACGACATGACATTGGTGGTGGTGGATGTCCTCCAAGCGAAAGAGCGGAACACGAAGGCTCACAATGAAATGACGTGATTGATGCGACAAGGGCCTCTATCCAATTCCAATCTTCCGCCGCGGTCACTGCGTCGCTGCGAGAGGTGTTTTTGAGAGGAGTTTTCATCATTTCAGCTGATGTACCGACGCATGTCCCACTTCAACATGTGACACAACGAACCGGAGCCGTCATGTCAAACATCTCTGGCGTCAGCCATTCGTTTCAAGCATTTATCAATGAAGCCCCTAGGCACGCCCAAGCTTGGATGTCCGCCGTTCAAGGCCTCGGCGGCGCCAGCGCGCTGGACAAGAAGACCGAAGCGCTCGCCTACCTGGCGGTGCTGGCAGCGATGCGGCTCGAGGGTGGCGTTCCGTTCCACGTCGGTCTTGCCAAACGGGCCGGTGCCTCGCGCGAGGAGATCATCAGCGCCGTTCTCGTCGGGCTTCCGGCGGCCGGCAATGTTGTCGTTCAGGTCCTCCCGGCAGCCCTCGCTGCCTACGACGCTCAATAGCTCGCATCAGGTCAATTGGAACCACCATCGACGCACTTCCGGGCCTAGCCGGCTCGGATGCGATGCCTACGGAACGCATGCATGACACAGACCCAACCATTCCGGCGCACCGATGTCCTCATTCTGAGTGCCATCTCCCTGACGCTTGTTGTCTATCATCTCGTCACCAGTTCCCTCGGGCACTATGGGTACTTCATCGACGAAGTGTACTACGTCGCCTGCGCTGACCGACTGGACTGGGGATATGTGGACCATCCTCCTCTCTCGATCGTCCTGCTGGCGTTTGTTCGCGGGGTCCTTGGTGATTCACTGCCGGCCCTCCGGCTGCTCCCGGCCATGGCCATCGCAGGCACGGTGTTTCTCACCGGGCGCTTGGCCATGCGGTTTGGAGGCGGACGAACGTCCATGATCATCGCCGCGCTTGCGGCCGTCGCATCGCCGGTCTTCCTGCTCTTTGGGAGCTTCTACTCGATGAACGCGTTCGAGATCTTCCTCTGTACTGGGGTCGTGCTTCTGCTGGTGCGGCTGCTGCAGGAGGAGCGGACGCGTGATTGGCTCTGGATCGGCGCACTCGTCGGGCTCGGACTGCAGATGAAGCACACAATGGTGCTCTACGTGGTTGCCGTCGGGCTTGGTGTGCTCGCCTCGTCCGCGCGACGACTGCTGTGGAACCGATGGTTCGCCCTGGGATCGCTTGCCGCGGCGCTGATCGTGCTCCCGAATCTCGTGTGGCAGTTTGCGCACGGGTTTCCATCGCTCGAGTTCTACCGCAATGCGATGACCAACAAGAACATCCCAACGTCGGCGGGTGGCATTCTGGCGGGCCAGTTGCTGTTCAACGGTCCGGCGGCCGCGCCGCTCTGGATGATCGGGGGGGCGGCGCTCTTCGGACTGCCGCGGTTGCGACCGTTGCGATGCTTCGGCTGGGCCTTTGTATTCCTGTTGCTCGTGATGATCGTCAGCGGTTCGAGCCGACCGGACCGGATCATGGCGATCTATCCGGTGCTGTTCGCTGCCGGTGCCGCGGCCGTGAGTTTGATCGGCCGACGCGGACCTCGGTTGGCCGTCGAGGCATCGTTGATCGTGGTGCTCCTCGCGGGCGCTGTCGCGGCGGCTCCCGTCGTAACACCGGCCCTTTCCCCCGAGTCGACGCAGTCGTATCTCCGCGCGATCGGCTGGAACTTCAGCGTCGAGTCGGGCAAGGTGGGGGACCCGCTGCCGCAATGGCTCGGCGACCGGCTGGGATGGCGTGAGCTTGCACAAGAGGTGAGCCGGATCTATTCGTCCCTGCCGCCGGACGAACGGAGTGGGGCTGTCATTGTCAGCACGAATTACGGCGAGGCGGGTGCACTGGAAGTGTATGCGCGCGAATTCCCACTGCCACGGGTCTACGCCACGCACAACAGCTATCACATGTGGGGACCGCCGCAGGCCTCGGCAACGGTTTTCATCGCTGTCTACGTCGACCGGCCCGGATTGGAACGGCTGTTTGAGTCTGTGGAGGAAGTGGCTGTGCATGAGTGCGAATTCTGCACCCGGCCTCAGCAGCGCATCCCCATTTACGTTGCTCACCGGCCGCGCGTCGATCTCACGGCCGCCTGGCCGCAATTCAAGATCTTCAACTAAAGATTCGCGTTTTCGAGATTCCTCTCGGGACGTTCTCCTTGACAACCTCGGGAATTCCCGAGTCATTACATTCATCCTATGGGGGGATGCCGGCGGCGACATACGTCCGCACACGAGGCCGAGCCCCAGGACCATGAAACCCGCATAGAGATCTCTCGAGAGAGCTTCGTGCGGGTCTTTGCGTTCCGGGACACGGTCAATTTCGACAGTGCAGCACACTTGGTATGGTTCACATGATGCCCACGCGACCTCTGATCCCCATCGCATTCTCCATTCTCATTGCGTTGAGCCTCTCGTGCAAAGAGGACCCGACCGGCCCGAGAGTTACGGCTTCCATCGAGATCCATCCACGGATCGTGCAGGCGTACGTGGGCCAGCGGACGGCCTTCTCCTTCGACCTGACGGTCGCGGGTACGTCGTCTGAACTTCCCGTTCGCTGGGAGGTCGTGAACAGTGCTATTGCGTCCATCGATCAGGACGGGGTCTGCACGGCGAAGGCCAGCGGAGCGACGATCGCGGTTGTCACCGTGACCGACCAGGACGGCGCCGCGCTCGACCGCGACACAGCGATGGTCTTTGTGGGTCAGTATGCTCTCTCTCTTGCCCCCCGCCAGCTTCGTCTGGCTTCCGGCCAGTCATACCAGCTCTACTATTCGCCCACCTTTCCCACACAGTGGTCGTCCACCGACGGTGCGGTCGCCACCGTTACACAGACCGGGCTCGTGGAAGTGACGGGACTCGGGAAGACGAACATCATCGCCGAAGTGCGCGACAGCTCGAACGTTGTGCTCGATCGAGACACTTGCACGGTCGTCGTCGAATGGTGGCGCCTTCTCTCGGTCGCTGCGGACATTACCGCATTCTCCGCGAGCCCTGATATTGCATCGATCCTCGTCGGCGTCAAAGCCGGCATCGGTATCAAGGCGTCGAGCGACGGAGGGTCGACGTGGAGCCAGGCCAATGCGGGAATGTCCATCTCTTCCTCCACGATCGTCCGAGAATTTGCGCGATTCCGGCCTTCTCCCAACATCGTGATGACGTCGGCCAACGGCGTCTCTGTTTCCACGGATGGGGGTCTCTCGTGGAGCCCGACGAGCATTACGGGAGACTCGATCGCGTCGATCGTCATGCATCCGACAGAAAGCATGACAGCGTATGTCACGAAGGAGTACAACACGCTATACAAGACCACCGACCGAGGCGCGAGCTGGGCCCCCGTTCCATCGCCCCCGGCGATCGTCGGGCTGTCACCCCGGCTCTTCATTGACCCGGCACTACCGTCGGTCCTCTATATCGGTGCTCACGGGTCGTACGTCTCGGTAAATTCGGGGTCGAGCTGGAATGAGATCACGTGGACCGGTCGAGGACCCGAGAACGCTGTCATGCATGTCGACAACGCGGGCAAGGTCTATCTCCAGGACTATAACTGGGACGGGTCGCTGCGACTGCGCATGATGCGGTCCCTTGATCACGGTCAGACGTGGTCGCAATTGCGGGCGTACGGCATTGCAGGATATCCTTTCATCTACACGTCTCACCGGCAAACCGCGTCCTGCGTCTGCATCGCTTCTTCGGCGATGCTTACCGTCTCAACGAACGGCGGCCAAGCCTGGTTTGACATATCGCCGGAGCCGTTCGCCGCCGGCGCCGCCGTGGGGGCGGAGATCGTTTCAACGTCCCCCCTGGAGATCGTCTGTGCGTTCGGAAGAGAGGTCTGGAGGTACAAGCGAGCGCCATGAATGATCCCATGATGTCGAAGACGCGTCTCGCTTGGGCAAGGATCACGGCCACCACGTTGATCCTCGCCATTGCCTCTTGCGAAGAGACTGAGGTTCCGGTCGCAGTGGCCGATGCCCTCTCCATCCGGATCGTCGCTCCTACGCACGGAGACACCCTTCGATACTCGACGCGCATCCAGGCGTCTGTGCAGCACACCAGGCCCATCGTGTCGGTCAAGTTTTTCGTCGATTCCGTCCTGGTGGGAATAGCGACGACGATGCCGTACGAGTCTCGCTGGAGCCCGGGGTTCTTCGCCGATGGATCGGTGCATGCGCTAACGGCACGGGTGGTTGACGAAAACGCCAACGAAGCGACATCCACGCCCGTGGAGGTCAGCGTCGACACATCCGCAACGGCCCTGCATTTTTCGTACCCTCGAAATGGTGGGACGATCGGCGGACCTGTCACGCTCTCGCTCGAGCCGTCGGACCTTACCGGTGTCCGGCTGGTCACGTTCTTTGTGGATGGTCAGGCCTTGGTGTCGACGAATGTTGCGCCGTTCACCACGACGTGGTCGGCCGGTTACTGGGCCGATGGGGGAGCTCACACACTTTCGGCCGTGGCGCTCGACAGCTCAGGACGGACTGGAAGGTCCGAGGAGATCCGGGTTGTGGTACCGACGAGCGCCTCCATTTACCCTGTGCCCGTCGGCCCGCTGGGCGGCGCCATCGTGGGAACAACCTCGGCCACCCTCACCTGGCGTGCTCTGCCGGAAGCGGTATCGTACGACGTCGAGATCTCTGAGTTTCCCGACACACCTCCAACACTCCTTTCTACGGCCGATACGTCTGTCCGGTGGGACCATCCGCCTACATCTCTTTTTTCCTGGAGAGTGCGCGCTGGAAATTCTCTTGGAAGACACAGCGGATGGAGTTCCGCAGCAGAATTTGGAACGGTCGAGACGTTTGAGCGCATCATTGCGCCGAACGACGCGGGCTTGGTCCACTCCGTTCTAGAGGCATCAGCTGGAGGATACGTCGTTGTCGGTCAATCGTTCGGCGCCTCCAATGAAGTGCGTGTGACCCGTCTGAGTGGATCGGGGGCGATCGAGTGGGAGCGGGCAGTGCCGATGTACGATGGGCGGGGTGTTGAGTCGCCGGACGGTTCTTTTGTTGTCGTTGGCGTTACGCAAGCCAACGGAGCGGCCGCGGTGAAGCTGGGGGCCGACGGAAGCTTGCTCTGGTCAAGGGTGTTCGCCCCCTATGTGGCACAGGGATTTTCGTGTGTCGCCGTGGCGTCGGACGGGTCCATCTTCGCCGCCGGCTCTGTTATTCCTCAGCATGACCCTCCCCCGATGGCAAATTTCCCGCAAGGTTGGTTGGTCAGACTCACGAGCTCGGGCGACACGGTCTCGACCCAGATCTTCCGACGCACCGGAGACCTGCAGATCGGGTCGATCGGCTTGCGGTCGGATGGCTCGGTCTCTTTGGCGGGGGCATACACTCCCATCGGCGATTCGCTTGTGTTCGCTCCGCAGACATCGTGGCTCGCAGATCTTGGCGCCGCCGGAGACACGGCTTGGTATCGGGAATTCCCCTGGGACGTGCGATCGATGTCGATGACGCCGGCGTCAGCGTACATTCTCGGCGGCAGTCGTCAAACGGGCATGGGAGCCACCATCTCCCTGGCGAAGGTCTCGACGGGCGGTGATGTCGAATGGGTGAAGGACTACGGAGAAGCGGGGTATCATTTCGCCGCGGCGGCTGTTGCGAGGCCTTCGGACGGGTATGCGGCCGCCGGAGGACATCATGTCGATGGGTCGCCTGAGACCTCCTTTCTGCTGTCCATTGATGGTTTCGGGAACAAGGAATGGATGCGCGTACGCGGCAGCGGTAATGCGTATGCTCGGAGTCTTTGCAGGACCTCGGACGGGGGATATCTTGTCGGAGGGACGACCGTGTCGAACTTCAGCAACCGCATGTGGGTCTACAAGACCGACCGGTACGGCAGGGTGCGGTACGGAGATTAGGGGAGACCCCAGTATGGTGCTGAAAGATCCCTTCCAGTGTCACGGTCGGCTCTTGGGGCTAGCCGACGATCGAAGGACGCGTCCATGATCGCCGCATCGCACAGATCGCTGATGGGTTGTCTGGCTCTCGTTCTCACTGCATGGCCTGCCTCCTGCGGCACAGAAAACGTTCCGGTCGATCTGCCGGAGGGAGCGGTCGCGTGGCTGACGGCGAACGACTCGCCGTTGGACACTCTCTCGGAGCGTAAGGCCGTCCTTGCAGGAGGCGCCGTATCTGCCGAAGGAAAGGTCGAGCGGGGATTTCGGTTTGACGGAGGGATGGCTACGGTGCGATTGTCGGAGGCGCCGAAGTACGCCCAAGGCTGGATGTCCGCCGTTCAAGGCTTCGGCCGCGATGGCCGGACGGTTGGTGATGGGAGACGTTCCGTCGTGGCACGCGCTGGCTTCCCTTCTGCTCCTTGCGGGAGCAATCGGGCTGATGCGCACGGGGGCGGGGAAGGTCTTTCATCTCGGCATCTTGATGTACGGCAAGGAGCCGACGATGCGGGAAGTGTGGAAATGGATCCGAGAGGCGTAGGTCGGTGCTGCGTCCCAGAGGATCGGGACCTGTTCACACCCAGGGGAGGATATCTTCGCATGGAAGCAACTGCCGACGAACGCAACAACACCTCCGGGCGGTCAACAGAGCCCCACTCTCTGAGCGCCGTCTGGACGAAGGTGAGATATGGCGGAACTCCTGGACGGATCTCATGAAAGCCATTGTGTACCGCAGCTATGGCCCCCCCGAGGTTCTCAGGTATGAAGAGGTTGAGAAGCCAACCCCCGCGGAAAATGAGGTTCTGATCCGCGTTCGCGCGGCGTCCGTGAATCCAATTGACTGGCACCTCATGAGAGGCGCACCGTTTGTCATTCGGCTCATGTTCGGGGGATTAAGGAAACCAAAAGGCACGCGACTGGGTCGGGATGTGTCCGGTCAGGCTGAGGCCGTCGGCAAACAGGTGACGCAGTTCAAACCGGGCGATGACGTGTTCGGTGCGTGCCAGGGGACCTTTGCCGAATACGTCTGTGCGCGTGAAGATCGGCTCGCCTTGAAGCCGGCCAACATCTCCTTCGAGCACGCGGCGGCCGTGCCCGTGGCAGCCATCACTGCCCTCCAGGGACTCCGCAACAAGGGGCGGATCCAAAGGGGTCAGAAGGTCCTCGTTGACGGCGCTTCTGGTGGTGTCGGTACGTTTGCGGTTCAGATCGCAAGATCGTTCGGAGCCGAAGTGACCGCCGTGTGCAGCACAAGCAAAATGGAAACGGCGCGAGCCATCGGGGCGGACCATGTCATCGACTACACCCGGACAGATTTTACGCGCACCGGAAAGCGCTACGATCTGATCCTTGGCGCCAACGCTTATCATTCGATCATTGATTACTGGTGCGCCTTGAACCCGCGCGGGGTCTATGTGGGCACCGGCGGGGGAGGCGGTGAGAGTATCCCTGCCATTCTCCTGGAGATGCTCGCGCAGTGGCTCCGTTCGCTGATCGGCGGCAAGACGATGTCCACCATGATGGCGAACATCAACAAGGCGGACTTGGACGTTTTGAAGGAGCTTCTCGAGAAGGGCCAGATGGTGCCCATCATCGATCGACGTTACGCGCTGCGTGAATCAGCTGACGCTCTCCGGTATCTTGAAGACGGGCATGCCCGGGGCAAGGTCGTGATCGTCGTAAACGATCCCGCATGATGCGCCCCGCTTGTCGCAGGGTGAACAGCGCGCGCGAGAGACAGCAACGCACAACGTTGCCAAGCATCGCGGGTCGATGCACTTGACCGGGTTTCTACGCATGCTATCGCATACGAAGGAATGAACCACAGGGAACTCGATCCGACGATCGGGATCATCATCTCGATCCTTCTGATGGCCACAACGATCCTGATCGGGAATCTTGTCGTCCTCCAGATCAAGCCGCAGCCCTTCCTCAAAGCCCTGATCATCGCTGCGGTGAGCAATCTCTTGGGGAAGCTCTTCGTCTCCTTTCTCCATCTTCCTGCGGCCGTTTCATACGCGCTCCCGACGTTGGCGTTCTTCCTGCTGTCCACCTACTTCTTCAAGCCGACGCCGACGAAGCTTCTTCTCTACTGGATCGTTGGCTTTGCGGCGTACCTCTTCTTCCATGTGGTATTGTCGTCGGTGTTTGGCTGGACATTCATGTTTCCATTCTGGAACGTGAGGCTGTTCTCATGACCGTGTTGTGCCTCTCCCATAGGATCGTGGGCGACGCCGATCGGGCGAAATCACGGGGCGACCGTAGATGAACGACAGGGTGTAAGGAGGAGACATTGTATCTCAGAACGAGTCAACTCACCGGGCTGTTCCTCGGGATCTTTGCGATGGCGTCTGCTCAGTCGACGACAGGGAGGTTCCTGCTGTTCCGGCCATCGGCCGTGTCGGCCAGCATGGGAGGCGCTGGCGTTGCCTTGGATGTCTCTCCTTTCGCCAGCTACTTCAACGCCGCTGGTTTGGCCTTCTCGCCGTCGGTGAGTCTGGGGGGGTCGTTTGTCAGGCCGCTTCCCTTCTTTGAAGACGTCACGCATTCGTATATGACGGGGCTCGCCCGCATCGGCGACCTTGGCACCGTTGCCCTGAGTGCGAACCTCTACGGGAAGGGACGTCATCTCATGGTGGGACCGGCCAGTTTCATTTCGCCGAGCGAGGATCTGATGGATTGGCATGTGAAGTTGTCTTATGCCCGGAGTTTGTCGGCTGATGCGGCTGCCGGTATCAGTCTCGGCGTAGTGGGCCTGCAACTGTCGGATTTCGGCGTCGCGACAGAGGGAGACGCGGCAAAGTCAACATCGGTACTTTTTGACGGCGGCGTGATGTTGCGCAACCAATTCCTGTCAGCCAGCTACATCCATGAAGCCACGACAGGAGAGAACCCTCTTTCTTCCCTGGCAGATACCTCCTGCCACAACGGGATTTCGATCGGTCTCTCGCTCGCCAACATCGGACCCAACGTCACCATGGCTCGTGCAGGCCGCGCCGAGCGACTTCCATGGATGCTCGTCATTGGCGTGGCGTATTCTCCGGTCCGTACGACTCCTCTGGGCTTGATGGTCACCGCCGATGTTGAAAACCAGCTATTTGAAGGCTCGCTGGTCGATCACCTCCGCTGGGGCGGAGAATTGGTCGTATACAACCTCCTGGCGCTCCGGGCCGGCTACGTTCAGGATACTTCGGGCCCCAGAACATCGTACTCAACGTGGGGGGCCGGACTTCGATCTCGATTCCTCCATCTCAATGTCGCGCGCTATACGCGAGCGCTTCTTCCCTCATGGCATTTCGATGGGTCCTTTTCGTGGACATTCCAATGAAAGCTCTCGAACGTTGGTTCCTTGCCCCTGCCCTTCTTCTCCTGACACTGGCCGGATGCTCCTCCGACAATGAGGTCGTCTCCGCCATTCGGGGGAATGAGGAACTGCCCGAGGGAGCGCCTGTACCTTTTCTTCTCTACCAGAATGAACCAAATCCCTTCGGTCCTTGGACGTCGATTCGGTTCACGGCAGCAACCACTCAGCACTTTCGACTGCGGGTCTATACGGAAGACTGGCAAGAGGCCGCGGTTCTGCTGGATGGTGTGAGGCAGCCCGGAAACTACGCGATCTCGTTTGACGGATCTGGTTTCTCGGCTGGCGTGTACTACTTCACGCTCGAAGGTGGCGATGTCGTGCAGGTTCGTGCAATGAGGTTGGTAAGATGACGCGGTGTGCCATTGATCTCAAGCGGAAGACCACTCAACGAAGGGTGGCGGCGGTTGCGGGAAGCGTAGACCAAGTTCATCAGCAACAAGCATGTCGTGATCACCTTCTCCTCAAGGAGCGCTCCGATGTCCAATGACAAGACCATCGTTCACCACGGACCCTTTGGAGGCGTCTATTTTCTCGCCTTCGTTGGCGCAGCCGTTTACTACATTCAGCAGTCGACAGGATTCTGGGATGGCGTTCTTGGCGTCCTCAAGGCGATGGTCTGGCCGGCGATGTTGATGTACCGGCTGATGTCGCAGTTGGGGATGTGAGCGATGCTCATCCGATAGAATTGATAGAAAGGCCCTGATACGATGGCGAACGACAAAGGCATCACTCAGCACTTTGGCGCCAACTTGGCGGAACTGCTGGCAGACAAGATCCTTCAGGTGTACAGCGGTTTCCCCAAGAGGGCGTATGTCAATGCCATAAGGCGTAAGTGCCGGAACGCCGGCTACACGCAAAGAATAGAATTGCATGCTGACGAACTCCACAATAGCCTGCCAAAGGGGTTTCGCAAAGCCTCAAAGATCCTTGTGGCGGCTCTGGGTGAAGAGAACAAGAACGAAACCGGGATGTTCTCCGAGTTCTACTGGGTCATGCCAATTGGAAAGTTCGTCGAGAAATACGGGATAGCGTACTTTGACGCATCAATGAATGCCGTTGAGGAGATCACCAAGCGAAATACGGGCGAATACGCTGTGCGCCCGTTCATTCGCCTCTATCCCGAGCGAGCTTTGGCCAGGATCACTGACTGGGCGCATTCTCCGAACTTCCACCTAAGGAGACTGGCGAGCGAGGGGTTACGACCGAAGCTCCCGTGGGCCACAAAGCTCGACACCTTCAATGATCGTCCAGAACCAGTATTCGCGATCTTGGAGATCCTCAAGAAAGATGAAGTGATGTTTGTGAAGAAATCCGTGGCGAACCATCTGACAGATTGGCTGAGGGTCAACAAAGCTCCTACCGTGGCACTGATCAAGAGGTGGAGAAGATCGGGCAACACGGACACACAGTGGATCATCAAGAGGGCGACAAGAAAGATCGGTATCGACTAGCGCCCGACGCTTCGCAGGCAGAACTCCTGCCGTCCGGCACCCGGTTTCGATCGCGCAAGGAATGCAGAGGAGGAGGTATGCGCTATGCTCTCGCACTGTGTGGCGGCGTGCTGCTGGGGGGCGCTTCTTGGGCTCCCGGAGACTCGCTGTCAGGTACGTTCGAGCCATTCGACAGCTTGATGGCCTTTCTCACCACGCAGGCCGTTCTGGGCGGCCGTGCGCTGCTTTGGGCCCTGAGATCCAGGGGCGGGGGGCTCACACTCCTGGTGATTGCCGGATACGTCGGCTTGAACCTCTATCCCTATCTCTTCGGTGGGTCTGAGTCCCGGGCGTGGGCCTTGCTTGGAGCATTCACGACGCTTTCCTTGATGGTTCTGCCGATTGCGGCAGGTACTGTCGGAGTGCTGGCCCGGCAGACTCGTCTGAGATCGCAGCGGCAGGTCGTATCATGAAGGGGCTTCGTATGTGTGGTGGGTTCGTGCCCAACCGTTCGCTGCAGGTGCAGCGGCGCCGATACAAAGCGCCAGAACCGGCGATATCGATGTACCGGCTGATGTCGCCGTTGGGGATGTGAGCGATGACGAGACCCTCCTGTCGCGTATCGCCGGCGAGCGGATCCGGTCGAACCACCGCTTGCTCGCGAACGAAACCGTTTCGACCTTCTTAGAACCCTCAACCCATCATCATCAACCGACAACTGGAGAACTGTTCATGGACCCGGAATCGAAGCATACCGCACCGGGCGGACCCCGCCCGTCTGAGCGCACCACGAACCGCGACTGGTGGCCGAACCAGTTGAACCTCGACATCCTGCACCAGCGGTCGTCGAAGTCGGACCCGATGGGCAAGAGCTTCAACTACGCGAAGGAGTTCGAGAGCCTGGACCTTGCCGCCGTCAAGAAGGACCTGCGAGAGCTGATGACGACGTCGCAGGATTGGTGGCCGGCCGACTTCGGTCACTATGGCCCGTTGTTCATCCGTATGGCGTGGCACAGCGCGGGCACCTACCGTACGGGCGACGGCCGCGGAGGCGGGGGAAATGGCAGCCAGCGGTTCGCTCCGCAGAACAGCTGGCCGGACAACACCAACCTCGACAAAGCACGACGCCTTCTCTGGCCGATCAAGCAGAAGTACGGAAGGAAGATCTCGTGGGCCGACCTCATGATCTTGGCCGGCAACGTGGCCCTCGAGTCGATGGGTTTCAAGACCTTCGGCTTTGCCGGCGGCCGCGAGGACATCTGGGAGGCGGAGAAGGACATCTACTGGGGCTCCGAAAAGAAGTGGCTGGATGACAGGCGCTACTCCGGTGACCGGCAGCTGGAGAAGCCCCTCGCCGCCGTGCAGATGGGTCTCATTTATGTCAACCCGGAAGGTCCCAACGGCAAGCCCGATCCGGTGGCGGCGGCGCGCGACATCCGCGAAACCTTCGCCCGCATGGCCATGAATGACGAAGAGACGGTGGCGCTCATCGCCGGCGGCCACACCTTCGGCAAAGCCCACGGCTCCGGCGACGTCAAGCACGTCGGGCCCGAGCCCGAGGCGGCCAGCATCGAACAGCAGGGTCTGGGCTGGACGAGCGGCTATCGTACCGGTAAAGGAGGCGACACGATCACCAGCGGTCTGGAGGTCACTTGGACCACCACGCCGACGAAATGGGGCAATGATTTCTTCCGGATCCTGTTCGGCCATGAATGGGAGCTGACGAAGAGCCCGGCCGGCGCGCATCAGTGGAAGCCGAAGGGGAATGCCGGGGCCGGCACCATTCCGGACGCACACGATCCTTCGAAGCGGCACGGCCCTTCCATGCTCACGACCGACCTCTCGCTGCGGTTCGACCCGGCCTACGAGAAGATCTCTCGGCGCTTCATGGAACATCCGGATGAGTTCGCCGATGCCTTCGCGCGCGCATGGTTCAAGCTGACGCACCGCGACATGGGACCGCGAACCCGCTACCTCGGCCCGGAGGTCCCGAACGAAGCGCTCATCTGGCAGGACCCCATTCCCGCCGTTGATCACAAGCTCATCGGCGCGAAGGACATCGCCTCCCTGAAGGCCAAGATCCTGGCGTCGGGTCTGTCGATCTCGGAGCTCGTCTCGACCACCTGGGCGTCGGCTTCGACGTTCCGCGGTTCCGACAAGCGCGGTGGTGCGAACGGCGCCCGCATTCGTCTTGCCCCGCAGAAGGATTGGGAAGCGAATGAACCCGCCCGGCTGACGAAGGTCCTGAAGACGCTCACACGCATTCAGAAGGCCTTCAACGCGGCTCAGAGGGGCGGCAAGAAGGTCTCATTGGCCGACCTCATCGTCCTTGCGGGCTGTGCCGGCATCGAGCAGGCGGCACGAAACGGCGGAACCACCGTGCACGTCCCCTTTACGCCGGGACGCATGGACGCCTCGGAGAAGCAGACCGATGCGGCCTCGTTTGCGGTGCTTGAGCCGTTCGCGGACGGCTTCCGCAACTACCTGAAGGCCCCTTCAGCGATCCCCGCTGAGGAACTGCTCGTCGACAAGGCGCAATTGCTGACGCTGACCGCGCCGGAGATGACCGTGCTCATCGGCGGTCTGCGCGTTCTGAATGCCAACGTCGGGCGATCGCAGCACGGCGTCTTCACGAAGCGCCCCGAGGCATTGACGAACGACTACTTCGTCAATCTGCTCGACATGGAGACGGTATGGAAGGCCGTCTCACCCAACGCCGACGAGTTCGAAGGACGCGACCGACGAACGGGCGAACTCAAATGGACCGGCACGCGGGTCGATCTGGTGTTCGGGTCAGACTCACATCTTCGCGCTTTGGCAGAGGTCTATGCCTGCTCGGACGCGAAGAAGAAGTTCGTTCGCGACTTCGTGGCGGCGTGGGACAAGGTGATGAACCTCGATCGCTTCGATCTCCACTGACCGTCGTGCAGGGAGGGTCGTGCGGCAGCAACATCTTGTGCGGCTGGCGACGTCGTTGGCTCTACGCCGATCGGACCACGCCGGGTTGCTCCCGGGCGGGATGACCGTATCTGGCCCGGCGAGGGAACCGGATGCACGCCAGCGCCCGCACCGGCGGTGTGCTCGGTCGTTTCGCGCCAGCGTGGCGAGTTGCGGCCAGCAGATCGACGGGAAGCTTCCAGCTCCAATACGGAAGTTTCTCCGCCATCATTCACCTGTTGCCGTTCACAATTCTATCGACGAGGTCTCTGGTGAAGTCGAAGTCTGATCCTGTAGAAGTTGAGCGCCCCGATGATTTCCTCATCCTTGTCACAGGTGCGACAGGATACGTCGGCGGGCGCTTGCTCCACTCGTTGGAGAGCCAGGGTCTTCATCTGCGTTGCCTTGCGCGCCGTCCTGAGTTCCTCAGACCGAGGATCGCACCGTCGACGGAGGTCGTCGCGGGGGACGTGCTCGACCGTAAAAGCCTTGATCCTGCTCTGCGAGGGGTGCGCGTTGCTTACTACCTGGTTCATTCGATGGGCGCCACAGGGTCGTTCGAGGACAACGACCGCCGAGCCGCGCACAACTTCGCCGAAGCTGCAAAGGAGGCTGGCGTGGAGCGCATCATCTACCTTGGTGGGCTGGGCGACGATCGACAGGACCTCTCCCCACACCTGCGCAGTCGGCAGGAGGTAGGGCAGATCTTGCGCGGATCTGGCGTGCCGGTCCTTGAGTTCAGGGCCTCCATTGTCATAGGCTCGGGCAGCCTGTCGTTCGACATGATCCGCTCTCTTGTGGAGCGGTTGCCGATCATGACGACGCCCAAGTGGGTCTCGATGCCTGCGCAGCCGATCGCCATTGGAGATCTGATCGCGTATCTCAATGCGGCGCTTCGTCTCCCCGTTTCACAGTACCGTATCTACGAGATCGGCGGCGCTGATGTCGTATCGTACGCAGACATCATGCGCGCATATGCCCGCTCCCGCGGCCTTCGCATCCGGATGATCCCCGTGCCGGTCCTCACCCCCTTCGTCTCCAGTTTATGGCTGGGATTGGTGACGCCCCTGTACGCTCGCATCGGACGCAAGTTGATCCAGAGTATCGTTCACTCCACGATCGTCCGCGACGACGCCGCGCTCACGGCGTTCGACATCCGGCCGATGGGGATCGAAGAGGCGCTTCGCCAGGCCGTCACAAACGAAGAACGGCCGTTTGCCGCCACCCGCTGGTCCGATGCCCTGTCTTCATCGGGCGACATGCCATCCTGGGATGGCGTGCGGTTCAGAAAGCGTCTGGTCGACTCGCGGACGGCGCAGGTCGCGAGGCCTCCGGCCGTCGTCTTCAGGCCGATCGAGCGCATCGGCGGTCAAACGGGTTGGTACGCATGGAACTGGCTGTGGCATGTGCGAGGCTTTCTCGACTTACTGGTGGGGGGCGTCGGCATGCGGCGCGGCCGTCTGTCTCCGGATACGCTGCGCGTTGGAGACACCATTGACTTCTGGAGAGTCGAGTCCATTGAGCCCAACCGCCGCCTTCGTCTTGTCGCGGAGATGAAGCTGCCCGGGCGGGCGTGGTTGCAGTTCGACGTCGACGGCGACGATGCATCAGCAACGGTCCGCCAGACGGCAATATTTGACCCGGTGGGACTGTTCGGATTGATATATTGGTATGCGATCTCTCCGCTCCATGGATTGGTCTTTGGCGGCATGCTGCGGGGGATCGTCGATGCCGGCCTGCGTGATGATGCCCGCGTGCGAGATCGACCGGCTGCAGCATGATGCTCGATGTCATGTGTCGCGTGGCGGCCTTGGGCACGACAAAAGGCGCCGGCGCCTGGTTCCGCAGACCTCTGGCGGGAGAACGAGCCGTCGGCGAACAATCGCTCAATGCAGAATGGGATCTCAATTCATACCGACGGACCAATCGATATGGCGTTGCAACGTCAGAAGAGATCGAATCTGATCACGGTCTCTCCGCCAAGATCCGCGATGCGACGATCAGCCTCTCGGGCGGCGGTGTGTCGTCCACCAAGACCAATGTGGGTTTCGTTCCGCTGATCAATGTGAGGTTCCTCTGGAAGGCCAGTTCTTCTGTTGGAGTGCTCGTTGAGGCCGATGCGCTGGCCGCACCCCAGGGAAGGGCCGAAGATGTGCTTGCCGCTGTTGTTCTCCATCTGACCGATCGCACCACCATCCGAGCGGGATACCGGATACTCGAGGGTGGGGCAGACAATGAAACGGTCTACAACTTCTCTCTATTCCATTATGCGCTGCTCGGTGTAGGGATTACCCTCTGAGGTGTGTGCTGTTGTGAGCTTGAGCAACGCAAGACCCTACGAACAATGGTCCTGCACGATTATTGTGAGGCTGAACTCTGACGAGACAGTTCATGTATGAACATGGGTTCCTGATGACAGCGAACCCTCTCGCATGTTCCAATTACTGGGAAGGCAACGACAGTCATGCTCATGAAGACGCTCCAGCAATTGAGGCGAATGATCGTGGTGGTGGTCGGTTTCACAGTGCTGGCCATCGGCGTGGCGATGATCGTCTTGCCGGGCCCTGCTTTCATAGTTATTCCGACTGGACTTACGATTCTCGCTGCTGAGTTTGTCTGGGCCAGAAACTTGCTTAAGCGGATGAAAGACAAGATGAAGAGAGCACCGGGCGAAGACATCGGCCGCAGGAACAACGACACCAGAATTGACTGAATCCACCCGCATCAAGGAACAATTCATGCTTTCTACGCGCGTTTCCGGGACATCCCGGTTTCACCATGGGGCTAGGCTATGGACTCCATAACGCAAGTCACGATCGGTTGCGCGATTGGCGAGGTTTGCCTTGGGCGGCAGCTCGGCAATCGGGCCATTGTATTGGGCGGTGTGTTCGGAACCCTCGCCGACCTCGATGTTCTCGCCAACCCGCTGTTCGACGAAGTCACCAAGCTCACCTGGCATCGCGGGTATTCGCATTCGGTCCTTATCAACCTCGTCGCAGCACCGCTTCTGGCCTGGCTGATGCATCGACTGTATCGAGACCGAACGGAGTTCAAACAGTGGCTGATCTTCATGCTGATGGCGTTGCAGGCCGCCATCTGGATCGATGCCTTCACGGTCTATGGAACGCAATTGCTGCAACCATTCAGCGAGTATCCGGTCGGCTTCAACTCGATATCGATCGTCGATCCGGTCTTTACCCTCCCGTTGTTGGCCGCGGTCATCTCGGCACTGTTCCTGCGCCGCGAGGATGCCAAGCGCCGGCGGATCAATGGCATCGCCCTGACATTTTGTGCGATCTACCTCGCAGCGACGCTCGGATTCAAGGCCCATATCAACTCGGTGGCCGCGGAGGCTTTCGCGAAACAGGGTATCAGCGTCGAACGCACCATGACCGCGCCGACGATTTTCAACACCGTGCTTTGGCGCATCACGGGTGAAGTGGAAGACGGTTACTGGGTCGGGTACCATTCGTTGCTCGATGAGCACGATGGCCTCACGTTCAAGTTCGTCGCGCGTAACGACAGCCTGCTCGACGCGGTGCGCGGAAGCAGGGCGCACGAGGTTCTGATGTGGTTCTCGCAGGGTTGGTACACGGTCCATCAGCTTGACGGCAGATTGATGTTCTCTGACATTCGCTTCGGTGAGCTGGACGTCGATCTCGACAATCCCCGTGTCTACATCTTCACCTGGGAGTTGTTACCCGACGAAAACCGTCCGGGCGAATACACGTTTGCGCAGGTCCCGCCCGAAATGACCAACGCCGGAGCTGTCTTCCGCAACCTCGCGGAAGGCATCATGGGACGCTTGCATTAGCGCTGTAGCGGTCGTCACGCTGATTGCGCAACGCAGGAAGCCGCCGCGGTGATTGCCGACTTCCGTCCGATCCGGAGCAATGCGCCCAAGCTCAACGATCGAAAGGACAACCGCTATGACCGAACCGCTTGCGTAAATCGAGAAGGAGTCAGTTATGAAACAACCACCGTCTGACGCCCTCCAGAGTCTGCTGGGTCGCCACTGGCATCACTTGCCGACCAACGAGGTGATGCAACTGCTGGAGACGAATAGCGAGTTCGGCCTTGACCGATTTGCCCTGAACCATCGCCAGGCACAGTTCGGTCCCAACCAACTTACGCCCCGGAAAGGCCGCAGTCGGTGGGTGCGCTTCCTCCTTCAGTTCCACAATCCGCTGATATACATCCTGCTCGCTGCCGGGGTGATCAAGCTCGTGATGGGCGGCTTCGTGGACGCGGCCGTCATTATGGGGGTCGTACTCATCAATGCTTGGATTGGATACCTTCAGGAGGCGAAAGCCGAGCGTGCGATCGAGGCGCTGGCGAGAAGCCTTGTCACGGAATCCAATGTGGTGCGCGCGGGCAGAATCGTGCGCATTCCGTCCACCGACCTCGTCCCCGGTGATGTGGTGCTGCTGGCCTCGGGCGACAAAGTGCCGGCGGACTTGCGCCTCGTCATCACTCGCGACCTGCAAGTTGCTGAGGCTGCGCTCACCGGCGAATCCACCTCGGTCGCAAAAACCGCCGAGGCCCAACTCACCCAGGAAACGCTTCTCTCCGACCGCGCCAACATGGTCTACGCCTCGACGTTGGTGACCTACGGCCAGGGTCGCGGTGTTGTGGTCGGAACGGGCGATCATACCGAGATCGGGCGCATTTCTGAAATGATCTCCGCCGCCCCCAGCCTGGAAACCCCGTTGACGCGCAAGATGACCGCGTTCAGCCACAAACTCTTGATCGTGATCCTGGGCCTCAGCGCCCTCGTCCTGGCTATAGGCTTGGCACGAGGTGAAGCGGTGGTGGAAATCGTTTCGGCGGCCATCGCGCTGACCGTGGGCGCCATTCCGGAGGGATTGCCTGCCGCCGTTACGGTCACTATGGCCATCGGTGTTGCCCGCATGGCGAAGCGCCGCGCGATTATTCGGAAACTACCCGCCGTGGAAACGCTCGGCAGCACCACGGTGATCTGTTCCGACAAGACCGGCACGCTCACCCAGAACCAGATGACCGTGCGACACGTGGTCGTTGGCGATAGTGTTTATGACGTCAGCGGCAACGGCTATGAACCGGAAGGTGAGTTGGCGCTCGACGGCAATCGGTTGTCGCCGGGTGACGCTCCAGGAATTTCGGAGTGTTTGCTGGCCGGGCTGATCTGCAATGACAGCGCACTGGTTCAGAAGGATGGCCGTTGGGACGCCCAAGGTGATCCGACGGAGGTGGCGTTGATCGTCGCCGCGCGCAAGGCCGGTCTGAACGACGCTGCGGTCAGGTTGCGCCTGCCGCGGGTGGACGCCATTCCATTCGAATCCCAGCACCAGTTCATGGCTACGCTGCATGATGACGCGGGCGCGGACAGGAAGCTGGTGTATTTGAAGGGTGCGGTGGAGGTGGTGCTGGACCGGTGCTCTGCCGCCTTCAATGCGCATCGGCAGCCGACCACACTCGATCGCGAGCGCGTCCAACAACAGGTCGCCCAACTGGCTTCCGCAGGCCTGCGTGTGCTGGCTTTCGCCCGCGCGGAAGTTCCCGCGGAAACGCAACGCCTTAGTGTCCACGACCTGCCGCGTCACTTCACCTTCATCGGCTTGCAGGGGATGATAGACCCGCCGAGGCCGGAAGCGGTCGAGGCCGTGGCTGCGTGTCACCGCGCCGGCATCCAGGTCAAGATGATCACGGGCGATCACGCCGGGACGGCGGTGGCGATCGGGCGGCAGTTGGGCCTCGTCAAGAGCATCATGGCGCCGGGCCGCCCGCCCGCAATGACGGGCAAGGAGCTCGCCGTACTCTCGGATGAGACATTGATCGAGGTTGCAGACAATGTCTCAGTCTTTGCCCGGGTCACCCCCGAACAGAAACTGCGGCTGGTCAAGGCGCTGCAAGCGCGCGGGCACGTCGTGGCCATGACGGGGGATGGGGTCAACGACGGCCCTGCGTTGAAGCAGGCCAACATCGGGGTGGCCATGGGCATCACCGGGACCGAGGTCGCCAAAGAAGCCTCCGACATGGTGCTGACGGACGATAACTTCACCTCCATTCAAGCGGCGGTGGAAGAAGGCCGGAACGTCTTTGACAACCTGACCAAGATCATCACCTGGGCGCTGCCGAGCAATCTGGGGCAGGGTCTGGTGATTCTGGCTGCCGCCCTGGTCGGTGCCACCTTGCCCATCCTCCCCATTCAAGTGCTTTGGATCAACATGACCACCGGCGGCGTGCTGGGATTGTTTCTCGCGCTCGAACCCAAGGAGCGCGACCTCATGGAGCGCCCGCCGCGTGCGCCCGCCGCGCCAATCCTCACCAGCCGGATGCTGGCGCAGGTGGTTGTCGTCGGCCTACTCGTGCTCATCGCCGCCTTCGGGCTGTTTCAATGGGAGTTGGCTCGTGGAGCCGGCCTCGAGGCCGCACGCACGGTGGTCCTGAACACCGTGGCCGTGATTCAAGCCCTCTACTTGGTCAATTGCCGCTCCCTGCGCCATTCAATCTGGTCCCTCGGTTTGTTCCGCAATGGCTGGCTCTGGCTGGGCCTCGCAGCGGTGCTGCTCCTGCAAGCCGGCATCACCTACATGCCGTTCTTGAACGCGATCTTCCAGACCGCCCCCATCGGATGGGACGAGTGGCCGCGCATCCTGGGCGCAGGTCTGATTGTGGTGCTGCTGGTGGAATTTCAGAAGTGGCTGGTCAACCTTAAGCAACAGGGAGCGTGAGCGCCTAAATGGAATCCCGAGGCAGGGGCGAATAGGGTCAGCCGAGCAGCCGGCCGCTGAACCGGAGCGCTAGCCCATATCATTTGGTCGCCCGATGCGTTATGCAAGACCGGGCAGATCATCGGTGTTGATGGCGGCACGTCGAGCATACACTGGAAGAGTTGAATGCTGTCTGCACGATGAATGCTCGTCCAAGATCAGCCCGTTGGCGTCTAGTCCTGCTGATCGGCAATGTGATGATTTTGCGCAGGGGTCGGTATGCGACGCGGCTGCGCTGCAGCTCTGCAAGAATGCCGGCGCGCATGTCACGGGTATCTGCGGAATGTCTCGAGCCGACCATGTCTGATCCCTCGGCGCTGATCGCGTCATCGACTACACGCGCGAAGACCTAACGACGTGGAGCGAGTAATACGACCTCGTCATCGATGTCCTCGGCAAGACGACGCCGGACCGCTGTACATCTGTCCTGACGGCGAATGGGCGTTGTCTGTATGTGAGCTTCAAGATGCAGCACGTGTGGTGCATGGTGCGGACCTCGCGCGGGGATGGACGGCGCGTGATCTGCGCCCTGGCGGCCAAAGGCCCTGAAGTCGTCAGGGAGGTGGGACGGCTGCTCGATGCCGGAGTGCTCCTTGCTCACATCGACCCGCGGTTCGCTGACCTGATGGAGCAATATCTGCACGGTGCCCTGCGCGAGGTACAACTTGCCGCAGGCGCAGTGTCCGTTTGTGTCGAACACCATCCCCCACTGGCGGACCCCTGGCTGTCGAAGATGCTGCGAAGGATGCAGGAGAAGAATGTGCACGACGCCGTCCGGCGGATGGGGATGTGGGTGTTTCAGTTCGTCGCCATCGCTCCCCGGCTTGCCGGCCGCCTCGCGCAGGTGAGTTTCGACGCGCTGCAGGACGTATCTCAACCGATCGCCATGCGTGTCTTCGCAATGACGGTCCTCACGAGGCTGTGTCAGGACCAGCCTGACCTGAGTCGCGAAGTTCGAACGGTGATCGAGGCGATGCTGCCCTATGGCACGGGAGCGTTCGTGGCTAGAGCGAGGCAGGAGATGAGGCGGCTTGTAGGAGCGAAGGACCTGGACAGACTCGCTCAGGCTATAGCCCGGAATGAGGGCTTGGACAATTGCGTCCCCCGAAGGACTCTATAGCAACAATCTACTTTGGCGGCATGCCCACCCACCTGTGATAGGAGGTGTGTCTCAATGAGTGTCGATCATACAATCCTTGCCATTGTCTTTGTGTCTTGCCTGGCGGTTCGAGGCGCATATGAAATCCTCAAGGAGGCCCACAAGATCAATCCAGAGAGCAAACCTATCTTCGCCGTAATTCTGACGGTGATGCTGATCCTCTGGCTGTCTTGGTTCGCTCTTTGTCCGCGGGATCCATTTCAGATCGAATTGCCACCTCTCATTCGGTGGCTTGCCCTCGTCGTGTTCCTTGCCGGATTGGTGCTCGCCTTTGGGGCTCTCATACAACTCCGAGGAGTAGAGAATATCGATCATCTCGTGACGACCGGCTTCTTCAAGAACGTCAGGCATCCGATGTACGCTGGTTTCATCGCATGGATCGTTGGATGGAGTCTCTTTCACGGTGCGATCGTGAGCCTAGCGGTCGGTGTGGTGGGAATCGTCAGCGTGCTTTGGTGGAGACATTTGGAGGAAGCGAGGCTTCGCATACAGTTTGGAGATGCATATGAGCAGTATCGGATGACGACCTGGTTTTGACAGATTGGGTTGGAACGGTGGCCGGGCGCGACCTCCGAGCAACGGGCACCGCGACGCCCCCGCCATACAGGCAGGAGCAGATCCACACCGGACAGGAATCAAACTGAACAAAGATTGGCGCAACACGAAAGCGCTCTGTCAATACGGCTATGAGGCTCTGATCGATCGGTGCTCAATCGCAGTCGCCCAGGACAACTGATAAAGAACATTCTGGTGATTCCCATGCATCCCCGCCTCCGCCCCATCCTTTCGATCTTCGCCGCCGGTGTCTGGATCAACGCCTCCGAGTTCTTTCGCAATCAGGTGTTGCTCCATGATACTTGGATCGCGCATTTCCGCTCACTCGGCATGACCTTCCCCGAAGCTCCCGTGAACGGCGCCGTGTGGGGCCTCTGGGGCTTCATGTACGCATCCGCCATCTACTATCTGCATCTCCGCCTCAACCTCCTTCAGACCACCGTCGTATCTTGGGTGGCCGGTTTCGTCCTCATGTGGCTTGTCACCTGGAATCTGGGCGTGTTGCCTCTCTCGATCCTGCCCATCGCCGTGCCGCTGAGCCTTCTCGAGACCTTCGTGGCCGCCCTGATCTGCCGCCGGCTGCTGGCAACAGCTGTTGGCTGAACCGCCGCGAGCCGGACGACCGGGACCATGGCTCTCAGAATGGCGTTCCTCTGACGGATGAAACAACAAGCTGGGTCCGCTCGTCATGGCAATCAACGTCATGAAACCCGCCCATCTCCGATCCGCGGCGGGACTCGTCGTCCTGCTGGCCATCCCGGCGTTGGCCTCTGATTCTCTTCAGGTCCGACCTCCCGACGAGCGACAGTTGCCGCTCTTCCTCTCCCTGTCGGCCGATCCGAGGTTGTCGATGCGGTCGGCTACCGAAGACCTGCTGACACTCCACTCCGTCATGACTCAAGCTGAAGATCGCTTGCTCGGCACACAATGGTTCAACGAGCAGAGCATGGCGGGAACCGTTGGAGGCATCGTGCTGCGCTTCGGAAAGTACGCCATCATCGATGTGCCCCTCGACTATTTTGCCGTCGTGCTCGCCCACGAGTACGCCGGCCATGGGTCCCGCTACCGCGAGCTGAAGATGAGCAACATCCACTACGCCTTCGATGCGCCCCCTCCGTATGGCAAGGGAGGCGGAGAAGCATCGACACGGGCAAGCGGGCAAAGCGCAGATGAATTGATCGCCATTTGGTCGGGCGGCGTGGAGGCGCATCCGCGGTTGCAACAGGGGCTGGCGCTCCGGTGGATCGAGCAGGAACGGATTCACTACCGAGAGGCCCTCCTCTACTTCTGGTCGTTCAAGATCGCCTATGCCTATATCCAGGATTCACGTCCCGACCTGCTCGATGGCCGCTCCGACGACGACCCACGGGCGTACGTTCGGCTGCTCAACGCAGGCTTCACTCCACTGACTCCGGCCACGCCGCTCCGGGTGACAGTGTCCGACCTGAAATCGGCCGCTCATCTGAATCTCGTTGACCCGTTTCTCTACATGTCACTTTCGGTGGCCCTGGTCTCCTACCTGTGGTCGGGAAACGCGTACGGTCCGCTGCACATGCTGCGCGTCGGACCCGTGGACCTCCTCCCCACACTTCGGAGCGGGTGGACGCCGTTTGGAATTGAGTACCATTTCGAGACCTATCTTCGGTGGGGCGGCCGGACCGCTCTTGTCGACCTCCGGGCGGGGGACAGGACATTCCACTCGGGATGGGGAGGGTTCGGCGTCGAAGTGCGACGCATCTTCGAAGACCCCGATCTACGAATTGACGGAAGCGTGATGATGTGGCGACAACCCGGCCTGAAGAGCGGCTGGGCCCCTTCAAAGGTCGTCGGAAGCGGCCTCGGAGCTGGGTTCACAGTCCGAGCCTACCGAGCCCTCGATGCGTTCTCTTCGTCGGTTCGCATCGTCGGAGAGGTCGGCTACAAGAGCGGCGGTTTCGTCGAGGGATTCCCCATGGCCGCGTCTCCGCTCGTTGCGATCGGGATCGCCTGGAAACCCTGATCTCCCCTGTCCACTGCCGATTCTCTCCTCCGCTCTCCTTTTGACCTCCTTGTCTTCATGCTCGGCGGTCCGACTTGGTTCATCGTCCTCGGCCTGGTTGTGGCATACCTGCCCATGGGCTGGCTTGGCGGCCACCTTGCCTCCAAGCCCGTGCCCGCTCGTTGGAAGCCCCATATCATCGCGGACCTGAACGGTCAGCAGGTCAAGCTGGCCAAGTTCTTCGGCGAGTTCATCTGGCATCACCACGCTACCGAAGATGAGCTCTTTCTCGTTCTGCGCAGAACGCTGACAATGCCCTTCCGCGACAGGGTTGTGACCGTCAACGAAGGCGAGTGCATCGTCGTCCCGCGAGGCGTCGAACACAAGCCGGTGGCTGACGGCGAGGCGCACGTGCTTCTGTTCGAGCCGGCCGGAACGCTCAATACCGGCAATGTGCGGAACGAGCGAACGGTCCAGGATGCCCCGCGCCTCAGTTGGTTGTTGGAAAATCTCCGTACGTTGGCGGTGTTGAACTTTTTCGTCACTCCCGGCCCGAAGCGCCATGAAGCCCTGGTACCAGGAACTCTTCTCTAACTACGCCCGCCGCTACGACAACGAGTCTTTCACCGCCGGCACGATCGGCGAATGTGATTTCATCGAAGCCGAGATCGGCGGAGACCGTTCGAAGCGCATTCTGGACATCGGCTGCGGAACCGGACGCCACGCCATCGAGATGGCTCGCCGCGGCTATTCCGTCGTCGGCGTGGACTTGTCAGCCAACATGCTGGCCGCCGCACGCGCGAAGGCCGAATCAGCGGGCGTGCGCGCAACGTTTCTCGAAGGCGATGCGCGCACGCTGACCTTTCGGCAGGAGTTCGATCTGGCGGTGATGTTGTGCGAAGGTGGCTTTGCCTTGATGGAGACCGACGAGATGAACTACGCGATCCTCCGGTCGGCCGCCAACGCGGTGCGCAACGGAGGGACCTTCATCTTCACGACGCTCAACGGCCTGTTTCCACTCTACCATTCCGTGAGAGATTTCATCAATGCCGGCCAGCCGCAGTCGAACAGCGAAGCCAACACGTTCGACCTCATGACCTTCCGCGACCGGTCGCAATTCACGTTCACCGACGACAGCGGCGTAACGAAGACGGTGACGTGTGACGAACGCTACTACGTTCCGCCCGAGATCAGCTGGCAATTGCGGTCGCTCGGCTTCTCCACCGTCGACATCTTCGGAGCACGGATCGGTCAGTTCAGCCGGCAGCACACGCTCACTCCGGACGACTATGAAATGCTGGTCGTGGCCAGGCGGTAGGAGCCGTCTCAGCGATCAATGTGGTCAGATTCAAGCATCGCGAGCTCGCCTGCCCATGATGATTCAATGACCTGTGCGAGTGTGAGCACATGTCCTACGACGGACCCCGCATGAAGCATCTCCCGCGCCCCACTGGACCCATTTCAAGGAACGTATGATCCGTCATGACTCGGTGAGCCAATGAAAGCCGTTCTTCTTTCCCGTTCCGGTCCGCCGGAAGTCCTCCGTATGGCCGACATCCAGATGCCCTCACCGGGCCCTGGAGAGATCCTCATCCGTGTTCACGCTTCGTCGGTGACGATGGGGGATGTCATGCTGAGAAAGCTGCCGCGGGCACTGCTGACCGTCGTTGGCGTTCTGGTTGGGTTCAAACCCAAGGACATCGCCGGTGTTGAGTTCGCCGGCGAGGTGGTCGAGGCCGGTCCGCAGGTGACCCGATTCGCCCAAGGGGACCGCGTCTTCGGTACGACGACGGGACTGACCACCGGAGGCAACGCCGAGTATCTCTGTATTCCAGAGCGGTGGAAGGCGGGGGTGGTGTCGAAGATACCGGCCGGCCTTTCGTACGAGGACGCTGCCGTCCTTCCGGTCGGAAGCATGACGGCGACACAGTTGCTGGACAAAGCCGGTGTGACGTCGGGAGATCGGGTGCTCATCTACGGTGCGTCGGGGTCTGTCGGTACGTATGCCGTTCAACTGGCGCTGCAGATTGGTGCCACGGTGACGGGGGTGTGCAGTACGGCCAACCTGGAACTTGTGCGTTCGTTGGGGGCAGCGTCGGTTGTCGACTACGCCCGCGAGGATTTCGCAAAGACGGCCATGATGTTCGATGTCGTCTTCGACGCGGTTGGCAAGATCTCCCGATCGCGCGCCAAGCCCGTCATGGCTTCGGGTGCCCGGTACGTGTCGGTGAAGTACCCCACGAAGGAGGTGCTGGAGCAGCTCGAACGAAATGCCCTCCTTGCTTCCAAGGGATCGATCAAGCCCGTTGTCGACCGTCGCTATTCCCTGGATCAGATCGTTGAGGCGCACCGGTATGTGGAGTCGCGAAGGAAGAAGGGGAATGTGGTGGTCGCGATCGGTCCCGCGTCCATGTGACCTCTAACCTCACGCAACCATGTTGACCCTCATTCGCACCTTGGGAACGTTTCAGTTCTTCGTCGCCCTCGGCGCCCTCATTTCGGGCCTGATGCTCTTTCTGGCGCCTTCGGGTGACCTCCTGCAGATCTCGACGGACGCCCTGGCCGGATCGCCATTCCGGGACTTCCTGATTCCGGGCCTCATCCTGTTTCTCGTCAACGGCGTCGGTCAGGCGGTCGCCGCCTTTCTGACATTCCGTCGTCATCGCTGCGCCGGGCTCACGGGTGCGGTGTTCGGCCTGGGATTGATGATCTGGATCTTCGTGCAGGTGAGCATCATCGGCGGAGGCCATTTTCTGCAATATGCCTACTTCGGGATCGGCGTCGCTGAAACGTCGCTGTCGTTCCTTCTGCACGGCCATCTGGCCGGGCAAGACCGCCTCCGCTCCGCTCTCACGCATGACACTGACACGCACGTCCGACGGGTTTGAAGCCGAGATCAGGATCGCCGGCATTGGGAGGTTCGGCGGAGCGGCGTTCCTTGCGGTCTGGCTGGTCTTTTGGGCCGGCGGAGAGGCGTTTGCGCTGTGGATGATCGTCGCGGGTGCACGCGCGCTCCTGACAGGCGAGCCTCCTTCGGGGGCGGACGTCACCCTTCCGCTCGAAGGATCGCTCGTCGGCGGCCTGTTCCTGCTCTTCTGGCTGACGTTCTGGACGTTCGGCGGTCTGGTCGCCATGCAAGAGATGATGCGTCTCCTGGCGGGCCGTGAACTGATCCGCGTGCGGCCGGCTTCTCTCGACGTCGAGGTCCGCAATGGGATCTTCCGCTCCCGCCGTCATGTGAACGTCGGTGAGATGCGGAAGTTCTATCGACGCAAGGGCAATCCGGCCCTTTGTGTGGAGACCACTGGTGGGTCGGTGGTGGTCGCGCGACTCGGGACGCCTGATGATTGGTCGGAACTCGAGCGCGAATTGCGGCGGGCCTACCGTCTGACCGAACCGGCAGTCGAGGAAGGGGCCCTCGGCTCAGGCTGGATCGAAGTGGCGACGCCCGAAAGCGAACGGGCACTCACCAAAGACCCGAAGCCCCGGCAGCGGCTCGCCCAGGTCGTGTGGATCGTCGGATTGACGATGGCGATGCTTGCGCTCTACCTGATCGAGCGGTCCTTTGTTCATCCCCCTCTGTGGGGCGTTGCCGTTCTGCTCTCGGTCGGTACGATCGCGGTCGTGTGGACAGCCGTCTGGCTTGCGTTCGGTCGCAACGAGTGGGTGCTCGGATCCGGGCGCGTGTCGCTTCGACGGCGGTTCGGAGCGACAGCAACCGAACGATTCGACGGGGTCGCGCTTCTGCTGGAAGAAGACAACTCGGGCGATAATGGTCCTTCGTACGACCTCGTCGTCCTTGCAGCCACGGACCACCGAGGAGGTCGGGGCAAGCGCCGGATGACCCTCCACCGCGATGCCGAGGATCCGACGGAGCCACGCAAGATGGGGCTATGGCTGAGCCGGCGTTGCCGAATTCCGTTCGAGGACCGGATCCCGCTGCGATCGCGCACCTGATCCTCGAACCGTCGGGCGGCGAACCGATCATCTGTGGTCATCATCGGAGCACGCATGGATACTTGGGCGTACGTCTTCATCACCACCCGGCAGCCAAAACGAACGCTCGCAAGACTTCGGAAGATCCGATGCGTCATTCACGCCGACGCGCTGTTTGGGTCTCCGGATATCATCGCGATCGTGAAAGGCGGCGACATCGCATCAATGGACGCTGTGATCGATCGGATCGCCGCGATCCGCCTCGTCTCGGCAACCGATTCAAAGGTAGCGCGCTGGCTTGACGGAGTGGGACCGCCTCGACCATCGTCATGAATCCTCATGCGCTACGACCGGAGATCCCCATGTCGAACGCTCTCTACCTCAAGACCGACCGATTCGAGCACCGCACGGTCCGGGATGATTTCGCGGGTCCGTCCAGCTTCGGCGAAGACTTCGCCCGCTGGCTCATCGCGCAACTGGAACCGCTGCGCAGCGCCGGCTTCACGATCGGCACGCCATCAATGGAGGACTACGGTCACGGATTTCTCGTGACCCACGGGAATGACCGGTTCTGGGTTGCCTTGTCGTACGCGGAAGAAGGACCGGTGGAAGAGCCCGCCCACTGGGTGGTGTCGCTCGACCGTCTCGAAGGGTTCAATCCGTTGAAGCGTCTGTTCTCGAAGCCCGATGAGGGACCGTTCACCCGATTGCGCGACGCGGTCTGGAATGCCGTCAGGTCCGATTCAGCGATCACAGAGTTCACGGAAGCTGAGTGGCAAGCGCTGGGCGAAGATCGGAACGAGAAATCGGGTTGAACCTGTCGTCAAAGAACGCTTCCTGGTCATGATCACACTTGCCGCCGTCGTGTTCGGCCTGCTCGCCGGTCTTGCGGCGCTTTTTCAGGTCGCCCTTGCGTTCGGCGCGCCTTGGGGGCCGTTGGCAATGGGAGGGCGGTTCCCAGGTCGGCTTCCTCCCGCCATGCGCATGGCGGCCGTTGTGCAGATGGCGATCCTGGTCGTGCTTGCCGTTGTCGTTTCTGTCCGGGCGAGACTGTGGTCGTCGGAATGGTATGATGTGTCGGTGGTTGCTGTCTGGGTCGTTGTTGCCTTCTGTGCCGTCTCCTCCATCCTCAATCTCTTCACTCCCAGCAAGCCTGAACGCCTTCTGTGGGCTCCTGTGGCCCTTCTGATGCTCGTTTCGGCCCTTCTGGTGGCCCTTTCCTGAACTTGTCCGCAGTGTTGGCTGTTGGTCCCGAGAATTCATTGTTTCTCAGGATTGCGACAGGTCATATCTACGCGAGGAAGAAGGGTCCAGCCATGCAGAAGATCACCAATCTTCCCTCCCTCCGATTCCTCTCCCCCACGATCATCCTCTACCCTTCTCCATGCACATTAGGAATCTCGACGCCGCTCTGGGGAGGGAACCGTTTGCGAAGGCGTGAGATGAACACGTCCGGGCTTCGGCCGGTGTGATCGCTCGCGTCGCCCCAGACCGCGCTGAGGATCTGGGTTCTTGACACGACAGCGTTGGGCGAGGCGGCGGCATCCGTATCAGCGTCGACTCGAACTCGGGCATCAAGATCGATGCGGGCAGGGAATTGTCGCTGGACCTCTCCGACATGCCGCAGTTTGCGCATCCGCGTGCGGCTTTCGGTGATATCCTCGAAACGGCTGTTGTCGACTTGGGGTGGTTGGGCGTCGCCACGTTGCTGGCGTTTGCCGGGGCCTTCGTGGCATTTGTGCGGTACGATGTCCGGTAGGGGGACCAAGACTGATCGGCAAGACAGAGCGACCGGACCGGTGCTCCGCTGGTTGCAGATCCTTGATCACTGATCACTGACCACTGGCTCCTGACCTCTGGCCTCTGCCTTCCTGCGTTCAGCCCCCCGCTCCTCCGGCTCGGATTTCGTACATTGGAGGGTCGACCTCATTCACGACCCCGGAACGCCCATGTCCATTATTACGTACGAGATCCTCATCATCGTGCTTCTGACGGTGTTCAACGGTGTCTTCGCCATGTCGGAGATCGCCATTGTGTCGGCGAGAAAGGCCCGGCTCCAACAATGGGCCGAGGCGGGCGACCGGCGGGCCCGGGCGGCCCTCGACCTGGCCCGGTCCCCCGAGCGGTTTCTCTCGACCGTCCAGATCGGTATCACGTTGGTCGGCGTTCTTGCCGGGGCCTTCGGCGGCGCCACCGTGGCCCAGCACCTGACCGCCGTGATCGACGATATTCCGCCGCTCGCCCTCTACACCGAATCGATCGCGGTGGGGATCGTCGTCATCGCCATTACTTATCTCTCGTTGATCGTCGGAGAACTCGTCCCCAAGCGGATCGCCCTCGGCCACCCGGAACGCATCGCTTCCGCCGTCGCCAGACCGATGCGTTTGCTGTCCCGGCTGGCGTCGCCCGTTGTAACGATCCTGTCCGCATCGTCCAATGTCCTCCTGTGGTTGTTCCGTATCCGCCCGGCTGTTGAGACGCCTGTCTCAGAAGAGGAGATCCGGATCCTGATCCGGCAGGGAACGGAAGCGGGCGTCTTCCACGAAGACGAACAGGAGATGGTCGACCGCGTCTTCCGGCTTTCGGCTCGCCGTGGCTCTTCCCTCATGACCCCCCGTCGTGACCTCGTGGTCTTCCTTACAACCGATACACCCGAAGACCTCCGCCGCAAGGTCTCGGCAAGCGGTCATGCGGCCTATCCGCTCTGCGAGGGATCGCTCGACAACGTTCTCGGCGTTGTGCACACCCATGAGTTGCTGGCCCACCTCCTTGCCGGTCAGACGGCCGATCTTCGTACGCTGAGTCGACAACCCTTGTTCCTTCCCGAGACGGTCACGAGCAGGAAATTGTTCGCGGAATTCAGACGGACTGAAAAAGACACGGCTCTCCTGCTCGATGAGTTCGGGGGGTTACAAGGACTGGTGACGGCGACCGATGTGTTGCGGGCATTGCTCGGCGACGTTTCGTACATCGACACGCCGAGGGCAGTACGCCAATCGGATGGGTCTTGGTTCGTCGACGGGATGCTGGACATCGACGAGTTCAGGGGGGCCCTCTCGCTGACGCAGTGGCCCGACGAGGGACCTCGAGATTACGAAACGGTCGGTGGGCTCGTCATGGCGGTCTTCGGCCGTATCCCCGCCGAAGGCGACAACGTCATCTGGGACCGCTACCAATTTGAGGTGATCGATATGGACGGGCTCCGGATCGACAAGGTGCGTATCGTGCCGCTTTCGGGCCCCGTTGGTTCCGGAGGGTCCGACGCAAGCTGACCGCACGCTTCCCGAACGTGACAGGTCACGATCCTATCCGTGAGCGAGCAGGGTCTGTGGCGACGTTCTGTCCCCTATGACCAGCGCGTTATCAATCGGCGGAGCGGCCCGCGCCTCCTACGTCCCCCTCCCGTCGCTCATGGAGATCGACCCGCAGCAAGGCGGAACACTGCGGGGTATCGTCGAAACGCGTCGAAGCGTATCGCGACGACTTCGTCACACAGAAGAGGTGCCTGAAGTTGTCCCGTGACCGGCAGCAACCATGCCGATTGCAGAACACCGGATGAAGCGGTATCCTCAGGGGGGACTGACAGATCATGACTCGACGATCGCCCGCTCGTTTCTCTTCTACGGTAATCCTTCTTTCGCTGCTGGCGCTTTCGCCTTCGTTTGGCCAGACCTCTGCTCGTTCGGCCTTCGAGCGTTTCGAAGGACGATGGGCCATGTCAGGCCGCGTCATGGGCGAGGCGGCGGCATACCGCACCACCGGTTCATTCGTACTCGGGGGCCAGTTCTTCGTCCTTCATATGATCGACACGGCATCGCCACCGGCGTACGAGGCAAGCGTGTATTTCGGCGTCGACAGCTCCATGAACGAGGTCGTCGCCCATTGGCTTGATTCTTTCGGAGGCGCCGGTGCGCGAGTGGTCGGGTTCGGAACGATCGCGGCCGACAGCATGGTGGTCATCTACCCGTACGCGTCGGCGCGATTCCGCAACACCTTCCTCTTCCGCGACACGGAAACCTGGTCTCTGGTCATTGAGTCCGAAAGCTCGGATGGAGGTTGGGTCCACTTCGCGAGCTACATGGCCGTGCGCAGGCCGTAGATGGACCCGAACGCTCGTTGCCTGGAGCGACGCTTGAGACGCCTCATCCGACGCGTACTCCACTGTTGCGTTTTGATACCGTCGCTGGCGACTGCCCAGTCGTACGACCCGCTCGCACATTCTCTCCCCGTTGATACCAGTTACGCCGACTTCGACGTCTACGATGAGGCCCGAGACCGTGTGACCCCGGTCCGGGTCTTCGTTCCAGCCGACACATTACCGGCGCCGGTGGTGTTGTTCAGCCACGGACTTGGCGGCGCGCGCTCCGGGTCCTCCTATCTGGCCCATCATTGGCGGTCGCGCGGCTATGTCGCCGTCTTTGTGCAACATCCTGGAAGCGATGAATCGGTTTGGAAGGATACACCGAAGATCCTCCGGTACTTCGCCATGCAACGGGCCGCAAGTGTGAGGAACTTCATGCTTCGGGTGTCAGACGTTCGCTCGGTTCTCGATCGGCTCGAGGCATGGAACCGGGAGGAGGGGCACAAGCTCGCGCATCGCATGGATCTTTCCCGGGTGGGCATGTCGGGCCATTCGTTCGGAGCCGTGACAACGCAGGCCGTCAGCGGACAGCGGTTTCCCAAAGCGGATTCATCCCTGACCGACAACCGTATCGACGCCGCGATCGCTTTCAGCCCAAGCGCTCCGCGTCGCGGCCCCTCCCCTGAAGAATCGTTTGGACATGTCTCCATCCCCTGGATGCTGATGACGGGCACCAAGGATGTGGCGGTCATCGGCGACGCCGATCTGGAGTCGCGGCTCTCAGTCTATCCCGCTTTGCCGCCTGGAGACAAGTATGAACTGGTCCTGCTCAACGCAGAGCATTCCGCGTTCTCCGACCGGCCCCTTCCGGGTGATCGCGAGCCTCGAAATCCCAATCACCATCGCGTCATTCTTGCGCTCAGTACGGCGTTCTGGGATGCGTATCTTCGGGGTGAGTCTTCAGCCATGGAGTGGCTCCGGGGGGCTGGGCCGGCGCGGGTGCTGGAAGGCGGCGATCAATGGCAGTGGAAGTGACCTGATGCACATGCAGGCGACGGCCTCTTGACTTTTACCGGGGACTGGCTAACTTACAGGCAACTGCGCAATCTCATTGGGGGGATACGCACGATGTGGTGAAATGTATCCCTCCCGCACAGTGACATCTTGTCAGCGCCCGTCGGCGGGTTCCTTTGGGGACCGGCCCGCGGGCGTTGCCATGTACGGTGTCCATTCCGCACGCTCCTGTTCCATCAGCACGAGGTGACCGCCATGTTGAAGGAAACGTACGAGGGACGGGGGCCCACTCCCGAAGAGGCGCGCACCACAGCCAACGCGAAGTGCGACGCTTGGATCACGATCCAACAGCGTGAAGGCCGACGGATCATCGATGAGGGCCGCGGTTCGGTGACGACCAAGGTCGGCACGAATGCCTACGAGTGCGAGATCACACTCATGTACCGGCTCTCATGATCGGCCCGGCCAGTCTTCGCGACGCGCTCAAGGCAACGGCCAGCAGTGCCCAGATCCTCGACCGTGTGGCACAGCAAATGGTCGCCGTCTTCGAGGTCTACCCGGCCCCCTCGCGTCCGCACGGATGGCATCTGCTGCCCGACGAACGGACGATCGCTGCCGTTGAGCACGATCACGTCAGGCTCATCACGGCCGACGACCTGGCTCGTTTGCCCGAACCGGAGCTGCGACGGCTGTTCCTCATCGAGCGGTCGCTCCAGAACCACCTGGAAGCCTGGTTGCGGGTCTTGCCGAAACTTCAACCTCCGTGTGAGCCAAGCGTGGCCCTTCAGTGTCGTCATCTCTTGCGCGAGATCGCCGTCGACATGGTACCCGACGTCGACGCGCTGTGTCACGCGCTCGCACATGCCGGCGTCGAAGGTGAGGAAGGATTCCGGCGGATGGGTGACCTCATCCGTTCGGTGGGCGAAGGCCACACGCCGGCACCGTGGGCGATGCCATGACGAACGCGCCCCGCACGCGTGACTACGTGGAAGCGACCCTCTGCCTGGCCAAGGCAGCGACCTTTCTCGCCTCGGCCGAAGAAGGCGTCCAGCGCCGCGACCTTGGGTCCTCCGCTTTCTGCGCTTACCAATCAGCGCTCCAGGTCTCGTTCGGACTCCAGTGGCTGCTCGCCGACCGGCTTGCCGACGCGGACCGCGAACGATTGCTCGAAGTGCGTCGCACCATCGGTGCGGTGATGAGTTCCAGCGGGCGCGCTCGCGCCCAGCAGTTCTTGTCGGGACCCCTCGTGCCGCAGCCCGACGCCTTGCACGTCGGAACGCTCCTTGAGAAGGCGCGCACGCTGTGGGAATTCTACGCCGAGGGTCCCGTGCTGGCCTGGCCGACCGACCGGCCCGTCGCGTCGACTCAGACTCCCGTACCGACAGAGATCATCGACCTGGTGCGGCGACTCCGACACGACCTGACAGTTCTCATTCGCTCCTCGCGATACTACGCCGACCTCAGCGGCATGTCGCTGACGATCGTTCTGCGCCAATCGGCGGAGTTCATGCGGAGTCCGCGCTACCCGTTCGCGGGATGGACCTCACCCACCACGCAGCATGAAGCCCTCGCCTGGCTCGACGGGCTCGTACAGGGCGAGGGATCTGCTTGACCCGGGATGCGAACTTCTCTGATTCTCTTCCGTATCTTCTCCACAGATCGTTCTGCTCATCTCTTCCTAGACAGCCGTATGAATCGAGGCTTCCGAACTTTCTGCCTCCTTTGGACGCTTGCGCTCTCCGCGACCGCTCAATCCCTCCGGCCCGCTGCCACGCTCTCTCCGCCGATCATTGACGGCCGGATGGATGACGTCGCGTGGACGGACGCACCGAGCATCTCCAACTTCATCACCTTCGCTCCGGACTTCGGCAAGCCGCAGGAACAGAAGACCGTCGTCTGGATGGTCTACGACCCGGCGAATCTCTACTTTGCGTTTCGCTGCTACGACGACCCGGCCGTTGTGAAGACCTCGCTCGCTGTCCGCGATAATATCCGCTCGGACGACTGGGTCTGCATCAACCTCGATACGTTCGGTGATCAGCAGGGATTGACGGCACTCTACGTCAATCCGCACGGGATCCAGATGGACAGCCGCTATGCGAGCGGAAACGAGGACTTCAGTGTCGACCTGGTCTGGTACAGCGCTGGGCAGTTGACGAGCGACGGATATGTGGTCGAGATCCAGGTGCCGCTGAAGAGCATCAGGTACCGGAACGACGATCATACCACGATGAGCGTCTTCTTTGAACGGTACATCAGTCGTCGCAATGAACATGGGTCGTACCCGGCCATGGACCCGTCGAAGGGATACGCCTTTTTCTCGCAGATGACACCGGTGGTCTATACCGGGCTTGTGCACAGTACGCTGTTCGAGTTGCTGCCCGGCGTGACCTTCAACCAGCAGTATGCCCGCGTGAACGATATGATGCGCGTGCGCGACATCCGGCGTGAGGGAAGCCTCACGGTGAAATACGGCATCACCTCCGACCTGGTGCTCGACGGCACCTACAATCCCGACTTCAGCCAGGTCGAAGCCGACGCGGGCCAAGTCGATGTGAACCTGCGCACCAACCTGTTCTTCGCTGAGAAGCGGCCGTTCTTCCTGGAGGGACGGGAGCTCTTCAACCTCGGCGGCGGCGGTGGTTACGCCCAGTCGTTTGCGTATACACGCGCCATGGTGGACCCAAAGGTCGGGCTCCGGCTCACGGGCAAGCTGGGCGAGAAGAATACGGTCGCCGTTCTGCTGGCCAACGACGAGATCGCTAACGCCACCGATGCACAGTTCGGCATCGCTCGCTATCGACGCAGCCTCAGCGACGATTCGTATTTCGGCGGCATCGGCGCCATACGGAGCGTCGGCAGCGACCGCAACATCATCGCCGGGGCGGACGCACAGATCCGGGTCGCGGCAGGGTCCATGGTCGAAGGCCATGTCGTCGGATCGGACGCGCGCTTCGGTGGCACCTCGTCCACGGGTCACGCGCTCTCACTCGCGTTCAACCGGCAGGACCGGGACGGACTTCTGAGCATCGCGGTGGAGGAGCTCTCGAAGGACTTTCAGGCCGACATGGGGTTCATCGCTCGCACGGGCGTAACATCCTTCGGGGCCACGTACCAGCGTCACCTGTATCCGACGTCGACCTTCTGGAATCGCATCACGCTCAGCGCCGACGCCTCTCAGACGTACGACCAGCCCAGCCGATTGTGGGAGATGTCGAACAGCCTCTCCGGAATGCTGCTCTTCAGGGGCAATCTGGCGGCGCTGCTGCGCGTGACGCAAGGAACAGAGGTGTTTTACGGAAGCCGGTTCATCACGAACCAGGCTTACTTCCAGGGCGGAGGACAGTTCGCACGGTGGCTTGGCGTGACCTTGATCTATCGGTACGGCAACGCTCCAGCGTACGCCTTGCTCGAGCAGGGCGTCGGCCAGCGTGCACAATCGATCATCACGCTTCAGCCGAATGACGAGATCCGGATCGACTACACCTTCACCTACCAGGACCTCTACCGGATCTCCGATGATTCGCTCCTCTTCTCCTATCCTATCAACCGTCTCAAGGCTGCCTATCAGTTCAACAAGTACCTCTTCTTCCGCCTGACGGCTGAATACAACGGATTTCGCAAACGACTCCCCGTCGACGCGCTCGTGTCGTTCACCTACATTCCCGGCACGGTCATCCATGCCGGCTACGGATCGATCTATCACCGTGAACGATGGGATGCGGTCTCATCAGGCTATGTGAACGACGACGGCTTCTTGGAAAAGAACCGGGGGTTCTTCTTCAAGGCTTCGTATCTGTGGAGGATCTAGGCAGAGGTCTCCGCGGGGCAGGGGGGGCGCTCCTCAGCGTTCTGTGTAGCAGAACTCCATCACTCCGATCTCCGGTTCTCTCGCGGACCTCCATTTCTCCATAATTCCTTCGCGGTTCCCTTTCCGCTTTCCCTCTCTGCAGCTTTTTCCCTACCTTTTTCCTCCACCTGTCTCGAGATCCGCCATGGCCAAGAAGAAAACCATCACTCAAACCCGTCCCTTGTCACTCTCCACCCGGTCGATCCACGGCAAGAAACTCTTCGCTTACCAGGGTCCGGTCGCGCTCCCGATCTACCAGACCTCGACCTATCGTTTTGCATCGTCCGATGATGCGGTACGCTTCGCGAAGGGAGACCCCTCGGTCTACGTCTATACGCGCTACCACAATCCCACCGTTCGCGACGTCGAAGAAACGATCGCCCTGATGGAAGGGGCCGACGAAGCCGTGTTGTTCTCCTCGGGCATGGCAGCCATCACCACCGCCATCCTGTCGGTCACGCACGCAGGGGACGAGATCATCTCCACGCCGGCTTTGTATGGGGGGACCTATCGCTGGTTTCGCGATGAGCTGCCGAAGCTGCAGGTTGGTGTCACGTGGATCGATCCCCGGCGTTTGAGCGACCTTCCGGCGCTTGTCTCGCCACGGACCCGCATCGTCTATCTCGAGACGCCGACGAATCCCACCCTTGGACTCGTCGACATCGAGGAGGTCGTGCGCCAGACCCGCATCGCCGAGAAGAAGGCGGGGCACCGCATCCTCGTCATGATCGACAACACCTTCGCCTCGATCCTGAACCAGAAGCCGTTCGAGCTGGGAGTGGATGTCGTCACGGAGAGCGCCACGAAGTATCTTGGCGGCCACAGCGACATCGTCGCCGGCGTCATCGTGGGGTCGTCGTCATTCGTCAAGACGGTGCGCGGACTGGCCAAGCATCATGGCGGCTGCCTGGACCCGTTCGCCGCTTACCTGCTCGGGCGCTCGCTGAAGACGTTCGAACTGCGGGTGCAGCGGCAGAATGTGAACGCCTTCGCGCTCGCCGCGGCCCTCGAGAAGCATCCGCGCGTCAAGCGGGTCCTCTACCCCGGTCTGACATCACATCCCCAGCACGCTCTTGCGCTGAAGCAGATGTCGGGCTATGGAGGCATGGTCACGATCGAGGTGAAACCCTCGAAGCGCCTGTCTCCGGTCGAAGCCGCCGCCAAGGTGGCCGACAACCTCCGCGTGGCCGTCAACGCCATGTCGCTTGGGGGCGTTGAAACGCTGGTGAGCATTCCGGTCTATTCGTCGCACATCTTCATGGACGACGCCGAACTGGCGCGCCACGGGGTCGCGCCGGGGATGATCCGCATCTCGGTCGGCGTGGAGGCGGTGGACGACCTCATCGCGGACTTTGACCAGGCGTTGAGAACGATCTGATGATCGGAACCACGAAGGAACGCGAAGGCACACGAAGAAGAGCTGAGACCTGAGCAAGATGTCGTCTTCGTGTCGTTTCGTGTGTCTTCATGGCTTTTCCTCTTCCAACAGTTCCATCGGTCCTTGACTCTTCTCCTTTCAGACATTCGCGCGTACCTCCGCTCGCACCGCCCACGGCACGTGACTGCTGCCGGAGCTGTTCGCGCCGCGGTGCTCATTCCACTGATCGACGACGACGGGCACCTCTCCATCCTTCTGACCAAACGGACGGACCACGTCGAGCACCACAAGGGACAGATCTCTTTTCCGGGCGGAGTGATCGATGCCCGTGACGATGGTGTGGTCGCCGCTGCCTTGCGTGAGGCGAATGAAGAGATCGGACTCGACAGATCGGTGATCGAGCTTCTGGGGGAACACGACGACCTCGAAATCCCCACCGGATTCGTGGTGACACCGGTGGTCGGGGTTCTGCGGGGCATGCCCGACCTGGTGCTTAACGTCGATGAGGTTGAGGAATCGTTCGCCGTGCCGGTGTCGTTCCTCCTGGATCCCGAAAACGAAGAACAGGGCACACGGGAATGGCGGGGACAAATGCACCCGGTCTACAGCTACGAATTCGGAGGGCACCGGATCTGGGGGGCGACGGCAGCTATGATCCGGGGGCTGCTGCGGGGTGCTGCTGGCTTGGGCAACTGAGAATGACGCGTATCCGCGAATGATCAGCCGGAGCCCGGCGCCGTTGCCGCGAAATCGGCAATCTCTCCCTCATCATCAACAGAGACATTGCTGGTCGTATGTGTGCCGACGAAGAAATTGCCCCGGGCTGGCGCCCCGATCGCCGTGGAATGCCTCAGGCTATGCCCTTCGTGAGCCATCTTTTCTCCTTGGAATTCCTTAGATTTCTGGCTAATTTTAGGCATTCTTGAACCAGGAGCGATTCAATGCCGCAACACAAGTCCGCTGAGAAGCGAGTTCGTCAGAGTGCCAAGCGCGCCGTGCGCAATAAGGCCGCCATTTCGAAGATGCGCACCCTCGTCAAAAAGGTGCGCTCTGCCAAGACCAAGGTTGACGGGGCCGCCGCACTGAAGACTGTCGGCCAGTACCTCGACCGTCTGGGTGCGAAGGGCGTGATCAAGAAGAACATGGCCTCCAACCAGAAGTCGCGGCTGGCCAAGTTCGTCAATAAGCTGGCCTAAGCAAGACCCGAGCTCTTCGAACTCCCAGGAAGGTCGGGGGGTTCGTTGACAAGAAGTCCTGAGCCGGATCCACGCCTCGGCAAGAGAAAGACAATAGCCACAAAGACCACAAAGAGCGCACAGAAATTGATCCTTTTCTTTGTGTTCTCTGTGCTCTATGTGGCTATGGCTTTGGGGGGCCGATCGTAACAGAACAGCCCGAGCGATCTTCGCCCGGGCTGTGGTCTGTACGGCACCCCGTGCCGTCTGACGACTTCCTGCTTTGTGCTTACTACTTCATACTTCCTACTTTCTTCATCCCCCCTGCTTCTTCTTCTCCTCCTCGAGCTCCGCGATCCGTGCCTCGAATTTCTCCCGCTCCGTCGGCTTTGATTTCGCCAGCGTTCGATACGCCTTGATCGCATCGTCGAACCATCCTTGCTTTGCGTAGATCTCGGCCAGGGTCGGCGTCACGAAACTGCTGCTTGCCATCGTTGAGCTTTCATCCGACGACGATTTCGAAGAAAAATCGATGACGGGCGTGATCTTCTTGGCGGCCTGCAACTTCGTCGTCAGACCCTCGATGCTCGTGTCGGGCGAGGCCGGTGGCGGGCCTTCAAACGACGGTCCGGAGAATCCTCCATCGTCCGCCGTCGGTGCCGACTCGCCCGTTGGTGCCGCTGGGGCCGGCTCGTCAGCTGACGGGAAGCCGCTTAGATCGAACGCACGTGAGCCGGGCTCTTCTGTCTCGGACGCCGTCGGTTCGCTCGCTCCAGGAAATGACGGAAACCCTCCAAAGCTGAATCCATCCACAGCCGTGGATGTTTCCAAGGACGGCTCTTCCGCGGTCGTGGGGGTCGGCAACTCGAACACGGGTGCCACCGCCGCTGTCTCATCCGACGGTGAGAATTCTGGAACCTCCACGAGGGGTTCGACGGCTGGCGCAGCATCGAACGAGTCCGTCGGCACGATCCCCTCTCCGTCGAGGAACTGGTCCAGCGTGATGATGCCGGTCGGTCCAAGTTCGAGACGCAAGCGCTCGGCATACGTTTCGAACGACTCCTGTGTCTCGGTCGGAACGAAGCCGGGCGCGCCTTCGCCCATTGCGCTGGTCACCGTGTCTTCGTAGCTCGCCGCAGGTTCCTCCGGGACGAATGAGACGCTTTCCTCTGTCGATGTCTCGTTGGCACCGCCGAACCCCGAGAACCCGCCGAAGGTTTGCATGGAGGGCTCCGCCTCCACGGCTGGCGTCTCGGTCGCGTCCGCTCCGAATTCACCGAAGCCCGACGGGACCTCCGATGGAAGCCCAAAGACATTGGCTTCGACTGCTGGAGCGACGGGCGCGGCGGTATCGATGGCCTCCGATGGCGGAGTGCCATCCGTCATGGCGCTGAAGAAATCCTGGGGTGCGACTGGGGCGTTCGATTCGGGAGCCGATGGCTCGGGCGCCACGTAGGATGGCTCTGATTCAACCGGATCCTCAGGGGCGAGGGTCAGCGACTGTCCGTCGTCGACCGGGAGACTGTCGAGGTAGTGCCAGACGGTGTGGTTCGTCGGCAGCCAATCGCGGACGAATTCCAGTTCACGCCGGGCTTCGTTCGTCATCTCGAGGGCCAGGAGGGTCCTGCCCTTGACGAAGTGGCCCGTGGTGTAGAAGGGGAAATTGGCCAGGCCGGAGTCGCAGACGCGGAGGGCGTCTTCCGGGCGGCCGGCCAGAAGATACAGGTCGGCTAGCCGGGCAAAGAGGGGCGAGTTCCCTTGCGGGCCGACGAGGCGCTCAAGGGCGGCGATCTCCTGCTGGGCGGCGTCCATTTACTCCGGGATGCGCTATGTCAGTTTACGCGCCTCAAGGGCGTGTTTGATCGAGAGCCACGACACGAACGAGAAGCCGATGAGGTACAACAGCTGAAACGGCAGGGCGGCGATCTCGAGATAGTATAATGAGGAAAGCACCCCAAAGAAGCAATATATGGCCAACCCAAACTCGATATAGACGACCCAATCGGCTTTCTTGCCGACGTACCGCTTCTCCTTCCACGAGTCATCTTTGCCGGTGATGGCATACTTCGGCGTTCGGACGAACTCGCTCTTCTTCTTGAAGAGCCCTTCGAAGACGGCGCGCGAGTTGTTCACGGCAAATCCCATGCTGCCGGCCATGAAGAGCGGGAAGAGCATGATGCGCCGTCGCCAGTCGGGATAGACGGCTTTCTGTGAATACAGATAGAAGAAGAATGAGCCGATGAACGCGAGCACGAAGACCGACATGAGCGCAAAATACGTCTCATGTCCTCCCTGGTTCTTGATGAACACCAGCGGCACGTTGAGGATGCCGGCCAGGATGATGAACGGAAAGACGATGTTGTTCGTCAGGTGGAACGTCGAATGCAACTTGATCCGAAGCGGCAGGTTCGCGCGCCAGACCGCGGGGAGCATCTTGCGGGCCGTTTCAATGGCCCCCTTTGTCCAGCGGAACTGCTGCGACTTGAGTGCGTTCACTTCCGCCGGAAGCTCGGCCGGCGACGTCACGTCGTTGAGATAGATGAACTGCCATCCGCGCAACTGCGCTCGGTACGAAAGGTCCAGATCCTCCGTCAACGTGTCCGACTGCCAGTTGCCCGCATCGCGGATCGCCTCGGCCCGCCAGATGCCGCCGGTACCGTTGAAGTTGATGAAGAAGCCCGCCTGATTGCGGACATTCTGTTCCATCACGAAATGCCCGTCGAGCGCAAGCGCCTGCGTGCGGGTCAGCAACGAGTACTCGCTGTTGAGGTGCTCCCAACGCGTCTGGACCAGTCCGATCTTCGGGTTGGCGAAGTGCGGGATCGTCTTCTCGAGAAAGTCGGGGTTGGGGACAAAGTCGGCGTCGAAGATCGCAATGAACTCGCCCCGGGCCTGCGCCAGTCCGTTCTTGAGCGCTCCGGCCTTGTATCCTGAGCGGTCGGTGCGATGGATATACTTGACGTCATAGCCGAGCGCCTGGTAGGCCTCGACGGCGCGGGCGGCGACCTTCACCGTCTCGTCCGTTGAATCGTCGAGCACCTGGATCTCCAGGTACTCCTTCGGATAGTCGATCGCGCACACGGCGTCGATCAGACGCTCGACAACGTAGAGCTCGTTGAAGACGGGCAGCTGTATCGTCACGGTGGGGGTATCGGTCAGCGGCGGCTGGACGCGTCGTGCCTGCTTCTGCTGTTTGAGGTAGTGATAGACCATCAGGAATCCGTGCGCTCCGAACACGAACAGCAGCAGGAGCGAGAGGAAGTAGACGGTCAGGACGACATCGGCGAACAGTTCGCTCGAGAGCATATCAAAGGGGGAGAGAAGGATCAGCGCTTTGGTCATACGGTTCCTACCATCCTGCGACGGTATCGTTTAAGATGTCCTCGGTGATCTTGCGGACGGCCTCACTGAGGCCGGCTTGTCGCTGGGTGAGCCCGCCACCGGACGGGTAATCGCCCCAGTTGGAGAATTCTTTCTCCCACATCTTCTTGCGCAGCTTGAGATCGTTGAACGTCATCTTCACCCGCACGGTGATGCGCCGCTGGGCGACATTCTCACCTCCCTGCAACACGTTCGGCGCGTCACGCACCTCCACGATCGAGCCCTCCAGGACCGCGTCCGACGTGTTGCGATCGGCCAGCTCGAGCGTTGCATCGATTATGAACCGCTGCGTCAGCTCCCGGGTGAACTGGTCGCGCAGTGAAGGGTCGCCGTAGCCACTGACGTCGTCCACCACTGGAATGGCGACGGTCTTCAAATGCGGTGGAACGGTGCCGCCCTTGAACGAGTAGGAGCAGCCCAGGATGAGGACAAATGAGATGCTTAGAAGATTTCGAATTTCGAATTGTCGATTTCGGAATATCGTGCAGAGATTTCCCTTGAGAACTCGCAATCCGCAGTTCGCAATCCGCAATCCAGCGTGGTTCATCCTCATTCCGCCAACCCGTACTCTTTGATCTTTCGATACAGCGTTCGCTCGCTGATGTTCAGGTCACGCGCCGCCAGCCGCCGGTTTCCTTCGTGGCGTTCGAGGGCCGTCTGGATCATCTTGCGCTCCATCTCGTCGAGCGACAGTGCCGACGTGTCGGCAGCACGTTCGCTCGTCGGTCGGCGCGAGAACGCCCTGTCGCCGTTCGAAACAAGGTCCCGCAGCTCCATCAGGTTCGAGCGGATATCGAGAAGTGCCCGATAGATGAGCTCGCGCTCCGCTTGTTCCACGCTTTTTCCCGTCACGACGGGGAGGTTCCGTTCCACGTTCACCGACGCTCTTCCTTTCAGATACTTTTCAACCGTTTCGGCCCCCAACCGCCGGCCGCCCTCCAGCACCAGCATGCTTTCCAGGGCGTTTCGCAGCTCCCGGATGTTCCCCGGCCAATCGTAGTTCATCATCAATGCGGTGGCGTCGTCGGTGAAGCCTTCGAACTTCACACCCTGCTGCGCCGAGATCTCACGCGCGAATTGCTCCACGAGGAGCGGCAGGTCTTCTCTCCGGTCGCGCAGGGGCGGCAGATGGATGTTCACCGACCGCAAGCGGAAGTAGAGGTCCGACCGGAACCGCTTCTGTTGCACCTCGAGTTCGAGCGACCGGTTCGTGGCCGCGATGACCCGCACATCGGCCGTCCGGGACTGCGACGATCCGACGCGCACATACTCGCCGTTCTCGAGGACGCGCAGCAGCCGCACCTGCGTCGCCAGCGGCAGTTCGCCGATCTCGTCGAGGAAGATCGTGCCGCCGTCAGCCGTCTCGAAATAGCCCTTGCGTTGTTCGTTGGCGCTCGTGAAGGCGCCCTTTTCGTGTCCGAACAGCTCGCTCTCGATCAATCCTTCAGGAATCGCCCCGCAGTTCACCGTCACGATCGGCTTGCCGCTTCGTTTGCTCGCCGCATGAAGTGCTCGCGCCACGACCTCTTTGCCCGTGCCGCTTTCTCCCGTCACAAGAACCGTGATGTCCGACGGCGCGACCTGGCGGATCGTATCGACGATCTCGAGCATCTCGGCCGAGCGACCGATGAGGCCAGTGCGAAGCTGGAAGTCGGAGCGTGTGGTGGACGGGGACACGGGTGATGCCAATGACAACTGGTGAAGGGATAATGGGTGACGGGTATCGGGTGCTGGGTGCTGGGTGCTGGGTGCCTGTTCACGGGAATTCCACGCCCCTCCCCATTCACCAAGACCCAATCACCGATCCCCGGATTTCTACCGGGATACTGCAATGGCCTCCAGCCCGAACTGCTTCTTGATCTCGCCGGCGAAGCGCTTCGCTTCATCAATCGTCGGGAACTCGCCGACCCATACCTTGTGCAGCTTCGTCGTGCCCCGCGTGATCGTGAAGATGTTCGAAGTGAAGCCCTCCTTCTCGAACTTCCGCTTCAGCTCTTCCGCGTTGGCCAGGGCCGAGAAGGCCCCCACCTGCACGGTGAACGCGGCCGCGAATTTCGGGACGGGAACGGTTCCCGGAGTCGTCATCGTCACGGGGGCGTCTCGCTTCGGTTCAGCCGCGGCCGGAGCGGGCTTCATTGTCGGACGCACGGTCGTCCCTTCGGACGCGTATGTCGAGAACGGATATTCCAGCTTCAGTTGTGCGATCTTCTGCTCGGCCGTCTTGTAGAGCCCGACCGACGTGTAGTACTGATACAACCGGTAGAGCGCATCGTCGGCCCATTCGTCCTTCGGAAAATTGTCGACGATATTCTGGTAGATCTTCGCCGCCTCCGTGCCGTCCGGCGTGAGCACGCCCTGCAGATAAATGACGCCCGGATGGTTCTGGTGTGCGGTCATCAGTTGCGGTAGTTCCGCGCTGACGGCATCGGCCTGGCCACGCTCGATCATCTCGAGGCGTCGCCTGATGTCGGGTTCGCCCGGACTTGTCTGCGACCACGCGGCCGTCACCAGCGCGACCGTTGCGAGAGCCATGGATACGATGCGCATGATCACCTCCGCTCAATGGGCTCCGATCGTCTCGCCGAAGAGCGTCGCCGCGTTGGCGCGTCGGATGGCCACCCGTGCGACCTGGCCGGGTGCTTCGCCGTTCCTCGGAAACACGACCATCTTGTTCGTGTCGGTCCGGCCGCAGTAGTCGGCGGCCGACCGTTTGCTCTCTCCTTCCACCAGCACCTCCACCACGCGTCCGATCTCCGACTGATTCTTCCGAAACGAGATCTCCCGCTGCACGTCGATGATCTCGTTCAGCCGTCGCAGCTTCACCTCGTTCGGCACGGAGTCGGGCATGTCCCACGCTTTGGTGTTCTCTCGGGGTGAATAGGCGAACGTGAAAGCGCCGTCGTACGTGATCTCGCGCATCAGGGCCATGGTCGCCGCGTGATCGTCATCCGTTTCCGACGGGAAGCCGGCAATGATGTCGGTCGACAAGCTGACGCCGGGGATGCGCGTCATGATGCGCTCCACCAGTTTCCGATAATGGTCCACCGTGTATGTGCGATTCATCAGCTCGAGGATCCGGTCGGAACCCGACTGCACCGGCAAATGGACATACTTGCAGAGGTTCTCGTGCGCGGCGATCGTGTCGATGAGCTTGTCGGACATATCCTGCGGGTGCGACGTCGTGAAGCGCACACGCAAGGAGCGGTCCACTTGGGCCACGGCAGCGAGAAGGTCGGCAAAATCATGGCCGCCGTCGTTGTATGAGTTGACATTCTGACCCAGCAATGTCACCTCCCGGAAGCCTTTCTGCGTCAGGTCTTCGACCTCGCGCACCACGCCCGCCAGAGAGCGGCTTCGCTCGCGTCCCCGCGTGAACGGCACGACGCAGAATGTGCAGAACTTGTCGCAGCCGCGCATCACCGACACCCAGGCGCTGATGCCCTCGGTGCGCAGCGGAAGGATGTCGTCATAGTTCTCCACACGCGACAACCGGACGGCGATCCCCTTCTCACCTTCGAAGGCACGGTCCACGAGCCCGGGGAGGCGGCGGTATTCGTCCGGACCGACGACGAGGTCAACGTGCGACTCTGTCTCCATCAGGTCCATGCGCAGACGCTCGGCCATGCAACCGAGCACGCCCACGATGACGCCCGGATTCTCCTTCTTGAGGTGCTTGAAGTCGCCCAAACGGCCATAGATGCGGGCTTCGGCGTTCTCGCGGATGGCGCACGTGTTCACGAAGATCACGTCCGCCTCCGCCAGACTGTCGGCCCGACCGTATCCGGCGGCATGCATCACGCTCTGCACGACCTCAGAGTCCGCCAAGTTCATCTGACACCCGTACGTCTCGACGTAGACTTTCCGAGTCGCGTTCATGGTGTCAGCCCGAATGGCTTGCCCTGAGCGAAACGATGGGAATTCGAGGAGCGATGGCTATACGTCTCAGCGTAGACCCTTCCGGTCTTTTCGCCTGTCGGCAACATGCTGAAATGGAAGTGGCTTGATTGAAATAGGTTAAAAAAGATAGTGAAGATTTGTCAGGTCTTCAATTACACAGAAATCTCATTAAGTCCTTTTAATATTAATGATTTCTAAGAATTCCGCGGGATATGCGTCTGTCCGGCTTTGTCAAAACGTCAGTATTCTTTGTAGATTTCCTGTGTGCAAGGGAACAGAGCCGAAAAGGGGCGAATTTGACTCGGCATGGAAGGTGCGCCTGCGATCCCCATTGCGATCACGGAAGGGTATCTTTAGGAATTAGCGGCCTTGGGGCGACAATGCGCTTCCGTCGTTCCGTACTCAAGAGTGAGACGCAGTGCATTCCGGACATTTCATTGTGCATGAGGTCTTTGTCATGAAGATGGATGAAGCCACCACGCTGCTCGACCACATCAACCACCATGAGGGTCCGAAGCACCCGGGCTTCATGCTGTGCGAGGTGAGGTCCCTCGAGCCACCCACGTTCGCCTATACGTTCGATTCTCCGAAGCATGCTACTGCATTCTTGCTGTTCCAGCGAACGCAGGGCGTGATCTTTCGTCTGGAACATGATCCTGCACATGAATCGGTGATCCTTGAGCAGCGATAACGGCCACACGAGGGGCTGTGCCCCACGACCTGCGCTCCCCGCACCATGCCGCACTCTCTATTCTCTATTCCCTATCCTTCATTTTCCATTCTCTCTCTTCCTGACCTCCACCGGACACCACCATGAATCCGCTCCTTGCTGAGATCCGTCGAAAAGCATCAGCTCTCAACAAACATATCGTCCTCCCCGACGCACTCGACGAGCGCGCCATCGCGGCGGCCCGCATCCTCGTCGACGAGAAGATCGCTCGGGTGTCGCTCATCGGTGCGGCCGCAGAGGTCAAAGCCAAGGCCGCCGCAAGCAACGTGAATCTCGACGGCATCGGCCTCATCGATCCGGCAACCGACCCTCGACGCGCAACGTATGCCGCCGATTTCGCCGAGGTCCGCAAGTCCAAGGGGGTGACGCTCGAGCAGGCGCATGCCACGCTGGGTTCGCCGCTCTTCTTCGGCGCCATGATGATGCGCAGCGGCGACGCCGACGGCAGCGTGGCCGGCTCGATCTCGACGACGGGCGATGTGCTCCGTGCCGCCATTCAGGCGGTCGGGGTGGCTGAAGGCATCAGCATCGTCTCGTCGTTCTTCTTGATGATCTTCCCAAAGGCCATCTTTACGTTCGCCGATTGCGCCGTCGTACCGGACCCGACCGCCGAGCAACTGGCCGACATTGCCATCGCCTCCGCCGACAATCACCGAAAGCTGACCGGCGAGGCCGCGCGCGTGGCGATGCTGTCGTTCTCCACCAAGGGAAGCGCAGAGCACCCGCGCGTCGAGAAGGTTCGTGCCGCGACGTCGATCGTCCGAACGAAGCGCCCCGACCTTAATGTCGACGGTGAGTTGCAGCTCGACGCTGCCATCGTGGCCTCGGTGGGAGAGCGAAAGGCCCCGGGAAGTCCTGTGGCCGGCAAGGCCAACGTGCTCGTCTTTCCAGACCTCGACGCCGGCAACATCGGCTATAAACTGGCTCAACGATTGGGTGGGGCCGAGGCGGTCGGACCGGTTGTCCAGGGCTTGCGCAAGCCCTGCTTCGACCTTTCCCGCGGATGCAGCGTGGACGACATTGTGAACACGTCGGCGATCAATGCGGTCGTCGGAGCGGTGTGAGAAGAAGTAGAAAGTAGGGAGTAGGAAGTATGAAGTAGTAAGAAGGGGCGGAGACCCGGGCGGGCGTCGACAGCCTGAGCTTCTCCAGGACCGGTCGCACCGGGCGCTGTTCCGTGAACGGTCGTTCCTGATCGCCATCCGCCCCTCGCGCCGTATCTTTCACTTTTGCCTGTTCACTTATTCCTTTTCCCGATGTCACGCGCCCACAAGGTCCACCGTAAGCAACCGAACAGCCGCATGTGTCTCGTGTGCGGACTGAAGAACCCGTACGGGCTGCACGCGTCGTACTACGAGCTCGATAACGGCGACCTTGTGTGCGTGTTCCGTCCCCGGGAGCATCACCAATCGTATCCCGGCCGAACGCACGGAGGCATCACAGCGGCCGTGCTCGATGAGACGATCGGCCGCGCCGTCATGCACGCGCGCGACCTTCCGACGTGGGGCGTGACCGTCGAGTTCTCGATCAAGTACCGCAAACCGATCCCGTACGACCAAGATCTACGGGCGGTCGGCCGCATCACGAGCGATTCCGGAAGGATCTTCGAAGGAACGGGGGAGCTGTTGCTGGCTGACGGCACCATCGCCGCCGAGGCGGTGGGAAAGTATCTCAAGATGCCGATCGACAAGATCGCCGATTTCGACGCCGATGCCCAGGAATGGCGGGTGTACGGAGGTCCAGAGGACCCGACGGAGATCCAGATCTGACAGACCGTCCCAAAGGTGGTCTCGGCTGGGACTCGTGCATCGGCCTTGGCGAACGTCTTCATCAGATCGCGATACACGACTGCATTTCACCCCTCACCGCCGGAGGCCCACTACAGATCACACGTAGCCTGCCGGCGGCTCGACTGAGCTCGCCGAAGTCCATCAGGCAGGTCTGAAACAACTTTTCCCACAGACTCACCTTTCGCTCTTCACTGGTCGTCCATCACCTCGCGCCTTCTTCCTGGATCTCCACTGGATTCCTCCCACCGATATTCCTTCCTCGACCTGTACCGGGGACTCATTGTTGTCTTCATGCTCGAGGGGCATCTCGTCCGTCAGCTGATGGGGATGGCGTGGCAGGAGGGACCGGTCTTTCGCGCCCACGAGTTGTTCCACGGCCTGACCGCGCCCGGATTCCTGTTCGGCGCGGGTTTTACGTTCGCCATCGCGACGCAACGGAAGGCCCATGTACTGAAGGGCTGGTCGTGGCCGTTCTATCGACGTCTGTGGCGCGGCGTGCTGCTCGTCCTCATCGGCTACGCCCTGCATCTCCCCTTCTTTTCGCTCAGCAAGACCCTCCGCTCGGCGGACCCGTCGCACTGGACCGCGTTCCTGCAGTTTGACGTCCTTCAGTTGATAGGGCTCTCGATCGTCCTGCTTCGCCTGCTGTACCTGCTGGCACGCGACGACCGGCGGTTCCTCGCGCTCGTCATCGTGTCCGGGGCCATGATCGCGCTGACGGCCCCCGCCGTCTGGGCTTCCGAGGCGGTTCACGGGGGGCCGCTTTGGTGGTCCACCGCGCTCACAGGGCGGTATGGCTCCGCATTCCCGGTGTTCCCCAATTTGGCATTCGTGCTGGCCGGCGTCGTAGCTTCGTGGGGTTTCCTCCGGGCGCGGCGCGCGGAGGCGGAGCGCCGGTATATGTCCCGGCTTCTGGCGATCGGCGCCACCTTCATCGCCGGAGGATGGCTCATGGACCTCGTGCCGTTCACGCTGCACGAAGGCATGGATTTCTGGACGACGGGTCCGATCTTCTTCTGGATGCGTCTTGGTTTGTTGTTGTTGGGGATGGGGGGATTGTGGTTTGCGGAGGACCGCGTCGTCGGCACGGCGGGGGAACGGTACATGCTGCCGGGATGGCTCACGACGCTGGGCGTGGAATCGCTCTTTATCTACATCGCCCATTTGTTATTCCTCTACGGCTCAGCGTTGAATCCGGAATTCAACGTGACGGGATGGCTGGGCCGCGACCTGACGCCGTTGATCGCCTCGCTGCTGGTGGTCCCGTTCTTGCTTATCGCTGCCGTAGCTGCACGATGGTGGCGCCACCTTAAGAAGCATCACGAGCACTGGATGCGCTTGGCATACTGGTGGATGGGGCTGAGCATCGCGGGGGAGTTGGTCATACGGGCGTACTAAGAAACGGTGGAGAACCCGCGAATCGTCTCATGCGGAGCGCGGAGCAAGCGCCAAGCGTTCCCTTGGTTCGTCGTATTGAGTCCGCTCCAGCCTGCCGTCCTTCTATCTCCACAGAGTCATTAAGTTCGTCGCTCGCCCTCTTCGCTTCTTGACAAGGGCTATCGGCTGGATTATATTCGCAGAGCGAAGCGACGGAATGAATCGTTGATGTCTTTACCCATCGATGTCGCTCGCAGCACATCGCCATGAGGGGACGCATCACCCAACGCCGCTGGCTTGCCGCCGGCGCGGCGCTCGTCATCATCGGCGGCCTCGCGTTCATCTTGCTGCTCGCAGCGTTCGATCGGTACACCATCGAAGGCTCGACGCGCCCGGTCCTACGTTTGCACGCGACCGACGGCCGCTCGATCCGCCTGGTCGCGCCATATGGACGCCGACATCTGTTGTTCTTCTTCCTGGTGTCGTGTCCGCATTGTCACGAAACGATGGAACATCTCCGGCGTGTGCGCGATGCGGCGACCGGCTGCGATGTTTTCGTCGTGTCGTTGAGCGAGCCGGCCGCCACCGCAGCGTTCGCGGCCGACCGCAACGAGCCGTTCCCCATCTGGACGATATCTCCGCACGATGCGCTCGTTGATCTCGGCATTCGCCGGGTTCCGACCGTGCTATTCGTGAGTGAGACAGACCGGGTCGACCTGATGCGGGTCGGCAGACGGTCGTTTGCTGAAGATAGTGTCATGATCATCCGCTACTGCAACGGGGGCTCGTCGGGGCTTTCGGCGGTGGATTCCTTTGGGGAGGATGGGACGCCGGGGGAACTCGGCGATGCCTCCGGCAGAGCGGTCAATGATCGAAACTTAACGAACGAGAGGACAGCGCCGCTTTCTGTCCGCTGAACCGCGCGGCGGCGCGCGAAGACGATTCCCGGTCGGCCCCGGGGATCGGCAACACGCAATGCCGGGCGGATGGGCCGCAGCGGGCGGCTGGCGGCTTCACGATCCATTCACCGATTGTTGCAGAAGGAGGTTCATCATGGTACGTTCAGCGTTGTTCATCCTGGCGGCCATCATTGCCGTCGCCTTTGGGTTCGATCAGGCCGACCAGCCGCTCACAGTCGCGGCAACGGCGCCGCAGGTCTCGGTGCGGCTCACGCAAGCTGAGATGGACTGCATCGTGGGGGGGAACACGCCTTGTATCGAAGTTGGCGTGGGGGCGTTTGAGAGTTGTATTGGAACCTTGGAATCGGCGGGAGAACTCGATGGATTGGCAGATCTGCTCGCATGCGGCACCGTTGGCGTCTATTCAGGTGTTGCCTGTGCGATCAGTTGGTTCTTTGGTCTGTTTGCTTGATCGAATTAGGACGGTTTCGCTCGACATTCCTGCCGGAGAGATTATGAAGACGCTCCTCATTCGCCTTGGGTTGTTTCTGTCCTGTAATGGTTCGCTCGTCGCCCAATTGACGGACGCACCTGTTGATCTCTTTGAACGAGTTCAATGGGGTGCGACCATTGCGCAAATCCGTTCAATGTCGACTGATGCAACCATGGAACTTATGCGGTCGGTTCGTACGAAGGAGGTCGTCGAAAAGAATGGCCTGATCTTTTTCATCCGCAGGGAAGTTGCCTTTGGGGAAACGCTTCGTGTGATGTACGCGATTCGATCAACGGACTCAACATTGCATCGGGTGCTGATCAACGTTGTCGAATTTGCAGGACTTCCAGGGCAGACGCGTGGACGTCATGATTCTGTCTGGTTGAGAATCAAACAACGGTACGGTCCAGCTTCGTTGGCGAACGGATCCGGTCCAGATCGCCGTATCTGGACATCGTCGACCTCGACTGTCGAAGTCTTTCACTTTGACGGACCTGCCAGCGGAGTGACCTTGATCGCACGTCCACACGGTGAAAAGCGATAATTCGAGCGATGCCTTCCCTTTTTCCCCATTCTTCCGCATCTTTGAACCGCCCGGGCGCACCGCGTCCCGGGCGCGTTCATTGATGGGTATCCATGTGACCCTTCGCCGAGACCTTCTCGTCCTCGTCACCTTTCTCAGCACGACGCTGTCCGTCGTTTCCGCCCAGACCTCGACCACGCTCCCAGTGGACGGCTCGACCCTCTTCTACCGCGAATACGGGTCGGGGCAGCCGCTCGTCGTCGTGGGCGGCTTGGCGGGCGCTTCGAACGACTATCTTGCGACCCTGGCGCAGGACCTTGGCAAGCGGTTCAGGACCATTCTGATCGACATGCGCGGAACGGGGGGCTCGACGATCACCCGGCTCGATACGGCCAATGTCGCACCACGGCGCGTCGCCGAGGACCTCGAGGCGCTTCGAAAGCATCTGCAGATCAAGCGGTGGGTGGTCGTGGGACATGCGTTCGGCGGAAGCGTTGCTCTCACGTACGCTTCGCTGTTTCCCGAAGGCATCCGCGGTTTGCTGCTGATCGGACCGACGGGAGTCGATGCCGGATTCCTCGACTACTACCATCGCAACATCGGCGCCCGGATGTCGAAGGAAGATTCCGCGCTCTTCAATCAATGGCGTCACATCAGCTCCTGGTCGCCCCAGAAGCCCAAGGCGAAGCTTGAGCAGTTCCGAGCCATGCTGGGGGGGTACTTCGTCGACCGGCGGTCCCTCGAAGACGTGCGCTCTCTCATCAATGAGCGCACGTATGTGTCCGCAGTCGCTGAGACGTATTGGGCCGCGTTCAAGGACCGCTCGCCCCGCATGCACGACCTGCTTCCGTCGTTCAAAGCGCCGACGATGATCATCCAGGGCGACAAGGACCCGGTGGACCGGCGAACCGCCGACCGCATCCGGAAGGCCCTGAAGACGGCAAAGTATAAGGAGATCCGCAACTCCGGCGCCTTCCCGTGGCTGGAGAAGCCCAAAGACTTCTGGACCGCCGCCGACCTCTTCCTGAAAAACCTGCGGCGGTAAAGTCCGGTCCCCGACCGGACGCGACTCAGCGTCCAACTCCGGTCCCCGACCGGACGCGACTCAGCGTCCAACTCCGGTCCCCGACCGGACGCGACTCAGCGTCCAACTCCGGTCCCCGACCGGATGCGACTCAGCGTCCAACTCCGGTCCCCGACCGGACGCGACTCAGCGTCCAACTCCGGTCCCCGACCGGACGCCGACGGCGACCGGACACCGACACGGCCAACACCTCCCGGCCCTCAACAGAACGCCCCATCCATCTCGGACGGGGCGTTGTTGTTCCGGCGACGCTGAGTCGGTTGATGTCGTTGAACCCTTCCCTCCACTATCCACTATCCTCCATCCTCTATCCTTCATACTCACTCGGTTTTCTTGTGGACCATGCTCGGAGACGCCTGCGCCGTGGGGAGGATAAGGATCTCCGCGATCTGCACGTGCGGTGGCGCCGCGGCGCAGTAGTAGACGGCATCGGCCACGTCCGACGGCGCCAGCGGGGTGTAGCCGTGATAGACCTTCTTCGCCCGGTCCTGATCGCCGCGGAATCGTACCTCACTGAACTCCGTCTGCACGAGGCCGGGGTCGACCGTGCACACCCGAAGCGGCGTGTCGACGAGGTCCATCCGGAGACTGCGGGTGATGGCATCGACGGCATGCTTCGTGGCACAGTAGACGTTCCCACCGACATACACATCGTGCCCGGCGATCGAGCCGATGTTCACGATCGTCCCCTTCTTCCGTCCGACCATCCCCGGGATCACCGCCTTGCTGACGTAGAGGAGACCCTTGACGTTCGTGTCGATCATCTCCTCCCAGTCCTCCAGTTTTCCTTCGTGCAGCTTGTCCAACCCGCGGCTCAAGCCGGCGTTGTTCACGACCACGTCGATGCCCTGCCAGGCCTCCGGGAGCTTGTTGAAGGCCTGCGCGACGGCCTTCGGATCACGCACGTCCAGTTGGATGAGGAAGGTCTCCGTGCCGTACTTCTCCTTGATGTCCGCCGCGATCTCTTGCAGGCGCGTCTTCCGGCGAGCGGTCAAGATGAGTCGCGAGCCCGCCGCGGCGAACCGCTCGGCGCACGCCCGGCCGATGCCGCTCGAAGCGCCGGTGATCAAGACCGTGAGATGTGGAATGCTCGTCATACGCTGCGTCCTTTCAGGATGGGCCACCGGTCGACGATCTCACCGTCCCGGACGACGATATACTCATCGTGGTTCGGCACGGCCAAACAGGAATGATGTTCGAGCACGCGCACACGGTCGCCGACGGCGAAGAGCCCGTCCAGCGACGCCGGAGCTTCCGCCACCAGCTTTCCGTGCTCCTGCGAAAGGGGCCCCATATGGATATGTGCGTGCAGCCGCTTGCGGTCGTAGTCTTCGAAGATCGGACCCATTCCCATGGGATTGGCCAGGTGCGTCGGTCCGAGGTCCTTCGACAGCGCCAGTGCTCCGGCATCGGTGATGACATGCTTCGCACCGGGCTGGTGCGAGATGACGCTCGAGAGGACCGTCAGCGCACAATCTTCCACGCCGCAGACACCGAGCATGGCCATGGTGTAGTCGTGGAATACGTAGTTCCCCGGACGCATTTCGTCGACGCCTTCATAGTGGTCGATGACGCTTGCCGCCGGTGTCGAACCCACGCTGATGGCCGGCACTCGATAGCCCTTGGCCCTCACCCGGCCGGCGAATTCCACCATGATGTCACGCTCCTGTTGAGCCGCCGCCAGGATCTCGGCACGGTTCCTTCCGTGGTAGGCGTGGCCCGAGTGCGAAAGGATGCCGTCAAACAAGAGGACCGTCGACTCGTTGAGCGTGCGGACGAGTTGCTCCGCGAGGGGCGATGACGGATCGACCCCCGCCCGGTGATTTCCACAATCCACTTTGAGCCACGTGTGGACGTCACGATGCGCGGCACGGGCTGCTTGCTCGAGATGGACCATGGCGTCAACGCTATCGATAACGACGCGCAGCGTGACCTCGTCTGCCAGCTCCGCGACTCGCGTCGCATAGACCGGCGGGAGCGGAAAAGCCCACAGGATATCGCTGAAGCCTGCGGCCGCAAATTGCTTCGCCTCATAGAAGGTTGAGACCGTAACGCCCTGCGCACCCAGTTGTTCCTGCCAACGAGCCACCTGGAGACACTTGTGCGTTTTCAGGTGTGGGCGCAACCGGACTTTCATCCGGTCGGCGCGGTCCTGCATGCGCTGTAGGTTGCGTTCGAGGATCTCGCTGTCGAGCAACAACGACGGGGTGGGAAGGGTGGAGAGGGACATGCTGCGCTCCTCGTCAGAACGAGAGCAGCCGGTCCAGGGTGTCGGCGAGGCGCGCGCGGCCCAGGAAGGACTGTTCCAGCGTCGGATGAAACGGAACGGGGGTCTCGAGCGATCCCAATCGCATGACGGGAGCGTCGAGGTGGGTGAAGCACGACTCGCCGATCGAAGCCGCAACCTCCGAGGCGAACGATCCGGTCAGCGTATCCTCCGTCAGGACCAGCACCCTCCCCGTTTTTCGGACGGAGGCAAAGACGGTCTCGCGGTCCCACGGCACGAGCGTTCGCAGGTCGACCACTTCGACCGAACGTCCACAGCGTTCTGCCGCTTCGAGCGCCCAGTGGACGGCCCAACCGTACGTCACGATGGTTGCGTCGGTGCCTTCGCGGGCGGTGCGGGCCACGCCCAGCGGCAAGGTATAGTACGCATCCGGCACCGGACCTTCGAGGCTCCGGTACAGATACTTGTGCTCGAAATAGAGGATCGGGTTCGGCTCCGCCAAGCTCGCCGTCAAAAGGCCCTTGGCGTCGAACGGCGTCGACGGATAGACGACCTTGAGCCCCGGAATGCGCGTGAACCACGCCTCGGTACTCTGTGAGTGGAACGGCCCCGCTCCAACGCCTGCCCCGGTCGGCATGCGCACCACGACGTTCACCGCATGGCCCCACCGATAGTGTGTCTTGGCGAGGTTGTTGACGATCTGATTGAACCCGCACGTCACGAAGTCGGCGAACTGCATCTCCATCATCGCCGGGCGGCCGGCCATGGATAAGCCCAGCGCCGCACCCACGATCGCTGATTCACACAACGGCGTGTTGCGAACGCGATCGCGACCGAATTGTTCGACGAACCCTTCGGTGATCTTGAAGACGCCCCCGTACTCCGCAATATCCTGACCCATGAGGACCAGCTTCGGGTCCCGCTCCATCGCCTGGCGCAGACCGTCCTGGATCGCATTGACGAACCGCTTCGGCGTCTGATGCGTTAGGTCGGGCTCCGCCGACGGAGCTGAGGCGGGCGCATAGACGTCGGCCAGCTCAACCTGCACCTCCGCATGAACACCGGGGCCGGAGGTCGAACGGTCCCAGGCCTCGTCAATCGTCGCTTTGAACCGAGCGCGCGTCGACTGGGCCTGTTCCTCCGTGAGCGCTCCCGTCGACAGCAGGTGTCGCTCGAAGTTCTCCACGGGATCCTTCTTCTTCCACATCCCGATCAGCTCAGACGGCACGTACTTGACGCCCGACGCTTCCTCGTGTCCTCGCATGCGGAACGTCATGGCTTCGAGCAGGACCGGTCGCCTCGTCTCCCGCACGCGTTCAGCCACCTCGCTCACGGTCCGATACACCTCCACAATGTTGTTGCCGTCCACCTGCACCCCTTCGATGCCGTAGCCAGGTGCTTTGTCCACGAAGAACCGGTGCCGGAACTGCTGAGAAGACGGGGTCGAGAGGCCGTAGCCGTTGTTCTCGACGACGAAGATCACGGGCAAGTCCCACACCGACGCCACATTGATCGCTTCGTGGAAATCGCCCTCGCTCGCCCCTCCATCTCCCGAGAAGACCATCGCCAGGTCGTCCGTGCCGTCCAGCACGCTCGCCAGCGCCAGCCCGTCGGCAACGCCCAGCATGGCGCCCAAGTGCGAGATCATGCCGACGATGCGATGTTCGAGGACGCCGAAGTGGAAGGAGCGGTCTCGTCCTTTGGTGTAGCCGTCGGGACGGCCCTCCCACTGGGCAAACAGCCGGTGCAGGGGAACACCGCGGGTCGTAAAGATTCCGAGATTACGATGAAGGGGAAGGAGGTAGTCTCCCTCCCGAAGCGCCATGGCGCATCCGACGGCGATTGCCTCCTGACCGATGCCCGAGAACCATTTGCTCAGCTTCCCCTGACGAAGGAGGATCAGCATCTTCTCTTCGATCAGCCGGGGTAGCAGCATCCCTTCGTACAACGCGAAGGACCTCTCGGCTGAAAGGCCGTCGGTCGAGTATTGAAGAGGGGCGAGGGATATGGACGGGGCGGCGTTCACGGCGGAAACAAAAGCCGGGGTTCACACCCCGGCCGGACAAGATGCCAAAAAAACCTTACGTGAACAAGGTGGCGTTATCGGCGGCGCCGCGGTTTCTTCGTCGTCGAAGGGCGGCGGCGCCCAGTCGATCGCTGTCGTGGTTTGACGGTCGTCATCGCTGTTGTCGATGCCTCGGCGGGCTTCGGCTGGCGGGCCCATTGATCGACAACGGTCTTCTCCCACAAGCGAACGCCGTTGAGATACGCCGCCCTGCCGATGACATGTGCGCCGATCGGCGCGGTGAGGAACAGGAACAGAACAATCGCCAGAACGCGGGCAGTGACCGAGACGTCGTTAAAGACCAGCGCCGCCCCTAAGGTCATCAGCGTCACGCCCAGCGTCGTGGCCTTGGTGGTCGCCGCCATGCGAAGGTAGAAGTCCGGAAGCCGCAGTAGTCCGACCGCCGCCACGGCCATCAGCGCGGCTCCGGCAAAGATGAGAAGTCCGGCGAGGATCTCGATCATGCCTCGTCCCTCCGGTCCAAGAAGCGCGCGAAGGCCACGGTGCTGACAAACGCGAGGAGGCTGAGTAGAAGGGCCACGTCGATGAAGACAGCATCGTGGAACCGGACCGACGCGATCGCGATGATGCCGATCGCCGCCGCTGAGAGCAACTCAAAGCCCACGACACGGTCTGCCAGCGAGGGCCCCCGCACGATGCGGATGAACGTCAACACAACGGCCAGGGCGAGCAACACTGCCGCGCCGTCGAGGAAGAGTTCCAGCGTGGTCATCGACATATCTCCAACACGCGGCGCTCGAAGCCGCGTTTGATATCGCGCACCGTCGCCTCCGGGTCGGCGGCGTAGACGGCGTGCACAAACAGGGTCGTGCAATCCTCGCTCAACTCGAGGCTGAGCGTGCCTGGAGTCAGAGTGATCAAGTTCGCCAGCAGCATGATCTCCAGGTCGGTCTTGACGTCCAGCGGCACCGCCACGATCGACGGCGTCATGTGCAACTTCGGCGTCAGCACATCGGCAGCGATACGGAGATTCGATACGACGAGTTCATAGATGAAGTAGGCGGCGAACGTGATGACCTGCGGCACACGGCGGTAGTAACGCCGTTCGGCGTCTGTACGGATCGTCAGCCGCATGAGCGCGAGGCCGATAACGAAGCCCCCCAGGAAGTTCAAGACGCTCCATTCTCCCGAGATGAGCGTCCACACCACGGCCAGGGCCAGATTGAGGGCCAGCATATTCATGGACGACCTCCTAGGACCGCTTGAATATAGCCCTGCGGGTCTAACAACTGCTCCGCCGCACGGCTGGCGGCGGCGAAGACCGGCTCGGCCCCCAGTCCGATGGCGATCGTAATAAGCGCCAGGCCGGCGATGGGACCCAACAATGTCCACCGTTCCCATGTCGTCAACGACCGGCGAACCGGCGCTCCTTCGGGCAACGGCTTCCAGAACGCCTCGGCCCAGATCTTTGTCATCGAGAAGAGCGTCAGCAGGCTCACCAGCAGCGCCACCCCTGTCACGAGCATCGCCTCGAGGTCGAGGCCGGCCTTGATGAGGATGAACTTCGACCAGAACCCCGACAACGGCGGTACGCCCGCGAGGGACAATGCCGGAATAAGGAAGAGCCCTGCCAGCAGCGGCGACGACCGGTACAGTCCTCCGAGGGACTTCAGCGAGCCGGTGCCATGCAAGCGTTCGACGACACCGCCCACCAGGAAGAGGTTCGTCTTGACGATGATATGATGGACGATATAGAACACCGACCCGGCCACGGCCAGCGGGGAGAAGAGTCCAAGCCCCAGGATCATGTAGCCGATCTGGCTGATGATGTGGAACGAGAGGATCCGGCGGATGTCCGTTTGTGCGGCGGCACCCAGAACGCCCGTCAGCATCGTCAGGCCTGCGATCACGACGATCGTGGTGTGCGTGAGCCACGCTTCCTGGTGGAACAGAAGCGTGAACACCCGGAGCAGCGCATAGACCCCGACCTTCGTCAGAAGGCCTGCGAAGAGCGCGGCGATCACCGGAGGGGGCGTGTGATACGATGCCGGCAGCCAGAAGAAGAGAGGAAAGATCGCGGCCTTGATGCCGAACGCAACCAGGAACATCATTGCCACGACGGGCACGATGGCGGAGTGTTCCGGCCTTCCCACGAGCGAGGCCAGCTCGGCCATGTTGAGACTGCCGGTCGCGGCATAGAGCAGGCCGACGCCGGCCAGGAACAGGGCGGACGACATGAGGTTGAGCGTGACATACTTCATGCCCCCCTCCAGCTGCCCGCGCTCGTTCCCCAGCGTCATCAGCACGAACGACGCCATGAGCAGAACTTCGAACCACACATAGAGGTTGAACAGGTCTCCCGTCAGGAAGGCCCCGTTGACCCCAGCCAACATGACGAGGATGAACCCGTGATAACCGAACTTCTCCCGGGCCGCGTCGATCGAGCCAAGCGACGTTACGGCCACCGCTACGGAGACGACTGCCGTGACACTCACCATTAGCGCGCTCAGCAGGTCGGCGACGAAGGTGATGCCGAACGGCGCGGGCCACGAGCCGACCTCCAACACCTGGATGCCCCCGGACCAGACCCGCCCCAGGAGGAGCACACTCACAGCGAGCGACGCCAACGACGACACGACATGGACCGAACGCTGAAGCGCTATCGACCGGCGGGCGAAGAGCGTGATGATGCTCGCGGCCAGCGGAATAAGCACCGGCAGGATCAGGAGGTTCATGAGGCCCCCTTGCCGGTTCCGGTCTGAGTTTCCAGTTGTTCGGTCGTCGTCAATTCCCGGACGTCGTCCGTCCTCGTTCGTTCGGCCAGCCGGCGCACGAGGAGAATGGCGAACGCCTGAACACCGAAACCGATGACGATGGCCGTGAGGATGAGCGCCTGCGGAACCGGGTCGGCGATCGGACCGGAGGGTGTGGTCATCCCCTCCGGGATCAGCGGAACGGCGCCGGGAACAACGCGGCCAGCCGTGAAGATGAGCAGATTGGCGGCGTGACCGAGCAGCCCGAGACCGATGACGAGCTTGAGCATGCTCCGCCGCATCATGAGATACAGGCCGCACGCGTAGAGGATCCCGACGAGGATGGCGAGCAGGAGATGCATGTCAGTCCTCCGCCATCGTCAGGACGAGCGCTACGGCGATGCCGACCACCACGACGTAGACGCCAATATCGAACAAGAACGGCGTGCCGACCTTGCCGATCACCGGAATGGCGAACGAACTCCACATGCCCGTCATGAACGTGCCGCCTCCCAACGTGGAGATCAGCGCGCTTCCAAGGGCGAGAACCAGACCGATGGCGATGAGCGTCCGTGGGTCCGCGGGCAGCACGCGACGGGCGGCGGCCGGACCGAAGGCGAGCGCATAGAGCGCCACGCCCGACGCCGCGACCAGACCCCCGATGAATCCGCCGCCGGGCTCGTTGTGTCCTCTCAGAAGGATGAAGACGGAGAAGAGCCAGAGCAGAGGCAGAAGCACGCGAGTCGCCGACGCGAGAATGAGCGATCTCATCGGCCATCCTCCTTGTCGACGACAAGCCGGAGGAGCGCGACCGCGCCCAATGCGGCGATGCCGAGAACGGTGATCTCGCCCAAGGTGTCCAGACCCCGGAAGTCGACAAGGATCACGTTGACGATGTTCCGGCCGTTCGCCAACGCGTAGGAGGCCTCGCCGTAGAACGTGGCCAGCGTCATGCGCGCCGGTTCTGCCGTCACGAACAACACCAGAAGCGTCATCAGCGCGCCACCCGCTCCCGCAAGACCCGCCTGCCAGAGGCGCGTCGAACGCGACCCCATCTGGCGAAATTCCGGGAGCTTGGCCACCACCAGCATCAACAGGACCACCGACAGCGTCTCAACGGCGAATTGCGTCATGGCAAGATCGGGAGCGCTGTACAGCAGGAAGAGGACCGCGATGCCATAGCCAACGACACCGAGGGCAATGATGCTCCCGAGACTCGTTTTCGCGCGCACGGCCAGGAATGCGGCAATGGCCATCATTCCGGCAATGACGGTCGGCAGGAGCGCCAGGTCCATCGCGACGACCATCGAGAGCTGCGGCCAGAATGCCAGGATGGGCAACCCCACCAGCAGCAGCGTCGCCAGGAGGGTCAGGGCAAGGTATGTCGAGATCTGACCCGATTGCAGCCAGAGAGTCTGCTTGCGCGCCGAGGCGAGCATGCCCGCGAGCGCTGCGTCATACGCGCGTTCTGCCTTCCAGGGCCGCCACCCTGCCGTCATGCGACGGATCGGCCGATGCAGCGCATAGAGTGCCGCACCGCTTGCGAGTGTCGCAAGACTCAACAGGAGCACGGGATTCACTCCGTGCCAGAGGCCGAGCGATGTCTCGACGCGCTCACCTCGGATCGCCGTTGTGGCCGGACCGACGATATGGGTCGCTACCAGGTCAGCCGCCATCCCGGCCGCGAAACCCAACGAGGCAAGCAATGCCACGCCGCCCCACATCTGCCATGAAGGGTCGTGTGCGGTGCGAACGGAGGATGACGCACCTCCGAACGTGCGGAGCGTCATGAGCGCCGCGACCGCGACGGTCAGAATGTTCGCGGTCACGCCCAGCGCCGTGATCGTCCACGGCGCCCATGGGGCCGCAAGCTTAGCTTCATAGAGCAGTTCTTTGCCGATGAACCCCAGCATCGGCGGGAGTCCGGCCATCGATAGCGCGGCCAGCGTTGCCGCGAGTGCCGTCATTGGCATCATCCGCCAGAGACCGCCGAGCGATTCCACGTCGCGCGTGCCGGTCTCATGGTCCACGATTCCGACCGTGAGGAAGAGCGCTCCTTTGTAGAGAGCATGAGCGAGTAGGAAGACCATCGCCGCTTGAACGGCCGTCTCCGTCCCAATCCCCAGAAGCAGCACGAGGGTGCCCAACGCGCTCACCGTCGTATAGGCAAGGAGTCGTTTCAGGTCGCGCTGGCCGAACGCCGACACGGCGCCAAGGATCATCGTTGCGGCACCGGCCGTTCCGACGAGCACATGGAACTCCGACGTTCCGTTGAGCACTGGATGCAGACGCGCGAGCATGAACACGCCGGCTTTGACCATCGTCGCCGAGTGAAGATAGGCGCTCACGGGCGTCGGCGCCGCCATCGCATTCGGCAGCCAGAAGTGGAACGGGACCTGCGCCGACTTCGTGAAGGCCCCGATCAGGATGAGCAACAGTCCGGGCAGGTACCATTCGCTCGAACGGAACGCGTCTCCGCTCGTGAGGATCGCAGAGAGTTCGTAGGAGCCGACGGCCGAACCGAGGAGGATGAATCCCGCCAACAGCGACAGACCCCCGGCGCCGGTGATGAGTAGCGCCTGAAGCGCGGACTTGCGCGAGGCCGCATCGTCATGCAGGAAGCCGATGAGGAAATACGAACTGATGCTCGTCAGCTCCCAGAAGAGGAAGAGCGTGAGCAGGTTGCCGCTCGTCACGAGGCCAAGCATGGCCCCCATGAAGACCATGATCCACGTCAGAAATCGACCAAGGTCGCGGTGATCGTGCAGGTAGGCACCGGCGTAGACAAGCACGACCGTGCCGATGCCGGCGATGAGGAGGACGAAGATGATGCTCAGACCGTCCACCCAGAAACTGAGGTCGATGCCGAGTGACGGTATCCACGGGATGGTCGCCTGCAGAAGGCCGTCGGGAGGCGGACCCAGCATGAAGAAGACGATGCCGACCACTGACGCCGGGACGATAGCCAGGACGGCCGAGGCCCGGTCACCGAACCACCGCACCAGGAGGGGCGCGATGACGGCGGCCGCGAAGGCACCGAAGACAATATAGAGTAGCAGAGGTGTCACGAAGCTATGGCTGAAAAATCAGTCATTAATGTGCAAGAACAAAGCCAAAAAGCATCAACGGCCGACACCGGCGCGGAGGCAAAAGATTCCGTGAAGCGAGCGAGGACTCGGGGTATTCACGCCGGACGACCGCCGGCCCCGGAAACAGACACGACCGACTCAGCCGACCTGACGATCAGCGTCCGCGTCGGGTATGCGAACTCGACCCCCTCTGTCTTCAGCGCCCGCGCCAGACCGATATTGATGGTCTGCTGGACATCCATGTAGACATTGTAGTCCGGAGAGAGTACGAAGTACACACACTCGAACACCAGCGCCGACTCGCCAAACGCTTTGAAGTGTGCCCGGTCGAATCGGACCTGCGGTTGGGCCTCGATGACGCCGCGGGCGATCTCGCTGACGCGCTGAAGCTTCTCCGTCGGCGTCTGATAGGTGAGGCTGAAGGTGAACACCACGCGGCGCTCCTCCATCCGTTTCAGGTTCCGGATGCGGCTTCGGAGCAGGTCGGCGTTCGATACGATAAGCTGTTCGCCCGACAGCGACCGGATCCGTGTCGTCTTGAGGCCGACATACTCCACCGTACCCGACAACTCGTCCACCACGATGAAGTCGCCGATGACGAACGGCTTGTCGAGGACGATCGAGAGCGAGGCGAACAGGTCGCCGAGGACGTTCTGCAACGCCAGCGCGACGGCGATGCCTCCGATGCCGAGGCCGGCGATGAGGCCGGTGATGTCAACGCCAAGATTGCTGAGACCGACCAGGATAACGATCGACCACAACGCCAGACGCGCAACGAACCCGATGGCCGACATCGTTGCCGTGGTGGCGACCGGTCCGCTCGTCGCCTGCTGCATCGACCGCTCCAACCAGAACGAGATCGCGCCGTTTCCCCAGAACCCGACCTGCAGGAGGATCGCCAGCCACAGCGCCTCCGTGAGCGCCGACTCGACCCCCGGACGCAGGGACAGAGCCTGCGTGCCGACAATAGCTGAGACGACGAACAGCACGAGCGGACTAGTCCGACTCAACACGTCGGCCAGGAGGTCGTCGACCTTGGTGTCCGTCCGCAACGACAGCGCGCGGAGCTTGCGGCCGATGCTCCGGTTGGCAAACATGAGGACGACGAACAGCAAAGCTGCCGCGCCGATGGCAATGACCCACGTCATGGGCTCGTTACCGAGGAAGCGTTGATGGAGCAACGAATGCATGTTGAAGGACCGATGGGTGGAGGAGATGATCAGCGACGTCCGGCCGGCGGATGGTACCGCACTTCGTAGAGGTCCGAACGGCGGTCCTGGCGGCTGAGCACGGTTCCGCTTTGTCGTCCGGGCTTCAGCAGCTCCAGGTCCATGTCGTCGACGATGATCGTTTCGATGTTCGGCGTTGCTTCCGACAGCACCCCGTCGCGCGTGAAGGGAATGTCTGATGGCGTCAGGATCGCCGATTGCGCATAATGAACGTCAATGTTCTCGACGGAAGGCAGGTTGCCGACGCTGCCGGCCATCACGGCATAAACATTGTTCTCGACACATCGCGCTTGCGTGCAGTACCGTAACCGCAGGTAGCCGTACCGTTCCTCCACGCTGAACGGCACGAACAGGATCTGCGCCCCTTGATCCGCCATGATGCGCGACAGCTCGGGGAACACAACGTCGTGGCCGATGAGGATACCGATCTTCCCGCGGTCGGTGTCGAAGACGCTGACGTCCATCCCAGGCTTCACGCCCCACCACCGGCGCTGGTCGGGGGCGATGTGAAGCTGATACTGCTTGGCGAGCGTCCCATCGCGCCGAAACAGATACGCGACATTGTACAAGTCTTCACCTTCGACGACGAAGTGCGTCCCGCCGATGATGTTGACGTTGTACTTGACGGCCAGGCCCGTGAACAACTCCAGATACGCCGGCGTATATTCCGACAACTTTCGCATCGCCAGCGCCGGACGGTCCTTCGGCAGGAACGTCAGCCATTGCGTCGTCAGCATCTCCGGAAAGAGCATGAAATCGGTCTTGTAGTCCGCCGCGGCGTCGACGAAATACTCGCACTGGCGCGCAAATTCCTCGAATCCCGTGATCATCCGCAGCTGCATCTGCGCGGCACACGCCCGGACCGGGGCGAACAACGTGAGCCGTTGCAGCGGATTGGGCACATAGTCAATGTTCGTCCACTCAAGGAACGTGGCGTAGCCGCGCGACTCGGTGTCGCTCGACAGATAGTTGGGGATCAACCGCTTCAGCGTGAAGCCGTTCGACAGCTGCGTTGTCAGCACGGGGTCGACGAGGACCTTGTGCACGACCTTGTCCACGTATTCGCGGGCGCTCATCGCCGCGGCATGTGTCCCGTACCCGGGGATGCGGCCGCCGAGGATGATGCGCATGAGGTTTCGCTCACGGGCCAGCTGCTTCCGCGCCTCATACATCCGCCGGGCCAGCCGCAGACCGCGGTACGATGGATCGACCATGATCTCGATGCCGTAGAGCGTATTGCCTTTCGGCGTGTGGTTCCGGATGAAACCCGCATCGGCGATCTCGGCCCAGCTGTGCCATTCGTGATACAGGTCGAAGTCGAGGATGAGGCTGCTGGAGGAGGCGACGAGACGCCCCTGATACTCGATGCAGATCTGTCCTTCGGGAAAGAGCGCCAGCTGGCTCTCGACCTGGGCCCGTGACCACGGCTTCATGCCCGGAAAGCACTTGAGCTGGAGCTCGACGAGTTGGTCGTAGTCCTCCGTCCGCAGCGCACGGACGAGCACTTTGCGCTCGAAATCCTTCAGGTCGTCTTTAGCCATGGCGGCACCGATGGTCGGGATGGGATGAATGAGCACGCAGACCCGCAGAGAACGGAACGGACGTCGATGTACTGCGACGCCCGAGCCACCTCTTCAAGAAAGGAATTCCGCCGGAAGAGTCAAGCCTCGGCGCCTTATGCCGGTCCCATCTTGCGGCCGAGCCATCCGAGCAGACCTGACGCGCCGGCTCCGCTGCTGTTGACCGGGATATCGAAGAGCCGAGCAGCGTTCTGGAACATGATCTTCTCGAGTTCCGCGGTCGGAATGTTCAGCTCTTCGATGAACTCGAGGTACGACCGCATCGACGAGATCGGCCAGTCGGTCCCGAAGAGGACCTTCGTCGGCTCCATGCCGTAGATGATCATCTCCTGCAATTGATCGCGCATGTACCGCTCGAATCGATCGCTGAAATCTCCGAGGACGAGGCCGGAAATGTCCGTGTATACGTTCTCGTTCTTGTAGACCACTTCCATGGTGTCCTGGAACCACGGGTTGCCGAGATGGCAGATGATGATCGACACGTCGGGATGGTCGACTGCCACCTCGTCTACTTCGAGCGGGTGAGCGTACTTCAACTTGCCTTTTGCCGAGAACGTGTCACCCGTGTGGATCATGACCGGAAGGCCGTGTTCGGCGGCGAACCGAAAGACGGGCGTCAGCTTGGGATCGTGCGGATAGTACGGCTCATACCCTGGATACAGCTTGAGACCCCGGACGATCCGCTCCGCCACGAGCGGACGCAGCGCCTCCAGGACCTCCGGCGTGAATGTCGCCGCACCGATGCCCGCCACGACCGAGAATTCCGGTTGGCCACGGACGGCATCCGCCACCTCCTTCGTCGATGGACGGCCGGGCAGGTCTTTAAAGGAGGTGAGGATGACGGCATGCGAGACACGGTTGAGCTGCATCTCTCGCCGCAGCTCTCCCAGCCGGTGCGGCAGAGCCGGCCGGTCTTCATGCTCATACCAGTTCACATGCACATGGCAATCGATGATCATCGTCGGCTCCGTGGCATCAGCGATTCTTCCAAATATTCTCCAGAATGCGCGACGCCATTTCACGGCCGCCGAGACCGAACGCGAGGGCGAGCGCCAAGCATAGGGCGCCAAAGGCGATCTGGAAGGCCGACACGAGGATCGCCCCGCCGATGGACAACTGCTCCAGCGCAACGGTGAGCACGAAGAACAGGACCGCATAATACGTCAAACCGGCGATGAACGGCACGCCTTTGATTCCGATGTTATTCAGATAGCCCGATGTCATCGTGCGCACCAGGTTCGCGAACAGGCTGCCAAAGATCAGCACCAGCACTGCGCCGAGGACATTCGGAAGATAACTGACGATCCGCTCGATCAGGTCCGCCGCCGCCGCCACCCCAAGGCTGTGCAGGACGGCCAACAACATCGTCAGCAGCAGCACCCAGTAAACGAAGTTGGCCAGGATCGTGACGAACGTGAACGAGATACCTCCTCGCATCAGAAAGCTCTCAATGCCCGCCTTTTCGGCCAGCGCGTCGACGCGGGCAAACCGGAGCACTCGAAGCGTCGCCCGGCGGACCAGTTTGGCAACGATCCAACCCCCGATGAGCAGCACAAGGCCCGTCAGAATGCGTGGTAACAAGGCGAGCACCTGCAGCCAGAAGTCTCTTAGTGACGACGAGATCGCAGTGATCTCTTCCATGAAGGTCTCTCCTTTGAACCTGACTCAGATGCGCCGTTCTGCGGGTCGTGCTCGCTCGGCAAGAAAAACGAGAATGGCGGTTGCAAGGATGCTGACGAACACGACACCGTTGATAAGGTCCTGCATCTGTGCGCCGCGCGCAAGCCCGATTTGAATCGGCAGACCGGCCAGTACGGCTGCGGCGGTTCCTTTGGGAATCAGAATAGACATCGAAACGAGGTCGTCGCCCGTCCCGCCGAGCAGATGAGTCGCTAGCCGAATGCCGAGCACCCGGGCCAGCAACAATCCGCCGACGAGGGCCAGGCCGGTCGCCAGCGCCACATAGTCATCCAACTGAATTGAGATCCCCAAATAGACGAAGAAGAAGGTCTTCACAAGGAACACCGCTTCGCTGAAGAAGAGCTTCTCTGTCGTGCTGTGAGAGAGCGGGGCCAGATTCGTGTGTTCATGGATCCACGGAAGCTTCATGGTCCCCACGTTGCCGAGCACGATCCCAAAGGCCAACGCGGCGATCGGCCCGCTGAATCCAAAGAACTCCGTCAGTCCATACACAATGAAGACCGCCGATGGCGTCAGGAAGATGGCATTCCGCAATTGGCGCACCCGGTCAAGGGTCAGCGACCACACGTATCCCGACAGCGCTCCGAGCACGATGGCGAACACGAACGCGGAAATGAGTTGTCCCAGCAACAGTCCAATCGACATCCGCCCCATCTCAATGGTCTGGAGCAGAGCGAGGGCGATCACCACACAAAGGGCTTCGCCGATCGGAGATTCAAGCATGAGCGTCGTCCGGCCGGAATCGGAGATCTTCATCTGCCGGGCCAGCGGAATGACGACCGATGGTGCCGGTCCGGCAAGCACGGCGCCAACGTAGAGCGACTCCAAGGTGGAGAACGGGAGGATCGCCACGAGCGCTCCCGTGAGGATCGCCCAAGCGATCACGTACGTGAACAGGGTCACGAGGAACGTGCTCTTCCACGCCTTGCGCATCTCCTCGATGCTGATCTCGAGCCCTCCCTCGAACAGAATGATGACCAGCGCGACCGTGGTGAAGACGGCGCCGACCTTCCCGAAGTCTTGCGGCCGGACGATCCCAAAGACCGGCCCCAGCATCACGCCGATCAGAATGAGCCAGAGGACGTCGGGAACCCGCGTCCGTTCGAACACCGCAACGAAGGCGTGCGCCAGAAAGACCAGGCCGCCGATGAACAGGATCACGCTCGAAAGGTCATGCATACATCACGCTGAGGCCAATCGGCCGATCGCCTCTTTGGAGCCAAACACGACGAGCACGTCTCCGCGTTCGATCAGAGTCTCATCCTTGGGGACACCGATGACCATTTCAACCTCTTTGGTGCCGAGTCCGAACAGGACTGGTCGTTTCTGAATGCGCTTGATCGTAATAAGGCTCACATCGTGCTTCTGGCGAAACGGCACCTCGGCCACCGTCCGGCCGATGAATCCGTCGGGGGCTGTGACCTCGGCAATCGTGGCATCGGAGGAGAGTGAGAACGAATCAAGCACGCCCGCGTACATCAGGCTGGTCGCAAGCCGCTCAGCCGCCTCCACCGAGGGAAGCACCACCTCTTTAATGCCGAGGTGCTGGAGGATCCTCTCGTGTGTGGGCGTTGTTGCCCGTACAATGATGCGCTGGATGCCGATGGTCTGAAGCGCCGCCACGGTCAGCAGCGTCACCTCGAAATCGTCCCCGAAGCCGACGATGACGGCATCATAGTCCACCAGCCCCTGGCCACGGAGTGCCGATTCTTCGCGCGCGTCCAATCGGACCGTATGGGCGACGACCTGCTTCAGATCGTCCAACCGATCCATGTCGGCGTCGATGGCAAGGACATCGGCTCCTTTGGACGCCAATTCGCGCGCCAAGTGCCGGCCAAATTTGCCGATACCGATGATCGCAAGTCTCTGCGTCATGTCAGGTCACCAGAACATTTTCTGCCGGATATTCAGCCCGTCGTCGTTGCCATTGCCCGGTCATTGCAATGGCAAACGAGAGAACGCCGACGCGGCCAATAAACATCCCCGCAATGATAACGAGTTTTCCGCCGTACGACAATGAGGGCGTGATGCCTGTGGTCAATCCCACGGTTCCAACGGCAGAAATGACTTCGAACACCGCTCCGTCGAAACTCACCGGATCGGTCAGGAGCAGCAGAAACACGAGCGTGGCAATGACTGCGACCGACAACAGGATCGTACTGAAGGCCCTGACAATGGAAGCGCCCGAGACCGTCGTGCGAAACGCCTCCACGCGGTCAGCCCCGGTGACGATCGCACGTATGTTGAGAAGCGCGACCGCCACCGCCGTGGTCTTCACGCCGCCAGCCGTCGAACCTGGAGAGCCGCCGATCCACATGAGCACCATGAGCACGAACAAGCCGGGGAGCGACATCGAGGCAACTTCGATCGTATTGAACCCGGCGGTGCGGGCAACGACGGAGTGAAAGGCGGCCGTCAACCACCGCTCACCCATCGTCGTCGAGGATTGGCCGAACCCGCGCTCAACCATGAAAAGGGCGACCGTCCCGACGACGAGCAAGACACACGTGGTCCAGAGGACGATCTTCGACTGCAACGATAGATGACCTCGGAACGGCCGGCGCGTGAGCCGCGACCAGACGATCCGACCGACATTGGACATCACCGGAAATCCGATGCCCCCCACGACGACGAGGATCATGACGGTCGCCAGCACCGTCGCATTTGCTCTGAGAAGAGGATGCGTCAATCCTTCGGAGGTGAGAGCGAAACCGGCGTTGCAGAATGCGGATACGGAGTGAAAGACCGCGAAGAATACGGCGTGCGAACCTGTTCCCGCCACCGCCGGATCCAGGAGTTGATACAGGACGAGCGCCCCCGCCGCCTCGAAGGCCAGGGTAGCCAAGGTCACGGTCCACAGCGTGCGGCGGATCCTCCCGATGCTCTCCTCTCCCAGCAACGTTTGGAGCGTCGCATACTCTCGCAGACCGCCCGATCCGCCGATCAGAAGCCCAAGCACGGTTGTCAGGGTCATGATCCCCAATCCACCCGCCTGGATCAGGAACAGCAGGATCCCATGTCCGAGGGGCGTAAACTGCGTGGCCGTGTCTACGACGGTCAGCCCGGTCACGCACACGGCGCTCGTTGATGTGAAGAGCGCATCGAGGACCGAAAGTGGCTGCGTGGCTGCGCGCGGCATCAGCAGAAGGAGGGCTCCCGCCAGCACGATCATGGCGAAACTCCCGACCAACAGGGCCGCCGGATGGAAATTTCGCCGCATCAGTCGTCGGCTGGCGCGCAATGTCGATGGTATGAACGCGGAAAAGAGAAACCCCTGTGTGAGCGCAATGTAGAGGGCCGAAACATCCGAGGCTGTCAACAGGGGATTGATGGTGTAAAGGATATCCGTGACGGTTCCGGGCGCCAGCAACAAGAAGAGCACAAGCACCACGAGGATCATGTCAACGCGGTGTGATCGGATAAATTCCGAGGGTGATCTGGAAGCCGCGATACGAACGGCGATAAGGAAGACAAAGCCGTAGAGGATGATCACGTGGGCCACCTGCGCGATGGCTTCCCGCTCGGGCGAGAGGAAGAACCCGTATTCGGCCACCAGAGTGGCGATCGCGACGATCCCAAGAACGCCGGTGAGAAGCTGTGCCGCAGCTTCAATGATCGTACGAACGGTCTGCTGTTCGCGATCACGCGCGGCGGTCAGGTGCTTGAGTGGGTCGAGGAGTGAGGCCATGTGCAAGAATAGGAATCCTTAACGGAGGGGAAGATGGACGTCTGGACATTCCCCTGTGGGAATCGTACACTTCACTTGAAGAAGACCTCGAAGTGAGGCAACGTAGACCGTCTCACCGTGAAGTGCAGAACGGGCTTCGTGTCGATGGGCCGTCGTTTGCCTCGAAGTCTACGTGACTGCTCGATGGTACGTTGCCGCTCGTGAGATGATCCGTCTAAGGAGAGCCGTATGACATCTGACCCGATGCGATTCGGCATCATCGGTTTCGGACTCTTCGCCGAACGTGCCATCCTTCCGGCTATCCGCGGCTCCGGCAACGCGGTGGTCAGCGCCATTCAGAAGCGCTCATTCGATGCTGCCGCGGCCAAAGCCCGCGAGCATGACATCCCTCACGCGTTCGACGATCCCGCAACGCTCGCCGAACATCCCGACGTCGACGCCGTCTTCATCGCCTCTGCGAACGGTGCGCATGCCGGCGAAGCCATCGCCGCCGCCAAAGCAGGAAAGCATGTGCTCGTCGAGAAGCCGATGGCGGCGACCGTCGAGCAGGCCGAGCGCATGGTGCAGGCATGCCGTGATGCCGGAGTACAACTGATGGTCGGTCACATGGTCCGCTTCTCGCCGGTCATCACGCGCATCAAGCAGCTCATCGCCGAAGGAGCGATCGGCAGCGTCGCACACATCGAGACGCAGTTCTTCTACGATCATCGCCTCTCGCGCCGCGGTTGGCTCTTCGATCCAAAGGTCGCCGGCGGAGGACCCGTGCACGATATCGGCGTTCACTGCCTCGACACGATCCGCTTCCTGCTCGACGATGACCCCGTCTTGGTCAGGGCCGTGCTCGACGCCCCCCCGACCGCTGAACGCACCGAATCAACGGCGGCCGTTGTTCTGCAGTTTCAGAAGGGGATCCTCGGATCGATCTACTGTTCGTTCACCGCCGGTTATCGCCGCTCGTTCATCGAAATACGCGGCACGGACGGCACGCTGTCGGCTTTTGACTTCACCCGCAGCGCCATGCCCGTCATCCTGCACCGGGTGCATGCGCAAGAGGGCGAACCACTGCAGCCGCAGATCGAACAATTCATCGTCCCCAATCTCTACGCGCATGAGGTGCGTCTGTTCGTCGACGCTGTCCGGGGCGTCATCCCCAACCCCATCCCTGGCGAAGAAGGCCTTAAGAATCAGAGGATCCTGGATCAGATCCTGGCGTCGTAGCAGGTCGCAGCAAAAACTACTACCGCCAAGAGCGCCAAGAACGCAAAGAACGCCAAGTTGGTTTGTGAAAATGGAACCGAATCACCGTCTTTTCTTGGCGAACTTTGCGCAACAGAGATATTTGCTGTCTTGGCGTCTTGGCGGTTCGCGCATTGACCTTCACGAAGAGTCACGAATGTTCATATTCGTGTCGCGCGACTTCTGAATCATTTCTTCGTATTAATTCGTGTTTCTTCGTGTGCCTTCGTGGATCTCTCTTTTTTTTCATTCATCCCCGGGCTGTCCTGGACCTCTGCACGACCGACACCATCTCCCGCACCGCCGTCTCCAATCCCACGCTCAACGCCCGCACGATGATCGCGTAGCCGATGCTCATCTCACCGATGGCCGGCAAGGCCGCCAGGCGCTGTACGTTCGTGTAGTTCAACCCGTGGCCCGCGTTCACGCCGAGGCCGATCGTTCGCGCGTAGACCGCCGCCGATCGCAAGCGGCGGTACTCCGTCTCGCGCCGTCTGGCCGTCGTCGCATCGGCATAGTCGCCGGTGTGCAGTTCGACCCATTCGGCCCCCGTCGAGCGGGACGCGTCGAGCTGCCGGTGTTCCGGGTCCACGAACAAGCTCACGGGGATCCCGTGGTCGTGAAATCGGGCAACCACCTGCTTCATCTTCCGAAGCTGTCGGGCGACGTCGAGACCGCCTTCGGTGGTCAATTCATACCGACGCTCCGGAACCAGCGTCACAAGGTCCGGCTTCGTCCGCAGCGCGATCCGGATGATCTCGGGCGTGGCTGCCATCTCGAGGTCGAGTTTCGTCCGGATCTCGTGTCGCAGCCTCCGAACATCCTCGTCACGGATGTGGCGCCGGTCTTCCCGCAGGTGACAGACGACCCCGTCTGCTCCCCCCTTGAGGCACGTGTGCGCGGCTTCGACGATGTCGGGGATCCGCCCGTTCCGGGCATTCCGAAGGGTCGCAATGTGGTCGATATTGATGAGCAGGCTCAGCGGCCGGAGGGTGGAGGGTGCCATGCGCGTGTTCCAACGTTGACAATTCAAGGAATATACGCATTTTCCTCTGTTGCCGGACTGCAACAAGCCCCCTTCTCATGCCGTATCTCCGGGTGGATCCGACCTCATTGAATGATACCGGTATGAACGCTCTCCGCTCTGCCGTTCTCCTCGGCCTCTTCTCGCTGACACTCGCCACCGCACAATCAAGCCGGCGCGACGTCGACCATGACGACTTCACCGTCCGACTGGAACGAGAGATCGATCGTCTCATCGACCGCTTCGGCCGCGGCTTCGACACATCCGCGGACGACACTCTCGACCGCAAACGTTCGCGTTCGGTCCGCACCGCCGACATCAACTCCGAAGACTACGCCCGCTCCCATACCGGCCACACGACGATCGAGGCCGACGAACAGGTCGACGGCGACGTCGTGGTGAAGGGCGGCAACCTCACGATCTACGGTACGGTGGACGGTGATGTGCTCGTGGTCGGCGGCGACCTCTACGTCCGCGAGAACGGCCACGTGACAGGAAATGCCCGCGTCATCAACGGCAGGATCGAGAAGTCGGGTGACGGGCGCATCGACGGCTACGAGGACCGCAGCAACGGAACCGCTTCATACCGCACGGACCGCTCCCGGTTCCGGCGCCTGGGTACCAGCTTCGACGCCCCCTGGCTGTCTGAGTTCGGCAACTTCGACAACGCCGTCGTTCGTTACAACCGCGTGGAAGGGGTCTTCCTCGGCGTCCGGTCTGAGAAGAAGTACTACTGGGACGGTCGGCGCGACTGGACCGCCTTCGGGTCGGTCGGCTGGGGCTTCAAATCGCACACGTGGCGCTACAACCTCGGCCTCGCCCGCCAATTCGACTTGTCCTCCGAAGGAGACCAGATCTTTGAGATCGGGGTTGAAGGCTACAGCCTGACCGACACGAAGGACCGGTGGATCGTCAGCACGAACGAGAATTCTGCGGCGGCGTTCTTCATTCACGAGGATTTCCAGGACTACTTCAGCCGGCGAGGCGTCACCGGACATGTGGCCTGGCTGACGCAGGGGAACGAGCTCCGCACGGAGGTGCGCATCGGCTACTCGGCCGACCGGTATGATTCGCTGCAACTGAAGACCGATTGGGCGCTCTTCGGCGGCGACAAGCGCTTCCGTATCAATCCTCCGATCGACGAGGGAGACATGCGGAGCGTCAATGCCTCTATCGGGCTGACGACGGTGGAGAAGACTTCGCATGGGCCCGAAGGCTGGACGATGACGGCCACGGGTGAGTTCGGCCGCAAGATGACCGGCAGCGATTTTTCGTTCAATGAGTATATCCTCGATGTGCGGCGCTACCAACCGCTGGGCCGATATGACAACGTGAATCTCCGCGTGCGCGCCGGTTCGTCCGAGGGTTTCCTGCCGCCGCAGCGCGACTTTGAACTCGGCGGACTCGGAACGCTTCACGCGTACCGGTTCAAGTCAGAGCGTGGCAACCGGCTGTTGCTCGTGAACGCGGAGTACATTGTCGACGGCAATTTTCTCGACGATCTCGATTTCTGGCCGTCGGACCTGTTTGGCGGGATCAACTTCCTCGTTCTCTCCGACGCAGGTTTTGTGCGCACGGCGCTTCCGACGGCAGACTTCCAGGACGGATTCGGCAAGGTCACTTGGGGCGAACTGCGGCACAACATGGGCTTCGGTTTCGCCAACCAGAGCGGCAGCTTCCGGATCGCCTACACGTGGCGCACGACGGAGAAGGGGCCCGGCACGTGGACGTTCCGGTTCGTTCGTCCGTTCTGAACACCTTGACATCGATTGCGCTCACCGCAGGCGGCCAGTGGCCGCCTGTCGTGTTTCTGGCCGGTCCCGACTTTTTCCTATATTGGCGGACACGTTGTTCGGAGATTGCCATGTCGCGCGCTCGAATGTTGACGATCCTGTTCATCCCGCTCCTCTTGGCTTGGATCCCGGCGGGGGCTCAGGTCGGGGTTGAGGCGCTCGATGCCTCGCTCTCCGCCGCGCGTGCGGCGTGGAATGTCCCCGGTATGGCCGTCGCCATCGTCAAGGATAACTCCGTGGTGCTTGCCAAAGGCTACGGCGTGCGCGAGCTTGGCAAGCCCGAAACCGTCGACCAACACACGCTGTTTGCCATCGCCTCCAACACCAAGGCCTTCACCGCCGCGATCCTGGCAAGCCTCGCAGACCAGGGAACGGTGTCCTGGAACGACCGGGTCCAGCAGCATTTGCCGTATTTCCAGGTCTATGACCCCTACGTCAGCGCCGACGTCCGCATTCGCGACCTGTTGAGTCACCGCGTGGGGTTGCGCACCTTCGGTGGCGATCTGGTCTGGTACGGCACGCCGTACAGCCGTGAAGAGGTCGTCAAGCGGGCCCGCCACCTCAAGCAGGCCTATCCCTTCCGCTCCGGCTATGGATATTCAAACATCATGTTCGTCGCCGCCGGCGAAGTGATCGCTGCGGTGACCGGCGGCAGCTGGGAGGATGCATTGCGCCGGACGATCCTCAAGCCCATCGGCATGGACAACACCCTGCTGTCCATCAGCGCTCTCAAGAGCAAGACGAATGTCGCCACGCCTCACGGAGAAGAGAACGGCGTCATCCGGACCTATCCTTGGTACAACTGGGACAACATGGCGGCGGCTGGAGGCATTATCTCGAGCGTCGACGACATGGCAAAGTGGATGCGCCTGCAGCTGAACCGGGGACAGTGGGATACGCTCCGAATTTGGAGCGAAGCGCAGTCGCGTGTCATGTGGACGCCGCACAACAATTTCGTCGTGGGCGGACCGAGCGAGCGCGCCCCCCACACCAATTTCAGCGGCTATGGGCTCGGATGGGACCTGCGCGATCATCGCGGCCACCTCGTCGTCGAGCACGGCGGCGGCTATGACGGGATGTTCTCGCACACTCTTCTCGTCCCCGACCTGAAGCTTGGCGTCGTCGTTCTCACGAACGGCATGACCGGCATCGCCGATGCCGCGACCCGCCATGTGCTCGACGCCTATCTCGGCACGGTCGACTCCACCTGGATCACGGAAGCGGTCAAGAGAGAACGCGACGCCAAGGATCGCCAAAAGAATCAGCGCCTCTCCGCTGACAGCACGCGCATCACCGGCACGAAGCCGTCGAAACCCCTGGCCGCCTACGCCGGCACGTACGGCGGACCGCTCTACGGTGACGCGACCGTCACGATCGAGAACGGAAAGCTCGTGTTGCGCCTGCTCCCTAATCCCGACCTCGTGGCCGACCTTACCCACTGGCACTTCGATGTGTTCGAAGTGAAATGGCGGAAGTCGTTCCCGTGGTTCGGCGCCGGAAAGGTGCAGTTCGTCCTGAACGAACGGGCCGTCGTGACGGAGATGAAGATGAACGTGCCGAACAATGACTTCTGGTTTGATGAACTCGAGTTCAGAAAGAAACGATAGATGTGCCTGAGAGGAGCCGTGCGATGACTGCTGGAACGACAGAATTGGCGACGTTGGGGGGTGGATGTTTCTGGTGCGTCGAAGCGGTGTATGAACAGATCCCGGGCGTCTTGAAGGTGGTTTCAGGATACGCCGGGGGACATGTGCCCGACCCGACCTACGAACAGGTCTGCGACGGCACGACCGGACATGCGGAGGTCGCGCAGATCACCTTCGACGCTTCGAAGATCTCCTACGAGCAACTGCTCGGTTGGTTTTGGAGGGCCCACGACCCGACCACTCTGAATCGTCAGGGGGCCGACGTCGGCACCCAATACCGCTCGGCCATCTTCACGCACTCCAGCGCGCAGAAGAGCGCCGCCGAGCGGTCGAAGGCTGAAGCGCAGAAAGACTTTGCCGACCCGATCGTCACCGAGATCGCGCCCCTGGACCGTTTCTATCCGGCCGAGGACTATCATCAACAGTACTACCGCAACCATTCCGCCGCGCCATACTGCATGTTCGTCATTCGACCGAAGCTGAAGAAATTGAACATGGATTGACCATGCCGAATCGCCGCAAGCTCCTCCTGGCTCTGTCACTCGTTCCGTTCGCCATGTCCGCTCAGACCGCCGCACCAACTCCCCGGGATCTCGTCATTCTTCACGATCAGGTCCGTGTCCGCGAGATCACTTCGCGAAAGTTCACTCAGACCGACCTCCATGGCTGGCTCGCCCCCATGGTCCGGGCCGGCGTCGTATCGACAGAACAGGCGGGGTTGTCCGGCGAAGGTCGGCCGATCACCCTCTATACCTACGGCACGGGCCCGACCCGGGTGTTGCTCTGGTCGCAGATGCACGGCGATGAGCCGACGGCTACGATGGCGCTGGTTGATCTTATGACGCTGTTCCATCGGAGTCCTGACCATCCGCTCGTGAAGCTCGTGCGTGAGCGGCTCACCCTTCTCATGATGCCGATGCTGAACCCCGACGGCGCGGAGCGGTTCATCCGTCGCACGGCACAGCGGATCGACATGAACCGCGACGCCCTGGCCCTCGAGACGCCCGAGGCGCGCACGCTCAAGACCGTGCGCGACCGCTTCGAGCCGGCGTTCGGGTTCAATCTCCACGACCAGGACCCACGCTACACCGTCGGGACGACGCGCCGACTCACGGCCATCGCCCTGCTCGCTCCTCCGGTGGACGAGACCCGGGCTGACAACGAGGTACGAACGCGGGCGAAGCACGTGGCGGCCGGTATTGCGACCACGCTCGGGGAACTGATCCCGGGGACTATCGCAAAATGGGACGACACATTCGAACCACGCGCGTTCGGCGACAATATTCAGCGGTGGGGGACAAGCACGGTGCTCATCGAGTCGGGCGGGTGGCCGGGTGACAACCAGAAGATGCACCTGCGGGCCATGAACTTCGTGGCGCTGCTCGATGCTTTTCGCCGTATCGCCGACGGTTCATGGTCGACGACGGACCTCGCTGCCTACGAATCGCTCGCGTTCAACATGCGGCTCGGCTGCGACCTCTTGATCACGAACGCGCGCATCCGTCCGTCGCAGAAGGCCCCGGCGGCCCGCGTCGACGTGGCCTTCAATATCGACGAGATCACCGACAACGGTGACTCGCCCACGATCCGTGTGACGGTGGTCGATATCGGCGACCTGAGGACCTATGCGGGTTATGAGATCCACGATGCGGGCGGAGCGGAGGTCGACTCACTCGTCGTCAAGGTCGACAAGGTCCTGACGCCCGAACAGCTCAAATCGCTCATTCCGCGCAAATAGGCTGCGCTGATCGACTGTCAAGCGCACCAGAATTGCAGAAAGCCCCTCTTTTCAGTAGTTTTCGAATACTCTCCCCGAAGCCCCGTTCCTGCGGAACCAGCGGATCGCGAGAACGGAACCTCCCCGTCGAGGCTCCCGTTAACCGTCTGTGGCTTGCAGATAGAATCGGGACGTGGCCCGCTGGGGGAGTTCACAAGGCCAACGCATGATACCCCTGATTCTGACAGCGATCCTCTCCGGCGGCAACGAACGGCACGCGGAGTTTGAGGCCGAGGCCATGCCTCATATGGACCTCCTCTACAACTTCGCGCTTCGCACCACCGGAGACCGTGACGACGCAAAGGACCTCCTTCAGGAGACCTACCTGAAGGCCTACCGGTTCTGGGACAAGTACGAGAAGGGCACGAACATCCGTGCCTGGCTCTTCCGCATCATGAAGAACTCGTACATCAACCGGTACCGGAAGGAGACGCGGGAGCCCGACAAGGTCGACTACGGCGACGTCGAGAACTTCTACGACTCCATCCGCGACGACTCGAAAGAGACGAGCGATCTGCAGCAACGGATGTTCGGCAATCTGCTCGGCGACGAGGTCACGACCGCGCTTGAGGAATTGCCGGATGACTTTCGCACCGTGGTCATCCTCTGCGACATCGAGGAATTGACCTACGAGGAGATCGCCGAGTTCCTCAATTGTCCAATCGGCACGGTCCGGTCGCGTCTGCATCGGGGACGCAAGATGCTCCAAGCGCGCCTGCACGCGTACGCCAAGGGGCACGGATATCTGTCCGGGGAACCGGACGACGAAGAATAAACCTGTGGATGACCACTTGATCAGGATAACGCTGTGAATTGCTCTGACGCTCAAGAACTTGCCGGGCCCGCACTGGAGGGCCGTCTTTCTAACGCGGACGTGTCCGCGTTCAACGGCCACCTTCGCTCGTGTACGGTCTGCCGCCGCGACTTCGAACTCGAGTCGGCCACCAGGTCGCTTTTGCGTTCCGCCGTCGCGCCCGTTGTGACGCCCGAAGCCGTGCGCCGCAGTGTCGTGGACGCCATCCGGGCCGAGGCCCGCAGCGCGCAACGAGCTGAACGTCGCGATCTCTGGTCGGTGATCTTCGGCCGTGTGCCGGCGCCGGTCGTCGGATTCGGTCTGGCCGCCGTCCTCATCGCCTTCCTGCTGTTCCCGATCGGTCGCAACGACGACCTCATCCGTGATGCCGCCGCGAACGACGTCATCACGCAGACGGCAACCAACTTCCAGCTGATCCGCGATGGCAAGGTGAAGCCCGCGATCACGTCGTGCTCGCCCGAGCAGGTAAGCGCGTACCTCGAATCGCAGCACATGCCGTTCCTCGTCATCCTGCGTCCGATCGAGCGGTGCGACGGCTACAGCGCCATCGTGAACGAATACGACGGCGTGCGCCTTGCGCATGTGGTCTACAAGATGGGAGACGATCTGCTGTACGTCTATCAGGTGCGGAAAGAGGAAGCCATCGGCGAGAAGGCACACTTGACGATGCCGACGGCGGCGCGCGAAGCGATCGAGCGGACCGGCTGGTACACCGACCCGCAGCATCCGGATGGCAACGTGGTGATGTGGGAGGACAACGGCACGCTGTGTGCGGCCGCTTCGACGATGCCGAAAGAGAAGATGATGGCCGTTCTGGCCAGCCGCTGATCGCTCAGCGACCGACGAACAACCGATCCGCGAGCCGGGAGGGCAGCCCCGACTCGCGGATCTTCTTTGCCGCCGTGTCGATGTCGTACGGCACGCGCACGTTGCGGTAGCTCCACGCGTCATCGTCGAAGGTACCATAGCTGGCTTCGGGCGCTCCGTCGCGCGGCTGGCCCACGCTGCCGACATTGATGATGGCCGACTCCTCCCGACGAAGCGGACCGGCGGCTTTGCGGTCGCGGAACAATGCGGGAGTATGGGTGTGGCCGATGAAGCAGACGCCACGGTCGACCTCTGTCAACGCTTCGCGCGCATCGATGGAATCGAAGACGTAGTTCCACAGCGCCGGCTCGAGGGGAGAGGCGTGAACATACAGACGGTCTGACTCGGCGTGAAGCAACGGAAGTCCTCGTAGATACTGCAGATGCTCGGCCGAAAGCTTTGTGCCCGTCCAGATAATGGCCGCGGCCGCGTGCGACGAGAACCGTTCTGCCAGAGAGATGTCAACGGCGGCGGCATCGTGGTTTCCCAGGACCGCGAATGCGCAAGCCGACCGCACGAGGTCGATGCAGGGACCGGGATCGGCACCGTAACCAACGATATCGCCCAGACAGATGATGCGATCCATTCCTTCAGAGCGGATGGACGCCAACACCGCCTCGAGGGCCTCGAGGTTGCCGTGGATATCGGAGATGATGGCAGTGCGCATCAGGTCTTCTGCTGCTTCTTCTTCGCCGCCGGGAACAGGATGTTGTTGAGGATCAGTCGATATCCCGGCGACGTTCGATAGAGAGAGAGGTCGGTGGGAGGGTCGCCGACAGCGTGCTGATAATCCTCCGGGTCGTGGCCGCTGTACCAGGTGAATGTCCCGCGACCGAAGTTGCCGTGGAGGTACCGCACCTCTTCCGTCCCATCCCGCTCCGCCAGCACCACCACCGTTCGCTTGATCGCGCTCCTGCGGAACGCGGTCGTCTGTCCCATGAAACCTTTAACGATCGAAACGTGGTTCTGTGTCAGCATCGTCGGGACCGGGTCGTGCTTTGCGGAGAACTCGAAGAGCGTGAAGTAGTCGGTGTTCGGGTCGCGGATCGGCGGCGGGTCCGACGGGGGCAGGTCGATGTCCGAATACTCATAGCGGTACGGATTCATGTCCAGCGCGAAGTTTTCGAACGCGAGCGTCTTCCGAAAGTCGAGCTTTGATGCTGCCTGCGGGTCGGGCGGATCGCCGTCGAACATCACATCGACGATATCGACGCCCTCCGCAGCCAACGCGATGTCATATGAGTCGGTCGCCGAACACATGGCAAACATGAACCCACCGTTGCCGACAAACTCACGGATCGCGCGCGCTACGGCCTTCTTCTCATCGGACACCTTTGCATATCCCAGACGCCGGGCTTCCCGCTCGAACATCGCCTGCTGTTCGACGTACCATTGTGCCGTCCGGAAGTTGGCATAGAATTTTCCGTACTGGCCGGTGAAATCCTCGTGGTGGAGGTGAAGCCAGTCGTATTCCGCCAGCTTGCCCGACAGCACCTCTTCATCCCACACCTTGGTGTATGGCACCTCCGCATACTCGAGCGCCAATGTCACCGCATCGTCCCATGGCTTGAAATTGGGGGGGACGTAGACCGCGATCTTCGGCGCTTTCTCCAGCCGTACGATGTCGGTGTTCGCTTCATCGCGCTGCACGTCGGCGAACACCTGTGCGGCCTGCCCCGAGGAGATCTGCTCAAACGCCACGCCGCGGATGCGGCATTCGCGTGCCACCGGTTCCGCCAGGTCGATCAGGAACGACCCTCCGCGGTAGTTCAGGAGCCAGTCGACCTGTCCCCCTTTCTCCAGCACCCAGAAGGCAACGCCGTACGCCTTGAGATGATTGGTTTGCGCCAGGTCCATGGGGATCAGGATCTTGGCCTGTGACGTTGCGGCGACCACGGCCGCGACACACAAGACGCCGATGACGATCGCGCGCCTCACGAGACCTCCCCCCGCAACCGACGAATGCGGATACGCACTTCTTCGACATACAGTGAATGCGGGAACGTCTCCAAGAAGAGATCGTACACCTTCAGTGCGGCGGCCGGGTCCTTCAATGATCGTTCGGTCACATCTCCCGCCCGGAACAGCGCCCGGTCTCGCAGCATGCTCATCGTGCGCTCATCGACGAACGCCCGATAGGCCGCAACTGCTTCCACGGGGCGGCTCAGCAAGACCAGAAGGTCGGCGGCCTGGACCAGGGCGTGGTCAGAGATGAGAGCGGTCGGAAATTCGGTCGCCACACCCCGGAATTGTGCGAGCGCTTCTGCGTACTTTCGTTGTCGCTGCAACAGCTCGCCGCGAAGAAATCCGGTCAAGGCTGGCATCGCCGTACGATGTTCCTTCAGGAAGACCTGCAGACCGATCGCGTCGTTGGCCAGGTCGCGGTCCACCGCAACGGCCAACGGTCCGAGCAGCGCCAACGCCGAATCGACGCGACCCTCATAGGCCGCCAAGCGCGCTTGTGAGAATATGACCCGGTCCTGGATCTCCGGCGAAGCCGTTGCCGGAATGGAGCGGAGTGCGGCTGCTGTTCCAGCCAGGTCGTTCTTCGCCAAGCAGACATCAGAAGCGCGAAGGTACGCTTCCCATGCCATGGCTCCCGCCCGCGGTATGCGGGTAACCTGCAGGAAGGCATCGAGCGCACCATCGAGGTCGAACGTACGCTCGTACGCCACCACTCCGACCCGGAAGAGCGCCTGTACGGCCACATCCGACCCCGGTGCATCCCGAACAAGTTCGCGGTAGAGCGTTACGGCGGCGTCGAGCGATGGAAACGACTCCGACGCCGTCGACCCCGTCGAGGTCATCCGCGCCGCGGCTGTATCGCGCACCGCCAGTTCTTCCATGGCCCGCGCATAACCCAGCCGCGACTGGAGGATGAGCGGTCCGGCCGGTCCTCGGGCGATCGCATGACGGAAGGCATCCGCAGCCGGGCCGTATGCGTGTTCGCGCAGACAGCGCTGGGCAAAATTGTAGAGCTCGACGCCGCTGGCATTCGAAAGGCTGTCGATGGCACGATACTGTTGCAGCGCCGCCGGATAGTCGGACTGCTCGACCGCCAGCCACGCCATCAGACTGCGCAAAGGCACCTCGGTGGGCCTGTCTTCGATCGCCGCCTCCACGACGGAGCGCGCATCGCGAAGGCCCTCCTGCTTCATGGTGAACGAAGCGATCCGCGATTGGATATAGCCAAGCTGATGGGGGGCGGAGCGCAGGAGGCGCAAATACTCCGCCGCCGCCTTTCCGTACGACTGGGTGGCCGAGTGGAGGAGGGCCAGATCTTCGACAAAGTCGTGGGGATTCTTCGTGAGCGCGCGTCCGGCCTCGAACGTCTGTATCGCACGGTCATAGAGGCGGCGCTCCTGCATCTGCTGCGCAACCAACACGACCATCTGCCGGTTGTGGCCGGCCGTCTGCAGCACCGCGCCCCAGAGGGAATCGGCTCGAGCGATATTCCCCGCATCGTACGCCAGGCCGCCGAGCTGCGCGACCAGAAAGACCTCCGACGGACGATGGGCAAGCCGCCGTTCGATCAGGGACGAAGCCTTGCCGTATTCCTTCAACTGAACGTACGCGCGTCGAAGGCCGTCGAACGTCATGAAGTTCAACGAGTCCGTGCGGAGAAGGTCCTCGTAGATGCCCGCGGCCTTCGCCCACTCTCCCGCTTGTTCCAGCGATTGGGCGAGTTGCACGCGGCGGAGCACATCCGGCTGCTCCTGGGCGGCAAGGTGCGGAATGACGACGAACGAGAGGGCGAGAGTGGCGGTGAGCAGTCGCATGTGGCCTGAATATATCAAAAAGACGCGGGGCAGTCCATTCGCGTTCCCGTTGCCTTGATTCCCCCCTCGTTCCATGGTACATTGCTTCGACTCGTTCGGCCCCGCGGGCCGATTTTTTTTCCTGCATGGCCTCGAACCCCCAACATATCGCCATCCTCGGCTCCACCGGTTCGATCGGGAGGAGCAGTCTCGAGGTGCTGCGTTCGCATCCCGGGCGCTTCAGTGCGACCGTTCTGACGACGAACCGGAATATCGACCTCCTCGAAGCACAGACGCGCGAATTCCGCCCGAAGGCAGTTGTCGTGCTCGATCCTGAGCGGGCCTCGGTCCTTCGTTCACGTCTCGACGGCCTCGCCGACGTTCTCAGCGGACCCGACGGTCTGGAGGCGGTCGTCCGCCGGGATGACGTCGATACCGTCCTCTCGTCGCTCGTTGGATTCGCCGGCGTCCGTCCGACCGCCGAGGCGATCCGGCACCGGAAGCGCATCGCGCTGGCGAACAAGGAAACTCTTGTTGCCGCGGGCGCGTTCATCATGTCGTTGGTCCGGGAACATGGCGTCGAATTGCTCCCTGTCGACAGTGAACACAGCGCCATTTTGCAGTGTCTGGCCGGTGAAGAGCCTGCGCAGATTGCTCGCCTGATCCTGACCGCCTCGGGCGGGCCATTCCGGACGACACCTCCGGAGGATTTCTCTCGTATCACCGTTGAACAGGCTCTCCGGCATCCGAATTGGAGCATGGGAAGCAAGATCACCATCGATTCGGCCACGCTGATGAACAAGGGGCTCGAGGTGATCGAGGCGCACTGGCTCTTTGGCCTGCCCGCCGACCGCATCGACGTCGTCGTGCATCCACAGTCCATCATTCATAGCATGGTCGAGTTTGTCGACGGATCGGTCAAGGCACAACTCGGGCTTCCCGACATGAAGTTGCCGATCCAGTACGCGCTCACACACCCGGAGCGACTGCCGATGAACGGCGACCGGGTCTCGTTCCCGCGGCTCGAGCAGATGACGTTTTTCCAGCCCGACCGACAGCGCTTTCCGTGTCTCGACCTGGCGTACGAGGCTCTTCGGGCCGGCGACACCGTTCCCGCGGTGCTGAACGCTGCGAACGAAGTGGCTGTGGCTGGATTTCTGGAACGCGCGGTGACGTTCGACCGCATTGCCGACATTATTCGGCAAACGATGGACCGGCACCGGCCTGTCGCAGCTCCGGACCTGAGCGACATCATCGAAGCCGACCGGTGGGCTCGCCGGGAGGCGCACGCGTGTGTCGGCACACGTGCCCGTTGACATGACGTTGTCCGCAGGGACCTCATCGCCTGAACCAGAGGAGCAACGGCTGTCGGTTTCTGGGATCGTTGTGGCAACGCGTCGTTGACCTGCGCTTGAAAATCACCGTGGAACTCTCACTTACCGTATTCGCATGGAATTCCTGAGCACGATCTTCTACTTCATCGTCACGATCGGCATTCTTGTCTTCATTCACGAGTTCGGCCATTTCGCCGCTGCGAAGCTCTTCGGCATGCGGGTGGAGCGCTTCAGTATCGGGTTCCCGCCCCGGGCCTTCGGCAAACAGATCGGGGATACAGACTACTGCGTGTCGTGGATCCCCATCGGCGGTTACGTGAAGATCTCGGGCATGATCGACGAAAGTCTCGACACCGATCATCTCGGCCGGGACCCGGAGCCGTGGGAATTCCGCGCGAAGCCGATCTGGCAGCGGTCGATCGTCATGGCCGCCGGCGTCATCATGAATTTGCTACTGGCGATCGCGATCTTCTGGGGAATCATCTACGCGCAGGGACGCGTCGTACGACCCGTCACCGAGATCGGCTATGTCGTGCCGGGGAGTCCGGCCGAGAAGGCGGGCTTGCGCACGAACGACCACATTCGCACGATCAACGACACGCCCGTGTCGCAGTGGGACCAGATCGAGAGCATAATCTACGCCGAGACGGTCGGACAGGATGTGGCGATCCGCGTTGACCGCGACGGACGGCCAGTGACGGTTGAGATCCGGCGGCTTGATCTGCCCGAACTGACGGAGGAGCGATTTGGGATCTTCCCGGCCGGACTTGTGCCTGTGGTAGCCTCGGTGCAAGGCGGCCTGCCCGGTGACGCCCTCGGTCTGATGCCGGGTGATACGATCGTCGCCGTGAATGGCGAACGCGTATCGTATGCATCGCTTCCGCCGTCGATCCGGTCCAATGCCGGACGAGAGATGACGCTCGGATGGAAGCGGGGCGACAGCTCTTTGTCGCGGCCGGTCACGCCGACGGCCGAGGGGATCATTGGCGTCTCGCTTCAAGCGGCATACCAAGGTCCGATCGTACGCGAGGACTACTCGTTGCTGGGTGCGCTTCCCGTGAGCGTGCGCGAGGTCTGGTTCACGAGCGGTCTCTTCTTCCGCAACATCTGGCAGATCGTCGTCGGTGAGGCGTCGTTCGCCAAGTCGATCGGCGGTCCGGTGCGCATTGCACAGATGGCGAACAGGTCGGCGGAGAGCGGCCTCGTCAGCTTCTTCGGGTTCGTGGCGCTTCTGAGTATCAGCCTCGCCCTCTTGAATATCCTGCCGTTCCCGGCGCTTGACGGCGGACACCTGCTCTTTCTTGGGTATGAGGCCGTCTTCCGCCGCGAGATCCCGGCGCGGGTCAAGATCCTCATGCAACAGGCGGGAATGTTCCTCTTGCTTGTCTTTATGGCGTTTGTGCTCTATAATGACCTGTTGCATTTCTGACCAAGCCGTAGCCCTCCTTGTGACATCGGTCATACCGGCGGAGTTGACCGCGTGGTATGTTGGGTGGTAGCAACCTGAATTCTCTTTCCCCCTTTTGAGGAGATCCGCGCCATGAACGCGATCAAACGGAACCGTCTGTGGTTAGTGCTGGCGGGCTTGTTGGTGGTCGGAAGTGGGAGTTTGCCTGCCCAGACGCCCCGTCTGGAGTTGAACGTGCCGAATTTTGACATGTTTACGCCGACCGACTGGATCGACGCCGCCACGTTCACGCTCAAAGAGAGCATCCCGGCCGGGATCTCCGGTGCGATCGTGTCGGACAACCCGAATACCAAATGGTTCCTCTGGGGCCGGGTCACCAAGCAAGCAACCGGCGATGTCGGGCCCCAGCCTTTGGCGACCTTCTGGATCAATGCGTCAACGCCCATCTATACGAGAGATCGGCGCGGCGCGGAGTTCGTGTATGAGCTGAGCGTCGGCGCCTTGTCCCGTGGCAGCGAGTTCAACGTGGCCTACCGAGAGAATACGGCCGAAGTCGAGAAGCTCAAGGACCAGCTGAAGACCGGCATCGCGGCTCTCACCGGGAAATTCACTCTGGACCTCCGGCTGGTGCGCGACAATGCTCCGAACGAGAGCGGCGAGCCGTTCGTTGCCTCGGTCATTCGCGTCTTCGACATCCCCTTCTCGACCGCGACACAAGCCAAGATCATCGTGCAGGTGGATCCGGTGGTAACGATCCCCAACCCGACGTTCACGGTCCTGATACCGGCTGAGCGGCCGCAGATGGAGTACGAGATCGCCGTGTACCGCGTTGAAGACAATCCGCGCGACGCCGTCCAGAGCGGTCGGCCCCTGTGGCGCGAGCGTATCAACGACGGCCGCACGATCCTCAACTATCCACAAACGGCGACTCCGCTCGTGGTCGGAGCGCGTTATGTCGTCGCGGGGAAGTCGTTCATCCAGTCGAGCTCGAATCGTGCCAAGGTGAGCGTGGACGCCGATCTGGTGGTCTTCCGGTATGGTGAGGCCGGCGGGGGTTCGACAGGCGGTGGCACGAATGCCGGCGGTCAGGATGCCAACCGTCCCGACCCGCTGATCACGGTCTTCGGCAACGCCGCCACACAGATCCCGTCCCAAATCGCTCCCCAGCTGACGGCGGTCTTGCGCCGCCTGGAGGAACGCGGATGGACCTTCACGCAGCTTCGTTACAACAACCGGGCGATCACGCCGGCCGAACTGCTGCGGGTGCTCGAACAGTTTGCGAACGCGACGGTCACGGTCGTTGAATAACGGACATCCGACGAGAGGAGTCGAACTATGAATCTGAGGAAAATGGTGATCTTTGCGGCGGTGGCCGCCCTCGTGTTGTCGAGCATGGCCCTTGTGCCGCAGCAGGATCCGCGTGACATCCAAGCGGTGGTCGTCAAGGTCGTCCGTGATGTTCTGAAGAAAACGGCGACCACGGGATGGCAGAAGGCCGTACCGGCGGATCGATTGCGCTCGGGCTACCAACTCCGGACCGACGACAAATCGTTGGCGATGGTCATGTTCCCCGATCAGAGCAAGCTGATCATCCGCGCCAAGTCGATCGTCGAGATCAAGGGGCAGAAACAGGACAAGCAGATCGTCGACCGAAGCGTCCATGTCGAGCGGGGTCGTCTCGCCTTCGAGGTCAAGAAGCAGGAGCGCGAGCAGTTCCGCTTCTCATCGCCCATCTCGGTGGCGTCGATCCGCGGCACGGCCGGTGGCGTTGACCATGCGATCATCGATACGACGAGCACCTTCGTGTGCTCACAGGGATCGTTCGACGTTGACGGACTGCCGCTGTTGGCCGGACAGACGTACCAGAAGCGTGGCTCGGGGCAGGGAAGTGTTCGCAACTCAAGCGAGAACGATAACAGCATCGCGAACCTCTCCGAGGACGTCACCGACGACGACGAAGGTGGCAATCAGGGTCAGGGACAGCAGAAGAACCGCATCGAACTCATCGGGCGCGATGCGAGCGGCAAGGAGGTCAAGGTCCGAATCGAGTAAGTTGGCTTGCATCCGGCAGCGTCATTTCCTACATTGAGCGGCGAATCGTGCGATTCGCCGTTTCTTTTTCTGGCCGGCTCTTCGGAGCCTTACCTCCTCACTTGGCGTAGGTGATCCTCATGCGTGCAGTTCGGTTTGCTGCTCTGGCATCGACGTTTCTGTTGGCATGGCACGCCACAACGAACGCCCAGGTTTCCACCTATGTGAATCGTGTCGACGCGCCGGCCGCGACGCAAGCCACGGCTGCTTCGATCGGCGTCGAGATGCTTCCGTCCGTTGAAGCGCGCCGGGCCTGGTTGCGGTATCGGTCGTTCGGCGTCACTGAGTTCTCCGAGATGGAGATGTTACCTGCCGGACGGTCGTACACGGCAACGATTCCGGCGACCGAGGTCCTGCCACCCTACCTGCAGTACTACATCGCCATCGAACTCTCGAACGGGACAATCGTTACATACCCCGAAACCAGCGCTGAGCTCAACCCCCTTCAGGTGACGGTTCAGCAGGTCGACCCTCGTGAGGGAGAGGTTCGCATCCTCAGTCCTGAGCCGGGCGAGACCGTCGCCGCCGAGGACTTCGTTCTGGCCATTTCACTCTACTATGCCAGTCCTGCGGTGGCGCCCAGCCGCACCCGCGTCTTCGTTGACGGGGTCGACATTTCGCGAGAGGCGATCCTCTCCGACGACATGATCCTTTGGTCGCCCGCCAACTCAAGTCAGCCGATGAAGCTGGGGGCCCGCAATGTGCGCGTCGAATTGCGCGACACGGCGGGAAACGCCTATTTCACGAAATCGGTAAGCTTCAGTCTGTCCACGGTCGAGGCGATCGCCGAAGTTGAATCGCGGTTTCATGGAGAGGGTGATGTCCGCGCGGAGTATCGCAATGAGCAGACGGCGAACTCCCAGACGTTTGCCCGATTGGATGCGCGGGCGACCGGTTCGTATTCGTTTCTCGACTTCGGAACGACGCTTCGATTTGACAATCTCGAGGGCCCTGATCGGCAACCCCAGAATCGATACTCGGCGTTCGTCGACGCCGAGTACGCGCGTCTCGAGGTTGGCGACGCATATCCGAAATTCCCGTCTTTGATGATGCTCGGCAAGCGTGTCCGGGGTATCGCCGGTGCGCTGAAGCTCGGGTTCTTCAATCTCGACGTGTCGTTCGGCCAGACCGATCGCAAGATCAACGGTACCTTCCTGGCCGACACGACGTTCGCCGATACGAACGGTGTCCGCAACCGGCCCGACAATACGCTCCCCAAGGGGACCTCGTACTTCGCCTACGAGCTGTTCAATCCCGGCACGTTCACGCGTGAATTCATCGGCGTGCGTCCCTCGTTCGGGTCTGGTGAGAATTTCCAGCTTGGCTTCACCTATCTGAAGTTCAAGGACGACATGTCCTCGATCCGGTACGGCATTCAGCCCAAGGAGAACCTTGTCGTCGGTACCGACCTGGCGCTCGGCTTTGACGACCAGCGTATCCGTTGGGAGACCCAGGTGGCGGTCGGACTGCAGAACCGCGACATCAGCAGCGGCAATTTCACGGCGGCCGACTACGATTCTCTGGCGGTGCAGGGACAGAACGTTAAGGACCTTGGCCAGATCGCCGAGCAGTTCATCACCGTGAACGCGAACCTGGAGCCGCTCAACCCGGCGGGCACCGGGCTCCCGGGCATTGCGATGGAAAGCTTCCTGACGCTCAGCTACTTCAACAATTACGTCCGGGCACAGTACCTCCGCCGCGGCACGGCGTTCAAAACCTTCGGGAACGAGTTCCAACAGTCCGACATCCAGGGATTCGTTGTGTCGGACAATGTTCGCCTCTTGAGTAACCGCCTGTTTGCCAGCGTCTCGTACGAGGCAAAGTCCGACAACCTCTCCAAATCAAAGTCGAGCACGACCGACTACAACAACCTGATCACGGCACTGACGTTCAACCCGGGCGCCGGGTACCCGACCCTGCAAGTGGGCTACGGAATGGGGTCCCGTCTGAGCGATCAGATCGTCTTCACGCCCGACTCGAGCCGACGATCGAACGGCGCCGATGACCAGACGAACCGGATCACATTCGGAGCGTCGTACGACCTGAATGTCGGGTTCCGAAACTTCGTGACTCTGAGCATCAACCTCGTCGACCGTGCGGACAACACAATTTATCGTCGCGATCAGACGAGCACCTTCATCAACGCGTCCGTGACGTCATTCTTCACCGCTGTTCCGTTGCAGACGACGATCAACCTGCTCACCAGCAGCACCAACAGTCAGAACCAGTTGTTCTACGCCAGCGGACCCACCGTCGGTGCCGACAGCGCTATTGCCAAGAGCGATTTCGCCTACACCGCACTCGGCCTTTCTGCGCAGTATCGACTCCTGGACGACCACCTACGTCTTGTGGCCCAGGTGACTCCGACGTTCGGCGACCTGGAGCGGACGATCGTCCGGCTCGGCGGCGACTACTCCTACCAGGCGCACGCGTTCGAGCTGTATTTTGACTACTTCAAGAATACCCAGGTCTCCAACGACCGGATCCTGTCGTTCGTCTACCGGTACAACTTCTGACGACGGCGTCTGCCGCCGTGGCCGGAGGGACCTCCGGTGATCCTCCACTGATCATCCACAGATCCGGTGGACTGGGCTGTCGCGAAGCGGCGTTCCGCTCCGTGGCGGCGTCCGTCCACCCCTCCCGCGCATGACCTCGTACGACTTCAAAAAGAAGATCTTGCCATGGCTCGTCAAAGCCGGCATTGGAGCGGGGATCGGCCTGCTGGTCGTTCTTCTCACCAGCGGATGGCTGTTCGAGATCACCGTCCTTGGAAACATTGAGCTTCTCACCGTTGATTATCGGTATCAAAGCCGGTACGATCCCGCCGCCGCCGCGCAGGTGAAGGACCGTGCCGACGTGGTGATCGTCGGCATATCGGATGAGGACCTCAAGGCCCTGCCTGAGTCCTTTCCATTCCCCCGCTCATACTACGCCCACATTGTCGAGAATCTCAACCGGGCCGGTGCTCGCGCGATCGTGTTTGATATCACCTTTGAAACGCCGCGCGAAGGCGACTCTGTGATGGCGGACGTACTGACGCGCGCGCCCAATGTGGTGCTCGCCGCCAAGGTGCAGACGGGCGCGGCCAGCGCCTACGCCGAGGTCCGGACCCTCGAGAAGACCTACAACAACGTCTTCTTCAAGGACAATCGGAACATCGGAATTGGCATTGTCAACATCATCAAGGACCGCGACGACGTGTGCCGTCGGTATATGCCGATGATCGTCGCCGAAGGCGACCTGACGCCGACGCTGGCCTTCGCCGCTCTCAACAAGGCGTACCGGCTTAAGCCGCTAACGACCGTCGCTCTCGGCGAGGGTGAGTTCGTCTACCGCGACCGGCGCATTCCCCGGTTCAATCCGTCGGACTTTCTCCTCGACTATTACGGTCCCGTCGAGACCTTCCGGTATGTGCCGTTCTCGCAGGTCATCGACGATGAACAATTCCGGACGAAGGACGAGCTCGAACTGGAAGAGGACATCAACGCGTTCGACGATGCCGCCGCGCGGCTCTTCCGTAACAAGATCGTGCTGGTCGGCTCGCTGATGGCGGAGGAACGCGACTATCACAACATCCCCATCTACAAGGACGACGGCGGCAAGAAGAACTACGCCATGCACGGGGTCGAGATCCATGCGACCGCCATTCAGAACGTCCTCGATCAACGCTTCGTGCGCGTCCTTGATCCGACGATCGCCATCGTCATCGTCCTTGCATTGTCGACGCTCGCGTTCATCGGACTTCTGGCGCTCAAATCGATCAAAGTGCGCTACGTCTGGGCACTCGAGATCGGGGTGGTCCTCGTTGTCCTCCTTTTGGTCTTCGGTATCTTTGAAGTCGGGGTCCTCCTCTTTGCCAACGATGGCCTGTTGATCAATGTCGTCAACCCCAGCCTCGCGCTCATCTTCACCTACCTCGGCACGGCGGTCTATCAGTACCTGTCCGAGCGCCAGCAGAAGGCGATGATCAAGGGGGTCTTCTCTCACTATCTGAACCCGGCCGTCGTCAACATCCTCGTCAACGACCCCAGCAAGGCCAAGCTCGGCGGCGACCTGCGCGACCTGACGATCTTCTTCTCCGACATCGCCTCGTTCACGACGATCTCGGAGCACTATCACGGCAAGCCGGAAGGGCTCGTCGAGCTCCTGAATGAATACCTGGAGGAGATGACGACGATCGTCCTGAAGTACGAAGGGACCCTCGACAAGTACATCGGCGATGCCATCATGGCGTTCTGGGGCGCTCCGATCCCGCAGAAGGACCATGCCGTCCGCGCATGTCTGGCGGCGATGGAGATGCAGGTGCGCCTCTCGGAGCTGCGCAAGAAGTGGAAGAAGGAAGGGCGTCCGGAGTTGGTCGCTCGATGCGGCATCAATACGGGTTCGGTGATCGCCGGTAACATGGGCGGCAAAGATCGGTTCGATTATACGGTCATCGGAGACCCCGTGAACCTTGCGTCACGTCTCGAAGGGGCCAACAAGCAGTATGAGTCGCTCATCATGATCAGCGAGTTCACCTACAAGCTGGTGCAGAAGCACGTGACGGTGCGCGAGTTGGACCTGCTCCAGGTCAAGGGCAAGAATGAGCCGGTCAAGGTCTATGAGCTCATGGGTAAGCACGATATGCCGCTCACAGCCCAACAGCGGCAATCACTCGAGATCTACCACGAGGGTCTCAAATTGTATCGCAGCCGTCAGTTCGACGAAGCCATCGCGTACATGGAGCAAGCCGTTCAGCTCGACCCGACCTGCCACGCCGCCCGCCTCTACACGGAGCGCGCGAACCTGTACAAGATCGCGCCGCCTCCGCAGGACTGGAATGGCGTGTTCATCATGAAGACCAAGTGACCCGTCGAACGCCTTGAACGCCGAAGCCCCGGGGCCTTCTCCGGGGCTTCTTCGTTCCCTTGCCGTTTTGGCGCTTCACTTGAGCCGATAGAGCTCCAACGTGCCAGAGGCCGCCACGCGCGTCCCGGCAGCCCGCAACCGCACGACCGCCTCTGCGTAAGCGTCCGGATCGACGCGGTCGACCACGAATGCGTCACGCGTAGTGTCGATCACCGCAAATTCGGCCTTCTGTCCGGAGAATGGCGCTGGATCCAAGAGTCCTGTTGGGAACGGGAGCACGTGTGGCCGGCGCACGAACACCGACGCGTTGACGCTGTTCTGGACCGACAGCGTTGCCCCCGTTGGAATGGCGGCCGCCACCACCGCTGCGTCGTTCAGTCGCCATCCCTCTGTGTAGCGCCCCCACCCAAAAAGTCCTTTGTTCATCAGGAATTGCCGGCCGACCGGACTCGGCGAGTCAACGATGAACACGAGCATCGTCGCCAGGGTCAGCGCCAACGGGACGCGGCGCGCGAGCTTTTCTGGCGCCCACCCCGCGAACCGCGACCATCCCAGAGCCGTCGCCGCCAGGACAAACGGCAGCACTCCCGCTGTGTATTGCGTGCATGTGCAACTGTGTGACGGGTTCGTGCTCAGCAAAACAAATGTGAGCGTGAATGCGGCCGGGATGAGCAGATCCCACCCCAGGAACGCCAGGCCCAAAGCAGGAAGGAAGATCAGCACGAGGTACCGAACCTTCGCCGCATCCAGAGCGGAGAAGAACATCGTCGGCTGGCTGATGAGGTTCGACAGGATCTCCTGTCCGTTCCTGCCGAGATGCTCGAAGGCTGGAAGCGCCGGCGCCCCCGCCGGCGTAACCGCCGGCAGATGCCGCATGATCACCCAGGCACCCGTGGCAAAGAGGAGCGCTCCGAAGGCCCCGAGCGGCCATGAGCGCTGCCGTGCGGCTCCCACCCATGCCAAGAGCGCGGCCGTGATCATGAAGTTCTCCTTCGTCAGCGCCATGAGCATGGCACCGGCGATCATTCGCCCGACCCGCCGCTCCAGGATCCCCCAGATCGCCAGGAGCGCCGCAGGAATAGCAACGTGGTCGGTGTGAAAGTCGAACAGTGCTTGGAACCACATCGGTCCGGAGGCCAGAAGGAGGACGGGCAACAGATGGGGAGCCGGGGCCGGCGCGAGTTTCGAGGTGATGCGTTCGATCAGGGGGAAGGCCAACGCAAGCGTCAGGCATTGCAGCGCCACCAACGTCAGCGGAGACGGGATCGCGGCATATGCCAGGACATGCAGCGCGAACACTGGCTGGACATGCGTGTACGGGATCGGCTCCGACCAGGCGGCTATAAGGACCGACATGTCGCCGTGCAGTGCTCGGTACGCGAAATGCTCGAAGACTCCAAGGTCATAGAGCGTCGTGTGGAGCCCCGCGTATCGCACTGTCGCCATCATGAACGTGACGGCTGCAAACAACGCGCCGCACGTCCAAGCAAGACGGTCCGATCGCACGTTCGCGAGTCTGGAGAGGGGATCGAAGAGCATGCCGGGTCTGGAGGGGGCGGCGAGAGCTTCTTTGCATCAATGTAGAGATTTCTTGATATTCTCCCAATCACCATGCCTCCCCGACCACAGGATACCGTCGCACGCAATACGGCATTCCTGCTGGCGGCACAGATCCTCGTCAAGGTCTTTGCGTTCGCCGCGCTCGTCGTCCTTGCGAACCGGCTCGACGTTGCGACGTTCGGCCTCTTTAATTTCGTCCTCGCGTTCGCTTCCCTGTTCATCCCCCTCGCCGACCTCGGAATCGACACCGTGCTGGTGCGGGAGATGGCTGCCGATCAACAACGCCGGTCTGCGCAGGCCGGAACGGCCATCCGGCTCAAACTGGGAACGGCTGCACTTACGTTCGTCGTCATCCTCGCCGCCTACGCCGTCGCGCCAAAGGCCGAGGCCCCCGCTGGCTTGATGGTCCTCGCGGCGATCCTCGTCGTATTACGCAGCCTTCCCGCCACGATCAGTGCGCTCTTCCGGGCACGACAACTCATGGCGGAAGATTCCCTCATTCAGGTCAGCGCCAAGGTCGTTGAGTTCGTTGCCATCGGCGCCGCTTTGCTGTTATCGGCTTCGCTCTGGGGGCTGTATGTGTGTCTCATCGCCGGGAGCCTTGTTCAGCTTGCGGCAACTTTCTACATGGCCCGGCGGCGCGGCTTCCTGAGCGACCTTCGCTACGACCGCGACATGGCCCTCCGCTTGGTACGGGGCGGTCTTCCCTTTGCGGCCACGGGCGTCTCGGTGATGATCTATTTTCACATTGACGCCGTGCTCCTCGCGTATCTTGTCGGTGAGGCTGAAACAGGACTGTACCGTGCCGCTACGAACGTGATGTTTGCGGCCAGCGGTTTCTCGGCTGCCGTCGTGCTTGCGCTCTTTCCGATGGTTGCGGAGTACCACGAACGCAACCGGACCGAAACCGTGCGCGTGGCGGCGAATGCTGTCACGTATTCCATGGCACTGGCCTTTCCGATAGCCTTCGGCGGCACGGCTCTCGCCTCTCTGCTCATGGGCGCCCTTTACCGTTCAAGCTACGCCGGCGCGGAAAATGTGCTCTTGGTGCTTCTCTGGTGGCTGCCGATCTCGTTCGTTACCAATGTGTTCGGCTACGTTTTGGGCGCCATTGGACGGCAGTCAACCGTCCTGCGGGTCACGATCATCAACGCGATCTTCAATGTGCTCCTGAACCTTTTGCTTATCCCGCAGCTGGGGGCGGTCGGCGCCGCCATCGCCACCGTCGCAACGGAGGTGCTAGGTTGGACATTGCTGCGCGGTGTCGTCCGCCGGGAGTTCGGTCCACTGATGGACCGGTCCCGCTTGCTGCGGATCATCGTCGCCTCCGCTCCATTGCTCTTGCTCACATTCCTTACGCCGATGTTCTCTTTCGTTGTACTGCTCGCCGTCGGAATCGTTCTGTACTCATGCTGCGCGCTGGTCGTTCGCGCGGTCACCCTCGACGAAGTGCGGTATCTTCTTTCGCTCGCACGACGCCAGCCGCCCAACGACGCTTCCGCATGAACCCACGTCCGCCATCGCTTCTCGTCGACGCCCGGGGCCGTCAGGACGGCTTCAAGGGGCATAAGAATCGCGGCATTGGACAGTATGCCCGCCGGCTTCTGGAGGGGTTGAAGGCGGCTTCGGACCGCTTCGACCTGTCTTTGCTCGTGGATCGTTCGCTCCCTTTGGACCCCATCCATGAGGGCGTACCGCTCGTGTCGTACCGGTCCCTGGCGCATTCACGTTCCTTCCGCTTCTTTGAGCCGCAGGCTCGCCTGCCGCGTGTCATCCATCGGGCGGCCCCCGCGCTGACGCATTTTCTGGCCCACGACGATGCCGCCTTTCGGGTACGGACTCCGTATGTCGTCACGGTACACGACACCGTCTCCTTCGACGCGGCAGACCTGTATGGGGGGATCCAGAAGACCAAGAACCGGATCGTCGGGTGGTTTGGACGCCGGAACATCGAACGCGCCGCATATTCTATCGCCGACTCGGAACATACCCGCAACGATGTCGTGCGTCGCTTCCGGGTCGATCCGGACCGCATTCGGGTCGTGCATCTTGCCGCCGACGACCATTTGTTCCGACCCGTGCCGGCCGAGCGTATCGCAGAGGTCCGTCAGCGACTGGGTCTTCCGGACCGCTTCATGTTCTACGTGGGCGGCATCGATCCGCGGAAGAACGTTTCCGGACTACTGCGGGCTCTCTCGTCGTTCCGGGGCACGGACGTTGATCATGTGCCGTTGTTGATGGCCGGCAATATCCGGTCGCAGGCGGAGTTTCCCGAGCTCGAAGCACTGATTCGGTCCGAGAGACTCGAGGATCGAGTGCAGATGCTTGGATTCGTGGACGACGCAACGCTCGCCGTGCTATATGCGACCTGCTCCGTCTTCGCGTTCCCGAGTTACTACGAAGGGTTTGGCTTGCCGGTGTTGGAGGCGATGGCGTCGGGTGCACCGGTTGTTACCACTCGCCGTTCGTCGATCCCGGAGCTCGGCGGTGAGGCGGTGCTCTACGTCGAACCCGACTCGGTCTCCGATATCGCGCGTGGCCTGCGGGACGTGCTCCTCGGACATGATCTGCGTGTTGCGCTCAAGATGGCGGGACCGCAGCGCGCCAGGTTGTTCTCGTGGGATCGCACCGTGCGGGAAACGATGGCTGTCTACGCAAGGCTGCTGGAGGGATCGTCGTCCTCGCGTATCTGACCCATCCCGCTCGAAAACAAGAACCCCCGCGCTGGAAGGCCAACGCGGGGGTTTCTTCGTTTTCAGGGACGACGAATACCCTACTCCTCCGTCTGCGACCGGGCAAAGCGCTCTTCCTGGAGCAGAATGCGCAGTGAGATCCGGTGGGTCGATCCGAGGTCGTTGTTGCCGCCGAAGCCCGTGAAGGAATAATCGAGGTCGAGCCTGCGCAGGTGCAGACCGGCTCCGACGGAGAGCTGCTGCAGATCGTTCATACCTGCCCGCAAGGCGACCGTCCGGCGGTAGTCGAACTCGAAGCCTGCGCGCGGGTCGAAGCTGACCGGGCCCAGATGTGCCGTCGACGCATAGCGGCGGTTCTCGAAGCGGATGTCGACATCCAGCGCGGGACTCAGCACGCCGCCGAGCAGTTCAAAGGAGGCCGCTCCTCCGACCTTGAGGGTCGGAGAGATCAGCTCGTTCCGTCCGGTCGACCAAGCGATCAGGGACGTCGTGGCGTCCTGCAGATTGGCCCCGAGGTAGACTCCTTCGGCCGCACGGTACCGAACGCCGAGGTCGAAGCCGACGCCGGTCGCCGTGGCGTCACCCAGACCCCGGCGGATAAGTTTGAGGTTCAATCCGTACGACAGGTCGTCCGATCCGCGTTGCGCATACGTCAGAAAGGCCGCCCAGTCAGCCGCATTGAAATAGGTGATGCGCGAATAGTCGATCCGGTCTCCCGGGTCGAGCTGGCCGTTGCCGTTCTGGTCGAGCAGAGCGTTGCGCGTATCGGGGATGCCGTCGACACCAAGGCGAAGCACGGTAAGGCCGATGCTGGCGCTGGGGCCGTACGGGACGGCCACCGCGGCGACATCATAGTTGACAAGCCCGGCGAACCGCTCATCGTGCATCAGGAAGATCTCGGGGTACTCCAGCGTCGCAGCAGCAGCCGGATTCCAGTAGCCCGCCGTTGCATCGGTGGCCATGGCCACGGAGGCGCCGCCCATACCCATCGCACGCCCTCCAACGCCGATGGCGAGAAACTCACCGGCGTACTTGGCAATGGACTGCGCCATGACGGCGACCGGCGCCACTGTCAAGATGCCGACCAGGGCATAGGTTCTGGCCGCCGTTCTCGCTTTCGTGGTCCTTTGTGTGTCTTCGTGGATCATGTTTTCGTTCCTTGGCCTCCAGAGACACGATGACCGAACCCCCGCGCCACGGCAGAGATCCGGTCTGGTGGACGAGGACAGGGCGAGGGATGGACAACATCACGACACGCACACTGTCACAAACGTCCGATAGGCGGCTTTCCTTTCGCTTCAACGTACGCTTCCGACCCCGAAGAATCAAGGCGGCCAGACCACCAGCGCTGCCGTGCCATCCCAGCGCTCTTGCAAGCGTTCGAGCGAGATGACCGTTCGTCCGACGGATGGGTCGCGAACGTGCGCTCCCGTGGACGTGATGGAATCGAAGACGACAAAGTGGTCTCCATCCACCCAGAGAATGGCCGGGGTGCGGATCGAGCGGAGCGTATCGACTTGAAGGCGCCACGCTTCGAGCTGCACGCCTCGCGAGGCGGATGCGGCCAACAACGATGTCAATGTTGCTCCCTCGGATCCGAGGAACATTGCTCGTTCCATCTCGTTTTCCGTCGCGGGACGTCCGAGCGAGGTCAACAGCATCGCCAAGGCCGCCGGTCCGCACGTGTTGTGCTTGGATTGTCGGACGACGCCAGCGTTGTTCGCCGCGGGTTCCCGTGACGCTTTCTCGCGGCAGTCCAGGAACAGCGCGACGGCAATGAGCAACGATGCGGCAAGCAGAAGACGCGAAGTGATCATGGAGTGGACGGGTTCCGCTCGGAATGGTCCGATCGGCGCGACAACAACCCCTCATTACGTGAACCACCACCATTTGGCCACGCCGTGAACAGAACTTGGGTCTTCCGCAACACTGCGGGGGACTCTTCTGAGATGACCCCTAGTCAACCCGCTCGGCGCCGAGATCTCTCTGCAGCGCCGCGATCAACGGGTCGATCTCGGTGGAAGTCGAGGGGCCTTCTGACGGCGAGGTCGTGATGACGCTTTTCCGTTCCCCTTCTGGGGCGGGGCTATACACAATAGCGCTTGGCCGGGCGCTGCCGTGCATGACGGGTTCAACCGTCACCCGAACGCCCAGTACGCGCAACACAGTCTCCGACAGGTACTCTTTCTGTTGTCGAAGGGTGGTGAGGTGATACTCGTCGCGGCAGCCGATCCGAATGGCGCCATTCTCAACGTCGAGGAACTCGCTCTCGCTGAGCGTTGTGCCAATGGCGATCCGTTTCTTCAGCACATCGACGACCACTTCCTGCCATCGGGCTGCGATCTCAGAGCGCATCGCTGCGGTGAGGCCGGCCGAGGTCTGCTGAGACGGAGAGGCTGGGGCCGTCGTCGGTGAAGGCCCCGCGTCGCCTCCGGTCGATCGGTTCCAGGCCGGTTTGCCGAAGAACGTCGAGTATTTCATGGCTGCGGGGCTCGACATCGGGCCCGCGCTCACCGAGCCGATCACGCGCACTTCGCTCGTCGGCAGTGGCCCGACGGCGGCGGCGGGAGCCGATGCGGATGCCGACGTGGAGGGGGGCGCGGACGGCGCTTGCTTCAGCTGCTGTCTCAGGTCTTCGAGCCGCTTCAGGAGGTCGTCGACCTTCACGGCCGACTCCAGGCGAGCCAGCTGCAGCATGGTCGATTCAAGCTTATAGCGCGGCTGTGGCGCAAACCGAAGCGTCTGCTCCAATTCGTGAACGATCTTCAGGATCCGCAGGAGGTCGGCCTCCGGGAACGCTGCCGATTCGTCTTCGTAGCGCTTCTTGTAGCTGGCGGACATCTCGATCAGCTCCGTGCTTCGGCTCGCCGCCACGATGAGCAGATGTCGGAAGTGCTCCGCCAGACCGCCGACAAATTCCCGCAGGTCGTAGCCCGACCTCACCACTTCGTCCACGAGCCCGATCGCCGCGGCGGCATCCTTGGTCCGGATGACTGCCGAGCAACGAAAATACAGTTCCTGATCGACGACATTCAACGCGGTCAGGACCTCTTTCGTGCTGATCGACGAGCCGCAGAAGGCGCGCACCTGGTCGAAGATGCTCTGCGCATCGCGCATCGAACCGTCGCCTTTGCGCGCGACGACGTTGAGCGCATCTTCTTCGATCTGCACCTGCTCTTCGCCGGCAATATACCGCAGGCGTTCGACGATCTCCTCCGTGGCGATCCGGCGAAAATCGAATCGCTGGCACCGCGACAGGATCGTCATCGGAACCTTGTGGATCTCCGTCGTGGCAAAGACGAAAATGACATGCGACGGCGGCTCTTCGAGCGTCTTCAGGAGCGCGTTGAAGGCCTCCTTCGTGAGCATGTGCACTTCGTCGATGATGTAGATCTTGTACTTCCCCCTCGCCGGGGCGTAGCGAACCGACTCCCGCAGGTTTCGGATCTCTTCGACGCCTCGATTCGAGGCGCCGTCGATCTCGATGACATCCATGCTCCGGCCGGCGACGATCTCTTGGCACACCTCGCAGGTATTGTCGGGATTGTGGTCGATCGGCGACAGGCAGTTGACCGCCTTCGCCAGGATGCGCGCGGTCGTGGTCTTGCCCGATCCGCGCGTACCGCTGAAGATGTACGCGTGCGCCACGCGCCCCGAGGAGAGGGCGTTCTTCAGCGTGGCGGTGACGTGGCGCTGGCCGACGACGTCTTCAAAGACCATCGGCCGCCACTTGCGGGCGGTGACTTGGAAGCTCATAGCGTGGGTATGGTACGAAGGAAACGGGTGAAAGGAAATCTCAGCGACGACGACGCTTGCCGAACACGTGTTGCGCCGCTTCGCGGATGGTGTCCACCGGAATGATCGTCAGTCCTTCTTTGACCTTCGCCGGGATCTCGGTCAGGTCCTTCTCGTTCTCGCTCGGAATGAGGACCGTCGTGATGCCGCTCCGTTGCGCGGCCAGCAGCTTCTCGTTCAGTCCGCCGATCGCGAGCACGTTGCCGCGCAGCGTGATCTCGCCCGTCATGGCGACGTCGCTCCGCGCCGGCACGCCGCGCGCGGCCGACATGATCGCCATGGCCATCGTAATACCCGCCGACGGTCCATCCTTCGGGATCGCTCCTTCCGGGAGATGGATATGGATCTCGCGTCCCTTTTGGAAGTCGACGGCAATGCCCAGCTCTTTGGCGTTCGACCGCAGATACGACAGCGCCGCTTGGGCGGATTCCTTCATGACGTCGCCCAGCTGTCCGGTGAGCGTCAGGCGCTCTGTTCCGCGCATGATCGTGACGTCGACGTTCAGAATGTCGCCCCCAACGCTCGTCCACGCCAAGCCCGTCACCGAGCCGATACGAGGCTTGCGCTCTGCCGCCTTCGTGCGGAATCGTGGTACGCCCAGATAGCGTTCGACCGATGCCGGCGTGACCTGAAGGACCTTTGGCTTTGCCCCCTTCTTCTTTCCCTTTCCGGCTGCGTGTCCATTCCCGCGCTTCGCCAGCACGATATCTTTGGCCACCTTGCGGCAAACGGACGCCGTCTCGCGTTCCAGATTACGAACGCCGGCCTCGCGCGTGTAGTCGCGGATGACCTTGAGGATGGCCTCGTCGTCAAAGGTGATGGCTTTGTCCTTCAGACCGTGCGCTTCGAGTTGCTTTGGTATGATGTGCCGGCGGGCGATCTCTTTCTTTTCGTGCTCAAGATAGCCCGGCAGCTCAATGATCTCCATGCGGTCCTGCAAGGGCAGCGGAATGCTGTATCGCACGTTGGCGGTCGTAATGAACATGACCTTTGACAGATCGTAGTCGACCTCGAGATAGTGGTCGTTGAACGCCACGTTCTGCTCGGGATCAAGGACCTCCAGCAGGGCCGACGACGGGTCGCCGCGGAAGTCCATGCTCATCTTGTCCACTTCGTCCATCAGGATGACCGGATTGACGCTGCCGGCGCGCTTCATCGACTGAATGATCTTGCCCGGCATCGAACCGATGTAGGTGCGCCGATGTCCCCGGATCTCTGCCTCGTCGCGCACGCCGCCGAGGGAGATACGCACGAACTTGCGCCCCAGGCCACGCGCGATCGAGCGGGCGAGCGACGTCTTGCCGACCCCCGGGGGGCCGACGAAGCAGAGGATCTGTCCTTTCATGTCCTTGACGAGGTTGAGGACGGCGATATGCTCCAGGATGCGATCTTTCGGTTTGTCGAGGCCGTAATGGTCCTCGTCCAAGATGCTCCGCACGTGCTCGATATCAAGTTGGTCCTTCGTCCGGGTCTTCCAGGGAACCGCCACCATCCAGTCGAGGTAGTTGCGGGTCACCGTGAACTCCGGCGACATCGACGGCGTCTTCTTGAGCTTGTTGAATTCCTCCATCGCCTTCGCCAGGGCCTCCGGGGGCATACCCGCCTTGTCGATCTGTTCCTTGATCTTTGCCAGCTCCGGCGAGGCCTCGTCCTCCCCCAGCTCATCCTGCAGAATGCGGATCTGTTCCTGGATGAAGAACTTGCGCTGTGACTTCTGGATGTTGTCTTGAACCTTCGAGTCGATGTCGCGTTCGATCTTGAGGATCTCCACCTCGGTGGTCAGGATCTTCGAGATCTCGAAGAGCTGGTCGCGAAGGCGGGTCAGGTCGAGGATGCGCTGCTTGACGTCGACGCTCTGCGCAATGTTGGCCGCCATGTAGAACATCTTGCGCTGCGGCTCCTTGATGCCCTCGAACGTCATCAGCACTTCGCCGGGGATGTTGCGGTTGAGCCGGACGTATTCCGTAAAGAGCGTCGTCGTGTGGCGCACGAGCGCTTCGATCTCCTTGTCGGCCGGCAGTTCGGTGGTGTTGATGGCGATCTCCGCCTCGAGGAACTCCTTCCGGTCGGTGAACGCTCGGACCGACGCCTGGACGAGCCCGTCGACCAGGATCTTCATGAGGCCGTTCGGCAGGCGGAGCATCTGGACGATCTTGGCGACGGAGCCGTTGCGATAGATGTCTTCTGGGCCGGGGTCGTCGACGGAGGCGCTCTTTTGTGCCGCCAAGAAGATGTTCTTGCCCCGCTCCATGGCCGCTGCCGCCGCCCTCAGGGATGATTCGCGGCCGACGAGGACGGGGAAGATCATATAAGGATAGATGACCACGTCGCGCAACGGCAGAACCGGCAGCGTCGTAGGGATCTGATCAATGGTCTCAACGTGTGGTGCGGGGGCCTGGGGGTCGAGTTCGGTCATAGCGGGCCGCGCCAAAGCTCGCGGGCGGGGATAAGAATGCAAAACCGTCCGGCGATCGGACGGTGGTAGAACACAAGATAGCCATGAATCGCCGCAGGCGCAACGGCTCGCGGCGTTAACGGCGCACGAATAATGTTTTGAATTTAAAGTGTTTTTCGTGCCCGATCCGCGTCGGCACCTCAACGGCGCAGTGCGTCATTTAGAAAACGTACGAGCGGCGTCAGCGTTTCGCACACCGCGGCGACGTCCGTGACGAACGACGCGCGCATCGCTTTCGCAACAGGCATCGACTCCCCCGCGAAGAATTGCTTCAGCTTGAGCCACTTGCCCAGCGGATGCTCGTCGTCGTATCCCTTTGGCATTCGCTGTAACGTCGCTCCTTCCAGCTTGCCGAATCGTCGTCGAAACGGCTTCGCGTTGATGATCGACAGGAAATCGCTGCGTTGCCGGTCGATCGCCGCACGGATTTTCTTCAGCTGATCGCCCTCCGGCATGTAGATGCCGCCGCCGACGTACGCGCCGCCCGGCTCCACCTCCATGTAGTAGCCCGAGCCGAGAAATCCTTTCGGCGCACCTCGCAGCACGAAGTGCGCCGCGACGTGCGTTTTGTACGGCGTCTTGTCGCTGCTGAAGCGCGTGTCGCGATAGACGCGGAAGATCGACGTCCGGGGGTTGAGTTCGAACTCGGGCGCGAAGTGTTCAACGTGCGGACGCAGCGACGCGATAAGCGACTGCATCGGCGCCTTGACGAGGTCCTCATACTCCGTCTTGTGCTCGGCGAACCATTCTCGGCGGTTGTTCCTCTTCAGCCGGCGGAGGAACGTGATGCCTTCTTTCGGAAAGCCTTCGAACGGAGGATGCTCGTCGAGGTCTGCAAGCGGATTCGCCATCAATGCTCCTTCGCGATGTGATACTCGTTCCCTTCGATCGCGGCGCGCACAAATCCTTCGGCGCGTCTCAGGCGTGCCGCCGCTTCATCCCGGCCGACGTTCGCCTTGATCATCACCAGCGCCGTCTTCACATGACCTCCGGCCTGGTCGAGCATGGCCGCCGCCGTTTCATACGAGACGCCCGTGATCGTCATGACCACTCGCTTCGCCCGTTCTCTGAGCTTCAGGTTCGTCATCTGCAGGTCGATCATCATGTTCTCGTAGACCTTACCGAGGCGGATCATGGCGGCCGTCGTGATCATGTTCAGTACAAGTTTCTGGGCCGTGCCTGACTTCATGCGTGTCGAGCCCATGATCACCTCGGGCCCCACTTCTGGACAGATGGCGATGTCGAGGGCTGCGCGCAATGCGTGATACGGTTCTTCATCGAATCGGGACCGCGGGTTGGTCGTGACATACAGCGTCTTCGCGCCGAGCTCCTTTGCGCGCTTCACCGCGCCGATCACATACGGTGTGCGCAGACTGGCCGCGATGCCACACACGACATCCTTCGGGCCGACGTGGCGCGCATCGATGTCCGCCGCGCCGAACGCTTCTTTGTCTTCGGCACCCTCCTGCGCGCGGAACATCGCCTTCTCTCCCCCGGCGATCATTCCCTGGACAAGCTCCGGGTCCACGCCGAACGTCGGCGGACACTCGACCGCGTCGAGCACGCCGAGGCGTCCCGACGTTCCAGCCCCCGCATAGAGAAGCCGGCCCCCTGCCAAGAAGGCGTGGACGACGAGCTCGACCGCCTGTGTGATGTGGGGGATCTGGGACTGCACGGCGGAGGCGATCCGCTGATCCTCAGCGTTGATGATCGTCAAGATCTCCTCGGTCGACCGGGCGTCGATGTTCATGCTGGCGGGATTGCGTTGCTCGGTTGTGAGGCTCTTCAGTTGTTCGAACAGCTGCTTGGATTCGGTCACGGAATTGGTCTCGTTGTGCGAAGGTCAAAATCGACAATGACGATCTTTTTGTCCACTCCGGGGATCTGTTCGGCCCCGGCGAAGCTGAGCGTTGATTCGTGGATCGTGCGGACACCGGGAAGGCGTTCTGCCTGTCCGCGCTCCTGGTCCAGGTCGCCGCCTTTGAGCGTGATGAGCTTCGCGTGTGGAGGACGCAGGAAGGGCATGGACCATTTCACCAGGTCGCGGAGTGGGGCAACAGCCCGTGCGACGACCACATCATAGTTGGCGTTGAACCACTTGTCCCTCCCAAGGTCCTCAGCGCGTCCCCAGGCCGTGGCGCAGTCGCGAAGCCCAAGTCGCCGGGCGATATCGGCTACAGCATCCATCTTTTTGCGTGTGGCGTCGAGGCAGGTCATGTCAAGGTCGGGTCGAAGCACTTTGATGACCAGTCCGGGGAGCCCGCCTCCGGATCCTAGGTCGAGCACTTTCGACTTCTGGGGGATCTCAGCTTGGAGCAGAATGGCTGCGGAATGCAGGATGTGTGCTCGCCAGACGTTGGCCTCGTCCTTGCGTGAGATCAGGTTGATCTTCGCGTTCCACTCGAGCAGGAGGTCCACAAATGATGCGAGTTGCTGCAGCTGCTCATCGGTGGCCGGATGACCGTTCTTCACCAAGAGCGTTCGCAGCCACAGGGTTGGCTCTGGGCCGACGGTGGAAGATAATGTGTTTGCGGTGTGTTCCACGTGAAACTCACTCTTTCAGAAAGACCATGAGCACAGAAACATCGGAAGAGGTCACTCCGGATATCCGCGAGGCTTGGCCGATCGTTTCCGGTTTCATGCGGGAGAGCCTTTCGCGCCCTTCCGACGAAAGCGATGGGATGCGGTCATAATCGAGGTCTCCCGGTATCGCCTGTTCCTCGAAGGAGTCGAATCGAAGGACCTGCTCGCGTTGCCGGGAAACGTAACCCTCATACTTGGCCTCGATATCGACCTGTTCGACGACTTCTGACCAAGTTCGCTCATCCATCCCTTCCCGAGCGAAATCCAGCGCTCCCTCCGACCAGAGCTCGGAAACTCCAAGAAGTCCTTCGAGCGATACCTCGGACCTTTTCACCAGGCGGATCAGCTTGTCGGGAGCGTCGATGGTCTCCGTCCCGACGGCTTCAAGGTGCCCATTGATCGTCGAGGGTGCAACTGTTGTTCTTGACGTCAATGTGCTAAGACGCACGATCGCCCGTTCTTTGGCATCAAGCCTGGCGAGTGTTGCCGATTCCACCAACCCCAACTTGGCCCCCATTCTCGTAAGCCGGCGATCGGCGTTGTCTTGCCGGAGCAGAAGGCGATACTCTGCCCTTGACGTGAACATCCGATATGGCTCCTCGGTACTCTTGGTTACCAGGTCGTCCACCATGACCCCAAGATACCCATCAGAGCGTTTCACGTGGAACATCTCCCCTCCTCCTCGAGACCTGAGGGCTGAGTTGATGCCGGCGATGAGGCCTTGGCCAGCAGCCTCCTCGTAACCCGAGGTGCCGTTGATCTGCCCGGCAAAGAAGAGCCCCATGACCAGTTTCGTCTCTAGCGTTGCCGATGCCTGGTGGGGGGGAAAGAAGTCGTATTCCACAGCGTATCCGGGGCGCAGCATTCGAACCTTTTCCAACCCCTGGACGGTCCGAAGGCCCTCCAGTTGAACCTCCTCCGGCAGGCTGGTCGAAAAACCATTCACGTAGACGGTGTCTGTCTCGTATCCCTCGGGCTCCAGGTAGATCTGATGGCGGTCCTTGTCTGCAAAGCGGTTGATCTTGTCCTCAATCGACGGACAATAGCGAGGACCCACGCCTTTGATTCGTCCAGTGAACATCGGGGATCGGTCGAATCCTCTTCTCAGCGCCTCGTGTGTGGTCGGACTCGTGTAAGTCAGGTACATCGGAATCAGGCGGTTCTCTATGCGTTGAGTCGAGAACGAAAGTGGTCTCGGCGGGGAGTCGGAATGTTGGGGTTCGACGGCGGGGAGGTCGATGGACTCCAGCGATACCCTGGGGGGCGTTCCGGTTTTCAATCGTCCGCTGACGAATCCCAAGGACTCTAGTCGCTCTGTCAGTCCATAGGAGGCCCCCTCACCGAACCTCCCTCCCTTCTCGTGGGTTAGTCCGGTGTGCATGATCGCTCGCATGAACGTGCCAGAGCTCAAGACAAACGATCGGCAGGAGACCCTCTTGCCCTTCGCCGTGACCACCCCTACAAGCTTGTGTGGGAACGGCTTGGGGCCCACTTCAACCGCCACGTCCACAACCGCATCCTCAAGAAACGCAATACCTTCGATCGATCCAAGTCTCTTCCCCGCTTCCCTTGAGTAGGCCTCACGGTCGTTCTGACACCTGGGAGACCAAACGGCGGGACCCTTGGAGAGGTTCAGCATTCGAAAGTGAATGCCCGTTGCGTCTGCGATCTTCGCCATTTCTCCGCCAAGGGCGTCAATCTCTCGCACAAGGTGCCCCTTGGCTGTTCCGCCAATAGCAGGATTGCAGGACATCCTTCCAATGGCCTTGCAATCCATCGTTACAACAAGAACGGACGCACCCATTCTCGCGGCCGCCATGGCTGCTTCAAGGCCAGCGTGGCCGGCACCGCCAACGACGACGTCGTATTTCATTTCGCTGACAGCCATGGCTGACTAGATGTCGCCCCGCGATACGCTTTGGGTCTCCGGTTGTTCCACGTGAAACCTTTCCTACTTCCCGATGCAGAACTTCGAAAATACTGCGTTCATGATGTCGTCGGTGGTCACTTCGCCCGTAAGTTCGGCCAACGTGTTAAGCGCCTCCCTGATGTCGAGGGCAAGGAACTCCCCTGTCTTGCCCCCCTCCAGCGATTCAAGTGCCAATGTCAGCGACCTGCTGGCGCGTCTCAGAACGTCATAGTGGCGGGCATTGGTTACCGTGGCCCCCTCGGTGTTGTCGGACGGCGTCCGACCGACTGCCACGGCCAACATCTCCTCCTCGAGCCTCTGAATGCCGTCGCCCGTCTTCGCCGAGATCCTCAGCGCCCGTGAGTCGTCCTCGATGTCCATGCGAGTGCTCGAACTCCGCGCGATGACATCTGACTTGTTGAGCGCGACGATGACGTGCGAACTGCCGATCGACTCGATCGCTTCTTTCGTCGGCTGGATCGGCGCCATGAGGTCCACGACCCAAATGACCACGTCGGCCGACCGAAGCTGCTCGTGAGCACGCTCAACGCCCTCGCGCTCCACGGGGTCCGATGTTGGCCGAAGTCCGGCTGTATCGACCACCCGGAACAACACGCCTCCGATCGAGAGCCCCTCTTCGATCACGTCACGCGTCGTGCCGGGGACCTCGGTAACGATTGCCCGGCTCTCTTTGAGAAGAGCATTCAACAGGCTCGACTTTCCGGCGTTGGGGGCTCCGGTCAGGACCAGCTTCACGCCGTCTCGAAAGACCTTTCCGGCTCGATAGCTCTCAAGCAGCCGCCGAAGCGAAGATCCGGCATCGTTCAGGAGTTCCCGGATCTTCGATCGGTCCAGGAACTCATACCCGTCTTCGGCGAAGTCGAGCTCGAGTTCCAGCAGGCCAACGGCATCCATGAGCGACCGCCGAAGCGTCTGCACCTCGGACGACAACCGCCCGGCCAATTGCTCGAGCGATATTCTGCGCGCCGCGTCGGACCTGGCGTGAATCAACTCCGCCACGGCTTCGGCTTGCGCCAGGTCCATTTTGCCGTTGAGGAACGCTCGCTTCGTGAACTCGCCGGGCCGCGCCATCTCTGCGCCGGTCTCAAGCAGGACGCCCATGACGCGGCGCGACGTGAGCGTCCCTCCGTGGCAGCTGACCTCAACAACATCTTCGCCCGTGTACGAATGTGGGGCACGAAAGACGGTGCAGACGACCTGATCGATGCGCTCCCCAGCCGCATCGCAGATCGCACCGACATGGGCCGTGTGCGACGCTGCTGACGCCAGCGGTGTCGGAGCGCGGAATCGACGATCGACGATCGCCACAGCCTCCGGTCCGCTCACGCGCAGGACGGCAATGCCGCCTTCGCCTGGCGGTGTTGCGATCGCGACGATCGTGTCGATGGATGGCTTCATGGGGCTGACGGCGGTGGAAGGGGAGTGAATGTACGAAAGGCGGGACCGTTTTCCAACGGCACAGAACAGGAACGGCCCCGGGGGTCACCCGGGGCCGCGTTCATCGGTCAACGTAGATCGAAGGGCTCTTCGTGCGGCACTCGCTGCGCGAAGCCTTGTTGCGAAGATGCTACCGCTTCAGTCGCGGCATGTCTTTCGCGTAGCGGAAGATCCCGCCGCCGCGCTTCTTCTTCGGCTCGACCTTTCGCAACGGCTCGTCGTCTTGACGGTTCGTCCACATCTGCTGGCCGATCGAAAGCACATTGAAGACCGTGTAGTAAAGGTTGAGCCCCGAGGGGAACGAGTTGAAGAGGAGCGTCATCATGATCGGCATTAGCCACACCATCATCTTCTGGCGCGGATCTTTCACTGTCATCTTCTGCTGGACAAACATGGTGATGCCCATCAGAAGCGCGATGCCGCTCACTTCGGAGAAGCCGAAGAGCGGAACGTGGAAGGGGAGCGTGAACAGGACGTCGGGCACCGACAGGTCGGTGATCCACCAAACGAATTCCGCGTGGCGCAGTTCGACGATCGACTGGAACATCACGAAGAGCGCGTACATGATGGGCAGCTGCAAGAGGATCGGCAGACAGCCCCCGGCCGGGTTGACGCCGTACTCCTTGTAGAGATTCATCACGGCTTGGTTCATCTTGGCCGGGTCGTCCTTGTGCTTCTCCTTGATCTCCTCCATCAGTGGCTGCAGCGATTGCATCTTCTTCATCGACTTCATGCTCGCCCGGGTCAGCGGGTGGAGCAGCACCTTTACGATGAGGGAGAAGAGAATGATGACCATCCCCCAGTTCGGTATGAAGTAGTGGATGCCGCGGAAGAGAGGAAGGAACGCCCATTCGGCGATGGGCCTGATCAACCAGGTCCAGCCGAGGCTCATGATGCTTTCGAGCCCCACGCCGTACGACCGGAGCACGTCGATGTCGAGCGGCCCAATGAACAAACGAACCGACGCCGTCTCGACCGCGGTGGCCGTATACGGCATGCGAAGGGCCATCTCGTAGTGCTCCAATACGCCATTGTCGCGTTCAGTTGTCCGATGGCCCTCGAGCACCGCGCCTTCCGAAGCACTACCCTGGGGAATGAAGGCCACGCCGAAGTACTTGTTCCGCATCGCCACCCAGTCAACCCTGCCTCCGAGCGAACGCGACACCGGCTCGCCAATCGACGACGCGTCGATCTTCGTCAACTCTGAGCCCGCGTACGCGTACGCCGCCGCGTGGCCGGCTTCGTCCACGCTGTTACGTTCGGCGAACGGCACGCCGCGGTCCCACGTGATCTGATACTCGTAGTTGGCGATGACCGAACCGAGATCCGCAAACTCGTATCGCACGTCGGCGCCATGCCTGTCGTTTCGGAACCGGTACACCTTGCGCAACGCGCCGCCGTTCGATGCCGGCAGCGTGAAAATAATTTCAAATTCAAAATTATTTGCATCCAACCGCACCGACCTTGCGCCGGGAGCGGCGTTGAAGAAGAGATCGCGGCTCGACAGCGTCTTGCCGTCCATCGTGCCGAACAGAATGCCGAAATCTCCCGACGACCGGTCCACCATCTGCACCGGATGGCGGTCCCACGTGTCGTGCCCTTTGAGCTCCCAGGACTTGATCGAGGCCCCCTTCGTCGAAAGCTCGGCGCGGAAGAGGTCGGTCTCGATCGTGATCGTCTGCGGCGTCCCGTTGTCGCGGCCCCGAAAGAAGCGGCCCGTCTTGTCGGTGATGCCCGTGTCGCGAGGAGCGACAATAAGGGGGGAGGGTGCTGCCTTCGGCGCCGCCGAGTCAACCTGAGCCGTCGCCGTGCGCTGGTCTGGCGGCGCGGGCGGCGGCGTGTTCAGCCAGATCCAAGCAACGAGCACGACGAAGATGAGTACGAATCCGAGAGTTTGAGTGCGTTCCATGGCGTCAGGTTGTTCGGTCAGGGGACGGGATCATACCCGCCATGTTTCGAGTAGGGATGACAACGCAGGATCCTCCGCGTCGCCAAGCCCGAGCCGCGCCACGCTCCATGCTTCCGGAGCGCTTCGATGGCATACTCCGAGCACGTCGGAAGAAAGCGGCATTGGTTGAACGGCAAGATGGGCGATATGAGCAAGCGATAGACGCGCACGATGCCGACCAAAATGGAGGCGGGAAGGCTCATGCCGAGGTCTTTCGCATCAGCGTGCGCACGGCCGGTGCGACGTCGCTCAAGTGCGGCCTGCGGCCGGGAGCGCCCGTATACATGAGCACGATCTCGCATCCGGTGAGGACGCATTCGGAACGGTGGAGTCGGAACGCTTCGCGCAAGAGGCGTCGACAACGGTTCCGCCGAACGGCCGTGCGGATATTGCGTGAGACGGAAAACCCAACCTTGAGCGAAGAACCCAAGGTTGGGTCGGGACGAATGAACAGGCGCACGGGGGGTTGGGCGGTCGAGCGCCCTTCGCCGATGACGCGCGAGAATACCCGAAAGCCGCGAAGGATGTCGGTCTTGGACAATCGTTGTCCGGGCGAACCCGCCTTACTTGCGGCGTTCGTCGCTGACGGTGAGCTTCTTCCGGCCTTTGGCGCGACGCCGGGCGAGGACTTTTCGGCCATTCTTGGTCGCCATTCGCTGGCGAAATCCGTGTTTGTTGCGCCGCTTCCGGGTATGCGGCTGATACGTACGCTTCATGTGATCTGGCTCCTTGTTCCTAACAAGCCAAGAAATATACAGAAAATTGAAGCCGCTTCCAACCTTCGCGACGCTGGAACGATGGGTCGGCTATTCGATCTCCCGCCTCACGCACCTTGCCTTCGGCGGCCATCTCTCATCTTCGGGCTTTGTCAATTTTCCCCTTGCGTTGACCCGCTGAAGTACTGTATAATGGGCCTCCACACACAGCCATCCTCACGGGTGGATGGTTTGTGGATAACTTTGCGGCTCCAAGAATGGGCCCTATTTGTTGGCCCGTTTGGCTGTTGTGCATATGTGGAAAACGGTGTTGCTAACTCTGGTTTGCTCCCACGGGGACAACGATTTTTCCGTCCGCTGTTCATGTGAGTGTCGTAAGCGCTTCCCTAACCCCAAGAGATCTGGATTTCCACGTCTGTGGATGACGTTGTGGAAAACCGGTGAATTGACTGTTCTGCCTGCGTTATGAACTCTTCGCTCCCCGCACCGTACCCCGAATTGACCGACCCAACAGCCCAAGCAACGTGGGAATCCTGCCTGGACATTATCCGTCCTCAGATCTCTTCGCTGAGCTTTAAAACCTGGTTTCAGCCCGTTGTCCCCCTGCGACTGGAGAACGGACATCTGACGATCAAGGTGCCCAGTCAGTTCTTCTACGATTGGCTCGAAGAGCACTACCGGTCGCTGATCTCCAAAACGGTCGAGAGTGTCCTGGGTCCCGACGGTCGGTTGTTCTACTCCATCGGCGTTGACGAACTGTCACAGGACGCGACGGCTACCGCCCCTGCTCCGGTCGCTTCCGGAGAGCGGCCAGCCACGATGCCGTCGTTCGCTCCCTACATCGCCTACAAAGCCGAATACACACAGCCGATCCATAGCAACCTGAATCCCCGCTACACGTTCGACAATTTCATCAAGGGGGACAGTAATCAGCTGGCGCGTGCGGCGGCGCTGGCGGTCGGCAACAATCCCGGCGGCACATCCTTCAATCCGCTCGTCATCTACGGCGGAACGGGGCTTGGCAAAACGCATCTCATGCATGCCCTCGGGAACCACGCTATCGCCCTCGGCAAGGCGAAGCGCGTCTGTTACGTCTCGAGCGAGAAGTTCACCGTCGATTTTGTCGAAGCCATCCAGGCCGACCGCGTGAACGAGTTCTCGCAGTTCTACCGTTCGATGGACCTGCTCATCGTCGACGATATCCAGTTCTTCTCCGGCAAAGAAAAGACGCAGGACAACTTCTTCCACACGTTCAATGCGCTCTATCAGGTCGGCAAGCAGATCGTCCTCTCGTCCGACGTTCCCCCGAAAGAGTTGAAGGGGTTGGACGAACGACTGATCTCGCGCTTCCAGTGCGGATTAACGGCGGACATTCAGGCCCCCGATCTTGAGACGCGCATCGCCATCTTGCAGAAGAAGGCTCAGGAGAATCGACTCGACCTGCCGCAGAGCGTCATCGATCTTATCGCATCGAACGTCACGACGAATATCCGCGAGCTCGAAGGCTGTTTGATCAGCCTCCTCGCTCGTGCGTCTCTTGAGAACCGGGAGATCACGACCGATCTGGCGAAGGATGTGCTTCGCATGGTCGTGCAAGAGATGAAGGCCCCCGTCTCGATCGAACAGATCCAGCGGCTCGTCGCTGAGTACCTCGATGTGCCCTTCGACCTCCTTCGCGCGAAGACGCGCAAGCAGGAGGTCGTGCACGCCCGCCAGGTCTCGATGTTCCTGGCAAAAGAGCTCACAAATTCCTCCCTCAAGACCATCGGCCTGCACTTTGGGGGCCGCGACCATAGCACCGTTATCCATGCCTGCCAAACGGTCGACGATCGGTTGAGATCCGACGCCAACTTCCGCCAGCAGCTGGACCAGCTCCGACGCAAGCTGGAGCTTCGAGGCTGACGCACTCCTGTCGACAACGATGTGGAGAGCGATGTGGATGTCTGTTGACCGTGTGTCTATAACTCCAGCCCTCGATCCGAGCGTAGCAACCGCCGTCGGCAACTTGTCAGTAAGAGCCTCGTTCGACACATGTTATCCACGGTGGTTACAGTCTCAGCGAAGTCTATCCTTATTGTTTTTCGCGTTGATCGCTTCGCGCTGCTTTTCTTATCCCCACTATCCACACCCTTATAAATCATCTTCTTTCTGTTTCTGTACATATATTATTACTAAGGGTGTCAACAACCCAAGCAGACGATGCGAAGCATTCAAATCCTCGGAAATTGCTGAATTAGTGAGCTTACCATGGAGAATCGCGGTAAGTTGTTTGTTTGTAATAAGTTAAGTCAATATCGAAGCTGAATAACGATTGGAGAGGCCGCGATTTTTCGCTATATTGGCCTACTTGTATCGACTCTACCACCCGACCGACGCAGGAGTACCCGGCATGAAATTCACAGTTGCCAGCAGTGAACTCCAGAAAGCGCTGACGAAAGTCAACGGAGTCGTCCCTTCAAAGTCGACCCTCCCTATCCTCGAGAACATCCTCTTCGTCCTGAACAAGAATTCCCTTCGGCTCGTTGCGACGGACCTGGAGGTTTCGATGGCTGCCGCGGTGGAGGTAAAGGGAGCCGAGGACGGATCGATCGCCGTGCCGGCGAAACGCATCCTCGACACGGTGCGCGCACTCCCCGACGTGCAGATCATCTTCCACGCCGACGCATCGTCGAACAAGATCAAGATGGTCACCGAGAGCGGCGAGTATAACCTGATCGGCGAGACGAGCGAAGAGTTTCCCGCGGGTCCGCAATTGAAGGCCGAGAACGAGGTCATTCTCTCGGGCACAACGCTCAGCGGCATCGTGAACCAGACGATCTTCTCCGTCAGTTCCGACGAGCTGCGCCCTGCGATGACGGGAGTGCTTTTCCAGTTCGAAGGCAAGGATCTGACCGTGGTCGCGACAGACGGCCATCGGCTCGTCAAGATCGGCTTCGCCGGTGTCGGCGCGAAGGTAAAGAAGGACATTATCATCCCGGCGAAAGCGCTCGTGCTGGTCGGACGCTCGATCGAAGACCATGACGTCAAGATCTCCGTCGATGCTACGCACGCACAGTTCCATCTCGGCTCGACGACGCTCACATCGCGGCTCATCGAAGAGAAATACCCGAACTACGAATCGGTCATTCCGCTCGACAACACCAAGAACCTCACCATAGCGCGTGACCTGCTTCTGGCGGCCGTCAAACGCGTGGCACTCTATTCGAGCTCTACCACGCATCAGGTGCGGTTCGCCGTGAAGAAGAGCGAGGTGCGTATCGCGGCCGAGGATGTTGATTTCGGCGGAGAAGCGCGCGAGAAGATCCCGTGCTCGTACGACGCCGAGGACCTGGAGATCGGGTTCAACGCCCATTATGTTGCGGACATCCTGTCGCATATCGACTCAGACGACGTCGTCTTCCGTTTCAGCAGTCCGGTGCGCGCGGCGATCATTACACCGGCGGCGAACAAAGAAGGCCAGGATGTCCTGATGCTCGTCATGCCGATGCGGCTGAACGCCTGACGACGCCCTTCGCGGCCACCGATGCCGGCGACCGTGCCGCCGCCGGCATCAGCCGCACCCCCCGATGCAACTCACACGCCTTCTGTTGCGCCAGTTTCGGAACCACGCGGAGACGGCGCTGGAATTCTCCCCGGGGTTGAACCTGTTGCTCGGCGACAACGGAGAAGGAAAAACGAACATCCTCGAAGGCGTTTCGTACCTCTGTCTGGGCCGGTCGTTTCACGGCGCCTCAGATGCGACGGTGGTGCAGATGGGAACGAACGGGTTTCTGGTGCGAGGGACGCTGGCGTCGGACGGCGGGGTGGAATTCAAGGTGGAGTCGGTCTATGAGGTGCCCGGCGGAACGAAGCGCGTCTCTGTCGGCGGATCGGAGATAGGAAGGCGCACCGACCTGATCGGCCGGTTTCCGTTGGTGGTGCTTGCGCCGGAGCACGCGGGGATCACGGCAGGGGGTCCGGCGGAACGCCGCAGGTTCCTCGACCTGACCGTATCACAGGCGAGCCGCATTTACCTGGAAGACCTTGTGGAATACCGGCGCGCGTTGCGACAACGGAACAGGGTGCTGCTGGACGCGAAGCTGGCGCGACGGACACCGGGGTCCGCACTTGAACCTTGGACGGACCTGTTGGTCAGGACCGGCAGCCGTATCGCATTGCGGCGGCAAGAGTTCGTGGAAGAATTTCGCCCGTATGTGGACCGGGCGTTTGCGGCGCTTACCGGCACCAGAGAGCATCCGACGCTTCTCTACGCGTCGGAGGTCTTGCCGGAGGCGTCGATGACGACGGAGGCGGCAGGCGAGGCGTTCCGGACGGCCATCGGGGCGGCAGAGCGCGAGGAGACAAGGGCGGGCACGACGTTGGTTGGGCCGCACCGAGATGAGCTGGAGCTGTCGATCAACGACCGCTCCGTTCGTGAGTTCGCGTCGCAGGGTCAGCACAAGACGTTTCTCGTGGGGTTGAAGCTGGCCGAGTTCTCGTACCTCAAAGACCGCTGCAACGAGACCCCGTTGTTGTTGCTCGACGATGTGTTCAGCGAGCTCGACGCGCATCGATGTCGCCATCTGTTGGACCTGGTCGCCCACGCGGGTCAGGCGTTCGTGACGGCGACCGATGAGCGGCTGGTGCCGACGGACGTTCACGGCGGCGCGATGAAGTCACGATTCACCATTCAGAAGGGTCGAGTTGAGCACGTCGAACACTCGCGGACCTAGGTCGCTCGGAGATGCCATCCGGGGTCTGGTCAAGGACCTCGGTCTTGGGCCGAGGCTCCGGGAGTATGACGCCGTCCTGCGTTGGGAAGAAGCGGTCGGAGCGCACATTGCGAAGGTGGCGACTGCGGCCCAGATCCACCGCGGCGTCCTTACCGTCCGCGTCACCAATGCGACGTGGCGTTATGAGTTGACGATGCGCAAGGCAGACCTTATCAGCAAGGTCAACGCCGTCGTTGGCAGCGATATCGTAAAAGACATTCGGTTTCAGTAAGAGCCGTCGCAAGAGAAGTTTCGCGCGGCATCGCCGCCCGCTCGCAACGAAGCGTTTGATGTGCAAGGACCCCTGGAGAATCGACCGGTATGGCAAAAGAGAAAGCACAACCGAAGGCGCCCCACGGCGAAACATACACCGCCGAGGACATCACGGTACTCAAGGGCCTTGAGGCGGTTCGCCGGCGTCCGGCGATGTATATCGGCGACATCAGCGCGCGTGGATTACATCACCTCGTGTACGAGGTCGTGGACAATTCGATAGACGAGGCGCTTGCCGGGTACTGCAAGAACATCGTCGTCACGCTGAACGCCAACGGATCGGTGACGGTCGAAGACGACGGCCGCGGCATTCCGACGGACATCCATCCGGAAGAAAAGAAGTCGGCCCTCGAGATCGTGCTGACGGTGCTCCACGCGGGCGGGAAGTTCGACAAGAACACATACAAGGTTTCGGGCGGCCTTCACGGTGTGGGCGTGTCGGTGGTGAATGCGTTAAGCGAATGGCTTGAGGTCGAAGTGCGCCGCGACGGCAAGACGTTCTATCAGAGATACAAGAAGGGCGATCCTGTCGCGCCCGTGAAGGTCACGGGCAAGGCCGAACGGGGCAAGACGGGGACGAAGGTCACCTTCCTCCCCGACGGGACGATCTTCAAGAACCGCACGTACAAGTTCGAAACGCTGGCGGAGCGACTGCGCGAGCTGGCGTTCCTCAACTCAGAGGTGACGCTGGTGATCCGCGACGAGCGGACGAAAGCGACGGAGGAAGAGACGTTCCGGTTCAAAGGAGGGCTGGTCGAGTTCGTGAAGTATATCGACGCGAACCGCACGGCCATCATGCGCAAAGTGTTCAGCGCGAAAGGCGAGGACAAGGACGACTCCGGAAGAGCCGTCGAGGTCGAGGTCTCGTTCCAGTACAACGACCAGTATAACGAGAACATTTTCTCGTACGTCAACAACATCAACACGCACGAGGGGGGCACGCATCTCATCGGTTTTCGCACGGTGCTGACTCGCACGCTGAACACCTATGCGTCGAAGAACGGCCTGGTGAAGGACGACAAGATCCAACTGACGGGCGACGACTTCCGTGAGGGGCTGACGGCGATCATCAGCGTGAAGGTGCCCGAGCCGCAGTTCGAAGGCCAGACAAAGACGAAGCTTGGCAACAGCGAGGTGAAGTCGATCGTGGAGGGCGTCGTCGGTCCGAAGTTGGCCGACTGGCTCGACGAGAACGGGGGCGATGCGAAGCGGATCATCGAGAAGTGCCTGCGCGCGGCTGAAGCGCGCGAAGCGGCGCGCAAGGCACGCGACCTTACCCGGCGCAAGAACGCCTTCGACTCCGGCGGATTGCCGGGCAAGCTGGCCGACTGTTCGATCAACGACCCCGAGCACTGTGAGCTCTACTTGGTCGAGGGTGATTCGGCCGGCGGGAGCGCCAAGCAGGGCCGCGACCGGCGGTTCCAGGCCATTCTCCCGATGAAGGGAAAGATCCTGAACGTGGAGAAGGCGCGGCTGCACAAGATCCTGGAGAACGAGGAGATCCGCGCGATCTTCACGGCGATCGGAGCCGGCATGAACGAAGGCTTCGAAGCCGAAAAGGTGCGCTATGGCAAGATCATCCTCATGTGCGACGCCGACGTCGACGGCTCGCACATCCGCACACTGCTCCTGACGCTGTTCTTCCGGTACATGCGCCCGCTCATCGAACTGGGACACCTCTATATCGCCCAGCCGCCGCTGTACAAGGTGAAGAAAGGAAAGCAGGAGTTCTACGCGTACGACGAAGAGGAACGCGACGAGGTGATCAAACGCCTCCGCGCGGAGAAGAGGTCGAAGGCAGCGAAAGAAGAGGCCGAGGAACCCGTCGTCGCCGTGAGCGAAGAGGGGGAAATGGTCTCAAGCGACGGCATCGTCATCAGCCGGTTCAAAGGGCTGGGCGAGATGAACCCGGAGCAGCTGTGGAGCACGACGATGAATCCCGAAAGCCGGACGCTGCTGCAGGTGACGCTCGACAATGCCGCCGACGCCGACCGCACCTTCTCGATCCTGATGGGAGATGAGGTTGAGCCGCGTCGCGAGTTCATCGAGAAGAATGCGAAGTATGTGAGGAACCTGGACGTTTGACGGAGAACAGCATGGGGCACGGAGCACGGAGCATTGAACATGGCGACCGGCTCCACGCTCCACGCTCCACGCCCCAAGCCCCACGCTGAACCTTAACCACCCATGGCCACCAACGAAAAGATCCTCCCCGTCGACATCGAAGACGAGATGAAGGGATCGTACATCGACTACTCGATGTCGGTCATCGTCGCTCGTGCGTTGCCCGATGTCCGCGACGGGTTAAAGCCGGTCCATCGCCGCGTGCTCTTCGGCATGCAAGGGCTGGGACTCGCGAGCAACCGTGCATACAAGAAAAGCGCCCGCATCGTCGGCGAAGTGCTCGGCAAGTACCATCCGCACGGCGACTCGGCCGTGTACGACACCATGGTGCGCATGGCGCAGGACTTTTCGATGCGCTATCCATTGGTCGACGGACAGGGGAACTTCGGCTCGGTCGACGGCGACTCGGCCGCGGCCATGCGGTACACTGAGGCGCGCCTGACGAAGATCGCGGAAGAGATCCTTCGTGACCTGGAAAAGGACACCGTCAAGTTCGTCCCGAACTTCGACGACACACTCAAGGAACCGAGCGTCATGCCGGCGCTCGTACCCAACCTGCTCTGCAATGGAGCCAGCGGCATCGCCGTCGGCATGGCGACCAACATCCCCCCGCATAACCTCCGCGAAGTGGTCGACGGATGCGTCGCCTACATCAAGGACAACACCATCAGCAACGAGAAGCTGATGAAGCACGTCACGGCGCCCGACTTCCCGACCGGCGGCATCATCTACGGGTACGACGGGGTCCGTGAAGCCTACATGACCGGCCGCGGCCGCGTCATGGTCCGCGCGAAGGCATCGATCGAGACGGGCAAGGGAGAACGACAGCGGATCATCGTCACGGAGCTGCCGTACCAGGTGAACAAGGCCTCGCTGATCGAGAAGATCGCGGAACTCGTCGGCGACAAGAAGCTCGAGGACATCTCGAACATTAACGACGAATCGGACCGCGACGGCATGCGCGTCGTCATCGACCTGAAGCGCGACGCAAACGCCGAGGTTGTTCTCAACAATCTGTACAAGCACACACAGATGCAGACGACGTTCGGCGTGATCATGCTCGCCCTCGTCGACGGCCGTCCGCAGGTACTGACGCTCAGGGAGATCCTGAAGCACTTCGTCGACCATCGGAATGAAGTGATCGTCCGACGGACGAAGTACGAACTCGACGAAGCCGAGAAGCGCGCCCACATTCTCGAGGGCTACATCATCGCCCTCGACAACATCGACGCCATCATCAAGCTCATCAAGGCCTCGAAGGACACGGAGACGGCCAAGTTGGGTCTGATGAAGCGATTCAAGCTGTCCGAGGTCCAGGCAAAAGCGATCCTGGATATGCGGCTGCAGCGGCTTACCGGCCTTGAGCGGCAGAAGATCGAGGACGAGTACAAGGCGACGATCAAGCTCATCGAGCGGCTGAGGGCGATCCTGAAGAACAAGGCGCTTCAGCTGCAGATCATTCAGGACGAATTGCTGGAGTTGAAAGAGAAGTACGGCGACAACCGTCGCACGGAGATCGTATACACGGCGGAGGAGTTCCGGATCGAAGACGTGATCGCCGAGGAGGACATGGTGATCACCATCAGCCACGGCGGCCTCATCAAGCGATTCCCGGTGTCCGGGTACCGACGACAAGGGCGCGGGGGTCGGGGGGTGACGGGAGCGTCGACGCGTGAAGACGACTTCATGGAGCACATGTTCGTTGCCTCGACGCACGATTACATCTTGATCTTCACGGACAAGGGTCGCTGCTACTGGCTCAAGGTGTTCGAGATCCCCGAAGGGGGTCGGACGTCGAAAGGCAAGCCCATCGGCTCGGTGATCGGCAAGCAGCCGGACGAGACGATCGCCTCGTTCATCGGCGTGAAGGCCTTCGACGATCAACACTTCGTGCTCATGGTCACCCGCGAGGGGACCATCAAGAAGGTCCTGCTGTCGGAGTTCGCCAATCCGCGCCGGAACGGCATCACGGCCGCCAACCTGAAAGGCAACGACCGGCTGGTGGACGTTCGTCTGACGGACGGAAAGCACGACGTCGTCATCGGCACCGCGAAGGGCATGGCGATCCGCTTCCACGAGGAGGAGCTTCGTCCGATGGGCCGTAGCGCCGCCGGCGTCCGCGGCATCAAGCTTGGCAAAGGCGATCGCGTTGTCGGAGCCATCACGCTTCAACGCAGGGGGACGACGATCCTCATCGCCACCGATCGCGGTTACGGGAAGCGGTCGGAAGAGGACGAGTATCGGGTCAGCCATCGGGGCGGCAAGGGGATCAAGACGGTGAAGATCACCGACAAGACCGGCTCGATGGTGGCGATCCGCGAAGTGCTCGAGACGGACGACATTGTCGTCGTTACGACGGGCGGCATGGTCATCCGCCAGCATGCGTCGGACGTGCGCGTGGCTGGCCGCAACACGCAAGGCGTGCGGCTCATTCGACTTCAGGAGAAGGACGAAGTGGCCGACATCGCGGTCGTGGTGGCGGAAGAGGAAGAGGAGAAGAAGATCGCGGAAGCCGCCGAGGCCCCAAAGCCTCCGCCAGCCCCGAAGCCGGAAAAGAAGTCTGCGGCAGTGAAGCCGGAACTCGCACCACCTATGAAGGCGCCCGCAAAGACCGCCGGAGGGCCAACAAAGAGCCTCTCGGGCAAGAAAGGGCCCAAACCCGGACCAAACGCGGCGGCCGTCAAGAAGAAGGGCAAGAAATAGCCAGAACGCTGCGAAGCCTTACAAACGAGACGGCGGTCCATCGTGGGCCGCCGTTTTGTGTTCTATGAGACCCGCGCCCGGTCGAGGGAGCACGCGGAGCCGTCCGGTCAGGGAGCACGCGGAGCCGTCCGGTCAGGGAGCACGCGGAGCCGTCCGGTCAGGGAGGCAGGTAGGGCCGTCCGGTCAGGGAGGCAGGTAGGGCCGTCCGGTCAGGGAGCACGCGGAGCCGTCCGGTCAGGGAGCACGCGGAGCCGTCCGGTCAGGGACCGGACTTTACTCGCGCCAGAGAGCTCAGTTTCTCTTGAGGATGCCCTTGAGCGCGTCTCCCGCCTTCTTCTTCAGCGTGTCTTCGGCCTTCTTCTTCTCCTGCTCGACGCGCTGTTCCAGTTCGTTCTTCTTCTGCTCGACGACGGCGACACGCTGCTTCACCTGGTTCTCGATGTCATTCACGCGCCGCATCGCCTCGGCTTTCTTCTGCTCGTAGAGCGCCTCGACCTCTTTGCGTTTCGCGGCGATCTGCGCGTTCACCTTCGCGCGAATCTCGGCCTGGATCCGCGCGACCTCGTCGCCCACAGCCCCTCGAGCCCGGGTGGAGATCTGGTCGTCAAGATCGGTCGCGAAGGCCACGTCGATGGCCCCCCGGTCGTTCCGCCAGACGCGCAGGTTGACAAAGAACGCGTTGATGGAGGTGAGCACATCGCGCACGATCCGCTCAACGAGATTCCGGGCGTCGCGGTCGAAGTTGACCTTGAGCCGCTCAAAGTCGACCCGCGTGGTGGCGTTCAACTTGTTGCCCGGGATGTCGACCTCGATCTGTGCCTTCGCGACGGCGTCGGTGATCTTCGAAGGAAGAAAGCCGGCGCGGCCCAGCTCCATCGCCCCCACGGGAACGCCGCTCAAAGCCACCTTGTAGTTGTCGTGCGGGGTCTCTCCGCGACGGTCGAAGAACGCGTCGAACGTCATCGCCGTGCCGTTCCCCTTGCTTGCGCCGAGCGCGACAACGAGCGGCCTGCCCGTGATCCGCTGATCGTTGGAAATGTCGGTCACCTTGCCGGTCGCGTAGAAGAAGTTCGGGTCCTGATTCGCGTCGGTCCCTCCGGTAATAAGAACCTGTTTGACCCACACCTTCGGGTAGGCCCGGTCGACGGGGAAGTGCACGTTCACGCCTTGCGACCGCTTCGCCTGCCTTGGATCGGGCTTTGGCGTGTACTCCGGGACCTTCGAGCGCACCATATCGGCGTAGCCAAGATAGGTCTGCGCCTTCGACATAATGTCCTTGCCGAGAGCCAACTGCGCCAGCCCCGACATCGAGACATCGGGCAGCTTTGCAAGCGCCACCGCGTTGCGGAAATCCTGCGTGGCAACGTCGTCGATCTGACGGATACCGGCTGACAGGCCGCCGATACCATCGGTGATCGTCCGCTTGCGCTCGGTGAAGGTCTTCGTAACGTCCTGAACGGTCGCATAGGCCGCCTTGGCGTTGTTGAACGCCTCGGTGGCCTGCGGCACGGTCTTGATCTCGTTCACGTTGATCGCTTTCACGCGAGCCTCGACCTCGTCGGCTTGCGCCTTGACACGATCAAGGGCGGCCAGGGTCGTATCCCACTGCGCCGCTGCGGCGTCGATCTGGCGCTTCAGAGAATCCAGGTGCCGGTACGTTGAGAGGTTCTTCGGATTGGTCAGACTATCGATGTTCAGCCCAGCCCGCAGTTTGGCCAGGTCGAACACGGGAGCCTGTTTGGCGTCATCGACGAGGGCCGCCGTGGCCTGAGCGACCGGAGAGGGTTCCGCGTTGGGGTCGGGGGGTGGCGTGGGCGGCTTGGGGATGGAGCCGTCGGTCGTGCGCTTCGTTCCGAGGATGAGCGCGTTGACCTCCATCGTCTCGACGATGAACTTGGCCCGGAGAAGCTGGTTCACGTCCATCGCGAACTGGACGCGCCCGGTCTCGAAGATGTTGAACCACGGGTCGCTCGGGTCGGCCACCTGGAGGCGCTCTAACCGCATGCCAAGGGGGGACAACGTAAGGGCAAGATCGTCGATCTCGACCTTGGCCCCGACAGCACGCTCGCCAGCATATTCCAGCCCCGCCTCGATCCAGCCGTCGAGGAAGAAGTACAGAACGATCAACAGGATGAGGAGCGGGACGACCGCAAAGAGGACGAAATTCCGTCTCATGACAGTCCTCCCAGGTCACGGACCTTCTCATACCACCGAACCAGGAAGTTCTTGCTGATGATCTGGTAGAGCTTTGTCTTCTCGATCCGAGCGCCGACGGTCTTGCGATACGCGATCACGAAGCGCTTCATGCCGAAAAAGACCGGCAGGACAAGCACCAGGGCGCCCACAAGGCTGCCCATGACGATCGTATTGTTGAAGCGGGTCAAGGGGGCGAGGGGGGCGTTGTACAAGGCCGTCCAGAAGTCCTTCAGTCCCTCCAGGTCGACCAGGAGCCAGTAGCCGACGTGGTGGAAGACCGGATCGAGCAGCCAGGCGATCAGGGCGAACAGCGTGGCGGCCAGGAAGGCGGCCGACAGGTTGACGTTCAGGACGAAGATGATGAGCCAGACGATCAGGCCCTGCAGGCTCAACCCCGGCATCAGGCCGACGATGGAGCCGAGGGCGAAGCCGCCGGCCACTTGGTTCGGCGTCTGCCCTTCGCGGAGGATCTTGATGAAATTGGAGACGATCTGGAGCCAGAACATGGTTCGCGGGGAGCCCGAGAAGAGCTCAATTTTCAGAATGAGGAGTTGGGAGACAGGAGTCAGGAGACAGGATACAGAATACGGGAGACAGAATCCAGAACGCGCACATAGAAGGAGGGGCGGCAGTCCGAAGACGGAACGCGGAGAAGCGATGCCGTCAAGCACCGCACGAAGCGATCACGGATGAGCTGTGAAGACCTCGAACAGAGAAGATGCCTGTTCCAGGGTCGGCCGTCACCGTTCGTGTGAGACGAGCCACCGCTCGTAGGCGGCGTCCGATCGCACGTCGTGTCCATGGTCCTTCAGCGAAAGGCCGTCGCTCCGCGACAGGACCCCGGCCTACGCGGCCCTGAGAGCGCTTACGATATTCAACCGCGCCGCGCGGACGGCCGGCAGGAACCCCCCGACAAATCCCATCCCGACGGAAAACAGTAGTGTCGTCATGATGATGTCGGGCGTCAAGGCGAACGAGAACGCCAGCTCGGCGAACGACCCGAAATTGAGCGTCGAGATCTGGAAGAACTGCAAAACAGAGGCCAAGGCGAGCCCGACCGCGCCGCCGATGAGCGCAATCAGCAAGGATTCGGTCAGGAAGGCGGCCAAGACGCTGCGGCGCCGGAAGCCGAGAGCGCGGAGGGTGCCCACTTCAACGGTGCGGTTCGCGACGGCGGCGTACATCGTGATCATCGCCCCGACCGTCGATCCGAGGCTGAAGAAGACGGTGATGAAGATACCGAAGATGCGGATGAAGATGGCCATCGCTTCGGATTGCTCCTCGAAGTACTTCCGCTCGCGCTTCGTCTCGAACTGGTTCAAGCGCTGGTCCGCCTCGAAGGCCCGCTTGAAGTCATCAAACCGCTCCTCCCCCTCAAGCCGAACGGTCATACTCGACACGGAGTTGCCGCGGTTGAATGCCGAGAGCAGTTGCAGTGCGTCGCCCCACATCTCGGACTCGAACCCGCTCTTGTTGGCCTCGAACGTGCCGACGACCGTCCACTGGTCTCCGGCGAACCTCACCTGATCGCCGATGCGGGCGCCGCGAAAGCGCTCCGAGAGAGACACACCCGCGACGACCTCCCGGGCGCCGAAGGAGAACATACGCCCATCAACGATCTTCACCTGAGGACGCATCGTTGTGGCTTGTGGGGAGATGCCCCGGACCATCACGTTGCTCAAGCCACCGTCGTTCTTTTCCAGATTGATGACGACCACCGGTTCGCCGGAGACGACGGGAGCGCCGTCGGCCGTCTTGGCGATATGGGGAAGCGAACGCACGATACCGGCCGTGGTGCCGTCGATGATGCTGGAGATCTCTCCCTGCGCCGCCTTCCGGACGACGATGGCGTTGGCGGGGTCGCCGGTGGCGACGAGGGTTTCCTGAACGCCGCGGGCCATCATGAGGACGGCGGCGAACACGAAGGCGACAAGCGCGATGCCGAACACGGTGATGAACGTGGTAAGGCGGCGCGTGCCGAGGTTACGGAGAATGTAGGAGAAGGGGATCTTCATGATGGCGTCCTGAGAGAGCCTCTCGCGGCGACACTACGACGGCTGCGAGAAGAAACGGTTGTCCGGGGCGGCAGACAAAGCCTTCGTTGCACCATTGCGTCCCGGCGAGAGAGCTGAACTTTCAACCAACATGCCGCAATCCGTCGACAATGCGAGTGCCCAACGCCCGCTGGATCGGGAAGATGGATGCGGTCACGCCCACCGTGATCGCCGAAAGCACGGCCAGCGTCAGCGTGATCGGTTCGATCGTAAACACGGGGAAGAAGCCCTTGGGGAGGGCCGCAGCGAAGACCTCCACCAGCGGGAAGGTGAGCAACACGCCGACCCCGGCCCCTGCGATCGAAATGAGAAGAGACTCTCCGCCGATGAGGCCTACGAGGTGTCCACCGGAGAACCCGAGGGTCTTCAGCACCGCGTATTCCCGCGTGCGCTCACGGGCCGACATGATCATCGTATTGCCCAAGACGAGCATAATGATGCCGATGATGACGAACGACAGGAAGTTCATGGCCGTGACGATCGTTCCCGTCGCCGCGATGAAGCTCTGCTGGAACGCGCGTTCGGTCTCGGTCTTCGTCTCGGCGCGCGAGTTGGCGAACAGCGCGTCGACCTGTGACGAGACCTCGGCAGAGCGGTTCGGATCTGCGATCTTGACGATGTACCAGCCAACGTCGCCATCGCGGCCCGGGGCGTCAGTCCGCATGCGCTCATTCAGGTATTCCCAGTGGAAGACCATCTGCGTGCCGTCGACGGTCTCATCGCGGCGCTGATAGATGCCGCGCACGACGAACTGCCAATCGCCGGGATAGATGTCACCCGTGATGTTGACGACATCGCCGAGCTTGAACCCGTATTGCCGGGCGATCGTCTCGCCGACGACGCAGGCATTCCGTTCCTTCTTGAACGCCTCGTATTGATCGGGAGGAAGCAGGAACTCGCGGTAGACCTCGAAGTACGTCTTCGCATCGACCGCGAGCCGGGCGAAGAACTGGTTCTTGTCGATATAGACACCCTGGAACCAATTGGCGTAGGTCACCATCTCCACCCCCGGCACACGCTGGATCTTGTCGAGGTAGGCGTACGGGAGCGGGAAGATGAAGGAGACCGAGTGCCGCGAGATGAGCCGGTCGGGGGCGGCCATATCGAGACCGGCATGCCACGCCGTGTAGACGGTCCGGAGGAGTCCGAAAGCCGTCACCGCGATCGCGATGCCGAGTACGGTCAGCAGGGTCCGGAGCTTGTGGCGAAAGGCGTTCTTGAAGATGAGCTTCAGTACACGCATAAGATCACTCGCTAGCTATGTGCGGAACAGTGCGCCCGACCTTGCGACTCTGATCGCAAAGCCCTCGACTCGGCACGTGCCGTAGTTGTTCAGAGAACGTGCCAAGCTCGGGCCTTCGGGACGCCAAGAACGCGAAGGACGCAAAGAGGGAAGAAACGTTCACATTCGTTCGATCACACCAAATCGCCCTTTTCAAGATGGCGCTGCACATGCGCCCGCTGTGCCGCATGCGGGTCGTGCGTCACCATCACGATGGTCTTCTTGAACTCGCTGTTCAGCCGGGCCATGAGCGTCAGGACCTCTTCGGCCGAAGTGCGGTCAAGATCGCCCGTGGGTTCGTCGGCCACGATGATCAGCGGATCGGTGACGATGGCGCGGGCGATCGCCACGCGCTGTTCCTGTCCACCCGACAGCTGCTTCGGGTAATGATACATCCGGTCTCCGAGCCCGACCACGGCCAGCGCGAACTCCACGCGCTTCTTCCGCTCCGCCCTTGAGAGCTTCGTCAGAAGCAGCGGCAGCTCGACGTTCTCGAAGGCCGTCAGCACCGGAATGAGGTTATAGAATTGAAAGATGAACCCGATGTTGTCGGACCGCCATTGTGCCAGCGCCGATTCGCTGAGCGTCGAGATGTCGGTTCCCTTGACCACGACATTCCCCTTCGTCGGCCGGTCGATGCCGGCGATGAGGTTGAGCAGCGTGGTCTTGCCCGATCCCGAGGGCCCCATGAGAGCGACGAATTCGCCCTCAGGGATATCAAGGCTCAGGTTGTTCAGGACGGGAACCTCGAACGTGTCGCGCTTGTAGACCTTGGCGACGTTGCGGACCTGGATGAGGGACATAGGATGACCTTTCGAATGTCAGAAGTCAGAGGCCGGAAATCAGAGTTCGGTGAACAGGGAAGAGGGGTCTCAGCGATCACTTCACGATCACCGACACTCCATCCACGATCGCATCGCTTGGCTTGTCGACCACCTTCTCGCCGGATGTCAGTCCGCTTGTGATCTCGCGGAACGCCCCGAACGTACGGCCAAGCTGCACGGGCACCTCGACCGCACGCTTGTCGGAAACCTTGAAGACGAAGGCCCGGCCGTCACGCTCGACCACGGCCGTGGAGGCGACCGTCAGGACCGGCTTCTGTTCGAGGTCCTGCGCCCGAGAGGCCTGGGTCAGGAAGAGGACCTTCGCACTCATCTCGGGGAGGACGCGGGTGTCGTACGACACGAAGCCCACCTTCACCATCACGGTCGCCTTGGCCCGGTCGGCGGTCGGAACGATCTTCGCGACATACCCCTGGTAGCGCTTTTCGGGGTACGCGTCGAGCGTGATCTCCGTCGGCTGGTCGGGCGCGATGCGCTCGATGTTCGATTCGGAGACGTCGGCTTCGACCTGGAGCGACGACATGTCGGCGATGGTCACGACCGCAGCGCGGGAGGAGGCGCTGGCGGCGAAGGGTGCGACGATCTCGCCAACATCAGCATTCTTCGTCAGCACCGTACCGTCAAAGGGGGCCCGAATGAGCATGTTCTCGAGCGCGACCTCGGCGCCGCTCACCTGGGCCTTGGCCACATCGATGCCGGCGAGAACACGATCATGACGAGCCTGGGCGGCGTCCAGTTCTGCCTGCGAAGCCAAGCCCTTCTCGAAGAGTGAGCGGACACGAACCAAGGTCTGCCGAGCGTCGACGAGTTCGGCCTCGTTCAACTTCAGATTGGCGCGGGCCTGGTCGAGCTGGGCGCGGATGTCGTTGTCTTCAAGACGGGCGATGACCTGATCCTTGCGCACACGGTCTCCTTCCACAACTCCCAGCGAGATCAGGCGGCCTGTCCCCTTGGACGCAACGGCGGCCTTGCGTTGTGCGACCACGTAGCCGCTGGCGGTGAGGACGGCGTTCGATTGCGCCGGAGAGGTGAAGGATGCAGTCACAAGCTTCACTTCGGGCGCGGGAGAAACCAACCCCTCCCAAAAATAGGAACCGGCGACAACGAGGACAACCGCCGAGACAAGCCACAAGCCAAGCTTCAACGGCGAAAACCGACGCGGCGGAGGCTCTGAGGAACGATCGATGCGCAGAGCGGAGAGATCAGCGTTCTTTGCTTCCATAGAATGGCGGTCTGTGCGAAGATGGCCGTGAAGGACGAACCAGGACATTCAATAACAGTGAAGGCCGACATACCGTTTCCGCCCGACCAGTTGATCGGCCGAAAATCGGGCTTTCCCGGCGGGCAGACTCAAGATACGGGATTTTCAACCCACCGTTGACCTAAAAATCGGCCAGCGAAGCCGGGCGGCCGGCGAATGGTGGATGATGACGGCCTTAGGGTCGAAGTCTGACGGTTCGCTCGGCCTGTGAAAGCCGGTACGAGGGAACGACAAAACGCTCGCCAAAGAGATAGAATCGTCTCCGCTCCTTCAGCGACAACTCCGCACCTTGACTGAACAGCGCTCGCTCAGGGTCGAGCGACACCGAGCCGCCCACCCACCCTTCCAGCAACGGACGGTCGGCCTCGGGCAATAATTCCGCCAGCGCGGGGAGCAACGAGTTGTTGGCGATGGCGCGAGAAGGGCGCATCACATCGAGCAAGTACGAGCGAACCACGCTGTCAAGCGATCGGCCGCACGCAGCGCCAGCCGCCGCGAGTTGATGCGCCAAGATGTCGCCGCGACGGTACGGCATGCGTTGCGCGTCGCGGCCTCCCGGCGCTCCATCAATGAGCGTTGTGTTCGACATGGTGAGCATCGACGACGTGAAGTATTCCCGCAGATTGGCGTTCAGATCGTCCAGGTATTCCTCTGGCGTGATGAGTCCCGACTGAAGCAGAAAGCGGCGCGCGTAGTAGTCGGCGAAACCCTCCGTGAACCAGTACACGAGCGCTTCCGGCGATTCGCGTTCCGTCCGGTCGCCGTTCCATGCGTGAAATATCTCGTGAGCGAGCAGGCGCTTCAGCCGGAGGTCGATGGTGCGGTCGTCCGAGAGGAACAGGCCGAACGAGTTCACGCGTCCCGTTCCGCCTTGGTCGTTGTCGCCCCCGATCTGAAGGGCGGTGACGAGGAAGAACGGAAAATCGTGGTCGTCGAAGAAATCGCGTTCAGCTTGAATGATGGTCCGGACGAGTCGCAACAGCTCGCGATCGTCGAAGCTCCACGAGCCGTGCATCGCCACGGCGACCGTCCGGTCGTTCACCACCGTTTCACGCATCCGAAGATCGCCGCCCAACCAGAGGCTGTGACGGAACCACCGCATCGTCTGGCGCGTGCGCAACGGACCGACGCCCAGGCCGAACGACGATGCGAAGCGCCAATCGGACGGCGTGTCAGTCCAGGCGACGTCGATGTCGAGCGAGTCCGGGACGTCGGGAACGATGAGGATGCTGTTCCCCAGAGCGTGGACCAGTCCCGGCCGTATGACCGCCCGATAATGATCTCCAAGCTCCACGGTTCCGGAGCGCCGCTCGTGCACGCGATAGGTGAACACGACCCGGGAAAGCCCGGCGTGTCGAAGCCACACGCGCGACCGATCTTCGGTCGGGACGAGCGTGGCCCCGGACGCGATCACGCGCAGGCCGGAGATGCCGCCGAACTGCTCCTGCCCCCCATACGAATCGGGAAGGTTGAGCAGCGTGCTGTCGGATCCGTGCGGGACGAACTCCACGTGGACGTCGAGCACAAGCCGGTCTGCCTCGGCAACCGGCGTGAAGCGGTAGATCAGATCGGGTTGAGCGAGAAGGGAGGAAGAACACGCGAAAAGGATCGGCAAAGAGAGCAGCACACGCTTCACGGGACCCCGGAATTGTTGAATACCAGCCAGTATCTACGGAACGGAACGCGTGTAAGTTCCAGCGGTCACGCGTTCGAGCGGAGGTCCCGGGTGGGGGAACGATGGCTACGGCCTTGCCGGAACGTTACCCGCCGCCCAAGACGACGTTTCCCAGGAGGACAGACGAGTGAATGGCGACAAACTCAGCCATCATCAGTCCGATGTAGAACGGAAGATACTCGGCCCCGATGATTCCGGGATTGACCCACATCAGCAGGAACTGCGCTGCGAGCACGAAGTCCGGAAGCGCGGACCACACGCCAGCCCACGTGATCCCCGTTCGCTCCTGCGTTGATCCCGATCCGCGCTCGTTCACACACGCTCGCGGCGGGCTTCCGGCACCAGATAAATGAGCGGCACCCCGACGACGGTCACGAGCAGCTTCACCGCCACGTTCGTTCCGACGATCGCCCAGACCACCGCGGTGTCATACACCCCTCCGAAGGCAAGAAAGGCAAAGAGAAGGCTATCGACCGGAACGCTGGCGCCATTGCTGACCAGCACGCGTGCCCACTGCCGGCGCGGGCCCATCCGGTCCACCCAGCGTTGGTAGACCGACGTGTCGAGCAACTCCGATGCGACCTCGGCGACGATCGACGCCGCGACGATCCGCCAGACGGGCGCAAGCAACAAGGCGAACGAGGCCTGTTCACCCACGGCCGGATCGGGCGGCAGTTGTCCCACCAGCCAGAAGGAGGCCGCCATGACGACGTTGATGACAGCGGCCAGCATGATCATCGTACGTGCGGCGGAAATGCCGGCGGTTTTGTGTACTAGGTCGCGGAGCGTGAAGGTGAGGGGATAGATGAGCGTTCCCGCGTCCATCGACCATCCGGCCAGCAGAACGATCCGCAGACTAGCGATGTCGGAGATCATCTGGGCCGCAATGTAGGCGGCCACCACGATCACCAATCGGCGGGTCACAGTCCCGTCCACGTCACGCTCCTCTCCCATAGGCCCAACTGGAAGGCCTCATCGTTACTGAGGGACGAAGGCGATGCTTCGCGTGCGTCGGAAAAATAGCGACCGGTGATCCCTTCGACGAGCGGTGAAACCGCCAGGAACACCGATGTCTCCGAGCCACGCTGGACGGAAGCGCCGCTCATGTTGAAACCCGCCTTGAGCAGCTTGGTCGTGATGACTCCGGGATGAAGGGCGTTGGAGGTCACGCCGTCAGCACGAAGCCGTCGCGCAAGGGCGTTCGAGAACAGAACATTGGCGAGTTTCGAGGCGGCATATGCCCGGTAGGGCGAGAATGTCGACGGCTCGTTGATCGTGTCGAGCTCGAATGCCCCGCGCGTATGAGCCACGGAGCTGACGTGGACCACGCGTGCCCTGCCGGCCTTACGAAGGGGCTCGAGCAGCAGGTTCGTCAGCAGGAAATGAGCGAGATGATTCACGGCGAAGGTCATCTCGAACCCGTCGGCGCTCCGCCCGAAGGCGTTCATGTACACGCCGGCGTTGTTGACCAGGACCTTCAGCGCCGGAGCGATGCGTCGTGCGTCGTCGGCGAGACGCCGGACCTCCGCGAGCGAAGACAAATCGCCGTGGACCGGCTCGAGCTTCGCCGCCATGACCTTCGCGCGGATCTCATCGCAAGCCTTGGATGCGCTTGCGAGCGTGCGCCCGTGCACCAACACCCGAAATCCTCGGGCCGCAAGTTCAAGAGCCGTTTGTTTTCCGATGCCATCGGTGGCACCGGTGATGAGAGCGGTGTCCATGCGAAGAACAGGTGGAGAGATCAGAGGTCAGATTCACACAGAGAACATCAGCTTTGCTCCAGCGATCGTGAGGACGACCGCCAGAAGGCGTTTGATGGCCGTATGGGGGAGGCGACGGCTTCCGAGATAGGAGCCGGCTGAGCCTCCCACGATCGCCGCGAGAGCCAGAGCCAACGCGGGGGTCGGGAAAGCGCTCGTTGCGCTCAAGTTACCCAGCAAGCCCGCGGTCGAGTTGACCAGAATGAATACCGCAGAAACCGCGCCGGCCGTCTTGGCTTTGGCCCATCCGAACAGAATGAGGACCGGCGTCAGAAAGATGCCGCCCCCGGTTCCCGTCATCCCCGCCAACAATCCCAAACCGCCTCCGAGCAAGACAGCGACAAACCTGGAGGGCTCAGACACGACGACATCGTCAGGAGGTTTGAACAGCAGCCTCGCAGCAGAGGCAAGTAGAACGAGCCCGATCAGGCGCTTGAGTACCTCGGCCGGCAGCGCGATGTAGCCACCGACGAACGCCAGGGGAAGCGCGGCCACGGCGAACGGCCAGAACAACCGCCAGGAGAAATTCCCGCTTCGCCAGAATTGCCAGCTGGCGATGCTTGCCACGAGGATATTGAGGACCAACGCCGTCGGCCGGATGACCTCAGGCGCGACACTCAACAGCGACATGACGGCGATATACCCCGACGCCCCCGCATGGCCGACAGAAGAGTACAGAAAGGCGATCACAAGAATGCCGGCAGCCAGCAGGGGGAGTTGTTCGGGGGTCATGGAAGATAATTAGCCACAAAGAGCACAAAGAACAGCCGGAGGCCCAATACAGTTGCCGCACAAGCGGCAAACCTCTTTTCACGGGCCGCGAAGCCTGCCTAACGACCAAGGACAATGAGAGCGGCCGGCAGGCGACGATCAACACAACAAAGGCGGCCGAAACCAACCGACCGCCTTCAAATCACGTTGCGATACGAACCATGAGAACACAGGCTTCACCCTTCGACTCGGCTCGCGCAACGATTGTTCGCGGGTCGTGCCTCGCTCAGGGTGATGTCATCCCGGCAACACCCGGGGACGGAGATCTATTTTTTCATCATCCCCACCAGATTTGTCAGCGTGGACTTGGCGTCGCCGAAGACCATCATGGTGTTCTTCTGGTAGAAGAGCTCGTTGTCTTCGCCGGCAAACCCAGGGTTCAAGCTGCGCTTGCAGACCATGACCGTGCGCGCCCTGTCGGCGTTGAGAATAGGCATGCCGTAGAGCGGACTGTTCTTCTTGTGTCGCGCGCCCGGGTTGACGACGTCGTTGGCGCCGATCACCAACGCGACATCCGTGTTTTGGAAGTCGTCGTTGATCTGGTCCATTTCGAGGAGCAGATCGTACGGCACATTTGCTTCCGCCAGCAGGACGTTCATATGTCCGGGCATGCGGCCCGCAACGGGATGGATGCCGTAGCGGACCTCGACACCACGGGCGACGAGCAAGCCGGCGAGTTCCTGAAGCACGTGCTGGGCCTGCGCGACGGCCAGACCGTAGCCGGGGACGATAATGACCGACTGCGCATTCTCGAGGATCGAGGCGACGTCCTCGGGGGTATAGCGGATGACCGTCTTCTGTTCGCCGGCCGCTTCATCGGGGCTGTAGTCGGCGCCGACGCCGGCAAAGAGCACGTTGGCCAGCGACCGGTTCATCGCTTTGCACATGATGTCGGTCAGAATGATGCCCGACGTGCCGACGAGCGTGCCGCTGATGATCAGGACGTTATTGCCGAGGACGAACCCAGTCATGGCGCCCGCCAGGCCGGAGTAGGAATTCATCAACGAGATCACGACGGGCATGTCGGCGCCGCCGATGGGGATCACGCTCGTGACGCCGAGGATCATCGCCAGGCCGATGATGGCCAGCGGCAGATACCAGAGCGACGGATCGGCGACGAAGAGACCGCCCATAACGAAGATCGCGAACAGGATCGCGGCGTTGATCTGCTTCTGCATCGGGTAGAGGATCGGCGCGCTCTTCATGATGCCGTGGAGCTTTGCCGCGGCCACGATGCTGCCGACGATCGTGACCGTCCCGATCATGATGCTGAGGACGATCGTAATGAGCACAACAAGGTCGACCTCGCCGCCAGCCCAGACGTTGATGGCCGTATCTCCCGAGAGGCGGAGGTACTCGGCATACGCCACCAGCGTCGATGCGCCGCCGCCGAGGCCGTTCAAAACGCCGACCATCTGCGGCATGTCGGTCATCTGCACACGAATGGCCAGATAGAGGCCGATAGCCGACCCGACAAGCAGACCGGCGATGATGTACTCGAACGACAAGATCTTCTGGTCCATCAGCGTCACGACGATGGCCAGGAGCATACCGAAGCCGCTGAGGAAGTTCCCCTGCCGTGCCGTGCGGGCAGAGGACAGCATCTTCAGGCCGAGTATGAAGCAAACCGACGCGCCGAGGTACGCCAGCAGAGCGAAGGTGCTCATTGGGCACCTCCGCCGCGGCGCGCGTCCTTCTTGAACATCTTCAGCATCCGGTCGGTCACGAGATAGCCGCCGACGACGTTAACGGTGGCGAACACGACGGCGACGGTGCCGAGGATCACGGAGAGCCCGCCGTGGCCTTCGCCGGCCGCGATCAGCGACCCGACGAGCGTGATGCCCGAGATCGCGTTCGACCCGGACATGAGGGGCGTGTGAAGCAGGGGCGGGACCTTACTGATGATCTCCACGCCGACGAACGTGGCGAGGACAAACACGTAGATGGATACCATCAAGGCTTCGGACATTGCTTATTCACCTCCCTTTACGAGCAACGCGCGTACGGCTTCGTTGACGACGGCGCCACCGCGCGTGAGGCACGAGGCGGCCAAGATCTCTTCCGACGGGTCTGTCGGCGCGTCAGCCTTTGGATACATGTGTTTGAGCAGGTTATAAACGTTGCGCGAATACATGTTGCTCGCATCGACAGGCAGCAAGGCGGGAAGGTTGACCGCGCCGATGATCTTCACGCCGTGCTTGATGACCGTCTTGCCGGCGACGGTCAGTTCGCAGTTGCCGCCGCTCTCGGCCGCCATGTCGAGAATGACCGAACCCGGAGGCATCTGCTTGACCATGTCGGCGGTCACGAGCACCGGGGCCTTCTTGCCGAAGATCTGCGCCGTCGTGATGAGGGCGTTCACTTTCGGCAGACGGGCGGCGATGGCGACGCGCTCGGCCTTGAGGAAGGCATCCGACTGTTCCTTGGCATAGCCGCCCTTCGTCTCCACATCCTCCTTCGGCAACTCCATCTCTACGAACGCAGCGCCGAGACTCTTCACCTGGTCCTTCACGGCGGGACGAGGATCGAAGGCTTCGACCTTGGCGCCGAGCCGCTTCGCCGTGGCGATCGCCTGAAGTCCGGCGACGCCTACGCCCAACACCAGCACCGTGGCCGGCGAGATCGTGCCCGCGGCGGTCATGAGCATCGGGTACATCTTGCCGACCTCCGACGCTGCCATGAGCACCGCCTTGTAGCCGGCGACGGTCGCCATCGACGAAAGGGCGTCCATGCTCTGCGCGCGGCTGATGCGGGGGATGTACTCCATCGCAAACGCGGTCACCTTGCGTCCGGCGAGCGCTTTGATGAGCGGCGCGTTGGTGGCGGGGGAGAGGAAACTGATAAGGGCGGTGTTGGCCCGAAGCTTCTTGACCTCTGCGGGGCTGGGGGGCTGGACCTTCACAATAAGGTCGCCGCCCTTGATGACCGCGTCGGCGGAGGCGACGATCTTGGCTCCGGCCTTCTGGTAGTCGGCGTCCGAGAACCCGGCGGCCGCACCGGCGCCGGACTGGACGAGGACGCCGTGTTTCTCTTTGACCAGCTGCCCGGCGCTCTGAGGAACCAGAGCGACTCGCGTTTCCCGGGCGGCGGTCTCCTTCAAGACACCGATGACTGGCATGGGGACTCCCTGGGTAGGATCAACAAACGGAACGCTAATCTACCGCAAAGTGTGGGAAAAGGAAAGGTGAGGCGAGAAGAGATCTGGAGAAAGTAGGCAGTAGGCAGGCGCCTACAGGCGGTGGGCAGGTTGAAGTCCTATGACAAGAACATATGATCTGTGAAACGAGATATCCACTTGACCGAAACGGAGGGTGCCGACTTACTGCCTACTCCCCACGTTCTCAGGCGCCCCCCCGCGTCTCCACTTTGACCCGACAGCCGCAATGATGGCGATCGCGAGAGTGGCAAGGTTGGCGAGATACAATTCAAGGCCGAGGGAGTACGAGCCCGCCCGCACGACCGCGAGCAACAGACTTGCGATGATGACGGATCGGACCCAGCGAGGCCAGGCGTTGGCAGAGTCCTCACGCCTCATGCGGAGGAAGAGAACGGCAGCGGTCGCCGTGAAGAGGAAGGATTCGACCTTGAGGACGGCGTCGAAGCTGAAATCAAGAAGCCAGCGGGTCGCCAGATCCGCGATCGCCAGCGCAACCAGCGCCAGCGTCCAGAATATTCGGGAGGTCATCGCGCCAACTTCAATTCGTTTGGGGCCTCGATCGCTCCGCCGCCTCAGATCAGAAGATGCTTGAATCGTTGATATCCGTATGACACCCCCAGCAGGATCCCGCCCAGCCCGATGAACGATACGATCCGGTAGCCGGTCTCGAGCGACGACAGGTCATACAGGAAGATCTTCAAGATCGTGATACCGAACAGGCCGATGGCGATCAACCGCAGTCCACGATTCGAGCGCGAGAACCCCGCGGCCATCAACGCCACCGAGTACAACAGCCAGACCACTGAGATGGCCAACTGTTGTTCGTCCAGCAGGTCCGCCAGCGCGGCGGGACCCGACTCGCGCGCCGCGACCACTGAACGCTCGAACCAGTCGCGGGCTTCGCCAGTGAGCATCGAGAAGACCACGGCGACGGCGGCGACGGCGAGGAGCTGCGGCAACGCCGGAGCGTTGCGAAGAGCGTCCGGATGCTGCCGGGCCAGGTACGCGCTCGCGAGCAATATTCCGGCTCCGGCCAGCATGGTCAGGACGCGGACGTTCAGGACCGGATGATGAAAATCGATGACGGGCACCGCAATCCCGCGAAAGGCCATCAACGTCGCCCCGAGGCCGAGCAAGAACACGCCGAACCCGATCAGCGCCGAGAGGTGCTGCCGCACCCCGGCGGCGAATGCGGCGGCGCCCAGCGAGACCCATAACGTGCCGATGAACAGAAGCGAGAGGAACCACCGGAACTCGATCGGGTCCGGGTCCAGATCCAGACGCCAGACGCGCAGGAGGTCGTTCACCTCCACGGTGACGAACAACGCGAACGCCGCACCCGCAACGAGCAAAAACAGCTGGCGCTCGTTCGAGCGGGGATGGTCGGTCGGCAGAGCCAGGAACCCCAACAACGCTCCCGCCATTAGGCCGAGGTACCCGACGGTTCTCCAGCTCAGCACAAAAGTGAAGTCGCGCACATTGACCGCCGCGAGCGCGCCGTCCACACTCAAGAGCTGCACGACGGCCAGTAGGAGCACGACAAGCCCCGCGACGATCAAGTGCGGCCAATCGCGCATACGTCCGACGGCAACGGCGATCCACGCCAATGCCGCCCACGCTCCGACATCAGGATAGTCGGCAAAGAGCCACTCCGTCCCGATGCACCACAGCACGAGCGCCGTCAACGTTGTAGCGACGACATACGAACGCTCGAACACGACGCCTCCGTTGACCAAACAGAGCGGATAGGCCGCGCCGAGCAGCATCAGAACGATCCCAGCCTGCGTCTCCGATTCGGCGTGCACGACGAGCGTGATGGCGATCAGCGCAATCAGAGCGTTGAAGATGACCGTCAGGCGTCGCTCCCAACCGAACGGCGTTCCCGTGCGCGCTTGCGCGTGATCGGCCGCCACGAACGACGCCCAAAAGACGAGGACGAAGAAGAGCGTGATGGCGTACGCGTCGCTGGCGTAGGCATCGACGTGCCACACAAGGTACCAGATCCAGGTGCCGGCTGCGGTCAACGGTTGCAACGCGGACCAGGAGGGCACGCGGACGGCAAGCCCGAGCAATCCGACGGTAAGCAGCGCCAGGTACCCGAACAGCTTGACCTCGTTCGCGTCGCCCGTGCTCAGCATCCAAGGTGTCAAATATCCGCCCGCCCAGCCGAGGAGCGCAACGGCGAACGAGCGGTACTGAATGGCTTGGGCAAGCGCCAAGACGGTCACGGCCAGCATCAGCACGAACGACGGGATCTGCGGAAGCAGCGCGTAGAAATTGAATGTGGCGTAGACGCTGAGATAGAGGATGCCGATGCCGGATCCGACAAGTCCTTGCGAAAAGACGGCGAAGCCCTGCTGATGCGTACGGCGCGCAAAGGCGAGGCAGGCAACGCCAGCCGCGGCCCCGATGAGTACGCGCACCGGCTCAGAGATCCAGTTGTTGTCGAAGGCGTGCTTGAGAAAGAACCCGATACCGATGATGATGGCAAGAGCACCGATGCGGTTGAGCAGGCGGCCGCCGACAAAGGCCTCCCATTCCGCGCGAGTGCGGGTGGGTGTAGAAGCGGTATCGGGTATTGGGGATCGGGTATCGGGTATTGGGGATCGGGTAGAAGTGATCGGTGTCAGGGTGGATGGTGCTGGGGGTTCGGGTGACAGCGACAAGTGCAAATGATCACCGGAGGGCTCCGATGTCGGCTGCTGCACCGAAAGGCCCCGCACCGATCGTTCGAGGACCGACATTCGATCTTCAAGGTGCCGAAGGCGCCGTCCGATGAGGGTGGATCGGACGACAAGAATGACGATCAGGCCGATGAAGGCAAAGAAGAGGACAGCAAGAAATGCGACCACGAAGCCTCCCAAAGTTCGAGCCAAGGTAATCAACGAGAACACGAGAATCCCCGAGCGGCCAGAAGGTCTCGGCGCGCGTTTGGCGTGGAAGTGCTTGGAACGAGAATCCCAAAGATTCTCATTTATGACAAATTGACGTAACAAAGGCGAATTAACTTGACAGGTCGGCATGTCTTACTTAAACTTGTCATACATCATACATCATACATCGCTATGACAGAGTTCAGCGCAATTGCGAAGACGACCCAGGTGAGCAAGTTGGTGGAGGCGCAGATAGAGGAATCTATCATGAGCCGGAGATTCGAGCCCGGCAGGAAGCTCCCGACGGAGAACGCACTCTGTCAACAATTCGGTGTCAGTCGCACGGCGGTGAGAGAGGCACTGCGGATGCTCAGCGCCCGAGGGTTGGTCAGGATCAACAAGGGAAAGGGCATCTTCGTACAGCAGATCTCCGCCGACACCGTCACCGCCCCGCTCCAACTCTTCCTGACGATGACCTCCGACCGCCACCACGTGCTCGACATCGTTCACGCACGCCAGATCATCGAGCCGCCCATCGCGGCCTCGGCGGCTCTGCACCATACCGCTGAAGACGCCGATCGACTCGAACGGGACCACCGTGCACTCGAAACCTCGACCGATGATTTCGTACAGCTTGCGCACCTCGACATGGTCTTTCATCTCTCGATCGCCCGAGCGTCAGAGAACTCGATCATTCCGCTGATCCTCGAGCCGATCCACCGCCTGCTGCCGCAGATCAAATCGTCGGTGTACGCCAGTGTCGCCGACGCGAAGCAATCGGCCGTGATCTGGCACCGCCGGATCCTCGACGCGATCCTGCGCCGTGATGCCGATGGCTCCCGCCGAGCCATGGAAGAACACCTCCTGATCGCCGAAGAACACGCCAAGCAGATGCTGGCGGCGAAAGAGGAGGAGCGAAAGTTGGCGGGGCGGAACTAAGAAAGAAGATCAACCGCAAAGACGCCAAGGCGCCAAAAGCCGGAAGATCAGCCTCGGGCCCAACACAAACCGCGCGATGACGTCGAACGACCCTTGAATCACGAAGCCATGTCAACTTCTCGCCGTTCTGCTTTGCGTCTCTGCGTCTCTGCGGCTCAGCGGTGAAAATACCTTTCGTGAAGAAATTTCCGGTCGCCAACCAAGAATAGAGATGAGAACCCCACTCCTCACGCTCACCGCGATCTCGATCTTGGCGTCAAGCCTTGTCGCCCAGAGCAAGAAACAGTTTCCGAGCGACAGCGTGCCGCGCGAGCGGCCGGTGACCGCGGCCGAGATGTTCGCGATGCTCGACACCACATTGCCGGCCCTCCGACCGGTCCACGACGCTCTCCGTTCCGCGGACACTGCCCGCGCCGCCCAACTGTTCCTCGATCATCTCCGTCGTCGTTCATCGCCACGCTACTTCTTCGATCCCGCCGATGCCTCCTCTCGCGCCCGCCGCTACGCCGAACGCTATCCCGACGATGCCGCCTTCATGAAGAGCAAGGCGGAATCGTTCCAGCGCACGTATGGGGCCGACGTGGATTGGCGAGTCCCGGGACAGGACCGACGGGGGCGTCCCCACACGCCCAATACGGTTCGATCACTTGCGCGCCATCTCTACGCCGAGAATTTCGCGATCCTCTATCATGTGTCGGGCGACAGGAGCACCGTGCGCTTCCAGATGGACCACTTGAGGGACTTCCTTGCCGATTATGAGGCCGGCAAGGCCGAAACAGGCGGGAACGACATCTTCGAGCGCTTCTACGCCGGCCACCGTATCCGGAATCTCATGATGTTCCATCAACTCATGCTCGCGTCCGATGCGCTTTCCGTCGACGAGCAGATGCTGATGGTCCGCACGTGGCTTCTGCACGGCGCGAAGGTCATCGAGGGGAGCCGGAAGTTCAGCTGGGGGAACCATCAGCTCGTCGGCCTGTGCGCGCTGTTCGAAATGACGCTCATGTATCCCGAGTTCCCCGTCATGCGCGAGTGGAACCATCACGTGTACGCGCTCATCCTCGAGCACCTTGAGAGAGAAGTGGCGGCCGATGGGTTCCAGTTCGAGCGGGCCTCGCATTACTTCAAGCTCGACATCTTGAACTACTTCCGAGTGTTCCGGCTGGCGGAGGTGAACGGCGTCGAGGTCCCCGCGTGGGCCGAGAACCGATACCGCCGCATGTTCCACGCCATCCTCGCCGTACTGCAGCCTGATGGCACGATGCCGCCGCTGCAGGACGCGCAGGACACGTACATCGGCAATCAGAACCTTGACGAGGCACGTTCGCGTTTGCGGGCGTCAGAAAGCCCGAATACGGCGGAACTCGTCGACCCAGAAGAAGGCCCGTTCCTTGGCTTGGGCGCGTACTTGTTCCGCGACGCCCAACTGAAGCACTTTGGGTCCCGCGACCTGCATCCGGCGTTCACGTGGTTTCTCGAAGAGGACGCACCCGAGGTCTACCGGGCGCTGCAGGCATCGCCTCCCGGCTTCACCTCGGCCGCATTACTGGAGACGGGCTATTACGTGATGCGCGGCGGATGGACGCCGGGCTCGGCCTACATGATCATCGACGGCGGCCGGGCCGTGGAGAAGCCGGACCATACGCATGGCGGTGTGTTGGGCCTCGTCGCGTATGCCGACGGCTCCACCATCCTTCCCAACTACCGCGTGCAGTACAGCAATCCGTCGTATCCATTCCTCAAGAACTCGTGGGTCAAGAATGTCGCCCTTGTCGACAGCCTCGTTCAGGGACGCGGCTGGATCCCGAATGCGGCACGGACGGGATTCGGCAAATGGGCCTGGCTCCCGACGCCGACCGTGACAGAATGGATGAGCGGTCCGGACGTGGACATGTTCGCAGCGACGCACGACGGGTTCGACACCATCGGGGTCCGTTACCGCCGCCATGTCCTCTTCCTGAAGCCGTACGGCTGGGTCGTCGAGGACCGCCTCACGGGATCCGCGGTCGCCCGACGGGCCCAACAGGTCTGGCAGGGATCTTACACGACGGTCCGGCCCGGACATCTGCGGGCGAAACATCTGGACATCTACCAGGCTTTGGCGAAGGGATTGACGGTGACCGAGGGGGGCGGATTTGAGACGGTGTCGGCGGTGTTCCAGACGCGCCCATCGAAGGAACATCGCTTCATCACGGCGCTCATACCAACCGAGGGCGGCGTCCCTCGCCCGGTGGTCGTCTCTGCACAGGGTGGCGGCGGGATCAAGGTCGTTCGATCTGACACCACGGACATTGTCGCCTTCGACGGTTCCGGCTCGATGAGGTCCGACGGGTTCGCCTTCGACGGGGAGGCTGTCGTTCTGCGCACCGTCAAGAAACAACCCACGATGGCGGTGCTTTCGCACGTGAGACGGATCGAGTGGGGCACGCTCCGCCTGCAGTGTGGCGAACCCGTTTCGGTCGAGCTTCGCCGGGGCGATGGTGGCCAATGGAACGGCACCGTTACCGGCGACCGGCAGGTCACGTTGACATTCTCCCGCGCGGGCGGCCGTTCGACGGTCGTCCGTACCGACCCCGATCAATCATTCTCCGTGAGGTGGTGACATGAAGGTCACGGTTCAAGGGTTGTTGGCCGCTCTCATGCTCCTGACGGTCCCAGCGTTGGCACAGGAGAGCGGCAAGATCTCCGGTCATGTGCGCGACAAGGCGACGAAGGAACCGCTCATCGGCGCCAACGTCCTCCTGAAAGGCACCCGATTGGGTGCGACGACGAATCAGGACGGGGAATACTTCATCCTGAACGTCCCTCCGGGCTCGCACGAAGTGTCGGCCAGTTATCTGGGTTATCAGACCATGACGCAGCGCGGCCTCATCGTCAACAATAATCGGACGACGACGGCCGACTTTTCGCTGACGGAGACATCGGTGACCGCCGACGAGGTGGTCGTCATGGCCCAACGGCCGGAGGTGGAGAAGGAGAAGACCTCCACCAGCGACATCATCCGGTCGGAGGAGGTGCTGGCCGTCCCCGGTATCCGTGACCTGACGAGCGTCCTGTCGCTGTCGAGCGACGTGAGCGAGAGCCACTTTCGCGGAGGCCGCGAGGGAGAGGAGCTTTACAACCTCCAGGGAATGGGCATCGTCAACCCGCTCTCGAACGCGTCGTCATTCGCGCCGATCATGAGCGCGCTCGAAGAGGTCGAGATCATCACGAGCGGTTTCAGCGCCCAGTACGGCAACGCTCAATCGGGCGTCGTGAACATCTCGATGAAGGAAGGGCGGAACGACAAGTGGACGGCTCGTGCGGAGGCGCGGGTCCGGGCGCCGGGGCGCAAGCACTTTGGCCCGAGCGTGTGGGACCCGAAGGCGAATCCCTATCTGGCGATCCTCAACTCGGAACTCGTCTGGAGCACGATCGATTCGAACAGCACGAACCAGAACAGCAAATACTACAATTCCATCGGGAACGGGTTCGACGGCCGGTACGGCCGCGACAGCACAACACTGGGCCAGATCGCCTATTTGTACTGGGCCAAGCAGAGCAAGCGTGATATGGGCGAGACGTACGACAACCTCGTCGATTACTCGCTCGACGCGACGATGGGCGGTCCTCTGTCGGAGAACACGAGGGCGTTCCTGGCGTTCCACAGTGAGAACACGTGGCCGATGCTTCCGACGCCGGAACCGGAGACGAAGAAGCAGTTCATGGGGAACCTCGTTCACGACCTGGGCGAGGGGATGACGGTGCGGCTGAGCGGCGCCTACACGAACGAGCGGGAGTTCGTCTTCCGCTCGACCTCGACCACCGGCTTCTACTCTTGGATCTGGGATCGGACGCTCGGCACGACGCGGGGTGTAACGGACAACTACCAGCTCGGCGCGCGGTTCACGTACGCACAGAGCGCCGCCACCTTCTACGAGGTGAAGGTCAACACCTTGCGGACAAACTTCCTCGGCGGAACGCCGGTCACATCTCCCATCGTCTATTACGGCGATTTCAGCAAGACCTGGTCCATCCCCTACAGCAGCACGCCGGACAACTTCAGCTACGCGAACATCGACGACGATTTCAGGGACGAACGGTCGCGCACGATCTCGCTCGACGCTTCGATGACGAGCCAAATGACGAACGCGCACATGCTGCTTGCCGGCATTCAGGCCAATTGGTTCAGCCTGGACGTCAGCAACATCCTGTCGCTGAAGTCCTCGAACGGCCAGCGGTTCGAGCGCTACGGCTCCAAGCCGATGGAGTTTGCCGTCTACCTGCAGGACAAGATGGAGTTCGAGGGGATGATCGCGAACATCGGCCTCCGGTTCGACCTCTACAACCAGAACCTCTTCTACTACACCGATCCGTATGCGCCGTACCGGTATATCAACGAGAACGGCGATACGCTCACGAACAAGGCGCTCGCGGATCAGGCGTTGACGCCGAGCCTGGCACGACTCCAGCCGCGCCTGGGCATCTCGTTCCCGGTGTCTGAGACGATGGTCTTCCACGTCAACTACGGCTCGTTCGTCCAGCGTCCGCCATTCAGCCAAACGGTCTTCCAGCAGGAACCGAATCGCGGCTTCAAGGACATGGTCCTCGGCAATCCGCGCCTGCAACCGCAGGTGACGAACAGCTACGATATCGGCCTCACGCAGGGTCTGGGTGGCGGCTTCCGGATCGACGTCAGCGGCTACTACAAGGATGTGCGCAATCTGATCCAGCAGGCCTTCTACTACGACGTGCAGGGTTTCGGGTATTCGACGTTCGTCAACCGAGACTACGCCGACATCCGGGGCTTCCGCGTCAGTTTTGCGCGGCGGCAAGGGATGCTGACCGGAACGATCAACTACACGTACGGCGTGGCGACGGGCAAGAACGCGACGCCGTTCAATGAATCTCCCCGCTTCTCTGAGAGCGGCACGGTCGTTCTGCCGACGGCCAAGGACGTGCTGCTTGACTTCGACCGGACGCACAACGTCGTGGGAAGCTTCGTGGTCAATTTCGACCGCGACGACCTGTGGTGGGACCCGACGGTGCTCAGCGGCACGCCGTTCACGGGCATTACGCTGTCGGCGACGGCCTTCTACCGGAGCGGCCGGCCCTATACGTACGATATGACCGGCGGAGGAGCGTTGTTCAACAAGCGATCGCCCGACGAAACCAACATGAACATGAAGATCACGAAGGAATTCGAACGATTCAGCGGCGTGCGCGCGTCGGTCTATCTCGAGATCTTCAATGTCTTCAACAGCATGATCTATAACTACAACGCCATCTTCCGCAAGACGCGGAACACGGCGACGGGCACGTTCGAGGAGAACCGGAACCTCGACCTCTACGAGTCGGACCGGGCGGCGATGACCTACTACGAAGACCCGAATCATCCGGGCTTCCTGGTCGACCAGACGTTCCTCCTTTACAGCAACGCGCCCCGCAGCTTCCAGTTCGGCATCGTTCTCAACTTCTGACGCGAGGCAACCACCATGAAGCGCAGCCTGATCCTTGTTCTGACGGTGATCGTCGCCACGAGCGGCGTGCTCGCGCAGGGGCGGAAACACGCCGTGCACCAGCGAGGCATGCTCCATCAGACGGTCTATAACACGGGAGAGCTGGGCCGATCGTACGATCAGGGAACGGCGGGCATCACCGCCGGATTCCCGTCGTTCGAATGGCCGGCACGGTCGGCCACCACGATCGACTCGAAGCCCTACACGGGCCAGCACAACTCGTTCGGCGGAGGCATGCAGATGGCGGCCACCCGTCGCGACACGGTCGATCGCATGTATGCCTACTGCGGCGCCATTTCGGGCCTGCCGGTGGCCGGAACCTACAGCTTCCCGCTGGAGCTGACGCGGACCGAGAACTATCCGCTTCGAGCCGACGGATCTATCAATCCCGGCTACGATCCCAATGAGGCGGAGGAGATCATCGTTTCCAAGTGGGCGACGCCGCTCGGCCTGACGGTGACACGCACGAGCCGGGCCTGGAGTCATCCCGATTACGACGATTTCATCATTTATGAGTACGAGATCGAGAACACGGGTGACGTCGACGGGAATCCTGCGACGCCAGCCCGCCTCGATACGCTGCTCGATGTCTACATCAGCTTTTCGCACGGCCTGGCCCCCGGCAAGACCGGGTACGAGCGGACCTTCAACCGGTGGAGCGGCGGCGACTTTCAGCAGAACGATGTCTATTCCCGCTGGGACCGGCGACGCTGGTTGAGCTATGCCGCTGACCGGAACGGCAAGCCCGACCCGCAGTATTTCGCCGAGTGGGCCGCCAGCGGCAAGAACGGCGGAGGTCTGCAGGCGCCCCAGGCGATCGGCTTCGTCCAGCTTTACTTTGATACGACGAACCTGGCGACGAAGGCCCAGACCCGGCTCATCGTCGCCGACAGCGACACGGGCAATGTGTGGGACGCGAACGGACACATCAAACAGCCGTTTCTCAACCGGCTCGAGACGTCGTTGCTGACGGAGGCGAAGTACCGCGTGAACATGGACATCTCGCTGACGCGGAAGAACTCACCGTATCGGTCGGTTGCGGATTTCGGTCCGGACTGGGTCGGCCGCGGAGCGTTCAATGTGCGGCAGAGCTGGTACTTCGGCGTCGGCAAGATGATGATCTACGGACCGTATCATGTGCTCCCCGGCCGGAAGATGCGGTTCGCGCTGGCCGAAGTGGCGGGGTACGGGGCCGCGCGACTGGAGGAAACGCAGGCAGGGCTCGTCGATGAAGGCGGGAGTTGCGGCCAGATCTGTGGAGAGAGCGCGACGACGCAGGCGTTCTTCCCGGTCTGGAACTACTGGCAAACGGTGACGTACGGCCTCGACAATCGCACGTTCGGCTCCACGTATCTGTCGACGTACCCCGTTCCGGAGTATGTCAATTCGAACGTCATGACGGTGCGCGACGTCGCGGACCGGGCCATCGAGGCCTACACGGGCCGCACCCTCGTCGACTATGATTCAACGCAATACTGGCCTGAATCGGCTCCGGACCGGGGCGCGTATCGATTACCGATCGCCGTGCCGGCTCCCGCCGTCCGGATCGAGAACACCGACCGGGCGACGAATCGCATCCTATGGGAGAACCACCCGGAAACATTCAACACGACGCGGTTGCAAGCGGCGTTCAGCCACTACGAGCTCTACAAGTCATCGCACCCGCTCGGACCCTGGGTACGGCTCGACAGCATCGGGATCGGAGATCCGAGGTACTTCAATAGTGGCACGTACGCCGTGGTCGACCCGGGGACGCGGGTGGGAGAATCGTACTACTACTCCGTTCTCTCGGTCGATGCTTCTGGACGGAAGAGCGGTCGCACGAACACCTCGCTCCACCAGACGCAGCTCGGAGGGACGGACGATCTGGAGACGGTGTACGCCGTACCGAACCCGTTCATTGTACAGTCCGGCTTCTCAGGTGCGGGCGAACCTCAGAACAAGGTGGGCTTCTACAACCTGCCCAAGAAATGTACGATCAGGATCCTTTCGTACAGCGGTCAGCTCGTTGAGACGATCGAGCATGACAGCGGCGACTACTCCACCGAGTACTTCCAGGTGACGCGCAATAACCAGCTCATCGCATCGGGCGTCTACTTCTTCGTCGTCGAAACGCCCGACGGCAAGCGGTCCCACGGCAAGTTCGTCATCATCAAGTAGGCCATCGCCATGAAAACGACCATTGCGCTTCTTGTCGCCGGTCTGCTCCTCGTGTGCGCCCCGGCCGCCGTCGCCCAGAAGGTGGGGACGAGTTCACTGCAGTTCCTGAAGGTCATGCCCGACGCCCGCGGTACCGCCATGGGCGACGCGCTCGCGTCCGTCGCGTCCGGCGCGAACGCCGTGTTCTGGAATCCGGCGGGCATTGCGCACGCCGACGCCATCGACGTCGCCGGCACGACCACGATGTGGCTGTTCGACGCCCAGCAGCACGCGCTCGCGGCGGCCATCCCGCTCGACGATTGGGGCACGGTAGCCGTGCAGCTCCAGTATGTCGACTACGGTTCGATGCCGGTCACGCGAGCCGACCAGCTCCAATTCGCAGGCACCGGCACCAACGTCCGCTACAACCCCGGACTGACGGGCGAGACGTTCAATCCCTCGACATACCTCATCGGCGTGACCTACGCGAAGAAGATGACCGACAAGTTCGCGACGGGCGTGACGGTGAAGTTCATCAATGAATCGCTGTGGAGCAGCTCGACAGTGACCTACACCTCCACCAGCGGCGTTACCGAAACGGTCAACACGTTCGCCCGGCTGGTGCTGTTCGATTTCGGCCTCCAATACAACACCGGCTATCGCACGGTGAGGGTCAGCGCGGCGGTCCAGAACTTCGGCGCGCAGGTGAAGTTCGCCAAGGAAGGCTTCCCCGCGCCGCTGGCGTTCCGGATCGGAACGGCGGCCGACGTCGTCGGTCCGAACGGACTGCTCGGGGAATCGGAGGACAACCGCATCACGATGGCATACGACCTCTTCCAGCCGAACGACTACAAGCAACAGATGCACCTCGGCATGGAATACGGCTTCAGCGATGCCGTCTTCCTGCGGGCGGGTTACAAATTCTTCTATGACAACGACGGTTTGACGGCGGGCGCCGGCGTGCGACAGGAGGTGGGAGGATTCCCGCTGTCGCTCGACTACAGTTACGGCTCGATGGGCGACTATCTGCCGGCCGTGCATCGCATCAGCGTAGGAGTGCAATTGCCATGAATCCACGACAACGATGGGCCACGGCTAAGGTGGTCTTCTCGAAGTTGACTCGCGCAGCGCTCGCGCCTGCCTGCGTGCCGGAGCGACGGCCCGGCAAGGCACAAAACGACCACCATCAGGCGCGCACTTCGGCAGGCAGGGCGGCCGCAGCGTTGTCCGATGGCTTCGATCGTCCATTGCTTCTAACGCTTGCGATGCTCGGGACATCGGCGTCGATGCTGGCGCAGGGCGCAGGGGTTCCGCTGACGTTGCAGGGACTGAACCAATCGACGCTGGGCGACGTCCGTGGCCGCGGCATGGGCGGAGCTGTACTGGCGGCAACGCGTTCGGCCAACGCCGTCTTCACCAACCCGGCCCTTCTGACGCGCATCGAGCGTCTCGAGGTGCGCATTGCCGGCACGGGCGTGGCGACAAGCCAGCGACAATCGCAGGAATGGACCCCCAACCGGCTCTACGCGGGCTTCAGCATCCTCATGGAGGACAAGTGGGAGGGCATCAAGGAGCCGCTCGTCCGGCAGATCTTGCCCAATCCGATCACCTTTCTCGCGGAAACCACCTGGGTCCCGCCGGCAAGTCCGTACGAGCGTCTGCAGAAGCCGTACGACGATATCGGTCCCAACTGGTCGCGCGCGTTCACCAAGGGCTCCCCGCTTACGTTTGCGGCGGCCATGCCGTTCGAGTTCATGGAGCTGACGTTCGTGGCTGGCATCGGCGGCGGAGAGGCATACGACCTCACGCACTATTTCCAGAACAACAACGTCCTCGACCCGATGATCGGATCGTTCCGGCCGTCACCGATCCCGATGGTGGCCACGGGGGACACGGAATATGTGCGATGGTACCAGCATACGAGCAAGCGGCTTGGGTCGGTCTCAACGGTAAATCCCGCGTTGGCCCTCAAGTACGGGTCGCTCAGCGTCGGCGTGACGGCGAACATCCTGTTCGGCTCGTCGGACGACTACGAATTCCGTCTCGACCGCGGGGTGCTGAACTTCATCAACAATGCGTTCAAGGTCGACCCGGTCCGGTATGCGGTGACGCACCTCGGCACGTCGGACTACTCCGGAACGAGCGCGACGCTCGGCGTGCTCTGGGAGAACCCGCGCTACGCCGTCGGTCTCACGGCGGCGCTACCGCTGACGATTACCCGCTCGTTCGACCGAACGGTGACGATCGATACGGCGCTGGTGGTGACGAGCCGCAGGGAGACGGGGGAGGAATCGCTCAAACTGCCGCTGCGCGTGGGGGGCGGCGTGATCCTGACGCCGACCGACCGATGGACGGTAAGCTTTGACTATGCCATGACCGGCTTCGCGACGTCCGAGCAGACCGCAGCGGATGGAACGACGACCTCATCGTGGGTCGGTTCGGAGAATTATCGGATGGGCGTCGAGTACCTGGCGTGGGACTTCTTGTCCGTTCGCGCAGGATACCGGCAAGACACGCAACCATTTTCCGTGGTCGGGTCGGCCATCATCAACGAACCGGTGAAGTCCTCGGTGGCGACGTTCGGCCTGGGGACGGAGTTCATGGGCGTGCTGATCGACGCGGCGTACGAGTACACCTCGCTGAAATACCAGGACATGTGGCAATCGAACGTGAACTACAACCTGACGGAACACCACCGGTTCATGGTGGAGGTCGGGTATCGGTTCTAAGGAATTTCGCGCAGCGTGCGCAGCGGGGGCTGCGTCCGCGGCGTATGAGGGAAGAAGGAATCAAGGGTTCGACGGTAGGGCGGAAGCTACGGCCAGCCTCATCGTTGGTTCGAACTCACGTGAGCCTATTCGCCAACCTCGTGATGCCGTCACGCAGCAACGGGACGTTGAAGTTGACCAGTAATCCAAGTCGCAATCCTGCGAGCTTCAAGTAGTTGAGAAGTTGCTTCTTGTGAATCGGTACGATCGACTCAACAGACTTAAACTCGACGACAACGAGCTTACATACGATCAAGTCCGCCCGAAAGCCGATTCCAAGATCGTGTCCTCGAAATTGAACCGGGATCTCGACTTGGCGCCCGAATTCGACGCGGCGGGTTGAAAGTTCGTCAGCGACAGCCTCTTCGTGAACCGATTCGAAAAGGCCCGGACCGAGTGCCCGGTGGACAACAAAACACGCATCAAGCACGATGGTCGCGATCTCATTTTCGTGCATACGAACCCCTCGGAGTGAGCGGTGATAGTGTACCATTTCGGTCGGTCCTGAGCAAGTCAAGGACTTCCGTCTATCTCTACAAGCGCTGCGCCCGCTGCTTCCGTGGCGGTCGCTGCGCGAAACTAACGTTGAAAGGATCACAATGGATTCATTGAACGGCAAAGTTGCTCTCGTCTCCGGCGGCGCTCGCGACATCGGGCGCGCCATCTCCGTCAAGCTCGCGTCGCTCGGCGCGTCGGTCGCGTTCAGTTACTACGAAAGCAAGGAACAGGGTGACGAAACGCTCGCGGCCATCACCAAGGCCGGCGGCAAAGGGGCCGGGTTCTTCTGCGACGTGACGAAAGAGGACAGCGTCAAAGCCCTCGTGGAGGGGACACAGAAAGCATTCGACGGACCGATCCACATTCTCGTGAACGTGGCCGGCGGACTGGTCGCTCGAAAGACGATGGCGGAGATGGACGTCGCCTTCTGGGACCTTCTCTACGCGCTCAACACCCGCAGCACGTTCCTCGTGACGAAGCATGCCCTGCCGGCCATGGCCGACGGCGGGTCCATCGTGAACTTCGCCTCACAAGCGGCGCGCGACGGCGGAGGTCCTGGAGCGATCGCGTACGCCTCCTCAAAGGGTGCGGTGCTGACGATGACGCGCGGACTGGCGAAAGAGCTCGGTCCTCGAAAGATCCGGGTGAATGCTGTGTCGCCGGGGATGATCGCAACGACATTCCACGACACCTTCACGAAGCCCGAAGTGCGTCAACGGGTCGCGTCGATGACGCCGCTCGGACGCGAAGGGAACGCTTCGGAGGTCGCCGACCTCGTGGCGTATCTGGCGGGGGAGGGATCGTCGTTCATCAACGGCGAGGCGATCGATATCAATGGCGGGATCTTCTTCTCTTAGAGAAAGCGGAACACAGTCGGAGGCCCATCACGCATCGCGAAGCGATATCAAACTTCCACCCGGTTGAAGAAGAGCCATCGGAATCGGGAATCGGGAATTGGGTATCGGGTATCGGGTATCAGGTATCAATGACAGGGTGCCATGTCGCATAGGACACACATCGAGGTCATCTTCGTACTTGCGCTGTTCGTGGCAGGTGCGTTCGCCCAGCGCCCCCATCCTTCCCTCATGCTCACGGCATCGGAGGCGAAGGGGATCAAGGAAGCGCTCGGTCGTACGCCGTTGCTCGATACGGCGTTCCAGCGTGCGACGCGCGTGGTCGAAGCGGCGGTGACGCGGCCGATCAGCGTACCGAAGCCGGTGGACGCAAGCGGTCCGGTACATCAGCGGCATAAAGAGAACTACCTCGAAATGCAGCAGGCGGGAGTGCTCTTCGCCATCACGGGTGACGAGCGCTACGCCCGCTTCGTGCGCGACATGCTTCTCGAGTATGCCAAGCTCTGGCCGACCCTGCGCAAGCACCCGGAGGCGGGAGTGGAGTCGTATGGACGGCTCTTCTGGCAATCGCTGAATGAGACCGTATGGCTCGTGCACGCAACGCAGGCGTATGATTGCGTCCACCCGTGGCTGTCGATGAAGGACCGTTCCACCATCGAGCAGAAGCTTATCCGTCCAATGGCCGAGTACTTTGTCGCGGAGCATGCGTCCGTCGTCGATCGCACCCACAATCACGGCGCATGGATGGCGACAGCCGTCGGTATGGCGGGGTACGTGCTGGGCGATACGGGCCTTTCGAACAAAGCCCTGTACGGCACAAAGCTCGACCGCAAGGGCGGCTACCTGGCACAGTTGGACCAGCTGTTCTCTCCCGACGGCTATTATACGGAGGGCGCGTACTATGCGCGCTACGCTCTGATGCCGTTCGTCGGGTTTGCGCAGGTCATCGAGAACAACGAACCGTCGCTGAAGATCTTCGAGCACCGCGGCGGGCTCGTTCGCAAGGCGGTCCACGCGACACTGCAGTTGACGTACACCAACGGCGCCTTCATCCCCATCAACGACGCGATGAAGGAGAAGACGTTCCTGTCGGCCGAGCTGATCCTTGCGACGAACACAGTCTTCCGGCACGGCGGCGAAGATCCGGGACTGTTGTGGGTGGTTCAACAACAGGGCGAAGTGATGCTGAACGGCGCCGGTCTGGCGGTGGCCGAGGCTATGCGCGACGCCAAACGCATCGTGCCGTTCCCGTACGCCAGCATCGAACTGAGGGACGGAGGAGACGGAACGCAGGGCGGGTTGGGGATGCTGCGGTACGGGGGCGTCGAGGACCAGTCGCTCCTTCTCATGAAGTACACGTCGCACGGCCTATCGCACGGCCATTTTGACAAGCTCGGCATCCTCTATTATAACCAAGGGCGGGAGATCCTGCAGGACTACGGCGCGGCGCGGTTCCTGAACGTTGAAACGAAGTACGGCGGTCGGTATCTGCCCGAGAACAAGACGTGGGCGAAGCAAACAGTGGCGCACAACACCGTGGTGGTCGACGAACGATCGCACTTCGACGGCAAAGAACCGGTCTCCTCGAGGCACCATGGCATGCGGCACTTCTTCCGCGCGGTAGACGCGGGCGTTCAGTCCATGAGCGCGACTGTCTCCGATGTCGCGTCCGGCGTTCAGATGCAACGGACGCTCCTGATGATCGACGACCGCCGGTTTGCGAAGCCGCTCGTGGTGGACATCCTTCGCGTCGTGGCGGACAAGGAGCATCAGTACGACCTGCCGTTCTACTATTTCGGGCAGATCGTGAACACGAACGTGAAGTACACGGCGCATGGGGCAAAGCGCACGGCGCTTGGCGTGGCGAACGGATACCAGCATCTCTGGGTGGAGGCGGACGGACCTGCGAACGGACCGGCACAGGTCACCCTGCTCAACGGACGCCGCTACTACTCGCTGACGACGGCGGCCGATTCCAGCACGCACGTGTACTTCACTCGGCTTGGCGCCAACGACCCGAGCTTCAACCTCCGAAGCGAGCCGGGACTGCTCTTCCGGCGACGAGCGCAAGAGACTGTCTTCGCGACCACGCTCGAACCTCATGGTGAATTCGACCCGATCAAAGAATTCTCGATCGGCCTGCACCCGACGATCATCGGAGTTCGCGTGCTGGCGAGCGACGACGAGGGAACGGTGGTGGAGTTGACGGGCCGCGATGGATCCCGCTGGCACGTGATGGTGACGAACCGTCCTTCAGATCCCAGCGCGGAACATGTGATGAAGGTAGAAGGAACGACGTATCGGTGGAAGGGAGATGTGGAGGTGGAGAGGAGTGGGGAGTAGGGGGTTGAGTATCGGGTATCGGGTATGGGGTATGGGGTATGGGGTATCGGGTATTGGGTGTCGGGTAGTAGGTAGCGGGTTGCAGGCCCCCAGCCCTGAATACCGTTCACCCTTCACCCTTCACTGTTCACTGTTCACTGTTCACTGTTCACTGTTCACTGTTCACTGTTCACTGTTCACTGATCTCACGCTTCTTTCCGCAAAGGCGCTCCAATGAAGATCACTCCGACAGATGTCTTCGTCTTCGGCAACGACATTCCCTGGGAGACCGTAGCCGAGGGAGTGCGGAGGCGCATTCTAGGGTACGATGAGCAGCTCATGCTGATCTACGTCGAGTTTAAGAAGGGCTCGATCGGCGCGTTGCACAAGCATCCACACCGGCAGGTGACCTACATCGAGTCCGGCTCGTTTGAGGTGACGATCGGCAGCCAGAAGAAGGTCCAGCGGGGCGGGGACTGCTATGTCATTCCCCCGAACATCATGCACGGCGTTATGGCGCTGGAGGACAGCAAACTCGTCGACGTCTTTACGCCGGTGAGGGAAGATATTCTCGAGAGCAAGAAGAAGTAAGAGGTAAGATGTAAGATGTAAAATGTAAGATGAAGCGGTCTCAAAAGCAGTGCTCGCAGCGGTTAAGAATCGGTAGTTATCATTAACGTTGCGGCCGCCGCTACCGCCGCGAACGCCGCGCGAACCATTTTTGAGATGGCTTCATGTAAGATGGACGATGAATGATCGAAGCCCCAAGTAGGCGCCTCAGTCTTTCGTCTTACTACTTCCATCATACATCCCCACTGCCCCCAAGGTTCTCCTGAGAGCTTATGAGACTCGTCAAAGGCCTCCGCTGGTACATCATCACCCTCATCGCGCTTGCCACGGTCATCAACTACATCGACCGGAACGCGCTGGCGGTCATGTGGCCGTCTATCTCAAAGGATGTCGGCCTGACGAAGGACGACTACGCGGCGATCGTGTCGTTCTTCATGGTCGCCTACGCGCTTGGCCAGAGCCTCTCGGGTCGCCTGATCGACAAGGTCGGAACGCGCCTGGGCTTCGTCATCACGATCTTCGCCTGGTCGATCTCGTGCATGCTGCACGGCCTTGGCCGAAGCCTCATGACGTTCGGGTTCTTCCGCGCGATGCTCGGGTTGAGCGAAGCGGGCAACTGGCCCGGGGCGACGAAGGCGAACGCCGAGTGGTTCCCGATCAAGGAGCGGGCGTTCGCTCAAGGCATCTTCAACGCGGGTGCATCCATCGGAGCGGTCATTTCGGCGCCATTGGTCGCATTCCTGTACCTGCTTGTCGGCTGGAAGGCCACCTTCGTTCTCATCGGCATTCTAGGCCTCATCTGGATCATTCCATGGTGGTTCATCAACCGGGCCGCCCCCGATGGACATCCGTGGCTGACGCCGGAAGAGAAGGAGTACATCCTTTCGGGCCAGAAGGTCGCAAGCACAACTCCGGTGGATGAACGCGTCCTTTCGTGGGGAGAATTGCTCTCCTACAAAGAAAGCTGGTCGGTCATTCTGTCGCGGTTCTTCCTCGACCCGGTCTGGTGGCTGTTCGTCAACTGGCTCCCGATCTATCTCGCCGAGGTGTTCGGGTTCGACATCAAGCAGATCGGCATCTTCGCGTGGGTGCCGTATGTCGGCGCGGCGGCGGGGAGCCTGCTTGGCGGTTGGTATTCCGGACATTTGATGAAGCGCGGCTGGGCGGTCGGGAAGGCTCGCAAGTGGGCGATCCTGCTGGGTGGGATCATCTCGTTTCCGGCGCTCATCGCCACAGCGTATGCGGCCGATCCCGTTGCGGCCGTGTTGCTGATCGCCGTGATCCTCTTCGGCTTCCAAGTCTCGATCAACAACATTCAGACGCTCCCGAGCGACCTGTTCTCGGGCAAATCGGTCGGTTCGCTGGCGGGTCTGGGCGGAACGAGCGCGGTGGTTGGCGTATTGATCAGCACGTGGACGGTTCCCGCGATATCGCAGCAGGGATATCTGCTCGTCTTTCTGCTGGCGGCGGCGTTGGTCCCTCTGGCCGTCGGGTCGGTGTATCTGCTGGCGGGGAAGGTGGAGCGGGTCGCGCTGAAACAATAACCACAAAGAACACAGAGAACACAAAGAGAGAAGGGAGTGGAGCGAGGGAGCGCAGACGAGAGCATGCGTGAGGACTGGAAGAGTGCGAGCGATGAAGTCTCTCGGAAACCCGATGCGTCGCTCACCAGGGTGCTCTGCCATTCTCTATTCTCCATTCTCCACTCCATTCTCCACTCCATTCTCCACTCCATTCTCCATTTTCCATTTTCATCATCAGGGATCCTCATGAATCCATTTGATCTCTCTGGAACGTCTGCAATCGTGACAGGTGCCAGTACGGGGCTGGGCGCAGCGATAACGCTCGCCTTGGCCGACGCAGGAGCGGAAGTTCTCCTCGTCGACCGTCGAGAACAGAGCGAGACCGTTGAACACCTGCGCGAGCACGGCAAGACGGCGCACACGTTCCAAGCCGACCTGCTCGACCCGGGCGCTCCGCAGATGATCGTCGATGCGGCGATCAAGGAGTTCGGCAAGGTGGACATCCTCGTCAACAACGCTGGGATCATCCGGCGCACGCCGGCGCTTGAGTTCAGCGAGAAGGATTGGGACGAGGTGATGACAGTGAACAGCCGGGCGGTCTTTTTTCTGTCGCAGGCCGCCGGACGCGACATGGTGAAGCGGAAGTACGGCAAGATCATCAATGTGGCGTCGCTCCTGTCGTTCCAGGGTGGGATCACGGTTCCGTCGTATTCTGCCAGCAAGGGGGCGGTCGCGCAGATCACGAAGGCGTTGGCGAACGAATGGGCGTCGCTCGGCATCAACGTGAACGCCATCGCACCGGGCTACATGGTGACGAACAACACCGAGCAGCTGCGCGCCAACGAGACGCGCTACCGGCAGATCACAGAACGCATCCCGGCGGGGCGATGGGGTGAGCCGGAAGATCTGGCGGGCGTGGCGGTGTTCCTCGCCTCGAAGGCGTCGGATTACGTGAACGGCCACGTGCTCGTGGTGGATGGCGGTTGGATGGCGAGGTAGCCGGAGGCCCGACACAAACGCCTCAAAGCGGCGAACACTAATTCAGTGCAAGGATGGAAGTCAGAGGCCAGAGGCCAAAGGCCGGTGGCTGCCAGACATCTTCTCACGCGAGGCGTTGGTGAGCCATCGATCTCCCGAAGAGACAAAGAGGTCCCTTCCTTACGAAGGAGGGGCTAGGGGTGGTCGAGGAATCTGAAAGCATTTGGGCGATTGCAAAACGAGAGTGTAGAGTAAAGACGTGGAGGAGTTCGTTGCGCAAAACACAACACCCGCACATGTCCTATTCGGCAAAGGTTACGCTGAGTCTAGAAAAGAAGTTCGTCGCTTCGCGACAGCATCTCAGGCCACTGGTTGTGCTCTCTGTGCTTCTTTGTGGCCAACTTCTTCTCTGGTCTTCGGCGCCGGGTCAAGCGGTCCTGAACGCCGACGGACCGGGGAACACGTACGAGCTCATCAACAGCGTATTCGCACCGAACGGCGGCGACGTCGTTGAGCATCCGGAATGCGTGCATCCCGAGTTTGGCCGGCATATCGCCGAGGTGTGGGACGAAACACTGGGGGAGTATGTATTCGAGTTCTACATTCACCGATGGCCCGACAACGACCGCTGCATCAACTTTGACCGGCAGCGGATGGAGATCAAGACGTACGACCAGTCGGGCGACACGCTCATCGGTGTCGTGGGCGAGACGGTCGTGTACAAGTGGAGATTTCGACTTGCGGCCGGGTTTCAGCCATCCACCAGCTTCACGCACATCCACCAGATCAAAGCCGTCGGAGGCGATGACGCGGACCCGATCTTCACGCTCACGCCCCGCAAGGCAAGCCCCAACCGCATCGAATTGAAGCACAACAATCACACCGTCGTGACGCAAGCACCGTTGTCCTCATTCCTCGGCACCTGGGTGGAATGCGCCGAATCGCTCAGTGTCGGCTCGAACGCGCACTACAGCATGACGATCAAGCGCGTGAGCGACGGCGTGACGCTGCTGTCGTACAGCAGCAACAATATCATGACGATCCGGCCGACGAACACGTTCATCCGGCCAAAATGGGGCATCTATCGGAGCCTGCTTGATTCGTTGAGTCTGCGAGACGACACCGTCCGATTCGCGGGATTCGCAATCCAGGAACTGACCTCGACGGGATCCATCGAAGAAGCTGGCACGGTGCCGCATTCAATCGACGTTCGGGCTTATCCGAACCCTTTTAATCCGATGACGATGGTCGAATTCCTTGTGGAAAAGGAGGGTGAAACGACGGTCGAGGTTTATGACGCATCCGGCCGGTCGGTGGCCACGCTATATCGTGGATGGGCAGCTCCGGGTGTACGACATCGGACATCGTTTGACGGGTCTCGCCTTGCGAGCGGATCATATCTGATACGGATGTCGTCGGGCCGCACGACACGGAGTGTGAAGGTGATATTGACGAAGTGAGGGGAAGGGAAGAGGACGGAAGTCGGAGGTCAGTGGTAAGGACCCGGAGCTGGCGGGGCGCTTGGAGTCCTGAGTACCGTTACCCAATATTCATTCACCGATGCAGAATACATCGTCATGAACAGCGCGCTCTCTCATCTTCATCTCCTCGGCATCATCCCTGTCATCGCCATCGACGACGCGAAGAACGCCGTTCCGCTGGCCAACGCCCTCGTCGAAGGGGGCTTGCCGTGTGCGGAGATCACATTTCGCACCTCCGCTGCGGAGGCGTCGATCGCCGCGATCGCGAAAGCTTTTCCCGACATGGCGCTGGGCGCCGGCACCGTTCTGACAACCGAACAGGTCGACCAAGCGCTTGGTGCCGGGGCGAAGTATATCGTCGCCCCTGGATTGAATCCCGATGTGGTCGAGTACTGCTTGAAAAAGAGCATTCCGGTCACGCCGGGTGTGGCAACGCCGTCCGACGTGGAGCAAGCCCTGGCCTTGGGCCTCGAGGTCGTAAAGTTCTTCCCGGCGGAGGCAGCGGGGGGCGTGGACTTCCTGAAGGCGATGAGCGCGCCGTACAAAGGACTTAGGTTCATCCCCACCGGGGGCATTGATGACAAGAACCTGCTATCGTATCTGCGCCTGCCATCCGTGCTGGCGTGCGGTGGTTCGTGGATGGTGAAGTCCGATCTGATCGCCGACGGCAAGTTCGACACGATCCGCGACCTCACGCGCGCGGCGGTGCAGACGATGCTCGGGTTCCATCTCCGACATGTGGGGATCAATGGTGTCGACGAGCCGACCGCTACAGCAGACGCCACGGCTTTCGGCGAACTCGTCGGGATGCCCGTCCGGGATGCCGGAGGGGCGTTGTTCGTCGGCGTGGAGTTCGAGTTCCTGAAGCGGCAGTTCCTCGGGACACACGGCCACATCGCGATCAGCACGAACTTCATCGACCGGGCGGTGGCGTACTGCGAGCGGCGCGGTTATCGATTCCGTCCGGAGACGCGAAATGAGAAGAATGGCGTGTTGCAGACCGTGTATTTCGAAAAGGAATTCGCCGGGTTCGCGGTGCATTTGATACAAGTGTAGGGCTCGGAAGAACCGAGAGAGTAAGCAGTAAGCAGGTACATGCAGGATCGGGCAGGCGAAAGCCGTTGGACAAAGATCAAACGGTTCTTGCCATCGGACGCCTACCTGCCCATGGCCTGACCGTACCTGCCTACTGCCTACTTCTCATGTTGTCCCCATGACACATCGCACATGATTCGACGCAGCCTGACATTCTTGCTGTTCTTTTGGGGCGCGCAGACCGCGCTCGCTGACGTCTACCCGGTCACCTCGGCCGCGCAGATCGCTTCGGTCATGGCGACCGCCAAGCCTGGCGACACGCTGTCAATGGCGGCCGGGACCTGGACAAACCAGGCGATCGTCTTCCAGGGAACGGGCGATTCACTCCGGCCGATCGTGCTCCGTGCCGCCGATCCGGGCCAGGTGATCTTGACGGGCTCGAGTTCGCTCCGCATCGGCGGATCGTGGCTCGTCGTCGACGGACTCCGGTTCGAGCGCGCGGTGCCAACCTCCGGGGCTGTCATCGAATTCCGGTCGTCGTCCATGGGCGAAGCGCATCATTGCCGGCTGACGAACACGTCGGTCGTAGACTGCAACCCTCCGAGCAACTCGACCGACTACAAATGGGTGTCGCTCTACGGCCACCACAACCGCGTCGATCACTGCTCTCTGGCCGGCAAGACCCATTCCGGCACGACGCTTGTCGTCTGGCTGGGTCCGTCACCGAACTATCATCAGATCGACAGCAACTACTTCGGTCCGCGTCCGCCGCTCGGCGTGAACGGAGGAGAGACGATCCGCGTGGGGACGAGCGACTGGTCGATGTACGATTCCTACACCGTCGTCGAGAACAACTACTTCTACCAGTGCAACGGCGAAGTGGAGATCATCTCGAACAAGTCGTGCGAGAACATCTACCGGGGCAACACGTTCGTCTCGTGCGAGGGTGCGCTGACGTTGCGCCACGGGAATCGATGTACGGTCGAAGGCAACTTCTTCTTTGGCAACAATGTCACGAACTCAGGCGGCATCCGGATCATCGGCGAGGACCACACGGTCATCAACAATTACCTGGCCGACCTCGCCGGGAGCAGCACAAAGTCGGCCCTGCCGATGATGAACGGCGCCCCCAATAGTCCGCTCAACCGCTACTTCCAGGTGCAGCGGGCGCTCGTCGCCTTCAATACGATCGTCAACTGCAAGTACAGTCTGCTCGTCGGTGTCGGCAAAGATTCCGAGTTCACCCTCCCGCCGCTCGATTGTACGATTGCGAACAACGCCGTGCGTTCATCGTACGGGCCGCTCATCACATACATCGATACGCCGATCAACATGACGTATGCGGGCAACGTGTTCTACGGTGCGTCGCTGGGTATCTCGCTGCCGGCGGGTATCTCCATGGTCGACCCGAAGCTGGTAAAGGACGCCGAAGGTCTCTGGCGTCCGGCGGTGGACAGCCCGTTGCTGGGGGCCGCCGTGGGGTCGTACGCGGAGGTGGTGCTCGACATGGACGGCCAACCCCGGCCGGCGGCGAAAGATGTCGGTGCAGACCAAGCCTCCGAAGCGCCGCGAACACGACGACCGATCACCGTCGAAGATGTGGGACCCGACTGGATGCGGACCTCAACGGCCGTGGAGGGTGATGCCGACCCTCCCTCGAGCGTTGAGGTGTTGGAGAACTTCCCCAACCCCTTCAATCCTGCGACGACCATCCGCTTCACGCTTGCCAGGTCGCAGGGGGTTCGCCTGCAGCTCTACGACGTGGCCGGTCGTTTCGTGCGCGACGTGTCCGACGGGCACCTTCCGGCAGGCTCGCACAGCGTCACATGGAATGCCTTGCACGAATCAAGTGGAACATACCTTCTGGTGTTGCAGACGGAAGAAGGAATTCGGACACGAAAGGCGGTCTTGTTGAAATGACCCGACATCATCTGGCATGGTTTGTCTCTGCGGCGATGACCGCTTCGATCGCGTTCGCGCAGTCGAACACGCTCGAAGTGTACAGCATCGATCCGTTCACGTTGCTTCGTGTGAAGTCGTCGCTCCAATCGACTTCGTCGCCGTTCAAGCCGGCGTACAGGAAGCTGCTGCGCGACGCCGAGAAAGCGATGGATGTCGATCCGGTCTCCGTAACAGAAAAGGACGCCACACCTCCCAGCGGCGACAAGCGCGATTACATGAGCTTGTCACGCTACTGGTGGCCCGATCCGTCGAAGCCCGATGGGCTGCCCTATATTCGCCGGGATGGCGAGACAAATCCCGAGGTGAAAAAGTATCCCGATCAGGAGTTGTTCGGAACGGTGGTGTCGGCGGTGGTGCCGCTCAGCCTTGCGTACTTCTTCTCGGGTGACGAGATGTATGCCCGACATGCGACCAAGCTCATCCGCACATGGTTCCTCGACGATAGCAAAGGCATGAACCCCAACCTGCAGTACTCGCAGGCGGTTCCAGGCCGCAGCAATGGACGCGGTCCGGGCGTGCTCGACGGCCGCCACACGGCGCTCGTCATTGATGCCGTCGGCATGCTCCGCGGGTCGAGATCGTGGACGGCGGAAGACGATACAGCACTGCGAGCGTGGTTCTCCAGGTACGTCACGTGGTTGACGGAGAGCGACAACGGAAAAGATGAAAGTGATTCTCCGAACAACCATGGCACCTGGTATGACGTCCACGTGATCCCGGCGGCGTTATACTCCGGGAGAACGGAGGTCGCCCGCCGGTTAATGCAGGAGGCCGGCGCCAAGAGGATCCTCTCGCAGATCGAGCCCGATGGATCTCAGCCGAAGGAATTGGCCCGAACGCGTCCATTCCACTACTCGGTTTTCAATCTCGAAGCGCACGCACGGTTGGCGTTGCAGGCCCGACGCATTGGGGTGGACCTGTGGGCGCCAGCGACACCAGAAGGACAACGTATCCGGGCGGCTGTCGACTATCTGCTGCCGTTTGCCCGGGGCGAGAAAGCCTGGCCGCACGACGACCTGGACGGCGTGCAAAAATCTTCGATGGCGCTGCTGCTTGTACGTATCTATGCATTGACGCAGGAACGGAAGTACCTTGCGGAAGCCTTGGCGCTTGGCGATGCGAAGTTCATCGCCCACCGCGACCTTCTGTGGTACGGGGTCGCACCCGTGGTCCCATGAAGACCGCCAACGATCGATGTATCAATCCACCATCACCACCCCCCTTACCATTCTTCGGAGGAGCATCATGAAAACACTTCGCTACGCTCTCAGCGCGGGCTGCCTGCTGTTGGCGGTGACGCTGTTGCTCACGGCGCCGGCGGCCGCACAGCAGATCACGTCGTCCGGCAAGAAGGGATTGTGGAGCAGCGATTCCACCTGGGTCGGCGGCGTCAAGCCAGGTCCGACAAGCCAGGTGGTCATCGCGGCCGGAGATTCGGTCGGCGTGGACACGAGTTTTGCCGTCGCGAGTCTCACCGTGGGCGAAGCCACTGGGGCCGCATCACGCCTCCGGCTGAACGGCACCAGGCCTGTCATCATGACGATCACGGGTGATCTCGTGATCCATGCCAGCAGCGCTCTCGCGATCTCCAGCAGCACGTGGGACAATCCTGATGTTGCGAACACCCCGAACGAGATCGTCGATACGTTGTACCTCTCGAGCAACTTCACCAGCAACGGCGTGTTCGACCTCAGCACCGGCTCGGCGGGATCGACCAAGCACAACGTGCGCGTCATCTTTGTGGGTTCGACGAACAGCACGGTCACGTGCGGCGGTTATGTCGCGACCTCGACCAACGAGTTTGCCGGCATCACGTTCCGAAAGACCGGCGGAGCGCGCGTCATCCTCAACAATGATATCTTCACCTATGGCGGTTCGAACAGCTCGGCGGCGCATGTCAATCCCTTCGTCTACTTCGAATCGGGGCTCGTCGAAGCAAAGCTTGGATCGCTGATCACAGTCTGGACGGACGGCACGACGTTCCGGGGCTACAGCGAGAGTTCGTATGTCATCGGCGGGGTCGGCCGCGGCATCAACAACGGCGGCGGCGTTACCTCGAAGGAGTATCCCGTCGGCGACGAGTTCGGCTTCCGGCCGGTGACGTTGCGGTTCAATGCCCCCTCAAACGCGACCGGACACTATGTGAAAGTGACGGCGGTCGCCGGGAACTCGACGACGGTAACGCCGACACTGGGCACGGGCATCGACAAGGTCGCGGCGAACCGGTACTTCAAGGTCGATGTGGGTAAGGCGGCGAATACCGGTGCGACGGCGTACAACGTCATGATCGGATACTGGCTCAAGTACAAGGGCAACGACGGCGTCGCGGCGGGTAACGCGAATCTGCAGGTCGCGCTGGTGGACACGACGTCTCCCCTCGTGTGGAAGAACGTGGGTCCGACGCTCCTCCCCCACACGACTCGGCTGGATACTGCGGCGTTCATCGTCAGTGATTCCGTGGTCGCTCGGGCCAACATTGGTGGGGCCTCGCTCTACATCGCCCTCGCGCGTGTGACTGGTACGACTGAGAACTCGCTCGTGTACTCCGGCACGTCGGTCGAGCAGATCGACGCCACGCCGCAGGAGTTTTCGCTGCAGCAGAACTACCCGAACCCGTTCAACCCCTCGACGGAGATTCGCTTCACCATGCCGCAGACGGGCAAGGCCACGCTGAAGGTCTACTCGCTTCTAGGCCAGATGGTGACGACCATCGTCGACGGCGTCCGCGAGGCGGGAACGCATGTCGCGACGTGGAACGGCAAGGATGCGACCGGCCGGGCCATGCCCTCGGGCGTGTATCTATATCGCCTTGAAAGCGGCTCGCGGATGGAGATGCAGAAGATGGTTCTGATGAAATAGCGAGGAGACGCAAGAGGTAGGATGTAAGATAGAAGATGTAAGATGTGAGATATAAGATGTAAGATATAAGACTGAAGCACATTGAGACTGGGGGGTGGGAGAACATCCTGCCCCCCGCGTCTCGTTCACCGTTCACCGTTCACCGTTCACCGTTCACCGTTCACCGTTTAACCCATGAGCTCTCCTAAGATCATCTCCTTCGGCGAATTGATGCTTCGGCTCGCCACTCCCGGATTCCAGCGGTTTGTCCAAACCTCCTCGCTTGAAGCCACCTTCGGTGGCGGTGAGGCGAATGTCGCCGTTTCGCTGGCTCACTTCGGCCTCGATGCGCGCTTCGTGACGGTCCTGCCGAAGCACGAGATCGGCGATGCAGCCCTCAACGCGCTCCGGCGCTATGGTGTGGATACGCAGCATATCGTCCGCAGCGGCGACCGGATCGGGATCTACTTTCTTGAGAGTGGCGCATCACAGCGTCCGTCCAAGGTCATCTACGACCGGGGGGGTGCGGCGATCGCCGGCGTCAAGCCGGGTATGATCCCATGGAAGGATGTCTTGAACGGCGCAGCATGGTTTCATGTCACCGGTATCACGCCCGCGCTGAGCGCTTTGGCGGCCGATACAACGATCGAGGCGGTCCAAGCCGCTCGAGCGGCAGGCGCCACCGTGAGCTGCGACCTCAATTTTCGAAAGAAGCTCTGGTCACGCGAGAAGGCGGGCGACGTGATGTCGAAGGTCTGCGCTCACGTCGACGTCCTGATCGCGAACGAGGAAGACGCCGAGATGGTCTTCGGCATCAAAGCCGAGGGCTCCGACGTTCACGCCGGCAAGGTCGAAGCCGACAAGTACCGGTCGGTCGCCGATCAGCTGATGAAACGATTTTCATCGCTGAAGCTCGTAGCGATCACGCTGCGCGAGAGCCTTTCGGCCTCCGACAATAATTGGTCCGCCGTCGCGTGGGATGGAAAGCAATTCACAGAAAGCCGAAAGTACAGCATCCGCATTGTCGACCGCGTTGGCGGGGGCGATTCGTTCGGGGCCGGGCTCATCTATGGGCTCACTAAAGAGATGCCGACGCAATCCGCGCTCGATTTCGCTGTGGCCGCATCGTGCCTCAAGCACACCATTCCCGGCGACTTCAACCACGTGAGCGTGGCAGAGGTGGAAGAGTTGCTGAAGGGGGGCGGCTCGGGGCGCGTGCAGCGCTAAAGAAGATCACCGCGAACCTGCCTGCCGGTTCAACGTGCAATGCGAGGCAGGCAGGGACGCAGAGACGCGAAGGCATCCTTCATTTTCTATTTAGCCCCTCACCGTCGATGGGGGTAAGGAGTCCTTTCTCAATGCCCATCGGGATGTTACCATGAACCATCGACACGCACACCGGCACGAGTTGATCGCCGCCCTGCTCGTTCCCACTCTGTTGTTCGCCCAGATCAAGGTTGAGAAAGACGCGCCACATCGGATCATGTTGAACCTGACGGAGACTCCCGCCACCAGCATGGCCGCCACGTGGCGTACGCTCGATAAGGTCCGCGACGCCGTCGTTGAGTACACCGAAGCGACCGACGGTCCCACCTTCAAGGACCAGACCCGTTCGGTTCCTGCGTCGATCACGCCGTGGAAGAACAAAGACGGACCAGAGGCGACGTGGTACTCCGCCGTTCTGACGAATCTTCGGCCTGCGACCGTGTATGCCTATCGAGTCGGCGCCAAGGGCGCGTGGAGCGAATGGAACCAATTCCGCACGGCGGCAGAGCGGCCCGAGCCGTTCACCTTCGTTTTCCTGGGCGACCCGCAGAACGACATCCGTACCCATGTTTCCCGAATATTCCGCGAGGCGTATCGGGGTGCCTGCGACGCGCGTTTCTGGCTGTTTGTCGGCGACCTGACGACGACGCCCACGGATGACCTCTGGAACAAGTGGTTCGATGCGGCTGGGTTCATCAACGCCACGATGCCGAGCATCATGGTGCCGGGCAACCACGACTACGGCACCATCCTGCTGGCCGGCGCTCGGATCCACAACAACGAATTGCCGCTCTGGCGCACCCAGTTCACGCTTCCCGAGAACGGACCTCCCGGCCTGGAGGAGACATCGTACGTCGTCGACTATCAAGGTGCGCGGTTGGTGATGATCAACAGCAACACCAAGCTTGAAGAACAGGCTGCGTGGATGGACTCTGTGCTGACGCATCGCCGCGGAACATGGACGATCATGGCATTTCACCATCCGATGTATTCGTCCGGAGGCGGGCGCGACAACCGGAGATCACGTGACGCCTTTCTGGGGGTGTTCGACAAGCATCACGTTGATCTTGTCCTCCAGGGCCACGACCACACATACAGCCGCTCACATAAACTCGCCGACGGCAAGGTCGTTTCGCCGAACGAACCGGGCACAGTGTACATCGTCTCTTCATCGGGACCGAAGATGTATCCGCTGAATCGACAGTATGAGCCGATCATGGCAAAAATGGCCGAAGGGGTGCAGTTGTACCAGACGATTCGCATTGACGGCTCGACGCTGCAGTATCGGGCGATCACGCCGACGGGCCGAACGCATGATGAATTTGAACTGAAGAAATGAGCCACAAAGATCACAAAGGAACACAAAGAACAGCATTTCACACCTCCACGAGACGGCACAGGACCTTGTGTTCTTTGCGTTCTGTGCGGCTAACATCTTTGGAAGTCAATCCAGCCACTTCGTGGCATAGATCGAAAAGAGCAAGAGACACGAAACGTTCCTTCTCTTTGTGGTCTCTGTGTTCTTTGTGGCTACCCCTTCTTGCCTTCGTCCTCTTCTCGGAGTTGGTAAGCGCCCAGCCGCGTCTCGCCGGTATCTTTGGTGATCACATGGTCCTGCAACGCGACCGTCCCATAAATGTGTGGGGATGGGATGCCCCCGGAACCGGTGTGCGTGTGTTGTTGGCCGGTCAGAGCGTATCGGCCGTCCCCGCAGCCGACAGTGCGTGGATGGTCACGTTGGCTCCCATGGCCGCCGGTGGGCCGTACGAGTTGATCATCGCAGGATCTTCCGATCACCGTCGCACGGACATCTACCTCGGCGAGGTCTGGCTGGCGTCCGGGCAGTCGAATATGGAATTTCGACGGGACCGTTCGGCGGAAGGCGAGGAGGCGATCGTGTCGGAAGCGGACAGTCTGTTCCGTCTGTGCACCATACCTCGAGCGCTTTCCGAAGAGCCGCAGAAGGATGGAGCCGCGTCGTGGGCGAAGTCGGGCGACAAAGCGACGGGTCGATTCAGCGCCGTCGCCTATTGGTTCGGCCGGGTGCTGCGCGATTCGCTACGCATTCCGGTCGGCATCATCCATTCCTCATGGGGCGGAACGGCGGCAGAAGGATGGATGTCAGGGCAAGCGTTGGAACGTGACACGGCCTTTGGTTCGATTCTCGAGAGATGGAAGGAGAACTTGCGCCTGTATCCCGAGCGCATGGCCGAGTACCAGCGCCGCAAGCCCGAAATCGATGCCAAATGGTTGAAGGACTCGGCAGAAGCCATCGCCGCCCGTCGAGCGCCTCCGGCCCGACCCGCCCCACCGCGGGGACCGGGCAACCGCGACACTCCCTCCGGCGAATGGAATGCGATGATCCACCCGTGGCTGTCGTCGACGATCCGCGGAGTCATCTGGTATCAGGGCGAATCGAACGCGACTCGGTCGACGCAGTATCGGAGCCTGTTCCCCGCGCTCATCCGCAGTTGGCGCGACGCATGGAAGGACAGCACGCTTCCATTCTACTTTGTCCAGCTTCCGAATCTGGAACGGAACCTCGATCTGGGCAAAGAAGGCTGGCCCGACCTGCGTGACGCACAGTTGGCGGCACTATCGCTCCCGCACACCGGCATGGCCGTCACCATCGACGTCGGCGATCCGATGGACCTGCATCCACGGGTGAAGCGACCGGTCGGCGAACGTCTTGCGCGTCTTGCGCTGCATCATACGTACGGCCGGAACCACGTGGTCGCATCCGGCCCGCTGTTCGCAGGTTTCCGGCACGAAGGCTCGCGCATCCGGGTCACCTTCACGGAACTTGGCGGCGGCCTGCAAGGGCGGACCGGTCCGGAGCTCAGTGGATTTCTGATCGCCGGAGAAGACCGCGTGTTCCGTCCAGCACGGGCACGCATCGAGGGAAACGAGGTCGCCGTCTGGCGTGATGACCTTACCCGTCCTGCCGCCGTCCGCTACGCCTGGGCCGAGAACCCGGATGCGTCGTTGTTGAACCTCGCAGGGTTACCGGCCTCACCCTTCCGAACCGATTCTTGGAAAGAGGTTGCGTTCGGCCCCCCCTAAGCCGTTTTCCCGAAGACACGTCATGCGGATCTTCGTGAAGACGTTCCTGTCCCTGAGCTTCAGCGCCATTCTGCCACCGTCTGCCTTCGCGCAACGCCCAGCCGCCCCGACACCGCGGTTGCATCATCCCTCGCAAGACCCGTGGGTCACGCTGCATGACGGAATCTACCACCACGTGAAGTCGGGCCGCAATGGCATCGATTCTGCGATGCGCCAGGCAACGGGAAAACCTTGCGCCCGATTCCATGCGTCCAGCTTCATGTAGCCGCGGTTGATACTCCGGTTCATCGCATATTCCATCGGTCCCCCGTAAGCTCTGCTGCACGCCGCCACTCCGATTCCCCGCTACTCCAATTCTCCATTACTCTAATTCATTTTTCTCGTTCCGCCCTCCTTCACTCCTCTTTCCGTTCTCCCCAGAGATATCTTCCCACCGCGCACTCGTTACATCGCTCATCCTCACAATAGTACTTGTAGAGTTGCACGAGCGCTTGCTGGGTCTGGGCATTTGCCATGCGGAACCGTTTCCGGACGAACTGCCGCTCCATCCGCGCCGTCAGGGTGTTGGTCGCGCTCGGCGGGTACCAGGCCAACAGACGCCCGACACCCTCCCGCACGGCCGGGCGACGGAAGACGCGTGCATACAGCCACGCCAACGGCAGGACCGTATTGATGACAAGCTCGTCCCGGCGCGAAAAGCCGAGCGCGGAGACAAAGGTTCGCGCCGTGCGCGTGAAGGAGACGCGCCGTTCCCAAAATGGGCCCGGTTCGGGTTCGAGAAGGCGGTGCAACGTGGCGCGCGTCGCCGCCGGCCCGGCATCGGCCGCCACCGTGAGCATGAGGGACCGGAACAGGTCGAGGTGCAAGATCTTGCGCACAAGATCGCGCGCGGCCACGAGGCGTAAGGTGGGTGCGTTGGCCGGACGGGTAGGGGAGAGGACCCACGCAACGGGCGAAAGCCGTTCGCCCCGGTAACGCGTCGACAGCGATTCCCAGGCCGCACGAAGGAAGTCGACGTACGCGGCGGCTTCTTCGGACATCGGTGTGCCCCTTGCCGGCAAGAGCCCGGCGACGCCGAAAAGCCACGCTTCCGTCAACACAGCATCGCCGGAGGTCGGCCACAGCACCTCCAGCGTTAGATGCTGGCTGAGCCGGATGAACGGACGCCGGTTCTTGCTGTAGCCGAGCCCTTCCATCATCCCCTCGTACAGCACCTGGTCCCACAAGGAACGCTCTGACAGGTCAGAAACGCGAAGTTCGGGCTCTGGCGGCGGAATACGGTCGGGAGAATCCTCCTCCGGGATCTCTCCCCATTCCGGCGGTCGCTCGCGCATCGTCATCTTGCGACGGATGGCAAGGTCGCGAAGACGTTCCTCGAACCGACGCATCTTGACCTCCAAACGCTCGCGGGCGAGATGTTCCAGCCATGGCAGGATGATATCGAGCGGGACCTCGCGGTTGACTCGGGAACAGCGGATCGCTCCCGGTGCACCCGCGTGATCGTCCAAGATCGCCCGTTCCCACAAAACACGAACAGGATCGGGAAGAAAGTCGCCCAGCACGAGGAGGGGGAGATCGCGTCCGCTGCGCGTCGTGGCACGCTCATGCGGAGCGGGACGCTCGAGGATGACATGCAGGATCACGCCGTTGTACGCCGGATCTTCGTGGTGGCGGTGGCGCCACCATTCGCCCATCGTCCGATGGATCTCGACGTCGCCGGAGTACACCGTGTCGCCGATACGGATGCGCGCGCGGCGGACATCGGGACCGGCGTCGGTGTTCAGAACGCCGGCGTGTTCGACGACGACCGGACGGCCGTCGGCGGTATGCAGGGATGTGGAATGCAGGAACTGGCGGTCCCAGATGCGTTGCAGGAACCGCTCGTGGATGTGCGGTGTCACGAGGCCCCCCTCAGAGCGTGTGAGGGGGAAGATAGCGGGAGAAATCCGAAAAGTGAAATGCGAAGCGCGAAACAAATAACAACAAACAATCTCGAAACGGAAAGTCTATTCGGGTCCAATTGCGATGAGCGATCCTGGAACTCCTCCTTTCCCACCTTAGATCTCTGCTTGACCCTCCTCTTCTCCTCCACCACTCCTGACGCTCTTCGCCTAGTATCCCACCTCCTCCAGCTCGATTCTTGCCGACCCCAGGAACAGCTGCACCTCTGCCCGAAGAATTCGCCTGGCGTCATCCGTCGAAACCCAACCGCGAAAACCCCCCGACATGCCGGCGAACGACGAACCCACCCAATCGGTCGTTCCGTGGAATGGGTGCGACCGGATTGGTCGTCCGAACGCTGGAACGGTGACCTCTTCAATGGCCGACGAGAACGTGATCGTCGTGGTGCCAAGTGCGTGGTCCATGATCGTCGGAAGGGTCACCGTTGTGTCGAAGCCGGAGGCACAGCGCGTGAGCATCAACAGTCCCGTCCCTTCGTAGAATGCGGGATCGGCCGTCAGCGTGTCGAGGCGCGTGATGCGGCCGTTCTCGCTGGAGACCGCCAGCGCATACGGAGCGACAGGGTCGGTGGCATACAGAGTCCGAACGCGGCGATCGGCTCCGGTGAGCAACTCGTAGCGAATGTTCGTCGGACGGCGAACATCGAGCAGGGCCGTCGAGAAGAACTGCACGTTGATGAACGGAAGACCGGCCGCGGAGGCGCCTTCGATCTCAACCGACATCGTGTCGCCGGTCATCGGGGCGGCGAGAGATTGTCGGACGCGGACTGTGCCAAGCCGGATAAAACTCCACTTGACCGCATAGGTCAACTGCTCGCCGGGACGAAAAGGGGTGGAGACGTAGCGGGACTGCGGAAAGAGCGAGGCGGTGCAGGCAAGAACAAGCGCGAGGACCACGAGCCCCCTCCGGGGCCCCTGAAGACGCATTCCGTAGAGAAAGAAATTTTCCACGAAGGACAGCCGGAGGCATTTCATAAACAACGCGTAGCGATGATCAACTCTTCAACCGAAGAGAAGAAGACTGCCGCTGTCGCGGCATTTGTGATAGACCCCCTGCTGCTCTTCGTGGATACTCTTTTCTTTTCAACGGGCCCGCACGCGTTCCATCGCATCCCGCAGCCTCTGGGCCTCGGCACGTGCGGCCTTCGCAAAATCACGCCCCGAGGAGGCATACAAGATAGACCGGCTGGCGTTGATGACCGCCAGGTCGCGATGCTTCGTAATGCCGTTCAGCACCGAAGCCTCGAGGTCGCCCCCCTGCGAACCGACGCCCGGGATCAGCAGCGGAGCGTTCGGGGCCAGCGTGCGGACCTGCTTCAATTCGCGAGGATGTATCGCGCCAACGACAAAGCCGATCCCCGGAGACCACGAAGAGGCGGTCTTCACCACCCGCTCATAGAGCGGCCGGCCTGCGACCCTGAGGCGCTGGAAGTCGGCCGAGCCCTTGTTCGACGTCAACGCAAGAAGGAACACCCCTTTGTCCGGACGCGTGAGAAAGGGCTCAACGGAATCCCGGCCCATGTAAGGGCTCACGGTCACGGCGTCGAACCGAAGATCGTCGAACAGCGCCGCCGCATACCGCTCGCCCGTATTTCCGATGTCTCCCCGCTTGCCGTCGCCGATGGTAATGATGTTTTGAGGAATAAGGCACACCGTGCGCCGCAGAATGTCCCAACCTTCCGAACCCATCGCCTCGAAGAACGCCAGGTTGGGCTTGTACGCGCACACAAGGTCGTACGTGGCGTCGACGACGGCTGAGATGAAATCAAACACGCCCGTCCGCGAACGACGCAACGGAGCGGGAAGCTTGGCGCGGTCAACATCCAAGCCAAGGCAAAGGAGGGAGCCTTTGCGTTCCTGGATGACGCGGAGACGGTCGGGGAAGTTCATGCAGAGATCCGAATGAGGTGATGCGACAAGTGGCCAGGATAAGGTGGTGGGTGAGAGGTGAATTGAAGGTGACGATGATGCCGGTGAAACGAGGTCCGCTCCTACAGAAGAATCCTTCCCCTCACCCTTCACCTTACACCTACCACCTGCTTCTCAGAAGTTCTTCCACATCATCGACTCGACCGGTTTGGTCGTTCGCTTCTTGTACTTTGCCGTTTTCTTTTTCCCGTACGGAACGGCGAGTTCTCCATTCACTTCGAAGTAGATCAGCTGGCCGATCGGCATGCCGGCGTAGATGCGCACGGGATGACGAACGGAGATCTCCAGCGTCCAGGTGTTGCAGAAGCCAATGTCCCCCTTGCCGGCCGTCGCGTGGATGTCGATCCCGAGCCGCCCGATACTGCTCTTGCCTTCGAGGAACGGCACGTGCCGATGCGTCTCCGTGTATTCCTCCGTCACACCCAGATACAGCTTGCTGGGGACGAGCACGATGCCTTCCTTCGGGATGCGCAGATAATGCACCTTGTTGTGCTTTTTGGCGTCGAGGATCTCGTCGTTGTACACCGCGAGCCATCGGCCGAGATGTACGTCGTACGAGTTCGACCCGAGGTGTCGCCGATGGTACGGCCGGACGACGATACTGCCGGCCTTCATCTCGGCCAGGATCTGTTGGTCCGTTAAGATCATTGAGGAATATCGAAATACGAAATGCGAAATGCGAAACAAATTCGAGTTAGGAAACAAAAAGCACGAAGGGCGCGGGAGGTCTTTCCGACCAACCCGCGCCCTGTTTTTCTAACCGCAGGCATTCGAGCTTAGATTCTGGCTATTCGTGCTTGTTTCGTATGTCGTATTTCGGATTTCGCATTTCTCCTCAGGTCTTCTCCGCCCGGTACTTCACCGGTTCTCCTTTCCGGAGTTCATAGAGTGAGATCTCCGGCCGCACCAACCGTATCGGAGCTCCGACCATTCCGACGCCGACATTGACGTAGAGTTGCTTGCCCTCCTCGATGAAGTGTCCCATCGGATGGTCGTAGACCCACCGGACCGGATACAGCTGCATTCCCATCATCTCCATTCCGATCTGTCCGCCGTGCGTGTGGCCGACCAGCGTCAGGTCCATGCCGACCTCCTTCGCCGTGGGCCAGAGACGTGGTTGATGGACGAGCATCACTTTGAACGATTCGGGGTCCAGGCCGTTGAGCGCCTTCGGGACATCGGCGAAGTTCCGACGGGGACTGGGATCGTCGATGCCAACGAATGAGAGTTTGGCGCCGTCCACCGTCAGCGTCTCGTGAGCGTTGCGAAGGACAGTCACCCCCGACTGGTTCACGGCCTCGGCCACGCGGTCGCCGGTCGCAAAATGATCGTGGTTCCCGAGCACGGCGTACGCGCCTCGGTCGGCCTTGAGCATCTTGAGTGCATCATGAAGCGGCGGGATCTCGGTGTCGTTCGTGTCGACAAGATCCCCCGTCAGCACGGCGACCTGCGGGTGCAGTCGGTTCACGATGTCGAAAATGTATTGCATGTCCGGCCGCGACATGTAGATGCCGGAATGGATGTCGCTCACGTGTGCGACCGTGAAGCCCTCGAGCTCCGATGGGAGGTTGGGAAAAGTGAGCGGTATCCGGCGGATCTGGTAGTCGCGGGCGGTGGCGAACGAGGCGGCGACCGGCGTCGCAGCGATCAGCCCGATCGTCGCCGTCCCGGCGGAGGTCAGGAAATGGCGCCGTCCCGGATCGATCGCAACCGGTGCCGGCGAGATGGTTGCAGATTTCGAGCTGAAGAAGCGTCGTGCGATCGTCAACACCTTTCTGGCGAGTCCAACCACCAACCGAATGACGTCCTTGATGGAGAGGAGGACGAAGCCGAGGATGATCGACCCGAACCACATGCCGGCCGGATACACGATCGCGAGACGGACGGCGGCCTCGCTGAAGAGACCGAGTCCCCGGCCGAAGAACGAGAGGAGAAAGAACGCATTGCCGATAAGCAGAACGACCTTCGCCCGCCGCAGCCAGCGCAGTGCGCGATCCGGCGCGACCTGGCGGATCCAACGCCGGTACGAGACATACAGGTACCACTGCATCAGACCGACGAGGGTCAGGACGGTGCTGAAAAACAGGAAGAATTGGAGCGTACGGGACAAAGGGGCCTCGTGGGTTTCTGACGATACCGATTCAGAACGCGACAGGGGCGGAGTGGGTTCCGAGGGAAACGTGCCAAAGGTCCAAACCTTCAAAACTCCAAGCAAACCTCAAAACTGCCAGTTGCCAAACTGCGCTCGGGAGTCAGCTTGTCAAGTTCGACCGTTGTTTTGCAGTCTCAGCCTAGTCCATCGTGGCCTCCGACGGACGTCGTGCAAGTCTTTGGCCGTTTGTTTGGAGTTTTGGGGTCTGGAACGTTTGGAACGTTTCGCCTCAGTATTCCTTCCGATGCGCATACACGTTCATCAGAAGCCCCATCATCATCATATTCGCCACCAGCGCGGAACCGCCGTAGGAGAGAAGCGGAAGGGGGATGCCGACGACGGGCAGGATCGCCATCGCCATGCCGACATTGATGATGACATGCACCGCCAGCACGCTGGCGATCCCGACAGCCACGATGCTTCCGAATCGGTTGCGGGAGGCGCCTGCCACGCGGATGGCGTTGAACAGAAGGACGGCGAAGAGTACCAGCACCAACATTCCTCCGACAAACCCGAACTCTTCCCCGGGCACACAGAAGATGAAGTCGGTCCATTGCTCGGGAATGTAGTTCAGCTGCGTCTGCGAGCCTTGCCGGAATCCCTTTCCGAACCATCCGCCCGAGCCGATCGCGATCTTCGACTGCAGAACATTGTAGCCGGCCCCGAGCGGGTCGGCGTCGGGATTGAGGAAGGTGGCGATGCGCTTCTGCTGGTACGGCGCCAGGCTGTCGTACACGATCTGCACCGAAAGACCGATGGCCAGCGTCACGCCGAATGCGATGGCCGCGGCGAAGTTATTCCGGCGGAGCAGGTAGAGGACGAGGGCGCTGATGGCGGCCGCCACGAGGAACTCCGCCGTGCCGAAGAGCGCCCCCAGCGCCACAAGGATCGGCATGAGCACAGCCATGAGAATGAAATTCGAAGCGCCGATCCAGTAAAGGATGGGCAGCATCGCGCCGAAGAAGACGATCGTTGTCCCCAGATCGGGCTGGACGAGGATCAGTCCCATCGGTACGAAAAAGATCGTGAGGCCGATCAGGAAGTCTCGCAGACGGGCGATGGAAACTTCGGGCCGCGAGAACCATGCGGCCGTGGCCAGGATGGTGGCGACCTTGGCAAACTCTGAAGGTTGGCCGCCAAGACCCGCAATGGCAAACCAGGCGCGCGCCCCTTTGATCGTGCTGCCAACGACCAGGACGGCGACGAGGAACAGCAGCATGAAGACGTAGAAGGGGAAGGCGAAGCGCTGGAAGGTCTTCAGCGGAACGATGAGGCATACCAACATCGCCACGAGACCGACGCCGGCGAACGTCAGCTGGCGCCAGAAGTTAGCTGCGTTGTTGACGTCGTACGTGGCGGAATAGATCGACGTCAGGCCCACGGCGACGAGCGCGATGGCCGAGAAGAAGGTCGTGACGTCGAAATATTCTTTGAATGTGTTCATGCGCTTGTAGGGCTAATCACGCAGAGACGCAGAGATCGCAGCGGTCGCAGAGAAAGGCAAAGCAACATTTCCTATTCGTTCCTCTGCGCTCTCTGCGTCCTCAGCGACTCTGCGTGCCCATCTTCTACCTTGGCTGGTTGACCGTCATGGTCCGCGCCGTGTCACGCTGCGCTTTGGGCTTCGGCAGCCACACCGGCCGGTCCACACGCCCCTTGAGATACCGCTCCATCACGTATCCCGCGATCGGTGCCGCGATTGTGCCTCCGAACCCGGCGTTCTCGACCAGCACCGCCACGGCGACCTTCGGCGTGTCGGCGGGGGCGTATCCCACGAACCAGGCATGGTCCTCGCCATGGGCGTTCTGCGCCGTGCCCGTCTTCCCGGCGGCGCTCAGGCCCGGGATGCGAGCCAGACCGGCCGTTCCGCCCGGTTCCATCACGGCCTTCTGCATGCCCTCGCGGATGAGGGCGAACGCTGCCGGTTGCACGCCGGTGGAGATGTGCGAAGATTCGATCTCGCTCAGGAGGTTCAACCGCTTGTCGCGGATAGCCTGCACCGCATGCGGCTGGTGCAGCACGCCGCCGTTGGCGATCGCCGCAACATACCGGGCCATCTGGATCGGTGACACGCCGATCTCGCCCTGGCCAATGCCGAGGTTGACGACGTTTCCCTGGGTCCACTTACCCTTGCCGTACACCCGATCGTAGTATGCTTCCGATGGAACAAGCCCGGCCGTCTCTTCGCCGACATCAAAGCCGGTCGGCCGGCCGAAACCGAACCGTTGAGCGTACTCCGTCAGCTTCGGCAAACCCAGCTTCAGAACGAGCGAATAGTAGAAGACGTTGCACGACTGTTGGATGGACTTGACAATGTCGGTCTTGCCGTGGACATGCAGGTCTTTGAAGACCCGATTGCCGAACCGGAAGCCGCCGGTGCAGGTGATCGTGTAGTTCTCGTCGATGATCCCTTCCTGCAGCGCCGCGAGCGCCACGAGCATCTTGAACGTCGAACCCGGCGGATAGCGGGTCATCGTCGCGCGATTGAACAGCGGCTTGGACGCGTCCGTGTTGAGCGACAGCCAGATGTCGGCCGGCGTGACGCCGCTGAAATCTGCCGGGTCGAAGTCCGGCCTGCTCACGAGGGCCAGAACGCCGCCCGAGTTCACGTCGAGGGCCACGATCGCCCCCTGCTTGTCCGTCATGAGAGATTCGGCGAACGCCTGAAGTCCGAAATCGGCCTCGAGAAGGAGGTCGTAGCCCTCCTGGGGGAGAAGGTCGCGCGTCCCGTCTTCGAGCGGACCGATGACCTGGCCCTTGGAATTGACGGAGATGTACTGATAGCCCTTCGAGCCACGAAGGAACCTCTCGTAGGCGAACTCGATGCCCGTGGACCCGATGATGTCCCCCTGGCTGTAGAGCGGACCTGCCTTCGCCAACTGAGCGTCGGTGATCTCTTTGCAGTAGCCGAGGAGGTGCGAGGCGTTCACATGTTCGTGGTAGACGCGCTTCGATTCGACATCGTACGACACGCCCGGGAGTTGGAACACCCGTTCTTCGACGGCCGAGAGGACGGTGAACGGCACATCGCGGACGACGCGCGTCGGCGAGAACGCCGAGTACCGACGCCCTTTGCGCAGACGTTCCTGGATGACGGCCGGGTCGACCTGCACCAGGCTCGCCAGGAGGCCGGTCATGGAAGTGTCGAATTCAGCGGGTGTCACGAACACAGAGAACGATGGGCCAACATCGACCACCAACCGGCCGGTTCGGTCGTACATGTAGCCGCGCACTGGTTCGCGCACGATCGTGCGTACCCGGTTCTCTTCAGACTTCCGCCCCAACTCCTCGTGATAGTAGACCTGCAACTGAACGAGTCGGAAAAAAAGGATAGTGAAGGCGACGCCGAGCGCGATCGTCAGGACCATCCGGCGCGATCCGGAACCGAATTCCTCGAACCCGATCATCGCGCCCACTCCGTCCGGAATCGGCGCGAGAACCAGAACATCGGCAGGATGGCGACGACGGTCGTGTAGAGTGAGGTGCCGAGTGTCGAGACGAGGGTGGCCAGGAGTACCGAACGCTCAACCCCCTGAAAGAGGATGGCGTAGTAGAGGAAGTTGTGCAGGACGCTCAAGAACAGGGCGATCAGGACGGATCGGTACGACCCGAGCGTCTGCTCGGCGGTGTTCTCGTTGTAGAACGAGCCCGCGACGAAGCCCGTGATCGACTTTGCCAATGCGGCGAGACCCAGGAATTGCGTGGCGGTCAGATCGTGGAGGAGGCCGATGAGAAAGCCACCCAGCGTTGCTTCGAGACGGCCGCGTCGGACCCCCACGGCCACGAGCCACAGGATCAGCAGATCGGGCGTGAAGCCGGCCACCGGGATGAGCGGCACAAAGGTCATCTGCACGAGGAACAGCACAAACGCAATGATCGCATACCGCACGTGGGGCGTCATCGCGCACCTCGGCGTTCAAGCCCAGTCCGTTCCTCGGCCGGCTGGGCGTCCACCACAAACACCTCTTCGAGCCGCACAAAATCGACGCCCGGCGTCAACGTGACGGACTTGAACAGTGATCCCGGCCGTTCTTCGACCAACGACACGACGCCGATCCGAATGTCCGGCGGGAAGGTATTGCTGTACTCCGAGGTCAGAACCACGTCGCCCACCTGGACGTCCATCGTTCGTGCGACGTTCCGAAACGTCACAACGTTGCCGTCCCATCCGACGATGCCGTCGACCCGCGTGCGTTGCACCTTGCCGGTCGCGCGAAACTCGGTGTTGAGCAGGATATTGACGACCGCATAGCGGTCGGAGACGTCCGTGACCACGCCAACGAGCCCCTGGTCGTTGATCACGGGCATCAACGGTTCGACGCCGTCGAGCCGGCCGATATTCAGAACCAGCGTATTCCGTTGCAGGTTGACCGACTTGCCGACCACCTCGGCGGCAATGAGGCGATAGGGGATGCGATGTGGGAGTTCGAGCAAACGTCGGAGCCGCGCGTTCTCGAGCCGTGCCTCGCGCAACTGCGTCGCTTCGTCGGACAGCTCCACGTTGATGCGGCGTAGGATGTCGTTCTGCGTCCGGAGGTCGAAATAGGCCGTGACGGAGCGGAACGGTTCCTGCACCGTACCGAGCAGAACGGCCGCGACGCTCCGGATCCGTTTCACCTGCGGGTTGTCATTTGCCGCGAGGAGGAGGACCGAAACGACGATGCACGCGCCGAGGACGACGAGGTCCCGGAACGCGTGCAGCAGGTCGATAAGGCGTTGCAGCATGGATGAGAGGAGATCAATTGTCGATTGTCGAATTGCGATTGACGATTAGCCGAGTCGTGCATTCGCTCGAGCTTTTGTACAATTGACACTCGAAAATCGTCAATCGACAATCATTCAGTACCGTCTTCCCTTGAGCAACACCTTGGCGTAATGCTCGAGGTTCTCGAGCACCTTCCCCGTGCCGCGCACAACGGCGGTCAAGGGATCTTCGGCCACATGGACCGGCAGGTTGGTCTCGAGGCGCAGGCGTTCGTCGAGCCCCTTGAGGAGCGCGCCGCCGCCGGAAAGCATGATGCCGCGATCGAGAATGTCGGCGGAGAGCTCGGGGGGCGTTCGCTCGAGCGTCAACTTGACGCCCTCGACGATCTGTGCGATGGGCTCGTTGAGCGCTTCGCGGATCTCGACGGACGAGACCTCCGTCGTCTTCGGTACGCCGTTGACAAGGTCGCGTCCCTTCACCTGGATGGTGATCTCTTCCTTCAAGGGCATGGCCGAACCGACCTCGCACTTGATCGCTTCCGCCGTCCGCTCACCGATGAGGATGTTGTGGTTCCGCTTGAAGAACTGGATGATGGCGTTGTTCATCTCGTCGCCCGCCACCCGGCGCGATTCCTCGTTGACAATGCCGCTCAGCGCGATGACGGCGATCTCTGTCGTGCCGCCGCCGATGTCGACGATCATGTTGCCAACCGGAGCGTCGACGTCAAGGTTGACCCCGATCGCCGCAGCCATGGGCTCGGCCAGGAGGTGCACTTCTTTCGCGCCCGCGTGTTCCGCAGAATCACGCACGGCCCGCTTCTCGACCTCGGTGATCCCCGAAGGGACCGAGACGACGATGCGGCGTGCGGGCACCCAGCTGACGCTGATCTTCTTGATGAACTCCCGCAACATCCCCTCAGCGATCTCGAAGTCGGCGATGACGCCGTCCTTCATCGGCCGGATCGTGCGGATGTCACGATGCGTACGCCCGAGCATCTCCTTCGCCTCGTTCCCGATGGCGATGATGCGCTTCGTGTTCCGATCGAACGCCACGATCGACGGCTCGTTGAGAATGATGCCCTTGCCGCGCATCCAGATGACCGTGTTGGCGGTCCCCAGGTCGATCGCAAGGTCGGCGGAGAAGAAGTTGAAGATGCCCATGGGAGAAGAGAGATGTCAGTAGTCAGAGGTCAGTAGCATGCCCCGAGCGACCCCGAGCGAGCCGCGAGCTCTGTCGAGCGGCGAGTCGAGGGGTCGGAGATCAGTGATCAGACGTCAGAGGCCGGCAACCGGAGATCGGTGGTCAGAAGATCAAAAAGTTCCAAACCGCACTGTTCAGCAATATACAAAACCTCTCTCTGCCCTTTGTGTCCTTTGTGCTCGTTGTGGCAATATTCTCCAGTTGGAGATCAATGGCGGAAGTGCCGCACACCGGTGAACACCATCGCCACCCCGTTGGCATCAGCCGCCTCGATAACCTCTCCGTCCCGCACCGACCCCCCCGGCTGAATGACCGCCGAAGCCCCCACCTTGACCGCCTCCAGAAGGCCGTCTGAGAACGGGAAGAAGGCGTCCGAGGCCACCACACAGCCCCCCAGGTCGAACCCCGCCAAGCCGGCCTTCTGAGCGGCGATGCGGGATGAATCGACCCGAGACATTTGTCCAGCCCCCACCCCCAGCGTACGCGTGCCCCGCACGTAGACGATAGCGTTCGACTTCACATGCTTCGCCACGTTCCAGGCGAAGATCAATCCCTCCATCTCGTCGTCCGTGGGCCGGCGCTTCGTCACGACCCGGAGGTCCTCAGTGTGGATCCGGTGCTGGTCGGGGTCCTGCACGAGGAATCCGCCGGCGACGCTCCGGATGTCCTGGCCGCGGATCGTCCGCAGGTTGACGGCTTGCCGGATGAGCCGCCGGTCCTTCTTGCGGGTCAGCAATTCCATCACGCCCGGACCGAAGTCGGGGGCGATCACCACCTCCGTAAAGATCTCGTTGATGGCTTCGGCCGTCGCCTTGTCAAGCGTCCGGTTCACACACACGATGCCGCCGAACGCCGAGGTCGTGTCGGTCGCCAGCGCGTGCCGGTACGCTTCGCTGATCGAGGGGGCCGAGGCTGCGCCGCACGGATTGTTGTGCTTCACGATGACGACCGTCGGGTCGTTGAACTCGGCGCAGCAGTGCGCCGCGGCGTTGATGTCGAGGATGTTGTTGAACGACAGCTCCTTTCCGTGGAGCTTCACGAAGTATTCTCCGAATCGTCCGTAGAGCGCCGCCGTCTGGTGCGGGTTCTCTCCGTATCGCAGTCCCTGCGTCTTGCGAGCCGAGACCGCCAGCGACTCGGGCATCTCGCTCTGCTGCGTCTGGCTGGCGAGGTACGTACTGATGGCCGCGTCGTACTGCGCCGTGTGTTGAAACGCCCGTACGGCGAGCAAGTACCGCGTCTGGGCCGTGACCGCGCCGTTATGTTCCTTCATCTCCTCCAGCAGGATCCCGTAGAGGTCGGGGTTCACGACCACGGCCGTGTGCCGAAAGTTCTTCGCCGACGCCCGCACCATCGCCGGCCCGCCGATATCGATCTGCTCGACGGCGTCGTCGAGCCGCACATTCTCTTGCGCGATCGTTTGCTCGAACGGGTAGAGGTTCACGACCACGAGGTCGATGGGCTCGATGCCGTGCTCCTTCAGCTGCGACCGGTGATGCTCGTTGTCGAGCACAGCCAGAATGCCTCCGTGGACCTTCGGATGGAGCGTCTTGACCCGTCCGTCGAGGATCTCCGGGAATCCCGTTACCTGCGAGACGTTCGTGACCGGAATGCCGGCGTTGCTGATCTCCTTGTAGGTGCCGCCGGTGGAGATGATCTCGACGCCGAAACCGTGCAGAGCCGTCGCCAGGTCGACGAGTCCGCGCTTGTCGGACACGCTGAGCAGCGCACGGTGGATGCGAAGATCGGCGGCGGGAGAGGTGGTCGTGCTTTCGTGGGAGCGATGATCGGTCACGGGAGGATCCAGGCACGGCGTCCGTCGACGCGCACGCGTCCGCGCGCAAAGGCCGCCAGGGTTTCAGGGTAGAGTGCATGCTCGACAGTCAGAACGCGGGCTGCGAGCGTTTCGGGCGTATCGTCGGGGAGCACCGGCACGCTCCTCTGCGCGACGATCGGGCCCCGATCGTATTCTTCGTCGACGAGATGCACCGTCGCCCCGCTCTCCTTCGCCCCCGCCGCCAGCACAGCCTCGTGGACGTGATGGCCATACATGCCGTGGCCGCCGAACGCTGGGAGAAGCGCCGGATGAATATTGACGATCCGGTGACGGAACGCCGCCACGACGGACGTTGGAACTCGTTTCAAATAGCCCGCGAGCGCGATGAATTCAGTTCCGTGCGTCCGGAGTATTTCGAGCATTCCATCGGCAAACACTTCGTCGGTCGGATACTGGAGGCGGCTACAGTGGACCGCAGGGATATCGTGTTCTCGAGCCAGCGAGAGGGCCCCCGCGTCCGATCGATTGCTGAGAAGACAACAGATGCGTGCGGGAAGCGTGCCGTGGCGGATGGCCCCGAGGATCGCGTCGAAGTTGGAGCCCCGACCCGAGGCGAAGACGGCGATGTTCATCGCGGTGAGAGACGAAAAGAATTGCCGCCAAGGACGCCAGCCAGAGGCATTCCACAACGTCGCGCAGCGACATCCTCTTTCCAACTGAAGGTCATCTACGAGAAGAGTTGATTATCACTTCGTGATATTTGTAGTGGGCCCCTGGCTGGCGTGATTGGCGGTACACGCCTCGGCATGGACTTCTTCCGAGACAATGTAGCCAGAAGTGCCTGTATTTTCAATGAATTCAAAGAGTGCCTATATTGAAAACATGCCTCGAACAAAGATGCGGGTCTGTTCGCTCTGTTGGCTTCCGGCTTTCGTCGTCGCGTCCTTCGCCGCGACGGTGGTCGGTCGCGCGCAGTCGGGGCACGTCCTTCCGGATACCACGATGATCCGACGCCATGTCGAGATCCTCGCCCACGATTCGCTCGAAGGACGAAGCACGGGAACACGGGGCGGTGCCGCCGCCGCGACGTACTTGGAACAGCAACTCCGATCGTGGGGCATTCAGCCAGCCGGGTCCGATGGTTCGTATCGACAATCGGTGCCTGTTCACGCCGCCGTCCCCCGACGGGCCGACCTGTCACTGCTCCACGCCGGCGACACGGTGCGTCCGGCGCTATGGGACGATATTCTGCTCCTCTCATCTGGTGATCAAACCCTCATCGCCGCGCCGGTGCCGCTCGTGTTCGCCGGATACGGTATCGTCGCTCCGGAGCACGACTATAACGACTACCTCGGCGTCGACGTTCAGGGTAGCGTTGTGGTACTCCTCGCCGGCGAGCCGCCCTCGTCCGATCCGGACTACTTCGCAGGTGACCAGTTGTCGGTCCACTCCACGCTCCATCGGAAGATGCAGGAGGCGCTGGCCCGGGGCGCCCGGGGAACGATTGTGGTGACCACTCCGCGCGACCCGATCACCCGGGACTGGGAGCATTGGCGGCAGGAGCTCGCGTTCGAGGATGTGCGGCTGTCATACGGAGTGCCAGACCAGCTTCATCTCCTGTGGCACCCCCGGATGGGGCCGGCGTTGTTCCGCGGGGCACCGATGAACTTCGGCGAGATCTTGCGGCGCGACTCCTTAGGCGGGATCCGCAGCTTTCGTATGCCGGCGACGATGACGTTTCGAGCGGCGTTTCAACAGCGAGATGCGGTCGCCGCCAATATTGCCGGCCTGATCCCCGGTTCCGACCCGGCACTGCGTTCGACCAGCGTCCTTGTTGGGGCGCACTACGATCATCTCGGCATCGGCGCCCCCGTGGATGGCGACTCGATCTACAACGGCCTGTTCGACAATGCCATTGGAACGGCCGTCCTGCTGGAGATCTCGCGCCTGCTCTCGCAAGAGGCCTCATCGTTGCGTCGGTCCGTTCTGGTGGTCTTCTTCACGGGAGAAGAAAAGGGACTGCTGGGTTCTCGCGTCTACGCCAGCAACCCTCTTCGACCGTTGTCCAGCACGGTCGCGATGGTGAACATCGACGGCATCGCGGCGTTTGAGCGGTTTCGGTCGGTCATTCCCGTCGGGGCCGATCTTTCGGAGCTCGCCGGCATTGTCGGATCGATTGCCAGCCGGCATGGATTGACCATCGAAACCGTTCCGGAGGTCTTCCTGGGCCGCGACCCGCTGTCGAGCTCCGATCATTGGCCGTTCATCGAGGCAGGAATTCCATCGGTCCTCCTCATGGAGGGATTTCAGTATGAATCCACCTCGACCGAGGAAGGCCTTCAAAGATTCATCGAATGGGGATTGCGGACCTATCACCAGCCTCAGGACGACCTGAGGCAGAGAGCGGACTTTGGAGCGGTGATGCAGCACGCCGGCGTGATCGCCGACCTCATCCGCGAACTGGCGAACACCGATGCGCCCCCCGAATGGCTGCCGGGCACACCCTACGCGACCGCCCGCCTGCGCTCACAGGCGGAGGGACGTTGAGCATGATCGGAGTGACGATGAACGGCCGGCACGTCGGAGGTATCTTCCTGCGCATTGCCGTGATCACCGCCCTGCTGCTCGGAGCCGGATGCGGCGGATCACAACCGGAAGCGATGAACGGACGCGAACGCATCCGTATCACGGGTTCCGATACGATGTTGCGACTGACGCAGCGATGGGCCGAGGAGTTCATGCGCCGGCATCCAGGGGTGACGGTGACGGTCGAGGGTGGAGGGACGGAGCTTGGCGTGCGCGCGCTCGTCGAAGGCTCGACCGATTTCGCATCGGCATCGAGGCCGATCCCGCCGGAGGCCGTGGCCGGTCTCGCCCGCGAGTATCGGTCGCTGGGCTTTTCGGTTCTGACGGCGCGCGATGCGCTTTGCTTCTACACCCACATGGACAATCCGGTCGCCTCGTTGACGACCGAGCAACTCGCCGGCATTTTTTCAGGGCGCATCACGGATTGGAGCGAAGTTGGCGGCGATCCCGCGCCGATCCGCGTGCTGAGCCGCGACCCGAATTCCGGGACGCACGCGTATCTTGAGGAGCACCTCCTGCAGGGTGGAGCGGTGACGGAGCGGGCAACGGTCCTTTCGGGCACGGCGACCATCGTGAGGGAAGTATCGCGCGATGTGCATGCGATCGGATACGGCGGCCTGGCGTACGGCGAGAACGTCTACGACCTTGATGTGAACGGCGTGGCGCCGTTTTCGGAGAACGTGCGAAACGGCCGGTATCCTGTTTCGCGCTATCTCTATCTGTACGCCATTCGGCCTCCCGAGGGGGTGCAAAAGCGATTCGTCGATTGGGTGCTCGGTCCCGAAGGCCAGCGGATCGTACAGGAGGTCGGATACGTGCCGCTCTACGACGGGAGGCCGGTCCGTCCGATCCCCCGCCCTGCCGGCAATTGAACGAACGCCCAAGATCGATGAGCCCGCTGTTGGACCTTCACGAACGTCTTCGTATTTCAGTCGCCCGACCTTCGTCAGATACTCCCCGTGATCCGACACCTCATCTTTGATGTTGACGGTACGCTGATCGACTCCAAGGTCGACATCGCCGACGCCCAGCTTTGGGTCTTGCGGCAATTGGGCATCGACCGTTGGTCACGAGAGGACATCTATCCCCGCATCGGACGACCGCTCACCGAGACGTTCAAAGAGCTGCTCCCGCCAGAGTTGCACGACCGCATTACGGAGGCAAAACGGATGTACATTGCCCACTATCGCCCCCGGGCGCTGGATACAACGACGTTGTTCCCGGGCGTGGAAGAGACGCTCGCCATGCTCCATGCCCGTCGCACGCCAATGGCCGTGGCCACGACCAAGTCGAGCGTCACCGCCAACCGGGTGCTGCAACATTTCGGGATACGGCAGTACTTCGTCCAGGTGCAGGGGACGGACGATACGCCGGCCAAGCCCGATCCGTACGTGGTCAACCGCATCCTCCGCGAACAGAACTGGACGGCCGAAACGACGGCGCTCGTCGGAGACAGTGAAGTGGACATTCTGTGCGCTCACAAGGCCGGCATTCAAGCCTGGGCGGTCACGTGGGGTTCGACGCCCGAAGCGCGTGCGATCGAGCTTGGAGCCGATCGAATTGTGAGAAGCATGATAGAACTCTTGGAGGAAAAGCAGGAACGCAGATGACGCAGAAAAATGAGATGACCGCTGATTTGAGTCATCCTATCTGCGGCGATCCCCTTCTTCAGCGTCATCTGCGTCCATCTTCTTCATTGCCCATGAACCGTGCCATGAGATCCGCCCAACACCCACCCCCATTCTATCTTTATCTGTGATCATCCTCTTCTTCAGCGTCATCTGCGTTCATCTTCTTCTATGTCCATGAACCGACGCCACTTCATCGCCACCAGCTTCGCCCTTCCCGCTGCGTCCGCCTGGATACCGCGCCTTCAGTCTGCAACGTCGTCTGTTCGCAGCGCCTCCATGTGGACCTACCTCTGGGACATCGTCGACGAGGGCTACGACACGCCGCTCCAGCTGATGAAGCAGAACGGACTGACGCATGTCAGCCTGGCCTCGGCGTACCATGCGGGACGTTTCCTGTTGCCGCACAATCCCCGGCGGAAGGTGTACTTCCTCGAAGACGGCACCGTCTACTTCCAACCGACGCCGTCACACTACGCCACCGTCAAGCCGATCCTCAATTCGTACGTAAAGGAGGGACATCACGTGGCCTCGGTGCGCGCTGCCGCCGAGCGCGAAGGACTCGGACTCAACGCGTGGGTCGTCGCCTGCCACAACACGCCGCTCGGCACGGCGTATCCATCGATCGCCTGCGTCAATGCGTTCGGCGACCCGATGCCGCATAATCTGTGTCCGTCGAGCGCCGACCTTCGCCACTACCTGAAAGCGGTCGTTCGCGATCTGTCGGATCAAGGCGTCCAGCGGATCGAGATGGAGGCGATGCAGTTCCAGGGCTTTGCGCACGGCTTCCATCACGAACGCGAAGGGATCGCACTCTCGCCGGCGTACCGGTTCCTGCTCGGTCTCTGTTTCTGCCGGTCATGTTTCGAGCGTGCGAAGGGAAAGGTCGATCTGGTCCCCATCCAACGATACACCCGCAAGTCACTTGAGGACCTCTTCGCCGACCCGCCGACAGCTCCCGCGCTCAATACGATCACCGACCTGCCGCAGGACCTGCTCGGTCCGTTCATTGCGTGGAGGAAGGACGTGGTCGTATCGCTCGCCGAAGAAGTGCAGAGCGTCGTAGCGTCATCAACGACTGTCCTGCGTCCACTCGTGTCGTTCGATCCGACCGCTCGCGAAATGGTCGGAATGGATGTGACCCGCGTGGCGGCGATCACCGGCGGCGTCCTCATGCCCGGCTATGTGAAGGACGGCCCCGCGCTTCTCGCACCGCTCACGGCCGTGCAAGAGCTGGCCAGGGGAAAGCAGGTCATCGTCGGATTCCAGGTCGGACTCCCCGAGAGCGGCGGTAAGGCGGAATTCCTGAGTCGGATGAGCGCGGCAAGGGAGATGGGGGTTCAAGACTTCAACTTCTACAACTACGGATTCATCCCGTTGGAGAACCTGCAGTGGATAGCGGAAGGAGTGCGAGGTGAAAGGTGAAGCGAACTGAATTAGAGATTGCCGCTTCGAGGCAGATATTTGGGCCTGCGGCGGTGACGGGTGGGAGGTGGAGTGAAGGATTCGGAGCATCCTCCGTTACACCTCTCACCACCCACCTACCACCCGCAACGGCCTACAGGTTACTCAAAGGCCTTGTTTGCCAGCGTTGTCCTCAGTGGCTTGTGTTTTGCTCAGAATGCCAAAGTTGCCTCCGGCCGCACCATCATGGTGGCCGCGCATCCGTTGGCGGCGCAGGCTGGCGTGGATGTCTACAAGAAGGGAGGGAACGTCGTCGATGCCGCAGTGGCGACAGCGTACGTCCTGGGCGTCGTCGAGCCGCACGGCTCGGGCATCGGCGGCGAAGGGATGCTGCTCTATTATGACGCGAAGACCGGGCGCAGTACCGTCATCGACTTCAAAGCCATCGCCCCGGCTGCTGCCTCGTACCAGAACCTGGACTTTACCAAGACCTCCAGCTTCGCG
>JALONQ010000025.1 GCA_025454835.1 Bacteroidota bacterium | reverse complement strand
CCCTTGAGCGTGATACCGCAAACAACGTACGAGCGACTCTTTTGTTGCACAACAACGACCGTCAAACAGAGTTTTTCAGCAGCCTGCTAGTGCCGTTTCTCATAACACATCTTGTATTCATGGTGGAAGAAGCATGAGAAACGAGCCCCGGCCTCGCTCCGGCCACGCTCACGCGTAGCCGTGAGCGGGCCTGAGGCGAAGCCGAGGGCGGGCACTCGTGCGCGCTTCCGGCACAAGATTTCTTTCGGGAAGCGGCACTAGTATAACGCCGCGTGCATGCACAGGTCCAGAATGCGCTCCTCGGTGGCCTCTGATCGGTCGAGAGAAGCCACAATGGTGCGGGAGCGCATGACGAGGATCCGGGAACAGAGGCTCAGCAGTTCGGGCAGATCGGAAGAGATGACGATGACGCCGATGCCCGATGCAGCCAGGCGGCGGAGCTCGTCGTGGATCTCCTGCTTGGCGCCGACGTCGATGCCGGCGGTTGGTTCGTCCACGATCACCAGACGCGGCGGGCGGGCCAAGGCGCGGGCGAGCAACACTTTCTGACGGTTGCCGCCGCTAAGCGTGTCAACGTCGAATTCCAGATCGGCATATCTGGTGCCGAAACGATCGGCCAGTGCCTTGGCGCGCAGAGATTCGCGCCTTCGATCGATCAAGCCGTTGCGCCGGTCCTGGTCGAGTGAAGTGACCGTGATATTCTCGCGGATCGGCCGTTGCAGGAAGAGCCCGAGCCGATTTCGGTCCTCCGTCAGAAATGCCACGCCGGCATCGATCGCCTCGGCGGGAGATGTCGGACGAAATGGCTCGCCGTCGAGCGTCACCGCGCCCTCGGTCCGCGCATCCGCCCCGAAGAGACAGCGGGCGAGCTCGGTGCGCCCGGCTCCGGCCAGTCCGGCGATGCCTAGGACCTCACCTTTCCGCACGACAAAACTGCAGTCGTGGATATCAAGGGATGACAGATGGTCCACAAGAAGGAGTGGAGCCGCCTCGCAAGGCGGCGGTGGAGCGGAAGATGGGAGGAGTTCTCTGCCCACCATCATCCGGATGAGCGCATCCCGGCCTGTGGAAGCCGGGACGGTGCCGATCTTCCGGCCGTCACGAAGGACGGTGATGCGCGAACCGATGGCGGCGATCTCTTCGAGCCGATGCGAGATGTAGATGAAGGCGATGCCTTGGGCCGACAGGCGACGGATGAGGTCGAACAGCGTGGCGGTCTCGCGGTCGGTCAGGGCGGCGGTCGGTTCGTCGAGGATGACGATGCGCGCATCGCGGGAGAGGGCCTTGGCGATCTCCACCATCTGATGCTGCGATGGGGTGAGTTCACGCGTCGGCAGGCCGGGGTCGATCGATTCGCCGACCTGCTGGAGCGCCTGTATGGACCGTTCTCGCATGGACGAACGATCCAAGAGGGGGAGGCCGCGTCGCAAGGGCTCACGTCCGAGAAGGATGTTCTCGGCGACGGAGAGTTCGGGAACGAGGTTGGACTCCTGGTAGATCGTGGCGATGCCCGACGTGAGGGCCTCGAACGGAGAAGCGAACCGGACGGGCCTGCCGTCGAGCGTGATCGTTCCCTCGTCGGGGCCCAGTACGCCTGAGAGGACCTTGATAAGCGTCGACTTGCCCGCGCCGTTCTCGCCGACCAGGCAATGCACTTCGCCAAGGAGGAGATCAAAGTCGATCGCCTGAAGCGCCTGGACGCCGGGGAAGGCCTTTGAAAGGCCGGATGTCGTCAGGAGAGACACGAGGAAAGACCCTGCATACGAAACGCCGCGTGCGAAATGTTGGAAGCGAAACAAGCACAAAGCGCGAGACGGCACATGCCGAATGCCGGCGGAGTCTGAATTGGTGACGGTTGGCAGATGAGACCCGGCGAGGAGGACCGCCGTTTCAATCGACAATCACCTGTCTCATCACTCGCTCTTGGCCAGCGCCAAGCTGTCGACAATGCCGACCTCGACGGGAACCAACGGAGGGACTGCGGCTCCGCGGAAGTGTTCGACGATCTGCTGGATCGTCTTTGCGCCGATCAATTTGGGATACTGCACCACGTCGGCCTTCAGGGCGGAGCCCTTCCTGATCGCGTCGGCGGCCGGGGGCGTGGCATCGTATCCGACGATGAGCACGCCCTTCTTCTGATACTGCGTCACAGCGTCAAGGGCCCCGAGCGCGCATTCATCGTTGATGCCAAAGATGCCCGCAAGGCCGGGATGGGCCTGCAGGACGTCGGCGGTGACAGTGAAGGCCTTATCGCGCACCCCTTCACCGTTGACGTCGGCCACGACCTTGATGCCGGGGAACTTCGCGATCGCCTCACGAAAGCCCTGCACGCGGTCGAGCACCGAGGTGACGTTGGGCTGATTGATGATGGCGACGGACCCCTTGCCGCCCAGTGCCTCTGCGATGAACTCGCCTGCCAGCCGCCCGCCGGCCACGTTGTCCGATGCGATGTGCGAGACGACGTTCCCTTCCTGCGCCGCGATATCAGCCGTGAAGACTGGAATGCCGGCCGCGTTGGCCTTGGCGATGGCCGGACCGACCCCCTTGGAATCGACCGGCGAGAGGATGATCGCATCCACCTTCCGCGCGATGAAGTCCTCCATCTGCGACATCTGCTTTCCCAGGTCGAACTCGGCTGCCGTGATGATCAGCTCGTAGTTCTGCGTCTTCGCCTCGTCCAGCAGTCCGGCCTCGAGGTCGCGGTAGAAGACATGGGCGCGGGTCTGGAGCGAGACGCCGATAGTCTTCGTGGCGGTAGTGGTCTGCTTGCCGCATGAGGCGATGAGAAGGGCCGAAATGAACACGATGGCGAAGAACGGCGTGCGCATGGGGTGTCTCCAAGATTGAACGCGGTCAAACATAGAGGAAATCAAAGATAAAAGCGGGAACGCAGACCTGCCCGACTGCCTACGCAGTCGGGCAGGCGGGTCGACGCTGAAAAAGAAGATCTGCGCTGATCAAGGGATATTGATCTGCGGTCATCACCTTCTTCTGCGTCATCAGCGTTCTCGCTTCTGGCCTTCCGTAGCAGCAGTTAACGAGCCACGCGATCTCAGTCGTCTCAAATTTGCCGCATGTTCGCGGAGAATGGCCCGTGTCGTCGAATCAGTGTCGAACACGGAATTGAATCCCTGCGGTTCGTGCGACGGATCGCCCGTGAACGGGTCTCCCGGGCGGTAGCGGTACGTCGGTGGCGTGCCCCGCCCTTCGCCTCCCCACGCCCACACGTTGCTCCCTACGATGAGCGCACCGGCCGCCGCCGAGTCCTCGATGATCGAGAAGAACATCCGGAACCATCGGTCCCGCACCGTCACGGGCGCTGTGGCGTCGTAGCCGCCCGTGTCCCGGCTCATGCCGAACTCCTCCAGTACGACCGGCTTGCCCAGACGACGCGCCAGGCGGATGTGCTGATGGATGTAGGCGACCGAAAGAGACTCCGCCGAATGTGACGTCGAGTCCGGGTTCTTCGGGTCGTACCACCGCCACACGACGGGCCAGAGGTGAAACGTCAGGTAGTCGATCGCCGGTGAGCGATGGATGCGCAGGAAGTACTCCTCGGATACCAGCGACCCGATCACCCCTTCGCTTCCGGTCGAGACGAGATGGAGCGAATCGAGCGACTTAATGTAGCGAGCCGTCGAGTCCACCCAAGCGATGAACGCCGGCAACATCGCTTCGCCAACGGGTGAGACCGTTCCGGGCCGTGGCTCGTTCGCCAACTGCCACGCCATGATCGTCGGGTCGTCGGCGTAGCGGCGACCGTTGACCGTATTGAACCGCTGAACGATGCGGCGGATGTGGTCGCGGAACATCGCCTGTGCGCGTGCGTTGGCGCCGAACGTGCCCGCATAGTCCATATACCGGTCCCATCCGTCCCGTTCCGGATCGACGAACGTGGAACTGTCGGCCCAGTCGAGATACGAGGTCATGCCTCCCGACCATTCCCAGTAGTTTGTCAGAAAGAGAACGGCGCGCATGTTCCGCTTCGACATCTCCTCCAGCATCATATCCAATCCACGCAACAGCGCTTCGTTGAACGCACCCGGGGCTTCGATGACCGACGGTCGGAGCGCCCAGGGAATGCGCGATCGCTCCGAGAAAGCAGGGAGACGCACGTTCGTCAGCCCGTCGGCCGCGAGCATGTCAAGTTCGCGGCGCAAGCGCTCGCGCCCGCCGCCGGTGTCGTCTGCCGCGAGCCAAGGACCATACCAGAGATTGACACCGGCGAACGTGTAGGGCGTTTCGTCTTCATACAGCAGGCCGTCCTGCAGACGGATGAACGCCGGTTCCGGCGCAAGCCAACGCACGATGGAACAACCCGGAAGGATCAGGAGCAGAGCGAGGGGGAACAGAACCGGGAACAGAGCGCGGAAGATGCGTCTCATTTCGCCAGCACAAGCTTGTGGAGCGCCCGTCCGGACGGGGACTCGACGACGGCAACATAGACGCCCGACGGCTGATGGAGTGCCGACCATGAGGCACGATGCTCGCCCGCAGGGAGTGGAGCGTCGATCAAGAGGGCCACCTCCCGGCCGAGGAGGTCGATGACGCGCACCCGAACAGGTCCGTCGGCCGGCACACTGAAGGTCAACGACACGCGTGGATTGAACGGATTGGGGAACGCAGAGACGGCGACACGGTCGGGGATCGCTTGCGACGGCTGGTCATCGACCGCCAGAATGCCGAGCTGTTTGCGGAGCAGGACGGAAAAGTGTTGGGGCGTCACGACCTCGACATGCGGTCCGACGATCGGATCGGCCTTGAGGGCGGTGACGACCTGCGCGAGACGCGTGACGGAGATGTCGTGGGCCTCCGGGGCCGGACGGGTGGCGAAGTTGTCCTGCCGGAAGCGTTGATAGCCCCCGAGCAAGAACTTCGGCCGGGTCGTGGACTTCAGAATGTTGACGATGCGCGTTGCGTACGTATTCGGGTCGGAGGCATCGCCGTAGAACGAGCCGTCGCCGGTATGGCTGAACATCACCGAGCCGTAGCTCGTGACGGGCGCCTGCGACGGGAGCTGCGGGTCGTATACGAACGACATCGTCGCGCCCGAGGCCTGGAGGAACGAGCCGTAGGTCGGAAAGTCGAAGGAGTTGTAGATCGTCACGCCGCGAAAGCTGGTGCTGCCGGTGCCGGCGTAGTGCTTGTAACCGTACCAATCGGTGACGCCATACTTCGTCATCAAGGCGTTCGCAGCGCTCACGGCCCCGGACCTGGACGAGGCCGGGAAGTCGTCGGGATACGAATAGCCGAGGGGTGAGGTGACCGGCATGAATCCGTCCGCCGGCGTCGCCGTGTCGTAGTAGTACGAAGCGACGAAGGGGCATTCGTCGAGCAGATGAAAGTTCATCCCCCATCCGATCGGCAGCGTGCCGCGCTGCGCTGACAGCCACGCGCCCGACTGGAACGAGAAGACCCAATTGGCGGCGTCACCCTCGGACCCGATGAAGAGCACGTAGTATTTGTCCCGGACGATGGCGGTATCGGGCAGAACGCGGGACGTCGGCAGATACAAACGCAGCGCCACGGGGAACGCCGAGTGCCACGATAGATTACCGAGAAGGGTCTCGTGGAATGATGCCCCGAAGAACGCGAACCACTGCGTCATCGGTTCGGGGTACATCCAACCGTAGATGTGGAAGATGGACGAAAGGTTCTTGCGGTGGAGGAACGTGAGCGCGCTGTCGAGAATGTCGGCCTTCGCCGTCGAGACGGAGAACAGGTCGAGCGATGAGGTGCCCGCGATGTTCACCTGGAACATCCGGTGCTTCACGGCCCAGTCGGTGATCTCGCGAATGTAGAACTTGGATGGATGGCATCGCGGAAGGAGCGTCGCGACGCCCCACTGCAGCAGCGTCATGTATCGCTGCTCCTCCGTCAGGGAGCCGTTGTTCCACGCGTGAAGCGGATACTCAAGTTTTCCGGGGGCCCAGACCGCCGCATCGCCGTCGTAGCGGTCTTCGACGAGTAAGGAATCGGCCAACGCCAGTCCAAACGTATTCGCCATCGCGGCCGTCACCGGCAGGCGGTCCGTAAGGCCACCGATGAGGCAGGCATATTCTCCCTGCCATCGAAATGACTGACCGGAGAAATTGCCGTAGAGCCGGTTGGCGTCATAGGAGACGCCTCCCTGTACGAACGACCGAAACCGGTTCACGAGCTCGGTGACCGAGGCGATACTGTCGAAGACCACGCCGCCGCGCGAGCGGTACAGGTCGCGCCATTGTTCGTCCGTCTGGGTGTACGACCACGTTTCGTACACGTTCAGTAGATAGAGCCGTGCTGAGTCGCGATTGACGATGCCGGCCAGCGTCATCGCCAGCAAGCGTTCGGGTCCCGAGGCGTTGGTGCCGTTATAGAGGACGGCGGGAGGTTGGGCATCGACCGCGGAGGAGAGCAGGGCCACCATAAGAAAAGTGAAACGTCGCGGGGTCGGCATGGTGCGGAGCGGGGTCGGGAGCCAGATGTTAGAGGCCAGAAGTCAGAGGCCAGAGGCCAGAGGCCAGAGGCCAGAGGTCCCAAGTTAGAACTGTTGAATAGGCTTAAAGTAACAAAGTCATCGCAAAGAGGCACGGTTGCTTCTCCGGGCACTCTGCTCTAGATTGGCGCATTCACTTTCAACGAGGCGATCCATGAAGTCCATCCTGTACTGGTCAGTCCTTTTCCTGTTCATCCCGATGTCCGTGTCCGCTCAGGATACCGATGCGAAGAAACCTCCCGAAGTGGGTTCATCCATCCTCTCAGGGCTCAAGTTTCGCAGTATCGGTCCGGCCATGATCAGCGGCCGCATCTCCGACTTCGCCGTCAATCCGAAGAACACCGCCGAATACTACGCCGCGGTCTCGTCGGGACATGTGTGGAAGACGACGAACGCGGGGACCACGTGGCAGCCCGTCTTCGACGGCCAGCCGTCCTACTCGATCGGGGTGGTCGTTCTTGACCCGAACAATCCTCATACCGTTTGGGTGGGAACGGGGGAGAACAACAGCCAGCGTTCCGTAGGGTTCGGCGACGGCGTCTATCGGTCGGACGACGGCGGGAAGTCCTGGACGAACATGGGGCTCAAGAAGTCTGAGCATATCGGACGCATTCTCATTGACCCGGAGAACTCGCAGGTGATCTACGTTGCGGCGCAAGGTCCCCTCTGGTCGGCCGGCGGCGACAGGGGCCTCTTCAAGTCCACCGACGGCGGCATCACGTGGAATCCCACGCTGAAGATGGCGAACGAACACACGGGCGTCGCCGATGCGGCGATGGACCCGCGTGACGCCAAAGTACTCTACGCGGCCTCGTACCAGCGCCGTCGGCATGCCTGGACGCTCATCAATGGCGGTCCCGGCTCGGGCTTGCATAAGTCGACGGACGGCGGCTCGACGTGGAAGCAGATCAAGAGCGGGCTCCCTTCGGGCGAGTTGGGCAAGATCGGCATCGCTGTATCGCCCGCAGACCCCGACGTTGTGTATGCGACCATCGAAGCACAGGGAGACGCGGGGGGCATCTTCCGCTCGACCGACCGGGGCGAGACGTGGGAGCGCCGGAATCCGTTCATCGACACGCAGATGTACTACGGTGAGATCTTCTGCGATCCTGCCGACGTGGATCGCATCTACGTGATGGCGACCGTACCGCGCGTGTCGACCGACGGCGGCAAGACGCTCGAGCGTTGGTTGAACAATACGGTCCACGTCGACTGCCATGCTGCATGGATCGACCCGGAGAATCCACGACACATGCTGCAGGGAAACGACGGGGGCATCTATGAGAGCCACGACCGTGGCCTGACGTGGAGGTACGTGCAGAACCTCCCGGTGGCGCAATTCTACCGGGTGAGCGTCGACAACTCGGTTCCGTTCTATTACGTGTACGGCGGTACGCAGGACAACAACACCGTCGGGGGTCCGTCGCGCACGACGAGCGCGAACGGGATCCAGAACAGCGATTGGTTCATCACCATGGGCGGCGACGGTTTCAAGTCGCAGATCGACCCGACGAACCCGGCCATCGTGTACTCACAGTATCAGTACGGAGGGCTTGGCCGCTTCGACCGCACGACGGGCGAACTCCTCGACATCCGGCCGATCGAAGAGGAGGGAGAAGCGCCGCTTCGCTGGAACTGGGACGCGCCTCTGATCATCAGTCCGCACAACCCTGCTCGTCTCTATTTCGGCGCCAACCGGCTGTACCGCAGCGACGACCGCGGTGAGTCATGGACTCCCGTGAGCGGCGACCTGACGCGCCAACTCGACCGGAACCAGCTACCGGTGATGGGCAAGGTGTGGGGTGTCGACGCCGTGGCGAAGAACGCCAACACGGCCATCTACGGCAATATATCGTATGTCAGCGAATCGCCCCTGAAGGAAGGGTTCATCTACGTCGGCACGGATGACGGCCTGTTGCAGGTGACGGAGGACGGCGGAACGACGTGGAAGAAGTACGACAAGTTTCCCGGCGTTCCGGAGCGCACGTACACCGCCACGGTGCTGGCCTCACGGCATGACGTGAACACCGTCTACGCGACGTTCGACAATCACAAGATGGGCGACTTCCTGCCCTACGTGCTGAAGAGCACCAACAAGGGCACGACGTGGACGGCGATCCAGTCGGACCTTCCGAAGACCGGAATGGCGCTCATCATCGTCGAAGATCCGGTGAACCGAGAGATGCTCTTTGTCGGCACGGAATTTGGCGCCTTTGTCACGCTGAACGGCGGCAAGAAGTGGGTCCAGCTCAAGAGCGGCCTGCCGTCGATCCCCATCCGCGACATCGCCATCCAGGAGCGTGAGAACGACCTTGTGCTGGCGTCGTTCGGCCGCGGATTCTACATCCTCGACGACTACACGCCATTGCGCACCTTGACGGATGATCTGGTCAAGAAGGATGCGCACATCTTCCCGACGAAAGATGCGTTCACCTACATCGAGCGCTCGCCGCTCGGCGGAGGAGGGAAGGGCTCGCAGGGCGACGCGCATTTCACGGCCGACAATCCGCCGCTCGGTGCGACGATCACGTACTACCTGAAGGAAGCGGCACAGAGCAAGAAGCAGATCCGCAAGGACATGGAGAAGGAACTTGAGAAGGCGGGGAAGCCGGTGCTGTATCCGACGCCCGAGCAATTGCGGGCTGAGGACGATGAGGAAGCACCGGCCGTCTTCCTGATCTTCGCTGATGAAGCGGGCAATGTGGTGCGGCGCGTCAAGGGGAACAATAGTGCGGGGGTCCAGCGCACGACGTGGGACTTGAAGACACCGTCGACGAGGCCGGTGTCGGCAACGTCGGATGGAAGCGGCTCAGGATGGTTCGTGGTGCCGGGTCGCTATGCGGTGACGTTGGTGCTTCGGCAGGATGGGAAGGAACGCTCGTTGGCGGGTCCGGTGAGCTTCACGGCGCGGCCGCTGCAAACGCCGACGATTCCCGCGCGAGACCCCGCGGCGCTGGCGGCGTTCCAGAAGAAGGCGGCGTTGCTGCAGCGTGCGATCCAGGGAGCCAGCGAAGTGTTGCGCGATGCCAGGAGCCGCGTGAACGCCATGCAAGCGGCCATGCTCCAGACATCGGGAAATTCAACGGCGCTGCACGAACGGTCTTTACAGGTCGAGGCACGACTGACGGCCATACAACGCGCGATGTCGGGTGATGAGACCATCTCGCGTCGCAACGAGAATCCACCTCCGACGATCGAAGGTCGGCTGGATGCGGTCACGAGCGGATTCTGGTCGTCAACGGCAGGTCCCACGGGCACGCAGCTGAAGGCCTACGACATCGCTTCGGAAGAATTCGCGGTCGAGCTGGCGAAGATCAAGGAGATCGTGGAGAAAGAACTGCCGGCTATCGAGAAGGAGTTGGATGCCCTCGGTGCGCCACATACGCCGGGGAGAATGCCGGAGTGGAAGAAATGAGGCGAAGCGGGAATGAGGGAGTAGTGGATTAGTGGAGGAGTCCGGGCGAAGAACAGAAGGAAGGAGCAGTGGAGTAGAGGAGTTCAGGCAGAATGCGGCTGAAGGAATTCCCGCACTCGCGCTTCTGGAGCATGTCGGTTCTTCTCAGCCGAACTGAGGTCCCCCTCCTTCTAGGAGGGGGTACGGGGGAGGTCGCAGAACCTGCGAGAGATCCTTTGCCGGGGTGGTCAGAGTGCCTGCAGGAAGCACTCCTCTCCTGTGAGCCTTTGCCCCTGGTTGAAACCAGGGGCAATAAGGGAAAAAGTCCCTTCGGGACTAACAGGAGAATCTGGCTGCCTGATCTTCGATCAAGCGTGCCTCTGGAACACACCAGATCTTACCAAGAAAAACAATGTACCCCTCCTCTTTGAGGAAGGGCAGGGGTGGTGGAGGAACCTGAGGAAATTCTTGCGCCGGTTTTCTCTGCCTCCGACTGAAGTCGGAGGCATGTAGAGAAGAAACCCCTGCGGGGTTTCTCAGGAGAGCGGCTGCGAGGCGTCTACTTGAGCGCGCTTCTGGTCAACTCCAGACTTTCCCAAGAAATCCGTACGGTCCCATCCTCTTTGAGGAAGGGCAGGGGTGGTGGAGGAACCTGAGGGAAATGTAGGGGATGGCCTTCTTATACTCGGACCAGCGCGCGGTCCCTGCAGAGGAGCCGATGGTGTGCAGTGGAGAGCTCGGGGTAGCTGATTTGTTCGGTCGGACCGACATCGTCCGACCGCGCAATGACGGGATCCGGCGAGGGCCGCGTCAATGTTTGCCTGATAAGTACCGCTTCTTCCACCAGTTCATCAGTCGCTCCTTGATGGACCTCTCGGCCCCGATGTCCGTCGGCCGGTAGTAGACGCGGTCTTTCAAAGCGTCGGGGAGGTATTGTTGCTCGGTGAAATGGCCGTCAAAGTCGTGGCCATAGCGGTAGCCCGACGCATAGCCCAGGTCTTTCATGAGCGACGTCGGTGCATTACGAATGTGCAGCGGCACCGGCAGGTTGGGCTTATTCCGCGCCTCCTCGAGGGCGGCTTCGATAGCCATGTATGAAGCGTTGCTCTTGGGGGCGGAGGCCAGGTAGGCGGCGGCCTGCGCCAGGATGATGCGCCCTTCGGGCATGCCGATCACGTCGATGGCGTTGAAGCAGGCGACGGCCAACGGAAGAGCCTGCGGGTCGGCATTTCCGATATCTTCGGAGGCGAGAATGATCATGCGACGCGCGATGAACTTCGGGTCCTCGCCGGCGTCGATCATGCGGGCCATCCAGTAGAGCGCGCCGTCGGGGTCGCAGCCGCGCAGACTCTTGATGAACGCCGAGATGATGTCGAAGTGTTGTTCGCCTTCCTTGTCGTAAAGCGAGGCGGAACGCTGGTAGGCCTGCTCGACATGCAGGCGCGTGACACTGCCGGGCCTCTGCGGTGTCGCGCCGGAAAGCCGCACCGACAGTTCAATACCGTTCAGCAACTTCCGCGCATCGCCTCCCGAGAGGAGCAACAACAACTTGCGGTCCTCGAAGTCGACCTTCAGGTCCTTCAGGACGACGTCGTGTGCGAGCGCGCGTTCGAGGATCTGCTCCAGGTCCTCGGACGTGAGCGACTGCAGCACATAGACCTGTGACCTCGACAGGAGGGGCGCGATGACCTCGAACGACGGGTTCTCAGTCGTGGCGCCGATCAGAGTCAACGTGCCGTCCTCCACCGCATGCAGCAAGGCGTCCTGTTGTGCCTTGTTGAACCGGTGGATCTCGTCGATGAACAGCAGAGTCGGTTTGCGGAAGGCCTTCAGGTTCTTCTCGGCGCGTGAAATGATATCGCGCACCTCTTTCACGCCCGCCGCCACGGCGCTCAGCTGCTGAAAATCCGCCCTCACCATCCCCGCGATCAGGCGCGCCAGCGTCGTCTTGCCCACGCCAGGCGGCCCCCAGAAGATCATCGAGCCGATCTCGCCGCGCTCCAACAGCACACGCAGCGGTTGCCCTTCACCCAGCAGATGCTTCTGTCCGACGAATTCCTCGAGGGTTGACGGCCGCAGGCGTTCAGCCAGCGGTGCCGTGCGAGGTGCGGGGCGGGGTTCGGTTGCGAATAGGTCGGACATGAAGCAGAGGTCAGAGGACAGTGATCAGTAATCAGTGAGCAGTGATCAGTAGATCGGGAGAACTTCAGTCTGAACGTCTATTCGGGCTTGAAGAGTTGGCTGCCTTTGGATGCTGTTTGGCGTCTGGAGTCTACTTCACACTATCTTCCTTCTGCACCCGATACTGCGTCTCGCCGGGTCGCGTCATGCCGTACTTCTCGCGGGCGATCGTTTCGATGGTCTTCTTGTCGCCTTGGAGCGCCTTTATCTGCGCGCGTAGCGAGTCGTTCTGCAACTCTGTCTGACGCACGCGGTCGCGCATCTCGCGTTCCTGCAGTTCCAGCCGGATGCGGGCGATCACGCCCTTGTTGTCGAAGAGAAGATAGAGCACGAGAATGCCGACGCCGACGAGGATCAGCATGCGGCGCTTGTTCTTCGTGGCGGACCTGGCGAACGATCGGAGCCACTTTCGCGTGTCAGCGGGGCGGTAGAATTCCATGGCGGATGAAACGTTCCAAAACTCCAAACATTCCAGAACTCCAAACACATATGCAGACCGGCAAGAAGCCCGAGCGGATGTCCGAGGTTCTCAGAAGAGTCATCCTCGGTACCACGCCCGCTTCGGCCGGAACGTGGTCTTCAGCCGGCGCGTTTGTCGGTGACGCTCGATGGCGAGAGCGATGAGCCGGTCGAGAAGCCTGGAATACGACAATCCGCTGGCTTCCCACAGCTTCGGATACATGCTGATCGGCGTGAAGCCCGGGATCGTGTTGATCTCGTTCAGAAAGACCTCGTTCGTCTTTCGGTTCACCAGGAAGTCCACGCGCGCCATGCCGGCCCCGTCGAGCGCTTTGAATGCCCGGACCGCCAGATCACGAAGGCGACGCACCGTCGCGGCCGTGAGCTTCGCCGGGATCTCGGCGCGGGACTTACCGTCGACATACTTCGCGTCGTAGTCATAGAACTCGTTCGACGGAATGATCTCGCCCGGCACCGACGCGATCGGGTCGTCGTTCCCGAGCACGCTCACCTCGATCTCGCGGGCGTGCGGCACCGCCTGTTCGACGAGCACCTTGCGATCGTACCGCATGGCCAGTCGGATCGCTTTCAGTAGTTCGCGCCGGTCGTGGGCTTTCGAGATCCCGACGCTCGAACCGGCGTTGGGCGGCTTGACGAAAACGGGGTACGCGAGTGTCCCTTCAATCGCGGCGACACAATTGGATCGCTCGACCCGAAATTCGCTCGAAGTGAACCAGATCCCGGTCGTCACAGGGATCCCCGCCTGCCGCAGGAGTTGCTTCTGAATGACCTTGTCCATTCCCACGGCCGACCCGAGCACGCCGGCTCCGACGTAAGGGATGTCGGCCAGCTCCAGCAACCCCTGGATAGTGCCATCTTCACCGAACGTTCCATGCAGGACGGGAAAGACCACATCCACGAGCTTCGTGCCCCTTCCGCGGCTGACGGCGACAAGTCCACGTTTCCGGGGATCTGGCAGCAGAAGGTGTTCGGGCAAACGACTCGCGTCCGATCGCTCCTTGAGCATCTTCAGCGCCCGCGGTCCTGTGAGCCACTGACCGCTGGGGGCGATGCCGATCGGTACAACGACATACTTGCGGGGGTCGAGCGCGCGCATGACGCCGGTTGCAGAAACGAGAGAGACCTCATGTTCGGCCGAGCGGCCGCCGAAGAGAACGCCGATGCGAAGTCGGGGCATGGGAGATGGGAGAGGAGATCAGACGTCAGTAATCAGTGAGCAGTTATCAGGTGCAGTGGAGAGCCCTTCGTGCGAAGGTGTCTGGATGGCTATGTTTTCCGCCCGGCGTACGGATGCATTTGCAGCAACTCGGCCACCTGCGGATCGGTCAGCGGCTGCGGACCGCCGAGTAGTCGCGCGAGGAATTCGATCTGCGCGGCATGCTCCAGCTTCTCCATTAAAAGATACGCTTCGCGGAGGGTCCGCGCCCAGGTGACGGCCCCGTGATTCGCCAGCAGTGCGGCATGCGCGGAGTCGAGATGCGCTGCGAGCGATTCACCGACGGCGTCGGACGAAGGCATGGCGTACGGCACGAGCGGAACGATACCCAGCGACAGGATGACCTCGGGAAGGACGTTGACGCTCATGCGCTGACCGCTCGCCGCCAGCGCCGTGGCGTACGGCGGATGAGCATGAACGACCGCTTTCACCTCCGGCCGGGCCCGGTAGATCGCAAGATGCATCGGCAGTTCCGACGAAGGCCTTCGTCCGCGGCCTTTCACGTGACCATCCAACCCCACCACCACGATGTCGCGCGTGGTGATCTCCCTCTTGCTCCTGCCGCCGGCCGTGATGAGGATGGTCTTGGCATCCTTGCGGACGCTCACATTGCCGTCGAGCGCTGCGACCAGACCGTTCGAGGCAAGCAGGCGGGAATAGCGAACGACGTCGGCGGGGGAGGTCATGGTGAATGGTCGTACCAGACGACCGAAACTAGTGTTGCGCTGAGATCAGAATGAGGTCTGCGTTGAGATGCCGGCCCGCGAGAGGATCTCCGGAACGATCTCGTACTTCTTGAAGGGCGGCATGAGATAGACACCGGCGACATGCGGCCGGGCTTCCGACAGGAACTTGACTGCGATGTCGATGCCGAGCTCCTGCGCTTTCTTGCCCGCGCCGCGGAAGTCGTTGCGAATGCCGTCGGGGATCGTCATGCCGGGGATCTCGTTGTGCAGGAACTCCGCGTGCTTGGCCCCTCGCAACGGCAGCACGCCCAGCATCAACGGGACCTTGAGACGCTCGGTGTGTTTCAGGAGGTGCTCGAGCGTCTCCATCTCGTAGATCGGCTGCGTGTAGACCAGTTCGGCGCCTGCCTCGACCTTCTTCTCCAGACGCCCCATCTCCAGGTCAAAGTCGCGCGCTCGCGCATTCACGGCGCATGCGATCAGAAACGCCGTCGGCTGGCCGATCGGATTTCCCATCAGATCATAGCCGCCGTTCATCGACGTTGCCGCCCGAATGAGACCGGACGAATCGATGTCGAACACCGACGTCGCCTGCGGAAAGTCGCCCACGTTCGTCGGGTCTCCCGTAATGAAGAGCATGTTGCGGAGGCCGAGGGCGTGGGCGCCCAGCAATTCCGCCTGCAGACCGATCATGTTCCGGTCGCGGGTGGCCAGGTGCGTCATGGTCTCAATGCCCGTCTCGCGTTGCACGAGCGCCGACAATGCCAGGGACGACATCCGGAGTCGTGCCCTGGCGCCGTCGGTGATGTTGATGGCATCGACGCCGGACCTGTGGAGATACCGTGCGCCGTCGATGATGGACGACATGTCGAGACCCCGGGGAACGTCGAGCTCGACCGAGACGAGAAAACGCTTTCCGAGGCGGCTGGCGAATCGCGATCGTTCGGTACGGCCGGCAGAGACCTCCGCCGGTTCTTCCACCACGGTCGCAGGCTTCATCGTGATGCGAGGCGCGCGCTCCGCTTCGGGGAGCGCACGGAATTCCTCCATGATGCGCTTCATCTCGCGGATATGAGCGGGGGTGGAGCCGCAGCAACCGCCGATCAGCGTCACGCCCGCCTGCAGGAGCTCACGGGCATACTGGCCGAGATACTCGGGTGAGGCGTGGTAGAGGGCGCGGCCGTTGAGCAGCGTCGGAATGCCCGCGGCGGGTTGCGCGGACAGGAAGACCCCTTCTTTGTGCATCGACCGGATGATGCTGAACATCCGCTGGGGTCCCACCGTGCAGTTGGCCCCGACCACGTCGGCCCCCTTGGCCAGGAGGTGTTCGGCCACTTCAACGGGGAAGGTGCCCGAGAGGATCGCGCCGTCCTCGGGAAAGGTCTTCTGCGCGACGATCGGAAGGTCCGTCACCTCTTTCGCCGCGTCAAGGGCCTCGTCGAGTTCGTGCAGACTCGCGAACGTTTCGAGCATGATCAGGTCGACGCCGGCCCGCACGAGCACTTCGATCTGCCGGCGGAACGCGTCGCGGGCCTCGAGCTGCCTCATCTTGCCGATCGGCTCGAGCAGTTTTCCGGTGGGCCCGACGGAGCCGGCCACGTAAGCCCGATCCGCTGCGGCCCGGCGTGCGATCTCGACGGCATGACGGTTGATCTCTTCCGCGCGGTCATCGAGGTGATACTGCGCCAGCCGCAGACGATTGCCCGACGAGGTGTTCGTCTGGAGGATCTCGGCGCCCGCTTCGACGTACTCGCGATGGATCCGCTCGACGATGTCGGGATTGCGCAGGTTGTGGATCTCCCGCGGCAGCTCGGGATACTCGTACAGATCGAGCATCGTTCCCATCGCACCGTCGCAGAGGATGGGACCTTCAAGCAGGCGTTTTCGGAAGTCGGTGCGCATCTGATCGGTGAAAGAGGTCAACCGCAAAGACGCTAGGTCGCTGAGAGAATCGATGTACGACTTTGCGTCTCTGCGTCTTGGCGGTGAAATGTCGTTCTAGGAGGCGGCGCGGATGGCTTCGGCCAGCTCGCGCGGCGTCCATTCGTTGCCCGTGAAGACCTTCGCGAGTCGACCGTCGGCGTCGATGATCACCGTCCGCAGATTGTGGTCGATGACGCCGGCCTCGTTCTCAGAGAAGAACAGCCCGAACCCGGCCAGGAAGTCGGCCAGCGAAGCTTTTGGTGCCGTTGCGAACGTCCACGTGGTCAGGTCGGCGCCATGGCTCATGGCGTAGGCCTTGAGCAATGGAGGCACGTCACGGTCGGGGTCGAACGAGATCGAGACGAGGTGCCAGTCCCCGGCGAGCGCTCGATTGCGCTTGAGCGAACGTTGGGCGTCAGCGAAGTGGCTCGTCATCCTGATGCAGAAGTCGGGCAGCGGGCAGAGCGTATAGATGAACGTGACCGCCACCACCTTGCCGTGGAGCGACGAAAGACGGAACGGACGTCCTTCCTGATCGGTCAGGGCGATGTCGGGCAGTCGATCGCCGACCTCGAACGGCTTGACGGCGGAGATCTGTTCGGGGCGGAGCACCTGCGGCGTGCCGCGGCCGGCCACGACGATCGCTTCGAGCCACGACTCATGCCGCCCGACGACCAGCGTGCCGGAGATCGTGTCGCCCGGAGCGAGGCCGGCGAAGAGCGTCGTGTCCTTGATGCGGAACGGCATCGTCATCGCATCCATGAAGCCCGGGATCTCGTCGTGCGCCACGAACAGGCGGTTCTTCTCACGGTCGATCTTCGTGATCGCTCCTGTCACGGGATACGTGACGACCTCGGGACGGTCCTCGGAGCCGGAGCAGCCGATAAGGAGCGCCAGGATCAGAACGACGGTCAGCGGTCGCATGTCAGAGCAGGTCCTCGAAGGTACCGCGCGGCCGCACCAACCGCACACGATCACCATTCACGAGCACCTCCGCAGGCCGCGGACGGGCGTTGTAGTGAGATGTATTGACAAAGCCGTAGGCGCCGGCGGTGAGGACGGCGAGCAGGTCCCCCTGCGAAGGCCGGTTGAGCGTACGGTCGCGCGCCATGAAGTCGCCCGTCTCGCAGACCGGACCGACGACGTCGGCCGTAAGATGGTCGTACGTCGTGATGCTCGCCGGCACGATCTGATGATAGGCATTGTACAGGCTCGGACGAAGGAGGTCCGTCATGGCCGCATCGACGATGACGAACTTCTTGGCACTGCTCTCTTTCAGATAGAGCACGCGCGTCAGAAGGGCCCCGGCATCGGCGATGATCGACCGGCCCGGTTCGATCCAGATCGCACCGCCCAAGGGCTCGAGGATCGGACGCACTTCCGCCAGGATCTGTGCGGGCGTGGCGATGGGCTCGGCGGCATTCGCTTCGAGGGGGAGAGCCTCGTGGCGGATCGCGTTCACATACCGCACGCCGAATCCTCCGCCAAAATCAATATGCTGAATGTCGATCCCTTCGGCCCGCATCTTCGGCACGAATGCTGCGATGAACTCGGCTGCGGCCACGAACGGCTCGGACTTCGTGATCTGCGACCCGACGTGCACGTGAATGCCGGCTACTTCGATGCCCGGCAGCGTCTTGGCCAGCGCATAGACCTGCGGGGCCAGGGACGCCTCGATGCCGAACTTGTTCGTCGACAGCCCCGTGGTGATATACGGATGGCTCTGCGCGTCGATGTCGGGATTGATTCGCAGCGAGATGCGGGCCGAGGTGTTGCGTCGCAGCGCGACGAGGGAGAGCAACTGCAGCTCGGCCACTGATTCGACATTGAACAGGCGAACGCCGTGGTCGAGGGCATACGCCAGTTCATCCTCACGCTTCCCGACCCCGGCGAAGGCGATCCGGTCGGGCGTGAACCCCGCCTGCTGAGCCAGAAAGACCTCGCCGGCCGACACGACATCGGCACCGGCCCCTTCGGCCGCCAGCATCTTCAGGATCGACAGGTTCGAGTTCGCCTTGAGGGCGTAGCACACGAGGCTGTCGAGTCCCGCCAGCGTGCCGGCGATCGAACGGTAGTTCTCCAGAATACGGTTCTTGCTGTAGATGTACAGCGGCGTGCCGTACTCCTCGGCCAGCTCCCGAACGGGAACCTCCTCACAGTACAACTCGTGCTCACGGTATTCGATGGCGCTCATGCGGGGAGGTTGTTGGATGGGAAGGAGAAATGCCTCAGAAGAGCGTCGGCCAGCGGCTTGGCGCCGAATCGGAACGCATCGATAGCCGGCAAGCCCGTCTCGCGTTCGATGCGAGCGCTCCACGCCCTGGACTCGTCATCCGAAAGGCCGATCGAATTGATGCCAACGCCCACGACCTTCGAAACCTTGAAATGCGACACGATCTGCTCGTGCATTGCGACGGCGGCCGGCAAGGTCGGCAGGGTCACGCCGTAGTCGTCCTTGATCCGCGTCGGCTGGTGGCACAGGATGTACGCGTCGGGCATCGAGCCGTGGATGAGACCGAGGGTCACCCCCGAGTAGGCCTGATGCGTCAACGCTCCCTGTCCCTCGACGAAGATGTACTCATGGCCTTCCGCAACCGACTGGTCGATCTCCTTCTCGATGCAGCCGGCCGTATAGTCGCTGATGATCGAATCCACGGCGATGCCGCGGCCGCGGATAAGCATGCCGGTCTGGCCGGTGGCGATGAAGTCGGTCTTGAGGCCGCGCGCCTTGAATTCCTTCACCACCTCGAGCATCACCGTCATCTTACCGATGTTGCAGTCGGTGCCGACGGCCAGAACGACCTTCGCTTTACGCGTCGTCCAGGACGCCTTCGGGATCACTTCGGACTCGGGAGGGATGCGACGGTAGTCGGTGATGGTGACGCCGTGTTTTTCCGCCAACGCCACGAGGTCCGGGTCGTCGGTCAGCAGCGTGTGCAATCCGCTGAGGATGTGGAGGCCCGCCGAGATCGCCGAGCCGATGTCGGCCTTCCAGCTGGCGGGGAGACGTCCGCCCGGAGGTGCGATGCCGATGAGAAGGTGCGTGGGCTTGAATGCGAGCCCGTCCTGGATCGATCGGATGACCGGGATGTCGCCGCCATACCCCAGCACCTCTTGCGCGGTCAGGCCGACCTTCGTGCTGTCGATGACGGCCACTACGCGGTCACGCAGGTAGGCGATGGCGCCGTTGGCGGTCTTGGAGCGCAGCGGAGAGAACTTCCCTTCGGCGAGGACGAGCAATCGGCGGGAATCGGGGTTCATATCAACCACTGCACCAGAATGTTGTACGGCGCCTGCAGCCACGCCCGGGCGGTACCGAACGCCAGCTGGAACGGCTCCCATCGCATCGCGAGAAGGAGGATCAGGATACCCATGAACCCGATCTGCCGGTAGGCGTTGGCGACGCGGTCCGGCAGGAGCGACGCCAAGATATGCGATCCGTCGAGCGGCGGCACCGGCAGCAGATTGAAAAGCGCAAGCACGATGTTGATGGGAATGCCGACCGAAAGCATGTTCAACGCCACTTCGGTGGCGTAACCCGGCATGGTCGAGCCGTCGAGCGAACCCGCTTGTGCTATGTGATACAGAGCGGCGAACGCGATGACGCAGAAGAACGCGACCACGAGGTTGGAGATGGGACCGATGGCCGAGACGAGAATATCGTCACGGCGGGGATTCTGGAAGTACGACGAGTTCACGGGAACCGGCTTGGCCCATGCGAGAAAAAATGAAGCTCCTGTCAACACCAGGACCGCCGGGAGCAGTACGGACCCGACCGGGTCGATGTGCGGCAACGGGTTGAACGTGATCCGGCCGGCATCGCGGGCCGTCGGGTCACCGAGCCGCAACGCCATCCATCCGTGCGCCACCTCGTGGACGATCACGGAGAAGAGAAGGATGGGGATGATGTGGAGGTTTTCCACCTACCTACGCCTTGACGAAGAAAAGAGATAGCCACAAAGAGGCACACCCGGAGGCCCATGAACGACACCGCGAAGCGGTGAACAACCTCCGCCCTTGCGCCTTTTGTGGCACACGAATGAGCAAACCATCCACAAGAAGCCAAAAAATCAGCCGGAATTCAAGGATTCGTGAAGGTGAGAATGGGGTGAGGAGGGGATTGGGTAGTGGGTATGGGTGAGTGGTGATTGCGTGATGGGTATCGGTGAGTGGGAATTGAGCATCAGATCATGGTGAGCGCGAAGCGGAACGCGCCGGCTACGCCCGCGGATGGAAGGTCCGGTGCACCTCTTTTAGATACTCCCGGTCGATGTGGGTATAGATCTCGGTCGTGGAGATATCGGCGTGGCCCAGCAGCTCCTGGACGACTCTCAGGTCGGCCCCGCCTTCGAGGAGGTGAGTGGCGAACGAATGCCGGAACGTATGAGGGTGGACGTCCTTCTCTATGCCCGCCGCCGCCGAGTACGTTGCGACCATCTTCCAGATCGATGTGCGGCTCAGTCGTCCTCCGCGGCCGTTCAGGAACAGGATGTCCTTCGAACGTCCTTTGGCGGCGAGCGTCAGGCGAGTACGTTTCCGGTAGTTTGCGATCCACTCCAGCGCCGACCGTCCGATCGGGACGATACGTTCCTTCGAACCCTTGCCCAGGACGCGGACGATACCCTCGTCCAAGATGAGGTCCGATTGGCGGAGGCCGATCAGCTCGCTCACGCGCAGACCGCACGCATACAGCGTCTCGAGGATCGCGCGATCGCGCACGCCGAGCGGCTTCGACGTATCGGGTTGGCCGAGCACCGAGTCGATCTCGGGGATCGTCAATACGTCGGGCAGATCGCGTCCCTTGCGTGGGCCGTCGACCAACTCGGTCGGGTCGCAGGGCACGAGCCCTTCGGAGGTCAGGAACTTGTGCAGGCCGCGCACGGCGGAGAGCATGCGAGCTTGGGTCCGCGGCGTTCGGCCCCTCCCATGCAGATGCTGGAGAAAGCCGGAGACGAGCTCAAGCGTCACGCGCTCTGCCCGGTCGCATCCGTGTTCGGCGAGGTGGTCCCGGTAGCGGGTCAGGTCGAAGCGATAGGAAGCGAGCGTATTCGCGGACAAGCCCCGCTCGACCCGGAGGTAGGAGAGATAATCGCCGATCTGACGTTCGAGCGGCGACGTTGCCGATGATGGACGCCGCGACATGTGTGCGCTATGTGGAGGCGGTCTTGCGCAAGCGCGCGACGAGCAGGCCGACCCCGATGGTCACGGTGACGCCGGCGAGCGTGTACCAGGTCCAGGCGACGAGTTGCATCGTGATGACCGCCACCATGCCGACGATGCCGGCGGCGAACGCGATGAGCGCTGTCCGTTGGTCGGGGTCCTTGAACAACATACCCAGGAGGAAGGTCCCGAGCAGACCGCCGTAGGTGAACGAGGCGATGCTCAGCGCGAGCTCGACGACCGTCCTGCTGCTGTTCATGAAGAGCCCGGCTGAACCGACGAGGACGACGGCAAACACGATGGTCATCACGCGGGAGACTCGAAGCGCCCTTTCGTCGGTGACCCGACCCGCCGGCTTCAAGAGGTCCATGACGACCGATGACGCCATCGAGCTCATCGAGCCGGAGAGCGTCGAAAGGGCCGCGGCAAGCAGACCGGCGATAATGATGCCCGACAGACCCGCCGGCAATCCTTCGATGATGAACTTCGGGAAGATCTCGTCGGACCGGGTCAGTCCGAGGTCGGCCACGGTGGCTCCGCCGTAGTGTCCATACAAGAGAAGGCCGAGGACGAGGAAGAGCGCGAATTGCACGACGATGATCACGCCACTGCCGACGAGGGCCTTGCGTCCCGACGAGAGCGATTGCGTCGCCAGAACGCGCTGGACGATCAATTGGTCCGTGCCGTGCGAGGCCATCGAAAGGAACGCTCCGCCGAGGAGTCCGGCAAGGAGTGAGTAGGGTTGAGAGAAGAACCCTTCGAGGCTGCCCCAATGGATGAGGGTGAACTTTCCCTTCTCGGCCGCGAGGGCCGACAGGCCCGACCAACCTTCGGGGTGACCGCCGACCAGGTAGAGCATGGCGACGATGGCCCCGCCCAGGTAGATGACCATCTGGATCGCGTCGACCCAGATGACGCCCCGAACACCGCCGATGGACGTGTAGGCGAGGGCCACGAGCGCGAGGAGCGCGATCGCGATGGAGTAGTCAACATCGAGGATCAGCTTGAGCGGGATCGCGGTGGCAAACAGCCGCACGCCGTCGGCGGCGATGCGGGTGAAGAGAAAGACGACGGAGGCGGTCCGTCGCGTCGTCGGGCCGAATCGCGTGCCGAGAAAAGCGTAGGCCGTCGTCAGTTCGCCGGCGAAGTAACGGGGAAGGAAGAGCGCGGCGACGACGATGCGGCCGAGAAGATAGCCGAACGTGACCTGGAGGAAGCCAAGGTCGGTGAGGTAGGCAAGCCCGGGAATGCTGATGAAGGTGAGCGCACTCGTTTCAGCGGCGACGATGGAGAAGCAGACGATCCACCAAGGGATCGCCTCACGTCCGAGGAAGTAGTCGCGGGCCGTGGTCTGCCGTCCCCCCTGCCAGATTCCGAAGGCAGCGATGCCGGCCAGATAGGCGACGACGATGGCATAGTCAAGGGGGGTGAATCCCACGGGAGGCCTCGTTCAGAATGAGGGAACATGCCGCGGGAAAGCCGCGGATGGACGAGGGCGGGCGTCAGGCCTTGACGGCTTTGGCCACGGTGTCGTAGATCTGGAAGGCGCGGTCGAGATGCGAGATCTTGATCAGCGTCAGGACCTTCTTGTGCAGTCCGGCGAGCTTCACGACCCCGCCGTTCTCGCGCATCTTTCGTTCGGCGATGAGGAGGGCGCTGAGCCCGCCGCTGTCGCAGAACTCCACGTCGCTGAGGTCCACGACGAGCTGCTTCGTCTCGGGCGTGCAGAGAATGAGGAACTCTCCTTTGAGCTCCGGAGAGACCGACGCGTCGAGCTTCCGTTCTTTGACCTTCAGGACGGTCGCTGTGCCGTGTTTCTTGACGTCGAAGTTCATGGCATCACAGCATGTCGAGACAACGCATGAAGCTTTGGAAGGACGGTCCGGGCGTCGTAGAGGCGGTCCGGATCTGGAGGTTGTAGAAATCGTCGGCGTTGGCCTTCGTGAAGCTCACCCGCAACCCGGCGCCCGATTCACGACAGAGAAAAGCTGAGGGAAGAGAAAAATCGGTGTTAAGGTCGAACGCCGCATCAAAGGTACTTGATTTGAGGCGCCGAATCAACGCCGCCCGGGGCGTGTACCACGACGTGATCTCGGTCGGCGCGTATGTCACGATCCGCGCCGCGGTCATCGGCGGCAGGAGATTCCGAAGGTCCTCGCGCACCAGGACTGTAGTCGAGCCGTTGGCGTACCGGCGGGTCAGGTAGCGCAGGATCATTTCAGCGACGCCGGCGTCGACAGGGCGGTCTGGAAAAACGACGAGCGCTTTTCGGGACCGTGTCACAGCGTCCGAAAAGCGCATCGGAGCGTCCGCGCGCTTCCGAAAGTGGAAGCGCGCGTAAGCCAGTCCTACCTTTCGCCGGAACTCCTCAAACATGTGTCGGTCTACTCGTACCGCGACTTCAACGTCTCGAGCATCCGGGCCATGAATGCCTTGTCGAAGAAGTAGTAGCGAAACTCGATGCCGCCGCGGAGATACGTGTCCGTCGTCGAGCTTCCGCCCGCGATCCCGTCGAAGCGGTCGGTATTCGACAGCACCATCTCACCGTTGAGCGTCACGGAGAAGAACTCGCTGAAGAAATAGTCGAACCCGCCGCCCACCATGTAGTTGAAATCACCGCGCGAAATGTTGGCGCCGGTGATCGGGACACCCTTCTCCGTCCGCGGGTCGAAGATGATGTATCCCGCTCCGCCCGTCAGGAACGGATTGAACGAGCTGTTCGGCATGAGGTGGATCGAGACGTAGCCGTTCATCGTGGCGAACGTTGTCACGCCCGGGGTCTTGGCCGCGAGCGGCGTGCCCGACGCCATCGGCGTTCCGACCGGCAACGTGTAGCCGAACTCGCCGATGCCGACGAGGGCACGCATGCCGACGTACTGCCACGGGGCGTAGCTGACGCTCAGGCCGACCCCCATTTTCATCGACTTCTCCATCACGTCACCGGAGATCTGGTAGATCGAGCCGGCGAGCCCGACACCAAGCTTGTTGGTGCGCATCTGGCCGAAGGCCGCGACGGAAAGGGCGGTCAACAGGGTGACCAGGATCGCGCTGCGGAATCGTGTCGTCATAGGTTCCTCTCTTCTGGTATGCTTGGTTCACGCTTCTGACGCTGTTTCTTCAAGGATCTTCAAGAATTCGGCTTCGTCGATGACGCGAATACCCAGCTCGCGGGCCTTCGCCAGTTTCGACCCGGCATCCGCACCGGCCACGACGAGGTCGGTCCTGGCGCTCACCGATGAGGCGACCCGGCCGCCCGACGCTTCGATACGGCGCTTGGCGTCGTCGCGCGTCAGGCTCTCGAGCCCGCCGGTGAGCACGACCGTCTTTCCGGCGAACGGACCCTGCGCGGGCCTTGACCGCGGGCCGGCCCGAACGACGAGTCCGGCCGCTGAAAGGCGCTCCACCAACCGCCGGTTCGATCGGTCGGCGAAGAAATGCACGATGCTCTGGGAGATCCGAGGGCCGATGCCTGACACCTCGTCAAAATCATCGTGCGTGAGGCTCAGCAGCCGCTCCAGCGAGCCGGCATGCTCGGCGACCAGCTTCGCCACCGATTCGCCGACATGTCGGATGCCGAGGGCGAACAACAATCGGTCGAACGACCGCGACCTGCTCTGTTCGATCCCGTCGAGCAGGTTCGCTACGCTGCGCTTGCCCCATCCGTCCAGTTCGGACAGGTCCTCCGCCCGCTGTGACAGCGCGTAGAGGTCGGCCACATCCCGAATGAATCCGCGGGTGACGAGCTCGTCGACGATAGCGTCGCCGAGTCCCTCAATGTCCATCGCACCGCGCGAACTGAAGTGCCGGATCCGCTCACGGATCTGGGCCGGACACTGTTGGTTCTCGCAGTAGGTGTTGGCCTCGCCCTCCGGCCGGAACAACGACGACCCGCATGAAGGACATCGCTTCGCGAACCGGAATACCTTCGAACCGGGTTGTCGTTTCGCGAGCACCACGCCCGAGACCTTGGGAATGACGTCGCCCCCTTTTTCCACGACGACGGTGTCACCGACCCGGATATCTAACGAACGAATATACTCTTCGTTATGCAAAGTTGCGCGTGAGACAGTGCTTCCTCCGACGAAGACAGGCTCCAGGTCCGCCACGGGTGTGACGGTGCCCACACGCCCGATCTGAAAAAGGATGTCCTGCAGGCGGGTTTCGGCCTTCCGGGAAGCGAACTTGAACGCGATGGCCCATCGCGGGCTCTTGGCGATTGCGCCAAGCCGCTCTTGGTGGCGAAGTTCGTCCACCTTCACGACGATGCCGTCGATGTCGAAGGGCAATGCTTCGCGGCCCGCCCCCTGTTCCTTCCAAAACTCCACGATCTCCGCGACCGTCGAGCAACGCCGCAGATGCCGGCTGACGGAGAAGCCCATCGCCCGAAGCTTCTGAAGTCCGTCATGATGCGTGGAAGGTCCTCGCAGCGGCATGCGCAAGCCGTACGCGACGAATTGCAGCGGCCGTTTCGCGACCTCGCGCGGGTCCTGCAGTTTCAACGTTCCGGCCGCGGAGTTGCGCGGATTGACGAACAGCTTCTCACCGGCCGCTTCGCGCTCGCTGTTCATCCTCTCGAAATCATCTCTCCGCATGTACGCTTCACCCCGCACCTCGATGCGTCCTTTGACGCCTGGGACCTGCAACGGGATCGCACGGATCGTCCGAAGATTGGCGGTAATATCGTCTCCGGCCGTGCCGTCGCCGCGCGTGGCGCCGCGCACCAATCGCCCGTCGTCGTAAACGAGGCTGACGGCAATGCCGTCGTACTTCAGCTCGCACACGTATCGCGGACGGTCCGGCGCCAGCCCGGTCCGCACGCGATCGTCGAACGCCGTTACATCGGCTTCGACGTACGTGTTGGCGAGGCTGAGCATTGGCACGTCGTGGGTGACGGGCGGAAAGGTCCTGGTCGGCTGGTCGCCCACGCGCTGCGTCGGCGAGTCGGGCGTCACGAGGTCGGGAAAGAGATGCTCGAGTTCGGACAGTTCGCGCACGAGCGCGTCGTACGCCTCGTCGTCGATGGACGGCTGAGCCAGGACGTAGTAGCGATGATCGTGATCGCGAATAGCGGCGCGGAGCTTCTGGAGGCGCGCCCGGGCGGAAGTGCGAGTGAGTCGGGAGGGCATAGCCGTGCCCCGGCGGTCAGCGGAGGAGGTCGGCGGTGATGAGGCTGTTCCGGAGCACCGCGCCGCGGCGTCCGAGCGCCCCGAGCTCCTTGCCGTTCAGACGGAAGGTCGCGCCTCCGGCGTTTCCCATCGTCAGCATGAACCGTTCGCGGGCCTTCCAGGTGCGGCGGCGATCCGGGGCGAACAGGTAGTCTTCTGCCGTTCGCTCGTCAACGACGATGTTGATCCAGACCGAATCGATCGTCGTGATCTCGAGCGTCAGGCTGTCGACGGTGACCGCACGTACGGGTGGAGCGGTGGCGAACCGCGGCAACGAATCGACCGGCATGGCCGCTTCTGTTTCGCGGATCACGCGATCGAACGGCATCTCGCCCGTGGACACGGGGGTGGATGGTTCCGCGCCGTTGATGAGCATCAGAGCCGCGACGGCGATGGCGAGGAGCACCAGCGCGCCGACAACATACGGGCGGAGTGCGGCTGGTATCGAGGGTCCGCCTGCGGCGGGCGCCGGTGCAGCTGCGGGCGCGTGAGGCTCGGGTTTGGAGACGGGCACGGGCGATGCCGCTCCGCCGGCGTTCTCATACTGAAGGAGGACGTCGTCGGGGGACAGGCCGACCGCCGAGGCGTACTCGCGCAGGAATGCGCGAATGTATGCCTGCGGCAAGACCGAGAAAGCGCCCCGCTCGATCGCCTCGAGGAATTTCTGATTGATGCGCGTTTCGGCGGCGATATCGATGAGCGAGACGTTTCGGGCGGCTCGTTGTGCGCGAAGTTCTTGTCCGAATTCCTCGAGGGTCATGAGACGTTGAAAGTGAGGGAACGCGTATCCACCGCGGTCAAAGTATGACAAAATGCTCCGAGGCGCAACGCGAACGGGCTTACGAGGAACGGAGACTCTCAAGCACGGTCCGCAAGGCGCGGTCGAGCTCCTCGGTCTGGTAGGGCTTCTGCAGGAATCCGTCGGCGAGTTCGACGAGGTCGGCGACATCGGTGTTCTTGTTGCTGTACCCTGTCGAGATGAGCACGCGGACGCCCGGGTCGATCTCGCGCAGCTTGAGCAGCGTTTCTCGCCCGCCCATCACGGGCATGTTCAGGTCGAGCACGACGGCGGCATATCGGCGGCCGCGTCGATAGGCCGCCATCGCTTTGCGGCCGCTGTCGACGAAGGTCGTCGCGTAGCCGAGCGATGAAAGCATGCCGGCGATCACGTCGCCCACGTCAGGTTCGTCGTCGACGATGAGGATCCTCGCGATGCGGCGTCCGGAGACCGCGCGCTTGGGGGTGGTCGGACGGCGGGCAGGCTCTGAGGCAGGAAGCAACGGAAAGAAGAGCTGGAACTGGGTCCCGCGCCCCTCTTCGCTCTGCATTTGAATGTAGCCGTTATGCGCGTTGACCACGCCGTAGACGACCGAGAGCCCGAGACCTGTTCCTTTGCCCTGGTCCTTCGTGGTAAAGAACGGCTCGAAGATGTGCTGTTGTGTCGCCGCGTCCATGCCGACGCCGTCGTCGGCGACGGTCACGGCCACCATCTCGAGTGTGCGCTGTTCGCCGCCGCCGACCCGTGGGCCGGTCCCGTCGCTTCGCGCCGTCGTTACGGTGACGACACCGCCGTCGGGCATGGCATCGCGCGCGTTGATGAGGAGATTCAGCAGCGCCTGCTGGATCTGACCGTCGTCGCCGTTGATGAGGCAGATCTCGGAGGCCAGCCGCGTCCGGATGGTGATGGTCTTGTCGATGCTGCGTTCGAACAGCCGCAGCGTCTCATCGACGATGTCGTTGACGATGATCGGCTTGAAGGCCACGTTCGTCTTGCGGGCGAACGTCAGCAACTGTCGCGTGAGCGCCGCTCCGCGCCGCGAAGCCGTCTCGATGATGTCGACGAACCGGAACCACGGGTCGGTCTTCCGCATCTTCCGCTTCATGATCGCCGTGGACCCGAGGATCGAGGTCAAGATGTTGTTGAAATCGTGTGCCACGCCGCCGGCGAGGTTGCCGATGCTGTCGATCCGCTGGGCGTGCAGCACGCGGGCCTCGAGACGCTTCTTTTCGGTGATGTCGCGGGCCACGGCTCTCGCGAGGACCGGCCGGTGCGCTTCGTCGTAGATGATGGAGGTGTTCACGCTCACGTCGATGTGCTCGCCCGTGCTCGTCATCATCTGTTCTTCGGCCCCCTCGACCGGGCGCCCTTCATCGAACAGGAGGTGGAGGGTGCGGCGCACGGAAGCGTGCGACGATGGGGGGTAGAGCTTGAAGACCGGCTGGCCGACGATGTCGTCCTTGCGGTACTGGAGGCGCATCGATTCGGTCTGGTTGCATGAGACGACGATGCCGTCGCGATTGACGATGTGGTACATGTCGGGCGAATGCTCGAAGAGGTCCATGTACTGCTCTTCGGACTTCCGGAGCCGCTGGAAGAGAGCGGCGTTCTCCATGGCCACTCCGATCTGGTTGGCGAACGCCGTCATGAGGTCGATATGCCGGTCGGTGATGGCGCGGCGGTTGACGCTCGCGACCACGATGACGCCGAAGAATTGGTCCTTCATCATGATCGGCACCGAGGCCCAGGCGGCGACCCCATCGTACGCCCAGGCAGCGCCCCGGCGCATCTTGGCGTCGGTCGGCCGCTTCCGGATCTGCGGCGTCAGCAGCAGTTTGCGGGCATCGGCGTCGAGCGGTCCTTCGGGGAACACCGTCGTCGGAAGCTCGGCCGTCCCGCGATGCAGCGCCAGCTGGAGACGGTCGTTCTCGATCGCATACGCCCACGCATATTCGACGTCGAGAAGGCGCTTCGCCTCCTGGAGGGCGTTCTGCAGCAGATACGGAATATCGATGGCCCGGTTGACGGCCTCGGCGATCGTCTTGAGCGCGAGGAGCTCCTGCTTCTGCTGCTCGTTGATGCGTCCGTACGAGATCGTCGACCAGACGATGAGAAACCCGATGACTCCGACGGTCACCACACTAATGAGGTCGTACCATCCGAGCTTCTCGCCGCTGACGACGCGGAACGCGAGGATGGTAATGAGCGTGACGACGACCGCCGTCGAGATGACGATCTGCGCCTGTTCCAGCGGACCCAGCGATGATCGGAAGGTGCGGATGGTGCGGAAGTTCATGCGTGGTCCGGCGCGCCGTGGAGCACGAGCCGCGGGGTGGTCACGGAATGCGGAGATGCTTGTGCAGCACCGAAGAGACTTCGTCTTGGTCGAAGGGCTTCACGATGTAGTCGGCGGCGCCAAGCTCGCGTGCGGTCTTGCGCGCGTCGTAGTCATCGATCGCGGAGAAGAACACGACGGGCGTGCGGGAGACCTCGGGGATCGTGCGGAGCTTCGCCAGAAGGTCGAAGCCGTTCATCTCGGGCATGCGAACGTCGGTGAGGATCAGGTCCGGATGGTAGGACCGGAGCGCCGTCAGCGCTTCGTTGGCGCTCCCGACGCTCTGCACGTCGTAGCCGCGGCTCTCGAGGAAGTAGTGAAGAACCTTGATCCAGGTCGGTTCGTCGTCGACAACAAGGATCTGTTTCTTGGGGATACTCATGACTGCAAGATACCACGGGCCGTGAAGGGATGCAATGCGGGCCGTCAAGCGGAGGAAACCCGCGGCAGGTCGATGCAAAACACGCTTCCACCCTTGACCGCGGTCTCGGCCACGACCTGCCCCCCGTGCAATTCGACGATCTGCTTGACGATCGACAGACCAAGCCCGGACGAGGGTTCTCCCGCCGTCGGCCTGGCGGAGAGCTTCTGGAACCGTCCGAACAGCCTGATGCGGTCCTCGGGGGTGAGTCCCGGGCCCTGGTCCTGCACGCACACGCGCGCCCGGTCGGCATGCGCCCCGACGCGAATGGTGATGGTCGAGCCCGCCGGAGAGAACTTGAGCGCGTTGGTCACGAGGTTCTCGATGCAGGCCTGCATGCGGCCGACGTCGACGGTGACGAGACAGACGCCGGCCGGCGCCGGTTCGACGACGAGCCGTTGCTGCTTTCTCTCCGCGGCGATGCGGTGCACGTCGGCCACCGAGAGCGAAAGCGACGAAAGGTCGACCGTCCGCCGTACGAGTTGGAGCCGCCCCTGTTCGATCGTCGAGGCGTCGAGCAACTCGTTGATGAGCGCCAGCATCGACTGCGAAAGCCGGTGGATGGACTCGGCGGCGTCGTGGGCGCCCGGCGATCCGGCAGACTCTTGTCGGGCGAGTTGGGCGAATCCGCGGATCGAGATGAGGGGGCTCTTGAGATCGTGCGCTGCAAGGTCGAGCAGCCGCGTCTTGAACTCGTTCGCGTCGCGAGACAGCGCCATCTGACGCTCGATCTCGGCCGTGCGCTCGCGCACCTGCTGTTCCAACAACGCTCGGTGCCGTTCGAGCTGCGATACACGGAGATTCGACGCGAAGGCGACGATCGACAGGATCACCAGCGCGGCGATGATCCGGAACCAGCCGGTCTGGTAGAACTCCGCGGCTACGACGATCGGCAGGACCGCCGAGCTGTCGCTCCAAACGCCATCGGTATTCTGAGCCATAACCTGAAACACGTACGAGCCCGGTTCGAGCGTCGTGAAGTAGGCTGAGCGGCGGGTGCCGGCCTCGACCCATTCTTCCTGCACGCCGTTCAGGCGGTACCGAAACCCCACGTGGTTCGGCGAGAGAAAGCTGAGGCCGGCGTATTGCACCTCCACGTTCGTCGCTCCCGGCGGGAGGATCACGGGCCGATCGGGGGCAAACAGGATGCCGTCGGCGATCACGGCCTCGACCACGACGAGTGGTGGTCGGCCGTTCCGCCTGAGCTCGGCCGGATGGATCAATGCCACCCCGTTGAGCGTTGGATACCAGAAGCGGCCGTCGAGGTCGCGGGCCACGGCCGGTTGTCCGTCGCTGCATTCTTCGCTTCGCATTCCGTTGCCCCGTCCGAAGAGCAGCGGTCTGACCGTCGCGATCTCCCCGTGAAGCACGCGGCGCAATTCATCCCGCCCCACGCGCATGAGGCCGTGATTCGAACTGAGCCAGAGGTAGCCGAGCCCGTCGTCGGCGATGCTCAGGATCGCGTCCGACGACAGCCCCTGGTCGATCGTCACGATGCGCACGGAGACACTGTCCTGATGCACGAGTCCTCGGTCGGTGCCGAACCACATCGAGCCGTCGGGTTCCCCGACGATGGCCCGTACGTCATTACTCGGAAAACCGTCCGCCGTCGAGAACGTCGTGAAACGGTCCCCGTCGTAGCGCATGGCCCCGCCGCCGAGCGTCCCCGCCCAGACGCGTCCTGCGATATCGGTGACCAACGTGTTGATGTGAAGACTGCTCAACCCCTGGCGGCGCGTGAAATTCTCGATGAGGCCGTCGGACATCCGGCAGAGCCCGCTGCGCGTGCCGATCCAGAGATAGCCCTCCCGATCCTCCGTCAACGCCCGGATGAAGTTGTTCGGCATGCCGTTCTCGGTCGAGAACACGCGGAGGACGCGGTCGCGGTATTCGACGAGTCCGCCGGTGGTGCCCAGCCAAATGGTACCTCGGGAATCTTCGAAGATCGTGAAGACGCTGTTGTGCGGCAGCCCGTCCGATGTTCCTATGTGTCGAACATCGTGGCCGGGTGACCACATATGCGCTCCGCGTCCGTCGGTTCCCACCCACACGCGGTTGCGCGAATCACGGAAGACGCAGTAGACCAGCTCGTTGTTGAGGAAGGCATGTGGCTTCGATGATGCGATGGGGCTCGCCGCATACTGGTGCAGTCCGCGCCCGAACGTGCCCACCCACAACGAACCTTCGCGGTCGGTGAGAAGGCTGAAGATAGTCCAGCGACGGCTTTCGTCGCCGGCGGACAACGGATGCACCACGGGTTGCAGTCCTGCATCATCGACGTAGAAGACGCCTGCCGACGTTCCCGCCCAGAGGCCGTTGCGCAGAGAGGGAAGCAGAGTGTGAACCGACAGGTCCGGCGTGCGTTCGTCGGCCAAGACCGTTTGGAACCGGCCGTCGCGCAAGAGCCGCAAGCCACCGCCGGTCACGCCGATCCAGAGTCCGCCGCGGGGACTCTCAAGAAGCGCGTTGATCGACCGGCCGCTGAGCCCCGACCCGGGACCGAAGTGCTCGAGTGAGCGCCCGTCCCACCGGAACAGGCCTTCCTGCTCCGTGCCGATCCACAAACTGCCGTCACTGTGACGCACGATCGCCCGGACGTCCCACTCGGCGAAGATCTGCGGCAACCCCAATGAGGCAACGGAATCGCCGCGCACGACGTAGAGCCCTCTCGCCGTTCCCACCAGGAGCGAGCCGTCGCGATCTTCGCGGATCGTCCGGATCACCCGGGCGCTCAGCGGTCCGGGCAGAAGCGCGATCCGGCCCTGGGTCATGGTGGCGAGGCCTGCGCTCGTCCCGATCCACAGCCTTCCGGAACGATCCTCCGCGAGGCTCGTGACGTTGTTGCCCGGAAATCCGGGCACGGTCTGCCGGTTGAACGTGGTGAAGCGAACGCCGTCGAATCGTGCCACGCCTTCTTGCGTCGCGACCCAGAGATATCCGTTGCGTGATTGAAGGAGGCCGAGGATGCTGTTCTGCGGGAGGCCGTTCTCGACGGTCCAGCTCGTTCGTATCGAGGACGCCAACGGGGTCGTCGGACCTCGCTCAACCTGGTTCGACCACGACGATGCCATCGCCAGGATAAGAACGGCGAGCACGATGGTCCAGCGATGGATGGTGCGGGAAGACATAGTTCAGTGACCGATGCCGTTCGTCCACAAGGTAGAGAGACGGCGGCTGAAGCTCAATCGGCTTCCGTCATGATCCTTCGTCGGCACCGCCGGGAAGGGCCGGGTCGACGAACAGGACCGTCTCGCGCTCCACGGTGACCGTGCCGGCCGTCGCACCCTTGGGTTTGCGAACATACTTGCCCTCGCACATGATCACCGGTACATGACGGGCCTTCTTCATCTTACTATAATAGGCGGCAATGGCCGCGGCCTGTTCCTTGGCGCGCCGACTCACCTCGCCGCGCCCCGTCCCCATCTTCAGGACGACGTGCGAACCGCTCATTCCGCGCACGTGGAACCAGAGGTCGTTCTTGGCCGTGTGACGGGTGGAGAGAAGGTCGTTGTTCTCGCCGCTCTTCCCCGCCCAGACGCGGAATCCGCCGTCCACGGTGAAGATGCGGAACGGAGGTCGGTCGTCTTCTTTCGACGCCGGACCTTCTCCGATGCGGATGCCGGCGGACCGGAGCGTCGCGGCGTGACGCTCGATGAGCGCCGCGAGATCGTCCTCGCCGGTGAGACCGTCCAGCTCGTCGATGATCGTGGCAAGCGATCGGACGCGGGTCTGGAGTGACACGCACCGCTCACCTTGTTCGACGACGGTCGTGCGGACCTTGCGTGCGCGATCGAACAGGCGTTCGGCATTCTTCGCCGGGGTCAAATGGGGGTCGAGCGGTATGGCGATGATCTCGCGGCCGTCCGAGAAGAGGTCTTCGACGATGGCTTCGCGCATTCCTTTGCGCAGTTCGGAAAGGTTCGCCTGCAGCAGTCTCGCGTATCGTTCGGCACGGTCCGCTTCCGTCGGGTTGGGCGTCTCCTGCTCGATGCGCTGCAGCGTCGTCGTCGCCTGCTCGGCCGCGTGGGACAGATCTGCGTGCAGTCGTTCTATGATACGCCCGAGATCGGCGCGGCGATGCGCCGATCCCACGAACGTGCGCACACCGTCGCTCACGCTGGAGAACTCCTCGGACCGGAGTTCGGAAAGATGCACCAACGGCGCCGGCGCGAAGGCGACAGCAATCTCGTCCCGATAGTAGATACGGGGGCGCGCCGGACCGGTCAGCGTCCGATGGACCGCGATCGCTTCTCGAGCCACGCGCGCCATCGTCAGCTCGTCGAGTTCGGCGACCCTCTCTCGGCCGTCGACGCCGGCACGGACCATGACCTCGCGGAGCAAGACCGGACCGAAGGATGGCACCGCACGCTTGAGGGCCTGGAGGAGCGCGGACGAGAGATCGGCCCGGATCATCGAGGCGAAGGCCGTCTCGTCGGGGATCGAAGGGGGGTCGGGCTTCCACGAGACCTGACCGCCCGCGGACGGGGCTTTGGACCGGAGAAAAGCATCGGTCACCGTTCCGTCGGGACCGACGAGCAGGGCGTTGGCTTTCGGGCCGAAGAACTGCAGGACGATCGATGACCCGGTGCGAAGCGACAATCGGATCTGCCGATCGGACGGATGCATCGCAATGTCGTTCACGAGCGCACCTTCGAGGCCGGCGAAGATGCCGGTTGAATTGCGGCGGGCCCGCGGATACGTGTCTTTGAAGAAGAGAACGTTCTGGGCCGGCGTGCAGTTGATGACGGCCGCAAAGCGACCGCTGGCGTTGCCGGGGAGGACCGGTTCGAACGGGAGGACGAGCTCGAAGCGCGACTGCGTGAACGGTTGTGCGAGTGCCGCGTCGTGCAGGCGGGAGCGCCACTCGGAAACAAGGTGCGCCAGCGTATAGTAGTTTGAGATCATGCGTCGGAGGATGAAAGTCTCCAAAAAAGTGAGCAAGCGCAACGCGATGTGGACAACGTGTGGATAGCGTTGTGGAGAGGTTGTGGGCACATATTTCTTGACGCTCCTCGCCAATTCTGCGTATCTTGATGCGGTGCCACACGGTAGCCGCAGTGCGGCGCCTCCGTGTGGCGCTTGGCATTTACGCCTGGCCAAAGACCATAGCCACAAAGAGCACAAAGAGCGTCGAGAATTTGCAGTGGGCTTTCTGTGATCTTTGTGTTCCTTGTGGCCCATTATAATCTACCAGCGCACATCTCTACAGGTACTCCGTGGTTGTCAGCATGACCGGTTACGGCCAAGGCGAATCTGCCAAGGCTGGCGTCGCCGTCTCCGTCGAAGTACGGAGCGTCAACAATCGCCATCTCGAGGTCAGTCCCCGACTGCCCCGTAGTCTCGCGCAGCGTGAGAAGGAGATCAAAGACATCATCCGATCGCTCGTCGGTCGCGGTTCGCTGAGCGTGTCGGTGAAGGTGGAGAAGAAAGAAGAGACGGGCGCGGCCTTGCGCATCAACAAAGAGGCGGCGAAGCATCTCTACAAGATGCTGCAGGACCTCCGCTCGACGCTCAAGATGAAGGACGAGGTGCGGATCGAACACCTCCTCCACTTCAGCGAGATCATCGAGGGGGGAGACGAGAACGGCGACGACGAGCGTGAATGGACGCTGGCCGAGCAGGCGCTCCGCAAGGCCATCAAAGGACTCAACGAGATGCGCGCGCGAGAAGGGAAGGAGCTGTCGAAGGACCTCAAGGCACGAGTCGAAGGCATGAATCGCTCGCTCGACGAGGTCGAACGGCTGTCGGCGTTGCGCGTGCCTGAAGAGCGCCAACGGCTCTTCGATCGTGTCGGCCAGCTTGTGTCGGACCAGCGGGTGCTCGACCAGAACCGTCTCGAGCTCGAGATCGCTCTTCTCGCCGAGCGGCTCGACGTGACCGAAGAACTTGTACGGTTCCGCAGCCACAACAAGATGTTCCTCGGCGCCCTGGCCGACAAGGAACCGGCCGGCCGACGGTTGAACTTCATCGTGCAGGAGATGAACCGCGAAGCCAACACGCTCGGCTCGAAGTCGAACGACGCATCGATGACGAAGATCGTGGTGGCGATCAAGGAAGAGCTGGAGAAGGTACGGGAACAGGTGCAGAACATCGAGTGACCGTGGCGACCTCCGGTAAGTTGATCGTCTTGTCGGCCCCCAGCGGGGCGGGCAAGACCTCGATCGCAAAGGTCCTGCTCCAACGGTTCCCGCGGCTGACGTTCTCCGTGTCGGCGACGACGCGGCCGATGCGCCCCGGCGAGGTCCACGGACGGGACTACTTCTTCCTGACCAAGGAAGACTTCCGCCGACGGATCGATCAGGGGGACCTGGTCGAGTGGGAAGAGATCTACACGAACTACTATGGCACGTTGAGGAGCGAAGTGGACCGCACCCTGACGAACGGACAGATGATGCTGTTCGACGTCGACGTGAAAGGGGCCCTGTCGATCAAGGCGAAGTACCCCAACGATGCGGTGTTGATCTTCGTCGCCCCTCCGAGCGTGGAAGAATTGCGGACCCGGCTCGTGAATCGGAAGACGGAAGACGCCGCCACGGTCGAGCGCCGAATGGCGCGCGTGC
>JALONQ010000042.1 GCA_025454835.1 Bacteroidota bacterium | reverse complement strand
ACGCAGAAAGAAGAGATGACCGCAGATATGTTTTCTTGATCAGCGTCGATCCCTTTTTCAGCGTGATCAGCGTTCCCGCTTCTGGACCTCAAAGCGAACACAGACGAACACCGAAGAAGGGATGGCCACTGATCTTTGATCTGTGCTGATCCCCTTCTTCCATGCTGATCAGTGTTCCCGCTTCTCCCCTCAAAAAGAAAAAAGCCGGCGTCTGCCGGCGTTCTAGTGTACGGGCCTGCGCGATTCAATCAGTTGATCATCTTCGCGGTCGCAAGCTTGCGTTCGGCGACGGACCGCAACGATGACTGCGGATGTTCCCTTACGATCCGCTCGTACGCATTCCGAGCCATGTCCCGTCGGCCCATCCCCTCGAAGACCTGACCTAACATCAGGATCGCCGAAGTTCGCTTATCGGACGAGTTATCGCGACTCACGGGATCGAGCGCCAGACGCGCACCCATAAGGTCATTGCGTTGGAATCGGCTCACACCGATCCAGAACCGGCAATTGTCGGCCAACGCCGGAGCGATCGAAGCTTGAAGCGCAGACGATAAATGTGCCTCTGCCTGGCGATACTGACCCTTCTGATACGCCTTGATCCCCGCCGCATACAGCGCTTTCGGCGAGGATGCCGCCACCGAGGATGATGCACGCCGTGGAGCGGAACGCTGCGCCACGCGTACCGGCTGATCGCGCCGTTCGCTCATCAACCGGACTTGCTCCATGATCTCCTCCAACCGGAGATTCTGCTCACGGATCATCGCCAACAGCGCCTCCTCGCCGGGTGTCAGCTCTCGCCGCCGTTCGCTCTCGACCTCGGCGACATCCTGACGCGTCTCGAGCGTGGCAAGCCGTCGTTCCAGTTCAGCCATGCGGCGTCCCTGATCACGCAGCACCTTGCGGAGCATCGGTTCCGCTCCGTCGGCGATGTTGCCCGGCGAGGTGAATTCAGGGACCGCCGTCCCTTCCGGGCCTTCAGTCACCTGAGTCACACGGATCGGCTCGAAGTACCCGTCGCTCTTTGCCTCGAACTCCGAGGACGTACATCCACCGAGCAGAGCGAGTGCGCTGAGAAGGAGAACAGGACCGCGACGTATAAGTGTACCGAGATGAGACTGTCTCATCTTGGATCTTGGGGGCCCGCTGAATTCATTGAATAATCGGTCTTCCACCGGATGAACTGGTCTATTCCCTACCTGAGCAGCAACATGCGTACCACCTGCACCTGTCCATCGATGACCAGCCGGGCGAAATAGGTCCCGCTCGGCAATCCGACGGCATTGAACGTGGCTTGATGCTCACCCGCAGGGTAATCGCGTCGGTCCAACACCGTCGCAACGTCCCGACCCAGCATGTCCCTCACTTCCAACGAAACAACACCTGAACGGGCCAACCGGAACGGAATGACCGTGGCGGGATTGAACGGATTCGGATAGTTCTGCATCAACTGCGTGCGGTCAGGCGTCAGCATTCCAGAGGATCCCGCACTTAGGACGGCGTCGCCCAAGTAGGCTCTGACCGCCAAATTGTAGCCGGCGTTCCAATTGAGCTCATCCTGGAAATTGTACCATTGCAAGCCTGAACCGGCATCATAGTACGATGAGGAACGCGACGTTGGATTGGCGCCGTCATCTCCGATGAACTGCAACGTGTCTCCCGCCGCCCCCACCACCTCGAACACGACGTGAAAGTTCACGCCATTGGTCATCGTCAGATTCATCGAGCTCAGGTCGACATTGTTGAACGCGCCGGTCGTCAACGAAGCGAACGGCACGGTCAGCGACGGACCTTGCTGGATGTTCGGAATCCCGCCAAAGCTGCCGGCCTTGTCGGAGAAGACCGAGACCTTGAGCGAACCGGTACCTTGCACTGCCAGCGGAGAGCCGCTGAGCCGGAAATCGACCTTGAGCAACGGGGCCGTGCGGCCGGGCGTGAACCGAACGGCATATTTCAGGTCGTCATACTCCGACGGCAATCGGAACACGTAGGCGAGCGCACCGTGATACTGCAGGATGGCCGCATCGCCCAGCGGAGCCGCGTTGTTGGCGACAAAGTTGGCCGTGGATGAGGTCCCGGCCGTCACCGGCACTCCTTCGCGCGCCGTGGCTACATCGGTCAGCGGGTCACCCGATTCGCCGGCTCCGTTGTAATACTCCGTCGACACCGGATTGATGAACGAAAGCCCCGACAGGTCGTCGGCGTACGGTCCGACGCTCGATCCGCCCGTGAAGGACGTGCGCACCGGCTCGATCTTCACCCAGTAGATTCCCGGCGGAAGTCCCGAGATCGCATAGGCACCCGTTCCCTGCTGCAGGTAGTCGGTCACGGTCGAATACTGACCCATGAGGGAGTCGGCGACGTTGATCGCCACGACCACGGCACCGCGGACGGGAGATAGGTCCGGCCGCGTCAGCGAACCGGAGATCGTTCCCGTGGTTGAAGCGAAGGACGCATCAGGGTACAATCTCGAGACGGAGATGATGTCGTCCGGATTGAGCGTGGCCAGCTGCGTGTCGTCGTCCGTCGACGTTGGGTACATCGTGGGAAGAAACTGGTCATTGGCGGTGTTTCCGTCCGACGCGTAGATCGCATTGATCTGTGTGTGGTCGAGGCCGATAAAGTGCCCGAACTCGTGAACGAACGAGGCTTTGAACTGGGCTTCGCTGAACAGCGTACCCGCCATCGTCCCGTTTAGAACCGCCTGACCTTCAGCATAGAAGCCCATATTGGGACCGCCGACAAAGTAACTTGAACCAGCAAACCCAATTACATTGGCCGAAGAAAGCCCCCTTCCGCTAAAATACGCATCGATAATTCGTCCGTCTGAATCGAACACAATTGGGTTGAGCCCATCGTTTGTGTTGTCTAAATAGTTCAGATAATTGTCCACAGTTATGTCAACGGTCATCGAATCCAGTCGAAACGAGATTGTGGCTGTTGGAACATCCTCCCACTCTTGGAAGCACGAAGATGCTAGGTTTCGGGCCACTGAATTCAAGAATAGCCCTAGGGAGCCTTTGTCGAGATGGTATACTATGGGTTGGGTGGTGCGATACTTGACCGGCTGACCGTTGATGACGTTCAACGGACCTCCGGCTCTGGCGACCGAGATCGCAGTCAAGATAATGGCCCCCGTCGCAAACTTGGAAAGGCTCCAAGGCATCATTGCTTCACCTCTTGAACAAGTCTGCGCAGGGCACGCGAGAATTCATCCGAGTCCAACGATCCATCGCGGAGACCACTCGGCAGTAGGCGTTCTGAAGTTCTCAACAACCGATCTGATCGGAGGGACTGTGTGACCCTCTTCGAATTGTTCTTTTTCCACACGCGGAACACACCCTGCGCAAGACCCACCGGGCTCTGGAAACCAGTCTCCTCAGATGGAGGCCACAACATGAGAATCACTTCATCGCCCGCCTGAAAGCGTGGAATATCCGGCATTCTTGTAACCATCCCGTCCACTTCGCCTCCATATTGTTTGAATCGAACGCTCGACGAACTCGCGCCGTAGAAATTCTCGCGCACCTCGACCGTGGTCCACGTGGCGGGCAGACCGGTCCGCGGGTCGCGGCCCGTCTCCGTGGCGATCACGCGGCCCTGCACGATGACCCCAGCTTGGCGGACGAGTCCCTCCAGGCTCAACGGGATGGTGCGTTGCGCGAGTGCGCCGATCGCAAGACATGCGGCCAGCGTGCAGACGGTGAGGAAGCGTTTGATGCGCATCGATCAGCGCCCTTTGTGGTGTGACGAATAGAGTTTGACCGCCCGGACGAATTCGCGGAACAGCGGATGCGGATTGATCGGCCGCGACTTGAGCTCCGGATGGAACTGTCCGGCCACGAACCACGGATGGTCTTTCAATTCGATGATCTCGACGAGGTCATTGTTCATGAACAGTCCGCTGAAAACCATGCCGTGTTTCGCCAGCGTGTCGCGAAACTTGTTGTTCACCTCGAACCGGTGCCGGTGCCGTTCGGAGACGAGCTCCTTCCGGTAGGCGGCATAGGCCTTGGTCCCCTTCACGACCGTGCAGGGATACGCACCGAGCCGCATCGTGCCGCCGAGGTTCCGCACCGCCTTCTGCTCGATCATCATATCGATAACGTTGTGCCGCGTCTTCTTGAACTCGGTGCTGTTCGCGTCACGCAGTCCGCACACGTTCCGGGCGAACTCGATGACGGCGCATTGCAGACCCAGGCAGATGCCGAAGAACGGGATCTTGTGCTCCCGGACGTACTGGATCGCCTTGATCTTCCCTTCGATGCCCCGGTAGCCGAAGCCCCACGGCACGAGCAGTCCGGATGCACCTTTCAGGAATTTCTCCGCCCCGTGCTTCTCGACCTCCTCGGCCTTCACCCACACGAGGTCGACGGCCACGTCGTTCGCCGCGCCGGCGTGCACGAACGCCTCGGAGATGCTCTTGTACGCGTCCTTGAGCTCCGTGTACTTGCCGCAAACGACGATCCGCACGCGACCCCTCGGGTTCTTGACCTTGCCGACATACTTCGTCCACTGCTGCAACTTCGGTCTGCCCGTGGAGATATTCAGCTTCACCAGGACGGTATCGGCCAGATGCTCCCGTTCGAACGCCAGCGGCACCTCGTAGATCGAATCGACGTCGCGACCTTCGATGATCGAATCGGCCTGGACGTTGGTGAACAAGGCCAACTTCTCGCGAAGTTCACGCGTCAGCGGCTTCTCCGTCCGGCAGATCAGGACATCGGGCTGGAGGCCGATCTCGAGCAGCGTCTTGACGCTGTGCTGCGTCGGCTTCGTCTTCACCTCGCCCGCCGCCTTGATGAACGGGATCAGCGTGACGTGAATGTTGATGGCGTTCCGGCCTCCGACCTCGAGCTTGATCTGACGGATCGCCTCAAGGAACGGCAGGCTTTCGATATCGCCGGCCGTACCGCCGATCTCGATGATCACGACGTCGTACTTGCCCGTTCTGGCCACCGCCCAGATCCGACGCTTGATCTCGTCCGTAATGTGCGGAATGACCTGCACCGTCGCGCCAAGATAGTCGCCGCGGCGCTCCTTCGAGATCACTTCGTAGTAGACCTGTCCCGTCGTCGTGTTGTTCGCACGGGTCATGTTCTCGTCGATGAACCGCTCGTAGTGGCCCAGGTCGAGGTCTGTCTCCGCCCCGTCCTCCGTCACGTACACTTCGCCGTGCTGGAAGGGATTCATCGTCCCCGGGTCGACGTTGATGTACGGGTCGAACTTCTGAATGGTGACCCGAAGCCCACGCGCCTTCAGAAGCAGTCCGAGCGACGCCGCGGCGATGCCCTTGCCCAGGGACGAGACGACGCCCCCGGTCACAAAGATGAACTTAACGTTGTTCTTGGCCATTGTTGTGGGTCACAAGGTGGAGAACAATAGAGATTTCGGATCGTGGATTGCGGATTTCGGATTGCCGAAAGCTGCCGGTTCACGGCGGATCATCGCGGTTGCTTAACCTGTTTAAGAAGCGCTACAACTCGAGCGACATCTTCGGGGGTGTCGATGGGGATGCTGTCAAATCTGGTTACGGCCGTGCGGATCCGATGGCCGGCTTCGAGAACGCGCAGCTGCTCGAGTTTCTCCACTCGCTCCAAACGTCCCTCCGGAAGCGTCGCAAAGACCTTGAGAAACTGACGCCGGAAGACGTAGATGCCGATGTGTTTGTAGAACAGCCCCGACGTCAACCAGCGTTTTGTCTCCGACTCATCCCGCACATGCGGGATCGGAGAGCGGCTGAAATAGAGCGCGTCGCCGTTCGCGGCCACGGCCACTTTGACCACCGATGGATTCGTCACGTCGGCAGGCTCTTCGAGCAGACGAACGAGCGTGCCCATCGACACGTCGGGGTGGTCGCGCACGACCGCCACGGCCTCGTCGATCATTTCCGGCGCGATGAGCGGCTCGTCCCCCTGGATATTGACGAAGATGTCCCCCGGCATCTGCTCGGCCACGGCCGCCACACGGTCGCTGCCGCTTCGGATGTCGGTCGAGGTCATGAGCACGTCCCCGCCGAACGAACGCACGACCGATGCGATACGCTCGTCGTCCGTTGCAACGACGGCACGGTCGATGCTGGCGGCCTTCTGCACGCGTTCGAAGACCCGTTGGATCATCGGTCGGCCCAACAGGTCCACGAGCGGCTTGGCCGGCAGTCGAGTCGATGCGTAGCGGGCCGGTATGACGCCGACGACGGTCATTTTTCGCCGATCACTTTGGGAACCTTGAAGAATTCTTCTGTGCGCGCAGGGGCATTGGCAAGCGCCCGCTCGGTCGGAAGCCCGGGGACGACCACATCGTTCCGCAGCACGTTCTCCGTGTCGATGACCTGGGCCAACGGCGCCACGGACGACGTGTCGAGCGTGTTCAACTGGTCGATGTACGACAGGATCGTGTTGAGCTGGTCGGTGAACTGCCGCTTCTCCTCATCGGAGAATGACAGCCGCGCCAGCGTGGCGATGTGTTCGACGTCTTTGAGGGTGACGGACATGGCGGAATCTGGTGAGCGGTGAAATGTGAAAGGTGAACAGCAAAAAGTGAACGGTGAACGGTGAAAGGTGAACGACGCATTCTACGTTCAGGCCCCTCGACTCCCCCTCGACTCCCCCTCGACTCCCCCTCGACTCGCTTCGCTCGCTCGGGGTCGCTCGGGGTCGCTCGGGGTCGCTCGGGGCATGCCACTGACCTCTGACTTCTGATCTCTGACCTCTGCCTTCTGGCTCTGGTCCCGATAACACTTCTCGATCGCGGCTCGAACTTCAGTCATGATCGCCATTTCTCCCTCCTTCCCTTCGCGTCCTGCCGTCGCAACCTCGGGAGACAGGACGATCTCGATCTCCGAGGACCTGATGTTCAACGAGCCCTTGCGCAGGATACCGAAGGTGCCGTTGATCGTCACCGGGATGATCGGGACGCCTGACTTGGCAGCGAGGGCGAACGCCCCGCGCTTGAACGGCTGGAGAGCTCCGGTCGTCGTACGGGTGCCTTCGGCATAGATGAGCACCGATTTCCCCGACCGGATCGCGGCCGCCGAACGCTCGAGCGCCGCATTCGCCTCGCGCGGGTGCGCACGATCGATCATGATGTACGGGCTGATCGCGAGCATCCATCCCCAGATGGGGACGCGGCTGAGTTCCTTCTTGAACATGATATGCACATCGTCCGGGATCGCGTCGAGCGCCGCCATGATGTCGAACATGCTCGCGTGATTCGCCGCGTAGATGTACGGCTGACCAGGCCGGACATGCTCGGCCCCCACCAGACGGGTGCGGATGCGGCACAGCCGCAGGACCCCCGTGGCCCACAGGCGCGCATGCGGATGAAACCACGATACGCGTCGATTGACAAGCAGTGCGATGAAAATGATGAGCGACATCGCGAAGGTCCACAGCACGGACAGACCGACCTTGATGGCGGCGGAGATCATGACCGACCTCCGGGACAGAAGGACGACACGAGCAACAGCGAAAGGCGGAAGGAGGACGAAAGGTGAACGAACGGGGACGGTGAACCAATGCTGCGGACAACGAAGAGACTACCGGGCAGTAAGAACCCGAGGGGCATGCAACATAGCGATCAGGGGTGAATGCCGGGGTGGTTTGTAAAAGATAGCCATGGAACGGCTCAAATACAACGGCTCATTCGACGACGCGCAGACGGACCTTGGAAGACGTGGTCGCCGAATCGGACCCGGCGATGAACCGCGCAAGGGAGAGGTGCGGACCGCGTACCTGCACCACCCGAATGGTGGCCACCTGGCGTGATTCGTCGCCCGCCTGCTCGACGACCGGGAGGACCTGGCCCTCGCGCACGCCGTCGTCCGTCCCGAGACTGATGAAAGCGTCGCTCCCCTCCATGAACACGATCTTCCCTTCCACCACCCTTTCGCGAAAGCTGATCTGTGTCGAATCGGACCAGTCCCCTTCGAGCTCGCCCGCGGACCGATGCGCCGCGAGTCCGGGGATACGCTCGAGGAGGTCGTCGGCGAAGCGGCGCGCCGACTCGAGGCAGGCCTGGCCGATGACCGTGCGCGCGAATTCTTCGCCGCCGAACCTCAGGGTATTGAGGTCCCGGAATTCCACGGTCCGCTGGGTCGGCTTGCCGAGCAGGGTCCACGCCAGCGCCCGGTCGGCAAATTCGCCTCTCGACTCGCCTCGGGCCGTGATCAACAGGTCGCCGGACCGTTCGAGGCGGTCCAGGTCGATCACCTCATACGTGACGGTCACTTCTCCCTTGAAGGCCTCGTATCCCCCCACGGCTGGCTGGCCAGTGACGAATCGGCTGATGTCGAACACCTCCACCGTGCCGGTCACAAGATAGCGCACGCCGAACCGCTGGCGGACCTGCCGCCAGAACTTCACATCGTCCCACGCCGGTATCGGGCTGAGGTCCTCCCGAAAGGTGCCGACGACCGACGCCGAGACGACGGAGAGACGATGCTCAGCGCGGAGGAACGCGCCGAGATATCGGGGCATCTCGAGTCCCGGATCCCACGTTCCCTCGAAATCGGTGTGGTTCGCGAACCGCACGAACGCCATGCCGCGCGTCTGGGCCGAACCCGCCGCGGCGAAGAGGAGGATCAGGATGGATAAGCTAACGAGACGGATGCGCATGGCCGATAGACTTTACCGAAACCTCGAAATGGCTTCTGAAGACTGCCTTCGCATTGCACTGGGGCTGTCTCAGAACCATGCTCTCGCAACGACGCGGCGTCCGCAACGGTTGAAAGCGGTCCAAAAACCAACATTTCGTTTCGCTGCGGTCGTTGCGTCGCCGCGAGATTCGACTTGTGGGAGAGTCCCTGTAGAAAGAAAACGCTTCGCGCTTCCGAAGAAACGGCCCTCCATAGATACCTGAGTTCCGACCTCTGTCCTCTGTCCTCTGACCTCTAACCCCCTCTTCTCTCCGCACTGATCACTGTTCACTGGTCAATGGCCTACGGATTCACACACTCTCACTCGTAAAGCAAATACCGTTCCCGCTTGATCATGAAGGGGGCACGGGCCTGGTCGAGGCGGTCCACGATCTCGTCCGGCTCTACTCCGGCGAGGAGCCAGCGACGCACGTCGTACGTCCCCACGACCTTGTCGAACATCTGCAGCCGTTCGGCCTTGGCCCGGTCGAAGATGCTCCAGTCTGGATAGACCCGAAGAAGGGCTGCCAGGACGTGGATCTGCACTTGCGTCATGTCGAGCCGCGCGCGGTCATGGATGTGCACTTGCACACCCTCATACCGGATGCCGCTCGTGTCAAAGTAGAACGGCTTGTACCACATCGGCCGGAACACCACGCCGGGCAGGTTCTTTGAATTGAGGTAGGCCGCCAGCTCTGCCCCTTTGACCCACGGCGCGCCGATCAGCTCGAAGGGCAGGGTGTAACCGACGCCTTGATTGGCCGTCCCAAGTTCGCCCAGCAAGCCGGTCAGGACGTAGTGGACCGTCGTATGGGCGTGCGGAATGTGTGGCGACGTCGGGACCCATTCGAGTCCCGTTTCATCCCACCACATCGACCGCTTCCACCCTTCCATCTTGACCACCGTCAGGTTCACCTTGCGTCCGCCGTTCATCCACCCCTCGCCGTTGATCATCTCGGCCATCTCGCCAGCCGTCATGCCGTAGACGTACGGCACCGGATACGCTCCGACGAACGACTTGTACCTGGGTTCGAGCATCGGCCCGGTGACGATGAGGCCGGTCAACGGATCGGGCCGGTCGAGGACGACGAAGGCGATCCCCGCTTCGGCCGCCGCCTCCATCGCGAGGCCCATCGTCGAAATGTACGTGTACGACCGGACGCCGATGTCCTGGATGTCATAGACGAGTACGTCGATCCCCCTGAGCATTTCCGGCGTCGGCTTGCGCGTCTTGCCGTAGAGGCTGTAGACAGGCAGACCGGTGGCACGGTCGGTGTAGAACTCGACATACTTGCCCGCCTCCACATCCCCGCGCACGCCATGCTCGGGACCGAGCAGTGCCACCAGCCGAACGCCCTCGGCATTGAAGAGAATATCGATCGTCGACGTCATGTCGTACGCGATGCCGGTGGGATTCGTGATGAGCCCCACCCGCTTGCCCCGGAGGACGTCGAAATTTCGCTCGCGAAGGACGTCGATGCCCGGTTTCACCGGCGGGACCTGCGGCACTTCGGCGATCAGCGGCAGCGCGCAGAGCAGCGATAGCAGCGTCGAGCGAAGGGCCCTCGACATGTCACGCCCCCTGTTCATTCTGTTGGCGGGCCGCCGTGTACTCGATGACGACGAACAGTCCCATGATGATGAAGGCGGTGATCCAGCCGAGGATCGAGACCGGACCTTCAAAGATGAGGAGGAGGACGAAGAGGAGCAGCGCCAGTCGCGATGCGCGGAGCAGGTCTTTCATGGTGTCGGCCCTTGAGATTGATGCGGTTGGCGAAGACAGCGTGACACTCGACATGGACGGCAGGAACGGCAGCGGTCGTCCGTCAACTTCCCAGTTCTTGATGCGTGTGAGGTCATTGCACAACGACAGGAATCGGGAGAATGACCCTCTGTCGGTCTGAAGATACTCGCGCACGAAACGGTCGCGCGACTCGGCCGGCGCTTCCTTCACGACCGTCCGGAGCAGCGTCGTCGTCCGCTCGACGCCCGCCTGGAATTCGGCGGCCATCAGGTCGAACCCCTCCGCCCCGCGGCCGATGCGGCGCATCACCTCTTGTGAACGAACGAGGAACTTGGCGTGAAAGCAAGCGTCGAGAAAAGGCTGCGAAAGGCCCTCCGCCGCACGCTGCACCAGAAGCGTGAGCGCCTCGCGGTCTGAGAGCGGCCCTTTGCCGTCGGACTCGAGCATCGTCAGAAATTCTTGAACGGTCATAGCAGCATGCGCATCGAAATGAATACAAGAACGGCGACGGTGCCGCTCAGATAGATCCAGCGGATCGTCGCCCGGGGGCGCTGTGCCGCAGGATCGAGCAAGCGTGCGACAGAATAGATAATGACCGCGTCCATCGCACCGATCGGGAGCAGGTAGATCGGCTCCAGGCGGCCCAACACGAAGGGCACGATCGAGACGACAACGAGCGCCGCGAACAGGCCCGCGCTGGTGCGCAAGGCGGCCCGGCGTCCGTGCACGATCGCCAGCGAGCGGGAGCCGATCAACCGGTCCCCTTCCGCATCCATCGCATCGGCGGCGATCTCTTCGCCCAGGTCGAGCAGGAAGGCGATCGCGCCGAACCACCACACGAGGAGTTCGTCCGACCTTCCGACGGAAATGCCGCCGAACACGAACGTCATGGACACGGAAAACGCGACCATCAGGTTGCCCGGTAGTCCCGAACGCTTGAAGCGCCAGTTGTACAAGACACCCACCGACCAAAGCGCCAACGCCGTGACCAACGCGGTGGTTCCAAGAAGGGCGCTTCCGGCCAGGCCCAGCATCGCGACGACCACCGACAGGACGACGGCCTGGCGGGATGTCACGCTCCCGGCAGGGAGCGGACGAAGGGGCGCATTGACCCGGTCGACCTCGAGGTCGAAGACATCGTTCAGGATCAGCGCCGTCGCCGAGATGCAGAAGATGCTGACGAACCCGAGCGCCATCGTCGGCCATGGAGGCATACTGCCCAGCGCCAGGATCTGTCCCAGCACGACGCACAGCCCGGCCGTGAGCGGCAACTCAAACCTGAACAGCCGGAACATCCCTTCGATCGATGCGCGGTTCATGGTGTAACGATCTGATCGACGGCCAGTGACCTCTCGCTTTCGCCGGCCGCAACGTGTCCACGTCCATCCACTGATCACTGACTAGAAGCGGTCTCAAAAATCCAAATCCCACAGATTCGAGCGTTTCGCGCAGCGAGCGCAGCGGAAGCAGTGCTCGCAGCGGTTAAGAATCGGTAGTT
>JALONQ010000010.1 GCA_025454835.1 Bacteroidota bacterium | reverse complement strand
TTGACTCCCTTGAGCGTGATACCGCAAACAACGTACGAGCGACTCTTTTGTTGCACAACAACGACCGTCAAACAGAGTTTTTCAGCAGCCTGCTAGTGCTGATGTTCTTTGGCCGCCTTCTTCGCGTCCTTCGCGGCCTTCTTCACTTCCTTCTTGGCCGCCTTCGCGTCCTTCTTCGCCTCCTTCACGGCCTCCTTCGATTCTTTGTGGGCGGCTTTCGCCTCTTCGACCTTGCCGTCCTTTGCCTGCTTCTTCTCCTCCACCTTCGCCTTGACGCCCTCCTGCTTCTGCTCCATCTCGGCCTTCTTGGCTTGCTGCTGCTCCATCGCCTTGTGCTTCATCTCCATGCCCTTGGCGGCGGCGTCTGCGGGCTTGGCGGGGGCAGCTTTCTCCTGAGCGACAAGCGCTGTGGCAAATGCCAGAACGAGGACAACAACGAGAAGATGTTTCATGAGACCTCCGCAGAATGTTGGGCGATATGTGCCACAGTGGCACGCGATCTTTTGACGCATGCAATGTAGCGAACGGTTCCAGCTTGGGCGGGGATCGACATCACATGAACAAAAATTCACACCGAAACCCGCTAGTCGAGGCAAATGCCGGCAGTTCAATTGACCAAGGCCCGCAACAGGAACCGCGGAACGACCGCTTCGAAGGTCGTGCCGTTCTTCTTCCGCATGAGGTACGTCCCTTCCATCGATCCTTCCATCGATTCGAGAATGCAGAAGGAATGATACTCATGCGTATGCCCCGGGGGGATCACCGGCTGTTTCCCGACAACGCCTTCGCCATCCACTTCCTCGATCTTACCCGTGCTGTGCTGTATCGTCCAATGACGACGGAGCAGCTGTACCGTTTCGCCGCCGAGGTTTTCGATGGCGATAAAGTACGCGAACACGAACTTCCGTGACAGGACATCCGACTGGGTATCGACATACTGAGGCCGGACGATGACGCGAATATCGTGTGTGATGGCGGTGTATGTGGGGAGACCGGCGGTCATGTAAGGGGATTTTCGGCCACAGAGAACACAAAGAGCACAAAGCAAAGAATGTGATCGGAGTGGAACGCGATCCAAAACCTCTTTGTGATCTCTGTGCTCTCTGTGGTTACGCTGTTCTATCTGCCGCTGAAGCGACGGGCGGCTTCGTCCCAATTGACGACGTTCCAGAAGGCCGTGAGATAGTCGGCGCGGCGGTTCTGATACTTGAGATAGTAAGCGTGTTCCCACACGTCGACGCCCAAGACCGGCGTGCCCTTTACCTCCGCGATGTCCATCAGCGGGTTGTCCTGATTGGGCGTGGAGGAGACGACGAGCTTCTCGCCCTGTTTCACGAGCCAGGCCCAACCGGAGCCGAAGCGGGTCATGCCGGCGTTGGCGAAGAGCTCCTTGAACTTGTCGAACGAACCGAAGTCGCGATTGATCGCGGCCGCAAGATCTCCGGACGGAGACCCCCCGCCGTTCGGCTTCATCCACTGCCAGAAGGCCGAATGGTTCCAGTGGCCGCCGCCGTTGTTGCGGACGGCTGCCGGGAGCTTCGAGATCATGCCCATGAGCTCTTCGAGCGACTTCGAACCATGCTCGGCGCCCTCGAGCGCTTTGTTGAGGTTCGTCACATAGGCGGCGTGGTGCTTGCCGTGATGGATCTCCATCGTCATCTTGTCGATGTGCGGTTCGAGCGCATCGTGCTTGTACGGAAGTTCGGGGAGCGTGAAGGGCATGGCAGACCTCTCCTGATATGGTGTGGTTGTGATCGATCGAGCAAGGCTGTGGTTCCCACCGACGACGGCGATGCCGGCGCCGAGGGCGGAAGACCGCAAAAAATCGCGTCGTTTCATGGATGATTCCAGAGGAGGGATTCTCAAAACTACGAAAGTGGTGGACGAATTGCTAACGTCCAAGGAGGAGAAAAAGTTCGACCGTGAGACGGCCCGCCGCTACGATCGGAGCCGTTTGATAAGCTGGATCTGACCGGCGTGATAGAGGTCGTGCGAGGCTGCTCCCTCAACCATCTGCAGCATGGTCCACTGGCCGGATGCAGATCGTCGCCTGAGATCACGGGGGGGCGAGCGAAGCGACCGACGCGCGGAGTGCGAGGTGAGACTCTTCAAGGAGCGCCAGGTCGGCTTTCCAGACGGCGTCGCCTTCCACGCCATACCGATAGAACCAGTTGCTACCCTTCAGCGCGAACGAGCCCCGTTTCTCGGCGAGGATGCGACGGCGCACCGCGTACTTCCAATACGCACAATGAACGACGATCTCCCAGATGTTGTGCCGCTTCGCCGACGGCCTCCACGCCGCCTCGGCGACATTCAACCGGCGTATGGCCCCCTTGAGGTTTGTTCCATGCCAGGCCGGATGATCATAGGCTTGGTCAAGCAGGGTCAGCAAGAGGGTGATCGAGTTCAATGAGATATGAAGGCCGATGACGTGCCGTTCGTGAGCTGGAGCGACCAGGAGGTCATTCGTTGGGCCGCATCAACGAGTCCTGGGTGGCGTAGGCCCAATCCAGAAACGCCTGCTTCTCAGCGTCGGTCCATTTGGCTTCGGCATGCATCAGCACATACGGAGCCAGGGGCATCGAACCGCCTGTGATCTCGTCGGCCATGCGCTCAAGGGCGGACGCTCGACGCGTGGGCGATTGCGACATCCAGTTCGAGAGGTTGAGGTGCTTTCGACCTTCTTCGACATCGCGGACGGTCAGATAGTTGACCGGCGTCAACGTGGAATACCACGGCCATCGGGTCTCATGGGTGTGGCAGTCGAAGCATGACCGGTCCAGGAGGCCGAGGATCTCGGGAGTGACCATCGGGTCCCGGCGGATCGAGAGGGCGGGGTCGGAGTCCGGATTTACGCGGTCGGGCCGGAAGAGTTGTGCGCCGATGGCGATGACCGCTCCAGCCAATGCGATACGTTTGAGGAGGATCTTCATTTCTTTCAGGACCGTTGTTTCCTCCAATTTATCAGATTCCGGAAGGAGTTCAAGCGAGTTATCAGATGGTCCGGGAGGACAATGAATTTGCTTGACAAACAGAGAAGACCCACCTATAATTAAGACAATAATATCTGATTACGCATGAGCATCATTTTCAGCCGGCAATGCGAGTATGCGCTCCAGGCGGTCTTGTACTTGGCGCTGCAGCCGCGCGGGACGCTGACGTCGAGCAAAGACCTGACGACGCGCCTCGGAGTGCCGTATCACTTCCTCGGCAAGATCATGCAGAGCCTCACCAGAAAAGGTCTCTTGAGGTCGCAGAAGGGTTCGTCAGGAGGGTTTGCGTTGGCGCTGCCGCCGAAGGACATCACGCTCTTTCACATCGTCGAAGCGATCGACGGCGTGGACTTCACGAAGAAATGCGTGCTTGGTTTTCCGGAATGCTCCGGTAAAAATCCCTGCGCCGTGCATCATCAATGGGCAGGGCTGCGAGAAAATATCTACGAGATGCTGGTCCGAAAGAACATCGCCGAGATGGCGAAGGAAACGAAGAAACCAGAGTTCCGGGCGAGGTGAGGAGGAGGGAATGAGGTAGTGGGGTATTGGGTATTGGTGGTGGAGTAATGGAGTAGTGAAGAAGCGATGTAGCGGTGCTTCTGGCAACTAGCAGGATGCTGAAAAAGGTTTCGCGCCTGCCTGACTGCAAACAGCTCACTTCTCGGCAGGCAGGCGGCGACCGCCGCGTGCTTTGGATATCGCGTACGCAACGGCCGCAGCGCAAAACGAATCACAATCGGCCCTTTGCGGACATAGCTGACTTTGCGTCGTTGCGTGAGAATCTTTCAATGAGAGTCTTTCCGCAACCTGCTAGTGAACAGGTCTGCCTGTGGATCCAGGTTGGAGAATTTGCGTGATGACGGCAGGGATCAGGTAAGAGCGATTGAAGTTGATGGATGAGTGAGGACTCTTTTTTTTGGGTTCATATCAGACCAATCTATCTGATATGATGCGGAAGTTGTCACCTGGATCGGTCGAGGGAGCAGCCGAAGGGTTTGCACGTAATGACGCGATCCTCTTCGGTCCCTTTCTGAATACGAGAATAGAGGGTCATGAACATCATTGAGATGGCACAACAGCACCCTCGTCGCGAAGATCCTCCGGCGCCGTACCATGGCGAGAGCCGAACATCCGAAGCGACGACGGAGCGCAACAAGGACCGCCGAAAGATCAAGAAACTCTCCCCTGAACTTCGGCGCCGCAGGCCCGACCACCACAATGAGCCGTGGCCCCGTCGTTGGTGGCTGGAACTGCGGGATGATAGCCAGAAGCTTCGCACGACCGTGCAGGTCGCCTTCCTCCTGCTCATTCTGTGGATCGGGTATGAGTTCCATCTCTTCATGGAGTGGGGACTGTCCGGCGGAATCGCGCCGTATGTCGAACGACCTCCCGGGGTCGAAGGCTTCCTGCCGATCAGCGCCTTGATGAGCCTGAAGTCCTGGATGCAGACCGGCAGCATCAATGATATCCATCCATCGGGTCTGTTCATCTTCCTAGCGATCCTGGGAAACGGACTTCTCCTGAAGAAGAGCTTCTGCAGCTGGCTCTGTCCGATCGGGACGCTAAGCGAGGCGCTCTGGATGGCCGGCCAGAAGTTGTTCGGACGGACGCTGACGCTTCCGCGATGGCTCGATTATCCGCTTCGCTCGCTGAAGTATCTACTGCTGCTCTTCTTCGTCTATGCCATCGCGGGCATGGCGGTGCCCGAATTGCGACAGTTCATCTACAGCCCGTACAACAAGGTGGCGGACATCAAGATGTACCTGTTCTTCGCCGACATCACCTCGTTCGCCCTGTGGACGATCCTGATCCTGGCAGGACTCTCGGTGATCGTCAAGAATTTCTGGTGCCGTTACCTGTGCCCATACGGCGGCTTGCTCGGCTTCTTCAGTCTGCTGAGTCCGCTGAAGATCACCCGAAACGTGTCGACCTGTATCGACTGCGAGCTGTGCTCGAAGGCGTGTCCGTCCTCCATTCAAGTGCACGCGGCCACGCGCGTCGTGAGCGACGAATGCATGTCGTGCTATGCCTGCGTCGAGTCGTGTCCGCTGAAGGACACGCTGCAGATGCGGACACCAGCACCGTCGTCGAGGCCGGTTCCGTCGTGGGTCTTTGGGGTGCTCGTCACCGGCCTCTTTGTTGCCGTGACGGGCATGGCGATGCTGGCGGGACACTGGCAGAACGGCATTACGCCGGCCGAGTATCAGAAACGATTTCAAGAATTGGACCATCCCGTGTATCAGCATAACCGGGGGAGTGTCCCCGACTATGGAACCAACGACTGAGACGCTGCGATCGCCGGCGGCGTTCTTCGACGCCCTGGCCGGCGACTACGATGTCATGACCGACATCGGCGCGAGGCTGGTACGTGAGCGTCCGTTCTTCCACGTGCTCGTGGACCGGTACGATCTGCGGACGGCGATCGACGTGGGGACCGGGACCGGCGTTCATGCGGTGCTAATGGCACAGCTGGGCGTGCGGGTGACGGCGGTCGATATCTCCGAAGAAATGCTGCGGATCGCCCGTCTCAATGCATCACGCTATCACGTTCGAGTACGCACGCTGCGAGCCGACGTCGCTTCGGTTGGCGAAACCGTAAGCGGTCTGTTCGACGCGGCCGTCTGCCTTGGCAACACGCTGGTACACCTGCACCGGACGGAGGATCTCGACCGGGCCTTTACGGGTTTCCGGCGGTTCGTGCAACGGAATGGCGTCGTGGTCATTCAGATCCTCAACTATGCAGCGATCCCGGCCGATCGGGAGGTGATCCTGAGCTCGCGCGAACGGGAGGGGGCGGTCTTCGAGCGCTCCTATCGACCGAACGGAGCGATGTTGGAGTTCCGTACGACGATCCGCCGCGGCATGAGGACCGAGCAGCGGTCGGTACTCCACCGACCGTGGACGTCGAACGAACTCGTCGAAGCGCTCGACCGTTCTGGGTTCAGATCCACGGCACTCTTCGGCGGCATCGACCTCAAACCGTTCGATGCTTCGGTTTCCTCTGACCTTCTCCTGATCTCGACGGCGGTCAACCTCTGAGTCTGATCCGTCGCCTGCAGTTGTTCTGCGTTCCGCCGGAAGGCAACGCCAACCACTCGATCGTCACTTTCTTGCGCCTTCCGGTGCCGACTGGTTTGCGCTCCCATGCCGCTGCTTCGATCCCCCGTTCCCTCAACGTGACGCCCCGCACGATTCCGGGCTTCATTCGCCGCTATTATTTCTCACGATCATTGAAGGACGTGCGAGCGTTCCACGTCTTCCTCGTTCCAGCTGAGGCAGGTGCCAACGTCCGGCGTGTCCATTCTTGGGCCACCGGCAGATCCACTGGGTGTCACGTGAAGAATCCACAACGTTCATCGATCACGGATTGGTCCCAACGAACCGACGTCTTGGAGACGATCATTTCGATCTCTCCGAATCCGATCATTGTTCTCGACACCGAAGGCAATGTGGTCCTCTGGAATCCTGCCTCCGAGCGGCTGTTCGGCTGGTCGGCGGATGAGGTCCTGGGCAAGCCGCATCCCATCGTACCGCCCGAATACCGAGCGGCTTTTCAAGAGCGTCATCGGCGTGCGCTCGACGGGGATGTGATGCGCGATGCCGAGGCCCGCGCCCTCTGCAAAGACGGCTCGACGAAGCTCGTGACGCGGTCGACGGAGATCCTGCGCGATGAGAAGGGCCGTCCGATCGGAGCGATGGGGGTGTTCACGGACCTTACCGAACGCCGACATGTGGAGGAGCAGTTGCGACTGCAAGCGAGCGCCCTCCGGTCAGTGTCGGAAGGAGTAGCGATGACCGACGTGGATGAACGGATCATTTACGTCAATGAAGCCTTCCAGCGGATGTACGGCTATCGAGAGGATGAACTCCTAGGCCAACCGATCGAAATGCTCCGGGCGCCTGCGCAGGAACACATTACGCCGCTCATTTTATCGGGTACGCTCGGTGGAGGCTGGCGGGGCGAGATCCTGAATCGTCGCAAGGACGGCTCGTTCTTTCCGATCGCCCTGTCGACGAGCATCGTGGTCGACGATCAGGGAGATCCGATCGCCCACATGGGCGTGGCCGTGGACATCACGAAGCGGCGCGCGGCCGAGGAGGCGTTGCGCCGTTCGGACGAGAGCTATCGGGGCCTATTCAACGCCGTCGGAGACGCGATCTATGTTCAGGATCGGACGGGACGGTTCGTCGACGTGAACCGGGGGGCCGAGGAAATGTACGGCTACGGACGGGGGGATTTCATCGGGAGGACCCCGGAGTTCCTGAGCGCATCGAGCAAGAACGACCTCGCGGCGACGATCCAGGCGGTCGAGCGCACATTTGCAGGGACACCGCAACGCTTCGAATGGTGGGGTCGTCGGAAGAACGGCGAGGAATTCCCCAAGGACGTACGGTTGTTCCCCGGCACGTATTTCGGCCAAGAGGTCGTCATCGCGCTGGCTCGCGACATCACGGAACAGAAGCGGACGGAGGTCGCGCTGCGAGACTCGGAGGAGCGTTATCGACTCTTGTTCGAGACGAACCCGCGGCCCATGTGGGTCTATGATCTCGGAACGTTGGCCTTTCTGGCCGTGAACGATGCGGCAGTACGACACTATGGCTACACGCGTGAGGACTTTCTGGCCATGACGATCCTGGACATCCGGCCGCCCGAGGATGTTGGGCGCCTGCTGGAGAACATTGCGCACGTGACCGAAGGGATCGATGAGGCGGGAGTCTGGAGGCACCGGCGGAAGGACGGGTCGGTGATCGATGTCGAGATCACTTCACACACGCTCACGTTTGGCGGCCATCAAGCCGAGCTGGTCATGTCGGTGGACGTGACCGAGAAACATGACCTGCAACGGCAGTTGATGCAGTCGCAGAAGCTCGAAAGCATCGGAACGCTCGCCAGCGGCATCGCGCACGACATCAACAACATCCTGACGATCATCCTCGGGTACGCCTCGTTGCTGCCGACACACCGACTCGAACGTGACCGCTTTCAGAAGGATGTGGACGTCATCATCGATTCGGTCCGCCGCGGCGCCGGGTTGGTGCAACAGATCCTGATGTTCGCCCGCAAGACCGAGTCGCATATTGAGGCCGTTGACGCCAATCGTGTCGTCGACGATCTCGGGCGAGTGCTGCAGGAGACCTTTCCACGGACGATCGCGATACAGATGGAACTCGCAGATGGCCTTCCCATGATCACCATGGACCCGAACCATCTGCACCAGGCGCTGCTGAACCTCTGCGTCAACGCTCGCGACGCCATGCCGGCCGGCGGCACGTTGACGCTGTCGACGGCCGTGGTCGACGGAGCGCTTGTGGCAAGACGCTTCGGTCGGGTCCAGGATGAGCGATATCTTCGGTTGTCGGTCGGGGATACGGGCGAGGGAATGACGGAAAAGGTCCGCCATCGCATCTTCGACCCGTTCTTCACGACGAAAGAGAAGGGAAAAGGGACCGGTCTGGGGCTGGCTGTCGTCTTCGGGATCGTCGAATCGCACCACGGGTTCGTCGACGTCCATTCCGAGCCAGGAGCGGGTTCGGCGTTCACGCTTTACTTTCCGGCGTCCAAACCCGGCGCGACGACAGAGCGCGCGGTCGAGGCTTCAACCGTGCCGTCGCCGGCACACGGGCAAGTGCTGCTGTTTGTCGAAGATGAGCAGGAGTTGTCGGATCTCGTCGTCGAATACCTGCAGAGCGAAGGCTACCATGTCCTGACGGCGCATGACGGTCTCGAAGCGCTGCGGTTGTTCGAAGAGCGGCGTCGGGAGATCGCGGTGGTCGTATCGGACATCGGCTTGCCAGGGCTGGACGGCTGGTCTGTCTTTCGAAGAATGCGGGAGATGCATCCGGGCGTCCGGTGTGTGCTCGCGAGCGGGTATCTGGAGCCGGAGGTGTGGTCGTCGATGCGTGAGGAGGGGATCAGCGGATTCCTGCAGAAGCCGTACGAGCTCGAGGCGCTGACGGCGGCCATCCGTGGGGCGCTGCCTGCCACCGCTGACAAGAAGTAGCCACAGAGAGCACAAAGAGAAGGAACGGGGGTGATGCCGCGAGGACCGCGAAACCCTCAGCAGCATCATCGTACCCGGGAGGTTGCTGAAAAACGCGAAGAACGGGGTTCTCTCGTCAGGGTGAGCGAAGTCGAACCCTGCTCTTTTGCGTACGAAGCACGCTGCGACTCGCCCTCGACACGCCCGGGCCGAACGGCTCGGCCTGACGTCATTGAGATCTTTCCGCAACGTGCGAGTGCCGTTTCCCATAACTCTTATTGTGCGGCATGTGAGAGAAGCATGGGAAACGAGCCTGTCTGCCGCCAGGCAGGCACTAGTGCACGCTTCTCACACAAGATTTCTTTCGAGAAGCGGCACTAGCGGTCGAGCAATTGTCGGAGCAGATCGTACCCCGCCCTGCTCACGTTCCAGGTTGAACCGTCCTTCAGCGTCGCGACCCGGCTGTCCTTGGCATAGAGCTCGATCTTCGCCAGCCGATCGATGTTGATGATCGTCGACCGGTGGATGCGTACAAACCGCTGTGGGTCGAGTTGTGCCTCCATCTCGCCCATCGTCTGTTGTTTCAGGTATTTCTTCCCACCGGCTCGCACCTCCACGTAGTCGTCCTGTGCCAGCACGACATCGATCGCTTCAGCCGGAACGACGTGCACATTGCCGCCGTCGCGGATGAGGATGCGATCCGTCCGCTTCTGGCCCAGAGCACCAAGCGTCCGGACAGGCCGAAGGGTTTTGCGTTGGACGGCCGAGATCGCCTTCTCCCACGCCTGTCGGAAGCGCGCAGCATCGACCGGCTTGAGCAGGTAGTCGACCGCATTCACCTCGAACGCCCGTAGCGCATGCTCGTCGTGGGCTGTCACGAAGATGACGGCGAAGGAGCCTTCCACGAGTTCGAGCACCTCGAACCCGTTCAATTTCGGCATCTGCACGTCGATGAGCACGACGTCGGGAGCCAGTTCCTGAATGGCTTTGACCGCCTCGAACCCGTTGCCGCATTCGGCGACGACCACGGCGTCGGTCACGGCGGAGACATGCTCGCGCACCAGGCGGCGGGCAAGCGGCTCATCGTCAACAATGATCGTACGGATGGGCATGATGAAGAGTGTGATCGACGCGTGTGCGTCAGTTGTCGTGGCCTCCGGCGGTCAGAGATCGCTCGGAAGGATCATGTCGACGACGAACGATCGCGCCTCGCGTCGGGCGTCGAGTGCGGCCTCGGCGGCGGCGATGGCGCGCAGGCGTAGTCGGACGGCCTCCAACCCGAACGACGTGCCGGGTCCGCCAGTACTCTCGGCGTCGACTGGATTGGTGACGCGCACGTGCACTTGCGACCCGCGCCGGCGGGCTTCGATACGAACGCAACCCCCCTCGATCGTCTGTGCGATGCCGTGTTTGACGGCGTTCTCCACGATCGGTTGCAGCAAGAGCGAGGGGATCCGTAGGACGAGGACGTCAGGGTCGGCGTCGACCGCGACGGACAGGCGCGTGCCAAACCGGACCTGTTCGATCTCCAGATACTGTCGGGCGAGGCCCAGTTCCTGGTCGAGCGTGATCAGCGGCTGCCGTCCGGCGGCCACGCTGGCGCGGAAGAAGTTGGCCAACCGCTCCGTCATCATGCGAGCAGCCGCCGGGTCGGCCGAGGTCAGCGCGCTGATGGAGTTGAGACTGTTGAACAGGAAATGCGGGTCGATCTGGGCCCGGAGCGCCTTCAGCTCCGAATCGCGTGCGAGCAGTTGGGCTTCGAACGACCTCCGTTCCGCCTCGCGCGATGTTTCGAAGGCGGCGAGCAGGAAGTGCGTTGCTGCCGCCAGAAGATAGAGCAGAACCCCGCCTCCGAACAGCAATCGCAGGTCCGCGGCCGTCAACGCAACACTCCAACGAATGAGCTCGCGCAACACCGCGGCCCAACCCTGCACGACCAACACCATGGCCATGCTGGACGCGAGAGCGCCGACAAGATGCACGCCCACGAGGCGGGGTATCGGCACGGTCGTGAGGGGCATCGCCCGCACGAGGTACCAGATCGACAGCGAGAAGAAGGCATACACCAGCGTGACGGGCACGATCAGGGCGGCGGCTTCGAACCACGTCCAACGCCCCGGGGCCGTCAAGGCCGCCAGAAGGGTCGCAAGGAACGCCCAGCCGGACAGATAGAGCAGCAACCGTTCGCGTTGGGCGAGGAGGGGGTGCATGGGGGTAAGATACGAGAGCGCCGGGTGGAAATCTATCGAGGCTCTTCCGTCCTGAAGAGGGATAGAAACCACGAAGAGCACGAGTGGCCACGGATCTTTCCGGATCGGCGGGGCCCCTGAAGCACTCCTAATAACTTCGTGTTCTTGGCGCTCTTCGTGGTCACGATCTCGCGATCAGTTCTTGATCTCCACGCCGCCCATGACGACGCTTCCGCGGATGATGAGGCGCTTGGTTGCGCCGGCGACCGGGCGCGTCTCGTCCGAGAATCCCCCCATGATCGGCATCCCTTCCAGCCGCACCGACCAGGTCTCGGGGACCTTGAGACTGATGCCGCCCCAGATCGCAAAGACCTCGATCACGGCGGTGTCGCGGATGTCCGCTTGACGCAGGTCGAGCTCACACCCCCCCATGATCGTCGTGATCTTGCCGCCGCGAAAGTCGCGGCTGCTGTTCCGGCGCTCGAATCCCCCCATGACGGCCGTAAGATTGACCACCGTGTCGTCCGACGAGCCTTCGCTACCCGTGAGGATGGCCGTCTGTCCGGGGCTCTTGCGCAGGGAACCCCAGAGCACCGACCCGCCCAGCGCGATCAAGACGACGGGCCACCAGTCGCGCACCGTGATGAAGATGATCTCGAGCTTGTCGAGGAGCAGCACGCCGCCGGCGGCGATCCAAAAGATCGACCAGAACCGGTTACAGTCGGGGTCGAGCAATCGCGCCAAGCCGTAGATCATCAGCAGCGCCGGCCACCACCGGAGGTAGTCTTCGGCATAGATGAGGTTCATGTTGTCGAGTGTCAGAATGACGCCGACCGCCAGGACCACAAGCCCGAAGACAAGCTGTGCCGAGATGCGGGGCTTGTTCATGACATGACTCCTTCCTGTTTTGACCCCTTGGCGCTGCGGGGGAGCAGCGACTTCCAGATGACGCTGACGCCCCATGCGATGATGAGGAACGGCCACGATTCGCCGAAACTGAGTCCCCACAAGCGGTTCAACGAGACGTACAACCAGAGGCCGATGAAGATCAACCATGCGCCCCCGCCGACGCCGTCCCGGTCGCGTGCGTTCGCCAGATTCGAGATGCCGATCAGGACAAGAATGAATGGCCAATACTTCCAGATCGGGCCGATGTCGAGATAGTAGAGATTGTCCGCCAGGAACAACAGGCCCACGCCGATCAGGAGCAGACCGACGAACAATTGGCCTCCAAAACGGGACTTGGTGCGTTCAGCCATGACCACCTCCGATAGTATGTTGATCATGGTTCAAGATACTCCATCGAACGGCGGGAGTTGCGCGAGAATCGGCGAGTGGAGGAGAAGCGTCGGTCAATGGAGAACTTGGATGATTGCGGATCGTGGAATGTGGATTTCGGAATATCCAAGAAGAAGTCGTCCTGATAATCCGCAATCCTCAATCAGAAATCCGCAATTTCACAGATCTTCGACTGTCCTCGGCCAATCCTCCTTGAGGAGTCTCGACAAGGACCGGTCGGCGAGGATGCGACCTTTGGTCTGGCAGCGGGGGCAGTAGTTGCATTCGTTCGCGGCGTAGACGATCCGTTGCACCGTCGTCCCGCAGGAGGGACATGGCTTCCCGAATTTGCCGTGCACCGCCATGTCGGGACGGAACGCCGTGACCTTGGCAGGGAATCCATCCCCCGTCTCCTCCCGCAATCGCTCCGTCCATTCCCTCAACACGGTCCGGCATGCATTGAAGAGGCGCCGTGCCTCAGTCTCGTCCAGGTTCTGAGACCGATCCATAGGAGAGAGCCTCGCCCGATGCAGGATCTCGCCGCTGTAGGCGTTGCCGATGCCGCTGAACAAGCGCGGATCTGTCAGGCTTCGCTTCAATGTGTGTTGCTCCGACTGCAGCCGTTCGAGGAACTGCTCGAACGTTGCGCGATCGAGCTCCAGCCCGCCTCGGTCGAATGCGCGGAGGGCATCCATGCCGCGGACGAGATGCAAGGAGGCCCGCTTCTGGCCCGATGCCTCGGTGAGCAGCAGGCTTCCCGTATCGACATCGAACGTCGCCAGTCCGATCTTGCCCCGAGGTTTGGCGCCCGGTGGGGCCCATTGCAGTCGGCCCGCGATCATCAAATGGAGGACGAGGTGGAGCTCGCCGTCGAGGTCGAAGATGATCTGCTTGCCGAGCCGATGGACACGGGTGAACGGTCGGTCGAAGGCGGATTCGATCGGAGGGTCGACAGATCGGAGGAGGAAGGGGCTGATGAACCGGATCGACCGTAATGCCTGTCCGACGAGGCGTGCGGTCAACGCATCGACGTAGACGGAGATGTCGGGAAGTTCCGGCATCGGATGAAGGCGGGCTCAGGCGTTGTGCAACCACGCACGGCGGTCGGGTGGAGCGGGAGCGGTGGTCTCCTGCAGCAGCTCCGACAGACGCCGATGCCAAGCCTCTTCGTCCATCGGTGCCTCCAGGCTGCGCGCGAGGTACCAGTGCTCTGTATGGCTCGTCGTCTCACCGGGCTTCAGCGTGACGAGACTGCCCAGGCTCTCCACTTCCAGCATCCTGCCATTCGTGAAGAACTCCGCGTTCACGCCAAAATCAGGATACTCGGCGGCCGGGTCGTATGGGAACCGCTTCAGGAAGATCCGGTCGCCGTTGACATAGGCCGCCCATCCCTCCGTCACGAGCGCTCCAAACTTCTGAGGATCGGTCGTGCGAGGATCCTGACGAAGGAACACGTAACGTCGACCCCACGTCCACCGCGGATCGGTCATGTCGGTGTAGTGCCACAAAGACAGGGGCCGGGCCGGGAGGACCTTCTCGGGGTGCGGGATGTGGCGTTCGTGGGGAATGACCGCTGTTCCGCCGGCCGCCATGACGCTCAACGCCCAGGGGGCGAGTTGCACGGCGGAACCGCCGGCATTGGTGATCAAATGCTCAACCCGTACGCCGCCCGAGGATGGAAGGAAGGCGATGCGGAGTCGCTTCTGGAGGCCGGTGCCGGTCTCGACGGCCGGCGTGAAGAGCGCACTGTCTTCCTCTTCCTTGAGAAGGGCAACGGGGCCATTGTCCGGATGATCGGTCCAGCCCTTCGTCTCCGGCGCGACCCAGAGGCGGTGGCCGCCGTACGAACGATAGGCCGCGTCTCCGACCTTGCCCATCTGGTCAGGGTATTCGACGAACTCGTTCGGACCGTCGACGAAACCGAATCGGATGATCCGCGGTCCGACCTCGAGCGTCACGAGCAGATCGACGGTTCCGTTCGTGAGGCGAGCGAGGCGAGACCAGCCGTTGTAAGGAACGATGGAGATCATGGGGGAGAGGGGAAAGAGGACAGAAGTCAGTGATCAGTGGTCAGGAGCAGTGTTCAGCCTTCAGGATTGGCGATCTTTTCTCGTTCGCACCGTGCTGACCTCTAGCCACAGTCCACCGACCGCGGTTCACCGTCACCCGACCTCTGCTTCTGGTTCTTCACACGCCTTTCAGCCGCACCGCCGTTCCAGAGGCGCTCACCATGAGCATGCTGTTGCCGACGGTCTCGTAGTCGAGGTCGATACCGATCACGGCGTTGGCTCCGAGGCGCGCCGCTTGCTCGGACATTTCCTGCAGGGCGATCTCTTTGGCCTTGCGGAGCTCATTTTCGTAGGCCGCGGAGCGTCCGCCGACGATGTCGCGAATGCCGGCGAAGAAATCACGGAAGATGTTGGCCCCGAGGATCGCTTCGCCGGTGACAAGGCCGAGATAGGCTTCGGCCGGCTTTCCTTCGACCGTGGCGGTGGTGGTGAGAAGCATTGGGTATCCCCTTGCGTGCATGGAAAATCTGTTGAACTGTCGATTTCCGAATGACGATTTTCGATTGACACCTTCGAATTGCCCGAGCGATGCACTCAATTGCTGAACTCGACAATCGACACTCGACAACCGACAATCCCGTGTCTCACCGTTCGCTCACCCGCCGCCAATCCTCCTCGGTGTCGATGTCGATCTCCCCGCCTGCCAGGTCGACGTACGCCGTATCGTCGGCTCGGAGGAGGAGCACGGTCTTGGCGCCGTCGTCGCCCCTGAGATTCATAAGGTCGCCGAAGTGCCGCCGGCTGAACAATGCCGGGACACCGGGCATCTGGTGGTAGCGGCTGGCGACGAGGCCCTTCTTCGTGCGATGCTGTTCGTCGATGAGGGCGTTCAAATGCTCGCTGCTGACGCGCGGCTGATCGCCCAGCATCAGAATGACGCTGTCCACGTCCTTCGGAAGCGACGCCACGCCTGCCTGGATCGACGTGCTGAGGCCGCCGCTCCAATGTTGATGATCGATCACGGTCACGATGAGGTCTGCGACCTGATCGCGAATGAGCTGGGGATGCGCTCCGAGAACGACCCTGACGTGGTTGGCGTTCGACGCGATGGCCTGCTCCGTCAGGTAGCGAAGCAGCGTCGATCCGCGGTAAGGAAGGAGTTGTTTCGGCCGCCCGAGGCGCGCTGACGCGCCGGCGGCGAGGAGGATCACATCGGTCGTCTGTACGGGGTCGGTTGGCATCAGCGATCCATCCGGTTCAACAAGGTCTCGATCTCATCCATGATGCGGTTCATCCGCCGCATCGTGGCGGCGAGCGGTTCGTCGGAGGTCATATCCACACCGGCCTTTCGAAGCTGCTCGATGGGGTACTCGGAGCCGCCCGAGGCGAGCAGGTTGAGGTATCGAGACGTCGTGTCACGGTCGCCGTTCAGGACGCGCTCCGCCAACAGAGACGAAGCGGTGTAGGAGGTCGCGTACTGGTAGACATAGAAGTTGTAGTAGAAGTGGGGGATGTAGGCCCACTCTCCCTTGATCTCGTCGTCGACGGCGCAGATGCCCTCGGTGTGACCGTAGGCCGTTCGGACGATCTCCTGGTACATCGCGCTGAAGTCGTCGCCCGTCAGAGCTTCGCCCCGTTCGGTGCGCTCGTGCATCCGCAACTCGAACTCCGCGAACTGCGTCTGGCGGAACACTGTCCCTTTCACCCCCTCCAATTCGTGCCCGAGCAATGAAAGCCTGACGGCGTCGTCGTCGATGACCTTCAGCATGTGATCGATGAGGAGCGCTTCGTTGAACGTCGAGGCGACCTCCGCGACGAAGATGGTGTAGTGCGACCGGATCCACGGCTGAGCGGCGTTCGAGAAGCACGAGTGCAACGAGTGTCCAAGCTCGTGCGTCAACGTGCTCACGTCGTCGTACTTGCCGTTGTAGTTCATCAGGATGTACGGGTGCACATCATACGCTGAACCGTTCGAATACGCGCCCGGCCGTTTCCCGGGCGTGGGATACATGTCCACCCAACGCTCGTCAAACACGCGCCTCGCCACCCGTTGATACGCATCGCCCAGCGGGGCCAGCGACGCCAGAATGTGCGACTGGGCCTCCGCCACATTGAAGGTCAGCGGCACGTCGGCCAGCAGCGGCGCGTAGAGGTCGTAGTAGTGGAGCTCGTCGACGCCAAGGATGCGGCGCCGGAGTCTCAGATACCGATGGAACGTGGGCAGGTGTGAGCGCACGCCATCGATCAGCCGGTGGACCACTTCAACAGGGATGCGATTGGCGTCAATGGAGGCCTCGAGGCACGACCCGTACCGACGCGCCCGCTGATAGAACATGTTCTTCTTGATCTCGGCGCTCAGCTGAACCCCGTAGGTGCGTCGGTAGTCGTAGAGTCGCTGGAAGAACTGTAGCATCACGGTCTGCCGGTCGGACCGGATCGGGCTGGCCCGGTGAAGCGAATAGGCGGCGGGCGTCAGCCGAACAGAGTGGCCGTTGGAAAGAACGACCTCGGGATAGGGAAAATCTGCGTTCGAGAAGAGGTTGTTGATATCCTGAGGGCCCGACGCCATGAGTGCGGCGTCCGCGATGATCTTCTCCTCGGCGGCCGTTCCCGTATGCGCTCGCCGCCGTAGGATGTCCCCGATGTAGAAGCGGTAGGGCTCGAGCCTGGGCTCGCCGTTCAACATCGTCTCGACCGATTCGGGTGCCAAGGCGAGGATCTCGGGCTCGAGGAACGCCGATTGTGAACCGACGTCGGCGTACGTTTGCTGGATCTCCTGCTGCAGTCCGAGCATGGCTGAATCGCGCGTATCCTCATCCGAAGCCATGCCGGCGTAGGCGGCGAGACGGGCCAGCCGGCGGCCGATCTCGCTGTAGATCTCGAGGGCGCTGAGCAGGGGACCGGCTCCGGAAGCGAAGGTTCCCTGACATCGGCCGAGCGCGGGTAGCAACCCGAGCACCGCTTGCTTCTCGGCGCGCCAGTCGTCGGTCGAGACGAAGAGGTGGGTCAGGTCCCACCGGTAGGGCTCAGCGACCTGCGAGCGGTCGCTGAAAACCGGAGCGTGGAGACGATCAGCAGCGAGATGCGGAGAGCGCATACGGTCGGGAGAGGGGCCGCCATGGGGCGGCGATGCGAACAAGATACGCCGGCGAGAGGGCATTTACAACGTGGAGGACCTCCGTCGGAGCCACATCTCAGCCTCCTCGGTGCTTCTGAATGTACGGATCTCGAACGTGCCTCCGGATCGGAGGGTCTCGTACATACGCGAGATGCCGAACATGGCGTCGCCGGGCGCGACGACGGCCCAACGCGTACCGCGAAAAAGCTCATCCATCTGTGACACGCGGTCGGAGATGCGCCGGATCGAATCGAACGTCATCGATGTCCCCGTGATCTGTGCCGTTTCGATGAGACCGTCGCGGCCGCGGATCTCTTGTCCCGCTTCGGAAAGTCCGTCGAGGAGGCGGAGAACCTCGTCGAGGTCCACCGTACCGGAGCCAGAGAGGACGACACGCTCCCGGGCGGGTTCGAGACGAACAGAGACCGGCATACTCTCACACGAAGAAAGGTGACGAAGACCAAGCCCCGGCGTTCGTTCGAACGACCGGGGCCTCTGGACGCACCTGTCCTGCAGTTCCTCCCCAGGAAGCAGCATGCCGATGCTGGAAACTAAGGTTGGACAAGGGAGAAGTCAAGCCATCCCGAGGGCCGATCGGGATCGAACCGTGCACATTCTCCTATCGGACCATGAGTTCATCGACGAACAACCAGGCTTGGTTGCCGGCGCCCGGACTTCCGGCCGGAATGGCGCCATACCGACGCACGATCGCACGCATGAAACGGGCCTCGGTCGTCGTGATCGTGAGTTCCACCGGCACCACCTTGGCCGTCGTGGCATGGTCGAACCGGTCCCACGTACCAACGGTGCGGTAGCTGGCACCGTCAACCGACACCTGCACCTCGACGGAGCGTGGAAGCCAGATCCATTGGCCGATGCCGTTGAAGAAGCGGAATGCGACAGCGGAGATCTTTCTCGGCTCGAGCAGGTCGATCGTCGCATCCAGGTCGGCGCCGCTCCAACCGAGCCATTCTCCGTCGCCGTAACGGTCGCTGCTGGCTGGTACGCCATTCACGAGCGCCTGCCGCCCTCCGACAGAGTAGCTCCCGTGCGGTGGTGTCGCGAGGCTGATCGGCTTTCCGGCGGCGGCATGGATTGCAAACGGCGTTCGCGTTATGCGGGTGGAGCGCCGGTCCTCTTTGAAACCGGCGGCGCGGACGTCGAGGTCCGCCGTCACGGTGATGGGCCCTTCGACTTGAGCCGAGTTCGGAGCGGGGTCCGATCCGTCCGTGGTGTACCGGACGACGACTTGAGGGTCGCGGCTCGAGAGGGACAGCGTGACGCCATGAGTGGCGGGGCCGATGACAGCCCGAACATCGAAGAGGTGGTTGGCGTAGTTGACGCCGAGCCGGTCGAGCCGCGCCGTGTGCTTCGACAGCCGGTCAGCGAAGTCGTCGAAGTCCCTCAGCGGTGCGGAGCTCCACAGCACCTCGGCCAGGGCGATCGCGCGGGGATAGGCCATATACTCGACATGACGCCCGTTCAGAATGTACTCGGTCCAAACGTTCCCCTGAGCGCCGAGGATGTGCTTCGCCTCATCCGGCGTCAATTCTGCGGGGGTCGGTTCATAGGCATAGACCTTCTCGAGCGGCGTAAATCCTCCGATGGCGATCGGCTCTTCGGGCGAGCGTGATTGATAGTGGTCGAAGTAGCAGTGCGAGCCCGGAGTCATGATGACGTCGTGACGCAGGCGGGCCGCGGCGATACCGCCTTCGGTCCCGCGCCACGACATGACCGTGGCCCCGGGGGCGAGTCCTCCTTCGAGGATCTCGTCCCATCCGATGAGGCGGCGCCCGTGTGACGACAGGAAACGCTCCATGCGCCGGATGCAGTAGCTCTGCAGTTCGTGATCATCTTTCAGACCCTCACGCGCCTTCGTTGTGGAGCATCTCGGGCAGGCGGCCCACCGGGTCTTCGGCACTTCGTCGCCGCCGACGTGGATGTAGGTGCCGGGGAACAGGTCCATCACCTCCGTCAGCACGCCTTCGAGAAACGTGAACACGGTGTCGGTCGTGCAGAACACGTCGTCGAAGACCCCCCAGAGTTTCTGGACCTCGAACGGTCCTCCGGTGCATGACAAGTGAGGATAGGCGGTGAGAGCGGCCAGGGCATGTCCGGGCATCTCGATCTCAGGCACGATCGTCACAAAGCGCTCCTGTGCGTAGCGCACGACCTCTCGGATCTCGTCTTGCGAGTAGAACCCGCCGTAGCGAACGGTATCGAAGCGGTGCGGCTGGTCGCTGTAGTGGCCGATGAGCGTGCCGTTCCTCCACGCGCCGACCTCCGTCAACTTCGGATATCGCTTGATCTCGATGCGCCAGCCTTGGTCGTCGGTCAGATGCCAGTGAAACCGGTTCATCTTGTGCATGGCCAGCAGGTCGATGTAGCGCTTGACGAACTCGGCCGGGAAGAAGTGACGTGCCACGTCGAGATGCATGCCGCGGTAGGCGTAGCGCGGGGCGTCGTTGATGACCGTGGAAGGGATAGACCAATCGGCGACCTTGCGCACGTCCCCTTCGATCTCCGGCGGCAGCAACTGCCGGACGGTCTGCATGCCATAGAATGCACCGGCGCTCGTCCGCGACTCGATAACGATGCGCTCTGCCGTGACGGTCAGACGATATCCCTCCTCATGTCGGATGTCGTCCGTCTGCTTGAACGAGATCGCGCCGTCGCGGACGGATCCCGAACGTACGGGAAACTCCCATCCGGAACTCCGTCTCAGGAGGCCGGCCAGCATCTCGGCGACGTGCGTGAACGATGTATCGTTCGATCCCACGAACACGGAGGTTCCCGGGCCCACTCGAAAGGCGCCGGTCCCCATTTCAACGGCAACCGGACGCGGAATGACCGGCAGGGATGAGCGTTCGGTCCGTGGAGAAGGAGCGCATGAGAGCGCGAAGAGCAGCGCGAGGAACAGCTGGAGCGGCTTCATGAGAGATCCCCGAGAAGGGTCGAACGTGATGATCAGACGGGCACGCAGCCGGGAGGTTGACGGTGTCTCGGCAGCCTCGTCTGACGGCGCTTTCGCAACGAACGATGGGTGCAAGTTGAGGGAAGGTGAAGGAAGAAGCAAGGAGGAGGGCCGTGGTCGGAAGTCAAATCTCAGAGACCAGAGGTCAGACACAGAACAGTGAAGGAGTCCTTCGGCATCGCGACTCGTTCAATGCCGGCCATGAAAGCAGAAGACCCGTCACTGACGGGCTTCTGCGTGCGACGCCATGGCGATGCTCGCTACTTCACAAGCACCTCCGTCAACGGGAGGCCGTTGACCGTCTTCGGCGTTCGCAGGTTCAACACTTTCGCGATCGTCACAGCCGCGTCGACCGTCCGTACCGGACGCGTGACGCGATTGACCGTGTATGTCGGTCCCCAGAAGAGGAGGGGAACGTGGTTGTCGTAGTTGTAGCACGATCCGTGGCTCGTCCCCGTCTCGCGTGACGACGGCAGGACATACTCGGGGAATCTCAGCTGAAAATCCTCGCCGCGCGGCGGGTAGTAGCTGTTCCGGAATCGGTCGAGATATGGACGCATCGGTACCGTCGTGTCGATGAGTTCGAACTTGAAATACACATCAGCGATGCCGTCGATCGCGCGAAGGCCCGAGCCGATCATTCCTTCGAGCGCCCGCGCCTTCACGTTGGACGGGGCGGCCGAGTAGTTGATGAACCCGTTCGTCCCGAAGAGCGGGCCCGTCGCGCCCAACTGCAAGCGGAGCGTCGAGTCGAGGGCGGCAGTTTTCGGACGGACCTCGGTGCCGACGTTCAACCGCCTGGAGAACCGGAACTCGACGTCCTGCAGATATTCCGGCAAGGGCATGCATGCATGGTCGGCGCTCAGCGCGACAAGCATCCGGTCGCGGCCGATGATCCGTTCCAAGTCCGCCAGGAACTGCCCCAGCGCCGCGTCGACACGCGCCAGATGGTCCTGCATCTCGTGGCTGTTCACGCCGTACGCGTGGCCCACGTAGTCGGTCGAAGAGAGCGAGATCATGAGCAGGTCGGTGACGTTCCGCTGACCGAGCTTTTCTCCCTCGACCGCCGCCTTGGCCGCGTCGAGGATGAGCAGATCGCCCCACGGCGTTCCGGCCATCTGCTCCGATCGCATTGCGAGATTGAAGACCTTCGGCATCGTGCGCGAGCCGTTCCACAACTGCTCGCCTCGTTGATCGTCGGGGCCCAGATACAGACTGTCGGCCAGCAGTTTGCTCCAGACCGGCGGGACATGCTTGAAGACCCAGTTCTGGTCGTTGAAGGCCTTCATCCACGGCGCCATCACCTTGGCGTATGCCGAAGAAGTGACGAGCTTGCCGGTCTTTCGATCATACCAGTACACCTGGTCGGGGTTCTTTCCGCCCATCAGAACGGCGGCACGGTCCTTGACCGAAAGCGAGATGACCTTCGACGACTTCGATGAAGCCTTCAGCCAGTCGCCCAGCGCGGACACGGCGAGATTGCGGGCCGACATCCCGCCGCCCAACCCGTCGACCGGTTTGGCCAGCGAATCCTCCACGCAATAGACGTCCTTGCGTGTCTTCGGGTCGACCCATTCGTTGCCGAGGATGCCGTGCGTCCTCGGGAATGAGCCGGTCGACAGCGTCGCATGCCCGGGGCCCGTCTCGCTCGCAGCATAGTCGAGCATGGCGTTCGAGTACACCGCTCCTTCCGCGTAGAGTCGCTTCAATCCGCCGCTCCACTGATGACCGAACCAGTCGATGTATTCAGCCTTCATCTGGTCGACGGAGATGACCACCACGAGGGAGGGCTTCTCCGGCGCCTTCTTCGGAGTGGAAGGCTGGGCGAAGGCTCCGAGCGTGAGTGCCAGGAGGAGAGACAGGAGGATGGTGCGTTTCATTCGAATGACCTTAGTATGGACTTGCGCAGTTGATGACGTCGTTCCGGAGTGAGTCCCCCGCCGTATTCGAACACCGCCGATTCCCAGTCGCCGTACAGCGGGTTGGGAAGGACGATGAACCGTGAACCGAATTCGCGCTGAAGTCGTTCCACGGCTCCGTTGCGGGCCTCGAGCGGCTGACGGTCGAACGCCGCCGCGAAATCGCCGAGATTGTCGCCGATCAGCAGAATGATATCGTGGGTCTGTGCGATCCGCGTCCGGCGGACTTCTTTGCTCGACTCGTCCTCGCGCGTCATGAGATGCAACTCATCGGCGTCGGGAAATCCCACCTGTCGAAGGTTCTTCAGCGTCGCGGCGCGTTCGTCGGCCGATCGGTTGGTCACGTAAAACACGCTGACGTTCTTCGACGACGCGTGCTTGAGAAACTCGAGCGCACCGGGGATCGGGCGTGCGTCGGCCTTCTCCACCCACTGCCGCCACCACGCCGGATACGCCGTGTCGTTCTGCATCACCTTTGCCTGGTGCGGACTGTTATCGAGAACGGTCTCGTCGACGTCGACGATGACTGCGCGAGGCTTCGTTCGTGCGGAGTCGCGCAGATCGGCATCGAGTCGCCATCCCGCCAGTTGGTAGGCCTGAAAGCACAGCGCCCGAAACTCTCCTGACGTCTGGAACCACACCGTGGCCGATAATGCATCGTACCGTCCTCGTTCCGTGATCGGCTGACTTGCTGAACACGAGGCAAGCAACACCACGGCGAAGATCGCCATGAGCAGGCGCATCGCACCTTCTTTCACAACACCATTGCGCCATGGCGTCATTGCGAGAGATCCCTTCTTCGTTCAGGAGAGAAGTGCCCGTGCCCGCGCGACGACATTCGCCGCGGTGAACCCGTACTCGGTGAAGACCCGCTCCGCCGGGGCCGATGCGCCATAGTGATCGAACGCGATGACGGCGCCATCACTTCCGACCCATTGATGCCACCCCAGCGGTACGCCCGCCTCGACGGCCAGACGCTTTCGCACCGACGGCGGCAGAACGCTCTCGCGATACTCCCGGGACTGGCGCTCGAACAGCTCCCACGAGGGCATGCTTACGATCCGCACGCGCACCTGCTCGCGCGCAAGCGCTTCGTACGCGGCGACGATGTGCTGCACTTCCGAACCGGTGGCCATCAGGATCAACTCGGGTGTCGGATGCGTCTCGGCCAGCACATACGCACCCTTGGCAACGTTCGACGCGGCCGCGAACTTCGCCCGGTCGATGGTCGGGAGTTTCTGACGGGTCAGGATGAGCGCCACCGGTCCGGTCTTGTGTTCGACGGCGATCTTCCACGACTCGGCCGTCTCGTTCGCGTCGGCGGGGCGGAGGACGATGAGGTTGGGGATGGCCCGCAGCGATGCCACTTGTTCCACCGGCTGATGCGTCGGTCCGTCTTCACCCACGCCAATGCTGTCGTGTGTGAAGACGTAGATCGGCCGAACGCCCATCAGCGCCGCCAGCCGGATGGGGGGACGCATGTATTCGGAGAAGATGAGGAATGTCCCGCCGTACGGGATCAATCCTTCCGTCAGGGCCAGGCCGTTCAGGATGGAGCCCATCGCATGCTCGCGCACGCCGAACCGAATGTACCGCCCCTCGGGCGTGGCTGGCTGCATGTCGGTCGCGCCCTTGAGGGCGGTGTTGTTCGAAGGCGTCAGGTCGGCCGATCCTCCGATGAGCGTTGGCAAGTGCGGCGCGATGGCATTCAGCACCTTACCCGACGCCTCGCGCGTCGCCATCGATTCGGTGAACGACGGAACGGCCGCCTTCCATGCGTCGCCGTACGAACCGTTCCGCGTCTGCTCGAATTCGGCCGCCAGCTCTGGATTGGCCGTCCGGTAGGCATCGAACGCCTTCGACCATGCCGTCTCCGACTCGGCGCCGCGCTCCTGGGCTTTCCGAAAGTTCATCAGCACGTCGTCGGGCACGACGAAGGTGGCCTCCGCGTCGACGCCGTAGGCTTGCTTCGTCAGCTTGACTTCCTCGTCACCGAGCGGCGATCCGTGCGCGTCATGGCTGTCGACCTTGTTCGGACTTCCGAAGCCGATGTGCGTTCGCACCATGATCAGCGATGGCCGGTCGGTCTGCGCCTTGGCTTCGACGATAGCCCGATGGATCGCCTCGAGATCGTTGCCGTCCTCGACCGTCCGCACTTGCCATCCGTACGCCGTGAAACGCCGGCCGACGTCCTCCGTGAAGGCGAGGCTCGTCGATCCGTCGATGCTGATCTTGTTGTCGTCGTACAGGTAGATGAGCTTGCCCAGCTTCTGATGTCCGGCGAACGACGCGGCCTCCGACGATACGCCTTCCATCAGGTCGCCGTCCCCCACGATCGCGAAGATGTGGTGGTCGATGATCGTGTGCCCAGGCCGATTGTAACGAGCTGCCATCCAGCGCTCCGCAAGCGCCATGCCGACGCCGTTGGCGAAGCCCTGGCCCAACGGTCCGGTCGTGGTCTCGACTCCCGGCGTGTGTCCGTACTCCGGATGTCCCGGCGTCCGGCTGCCCCATTGCCGAAACTCCTTCAGCTCGTCCAGTTCCAGTCCATAACCGCTGAGATAGAGGAGTGAATAGAGGAGCATCGAGCCGTGTCCGGCCGACAGCACGAACCGGTCCCGGTTGGCCCACCGAGGACTTCCCGGTGAGTGACGAAGGTGGCGATTCCAGAGTACGTAGGCCATGGCGGCGGCGCCCATCGGCATGCCGGGATGTCCCGACTTGGCCTTCTGCACGCCGTCGATGGCGAGCGTTCGGATCGTGTTGACGCAACGAAGATCGAGGGAGGAATTCACGTTCGGTTCCTTCGGGTAGCGACTCAGAAAGAAGATAGTGAAGAAATCGGACGGGAAAAAAGACGAACGCCGGAGAACTCCCCGGCGTCGCGTGGCGCACAAACCGATTCAGGATTGTGACTCTAGGTTGCGACAGAATGGCTCTTTGTCTATGGAGTCTTGCCCGAGGATGGACCCTCGGGCAGGTACTGAAGAAGACGCTTCGCGTCTACGACTTGTCGGCGCTCCTCGGTATCTGACTTCTGACCTCCGACTCGAAACAATCCAGCCGAAAAAGGCCTTCCTCGAATAACAATGCCCGAGGATGAATCCTCGGGCAGGTAGTAAAGAGAACGCTTCGCGTTCGCGATGAAGCTGATTTCCTCTGCAACTGACAACTGACGACCGATCACTGATCACAGACCCCAGAGCTCTCCCCCTCCTCACCGAGGCGCTTTCTCCGCCGGTTCGATCCGGTAGGAATGCGTCAGCTTCGCGCTCGCGCTGATGATGGCGCTGACCGAGCAGTACTTGGTCGTCGAGAGTTCGATGGCCCGCTCGACGTCCTCTTTCTTGATGTTGTCGCCGTAGAAGATGTACTCGATGTGAACATCGGTGAAGCTCCGGGGATGTTCCTCGCGCTCATGGCCGACAATGTTCACTTCATAGCCCGCGAGCGGAACGCGCTTCTTCTTGAGGATGGGGATGACGTCGCTGGACGTGCACCCGGCCAGGCCCATGAGGACGAGTTCCTTCGGCGTCGAACCGGCCAGACTGCCGCCGAACTCCGGATTGCCGTCCATGACGACCCAGTGGTTCGAAGCGCCCTTGCCGACGAACGTGATGCCTTGGACGTGCTTGAGGGTGATCTCTTTCTTGCCTGCCATAGTTGTTATGCCGTTGTGATAACGCATCATACAAAGCGTTACACAGAGATACACAGAGTCTTCACAGAGCTCCACAGAGGACGAATCGTACAACAAACCTTTCGGTGGAACTCTGTGCCAGCTCTGTGGGTCTCTGTGTCAGGATTTACTATCAGATTTCTTCGTCGACAGCTTGAACGGAGCATACAGCGGGCAGAAGCCCATGGCGCTCGTCGCCAGGAAGATCACGGCGAACAGTCCCAGCACCAGCGCCGCCGTGCCCGTGATCTGATCCGTGAAATACAGGAACGCCACAACGACGGCGAGAAGGACGCGGACGATACGGTCAGCGGAACCCATGTTCTGCTTCATGATTCGACTCCAGAAGGTGGTGGTGGATGACCCGGTGGATGGGGCTGCACATAGGATGCTGAGAGTCTCCAAAGGATTCGCATTCCGACATGTCTCATCTATCATTTCTCTGTGTTCTTTGCGTTCTTTGTGGCTAGAAGCTATCTCATAAATGTCCCTCGCTGCGCCTGCCTGACGGTAGGCAGGGTCGCCGCCTGCCCGCCGCCTCCGAGACCTTCAGCGGTCAGGCGTGCGCGAAATGCTTGTATCTGATTGACTTGGTTTTTTTAGACCAGTTCTACACACCTCTCGCGAAAGAACACATGCGCCGTCGACTCTGCCTCTGGCCGATCGCCATCCCTTGGTTCTCGATGATGGCCCAGTCCCTTTCGCCCGTCGACCTGGTCGATCCGTTCATCGGCACCGATGCCCACGGCCATACATTTCCCGGAGCCACCGTACCGTTCGGGATGGTGCAACTGAGCCCCGACACGCGCGTTGAAGGATGGGACGCCTGCGGCGGCTATCACAGCTCCGACTCATCTATCCTGGGCTTCAGTCACACCCATCTCAGCGGCACCGGCGTGGGTGACTACGGCGACGTTCTCTTCGCCCCGACCGTCGGTCCGGTGCTCTGGCAGTCCGGATCGAAGGGCACGCCCGGCTATCGCTCGCAATTCCGTCATGCGAGCGAATCGGCGTCACCCGGCTACTACCGTGTGACGCTCGACGACCACGGAACCCTTGCCGAACTGACGGCCGGACGTCGCATCGGCGTCCATCGCTACACATTTCCCGATCGCGACACGGCCAATATTCTCATCGACCTCGTCCACGGCATCGGTCCCGACGTCGTCCTCGACGCCTTCCTCAAGGTGACCTCCGATCGTGAAGTGATCGGCATGCGCCGGTCCAGGGGATGGGCGAATGACCAAATGATCTACTTCGTGGCGCAGTTCTCGCGTCCGTTTGACCGCGCAGTCGTACAAGCGCCGGACGAAGGGAGCGCGCTGCCTTCCTCGAAAGGAACGAAGGTCAAGGGAGCGGTCCGGTTCCTTCCGGCAAAGGGCCGCGTCGTGACCGTTCGAGTCGGGATCTCGGCCGTGGACATCGAGGGGGCGCGAAAGAATCTCTCGTCTGAGCCCGGCTCGTTCGACGACATCCGACGCTCGGCGCGCGAGGCGTGGTCGAAGGCCCTCGGTCGTGTCGAGGTCGACGGAGGCACGAAGGCGCAGCAACGCACGTTCTTCACCGCTCTGTATCATACGATGATCGCGCCGAACGTCTTCTCGGATGCCGATGGACGCTACCGGGGTATGGACGGCACGGTCCGGACCGCAACAGACTTTGAACGCTACACCGTCTTTTCGCTGTGGGACACGTTCCGCGCGGCGCATCCGCTGTTCACGATCCTCGAACCAGAACGGACGAACGAATTCATCCGATCCTTTCTGTCCATCTATGAAGAAGGGGGCACGCTTCCGGTCTGGGAACTGGCGGCGAACGAGACCTGGTGCATGATCGGCTACCACGCCGTGCCGGTCATCACCGACGCGTATGCGAAGGGGATCCGCGGATTCGACGCCGACCACGCGCTACGGGCGATGCAAGCCAGCGCCAACAAGGACCACTTTGGCCTCTCGTTCTACCGCGTGAGCGGATACGTCCCGGCCGACAAAGAGTCGGAGTCGGTCTCGAAGACGCTCGAGTACGCCTACGACGATTGGTGCATCGCGGAGATGGCTCGGCTGATGGGGAAGAGGGACGTGGAGATGGAGTATTTGCGACGCTCGCAGAACTACCGCAACCTCTTCGACCCGTCGGTGGGATTCATGAGGCCCAAGCACAACGGAGGCTGGCTGGAGCCGTTCCGGCCGCTGGCCGTGACGAATGACTTCACGGAAGCCAACGCGTGGCAGTACACCTTCTTCGCTCCGCATGACGCCGCGGGGTTGCAGGAGCTGTACGCAGGACGCGGGGGACACGCGGCCAAGCTCGACGAGATGTTCGCGACGCAACCCGTGATCGAAGGGCGCCAGCAGGCCGACATTACGGGACTCATTGGCCAGTACGCCCACGGCAACGAACCAAGCCATCACATCGCGTACCTCTATGCCTATCTTGGCCAGCCATGGAAGACGCAGCAGCGCGTGCGGCAGATCATGGATGATTTCTACACCGATCGACGCGACGGGCTCATCGGCAACGAAGATTGCGGGCAGATGTCGGCGTGGTATGTGCTCAGCGCCATGGGCTTCTATCCGGTCAATCCGGGCCAGCCGATCTACGTGCTCGGGGCGCCCCTGTTCTCCCGGATGACGATCGCGCTTCCGAACGGCAGGTCTTGGACCGTCCTGGCCGAAGGGGCCGGGACCGCGCAGCCGTACGTTCGGTCGACATCGCTCAACGGTCGCAGCATCTCCCGTTCGTGGATCACGCACGATGAGATCGTGCAGGGGGGCGCATTGCGGTTCACGATGTCGCGCGAGCCGCACACCGGCCGCGGGACGGCGGAAGCGGACCTCCCACCGGTTCCCGCTTCGGTCCCCATCGCGCTCACACCCGTCGTGGCGCCGTCGCGGCTGGCATTCGCCGACTCGCTCGTCGTGACACTTTCGAGCGGAACGTCGGCGTCGGTCGTCCGCTACACGCTGGACGGCCTGGAGCCGACGACCGCTTCAACGCGGTACGACGGTCCGATCACGCTGAGCGAGACGAGCATGCTCAAAGCGAGGGCGTTTGCCGAAGGACGAATCCCCAGCGGGGTGATGGAGGCTTCGTTCAGGAAGACCTCCCGGATCGGCACGATGGTCCGGCCGGGTGCCTATAGTCCCCAATACACCGCCGCTGGCCGCGATGCTCTCATCGACGGCGTACGGGGCGTGGAAGATTTTCGCGTCGGCGGGTGGCAAGGGTACGAGGGGAACGACCTGGAGGCGGTCATCGACCTCGGCGCCGTGAGGTCAGTGAGGCGCATCGCAGCGACATTCCTGCAGGACAACAACGCGTGGATCTTCTTCCCCACGTCGGTGAGGTTCGAGGTGTCGACCGACGGGGAGAGCTACCGGACGGTGTTCGAAGGAGCGACAGGTATCGCGCCGGAGCAGGAGGGAGCCATCAGGAAGACGATCTCAACCGGGCTCGGGAACGAGCGCGCGCGCCACGTTCGGGTGCGTGCGACGAACGTCGGGGTCTGTCCTCCGTGGCACAAAGGGAGCGGGAACAAGGCGTGGTTGTTTGTCGATGAGGTCGAGGTGGAGGACTAGCGGAGATTTCGGAATGCGGAATGAGGATTGCGGAATACCATGGAAAGCACTCTGTCGATAATCCGAAATCGACCATCCGCACGCCGAAATCCTCTCAGTTATCCTCTGTACCTCGGTCTCCTGATAACGGGCTTCTCTCCCCGCCACTCCTTCATCTTCTCCATCACCAGCGATGCGATGTTTGGATCGATCTCACGGCTGGCTTTCCGGAATTCTTCCCGCACGCGCTGTGCGTCGAACGCCCCATCAGGAACAAGAATGGGGGTGGATTTGTAGCGGCCGGGTTCATTCTCCCCATCATCAACGCGGTCGTGTCGCGACAAGTTCGGCGCCTTCCACGTGAACGCCCGTTGGTCCTTCCCCTTCTCGTAGCAGAGCTGAAAGCCCAGGATCGCGTCGTTCTCGCCGAGCCACACGATCAGGTCGAACTGGTCGTCGGCGAACCAGCGTCGCCGCGGCTCGCCGTCGATATGCTTGACGTAGGTGATCTCCGAGAGCATGCGCACCTCGGACGGAAGTTGGTGGGACGGTCGATGGGATGCGTTGTCTCGGGTCACACCGTTCTTCGGCAATCCGCAATCCCCGACCCAAACTCCGCAATTCTACCGGTACTCTATTGATTCAAGCTCAAGCCTGAACCACGTATTGTCCCCTTCCTTCAGCTTCCACGTCACGCTCGACTTCGCAGGGATCCGGAATCCGCCCAAGTCCTTCGGATCTTCCATCGTGATCACCCACCGTTCCAGCGTCGCCCCTTCGGGCCGGTCCATGTAGCGGTCCCCCTCGAATCCGATCACATCACCATCCGGACTGAAACGAAACAGCCCGCTGACGCTCCGTCCACCGTCGGTCAGTGTCGCCATCGCCGAAAGAGGATCGACCGGCGACCAGGCGATGTGAGGACTGAGCGCCGCCGTCGGGAACCAGCAGATCTCGGCCAGGTATCGCAGCATCGTCCCCTGGTCCATGTGCTCGCCCGAAGCGTCGACGATCGTGAACAGGCCATACGCGCTGATCTGCATCCTGCCAAGACCTGCGGAGTATCGGTCCTCGCCAAGCACGGTCACGAGCGGCATCATGTCCATCGTCGTCCGCCAGACAAAGCCCGGAGGGCTGACGCTGAAGACCTGCTCGGCCGTCGCCGGGACCCAATCGCCGTCGGGGCGTTGCCGCATCTCGCCCCGCTGGGTCAGGCGCACGGTGGAGATGGGCGGTCGGCCGAGAACGCCGGCAGACGTAAGCCAGCGCTGTACGGACTCGGGGAGTCCGCCGATCGACTCGCGGGTGATGACAGTCGAGGGTAGTGGTGGTGCTGCGCCCAGCATGGCGTCCATGTCACTGCGAGCAGAACGGTTGAAACGCACCTCGGCGGCCGCGGGGAGCGCGACGAGCAAGATGACGACATTGGCGATCGTCCCAAACTTGGCATCGGGCCAGGCCATGATAATAAGGAGCTGCGACACGAGAACGCCGATGCCTGCGATCAGCGGCCACCATTCCAGTCGAAGCATCATGCCCACGCCGCCAGCGAGCAGCAGCAGCGTGGCGGCGAGCCAAGCGAGTGCGTATGGGCGATGGAACGATTCGGGGACAGCAAAGATGGTCTGTCCCGAGAGTTGCGCGACGGGGGCCAGTCCCCAGTACTTCACGAACCCCAGCAAGTGGATGATGGCATGAAAGACGAGGATGAGGAGGATGAGCGAGCGAAGCATGAATAGTCCCTGAGATGAACTGGAATCAATTGTGCGAATTCAGACAAGTGCAACGTCCGTGCCAGCGGGAGGGGGGAACCCAGTCTATCGAAACAGAGAGAATTCGGCTTGGCGTCCGGAGCCGGCCTGCGAAATGAAGCGGAGATTCCAGCTTTTGCGTTTCCCGGGAGGGTCTTCTTCGAAAGGTTCGTATTCAAGGCGGAGGGCATAACCACTTCGACCGGCCTCTTATCCCTCGACCCGAACTTACCCGGCCACAGGCCGAAGTGTATGAATGGCGCTGCCCGAGGATGGATTCTCGGGCAGGTCGAAAAGAAAACGCTTCGCGTTTGCGACGTGTTGGCTTTCCTCAAGATCTGACTTCTGATCTCTGTTCTCTGACTGCCGACCCTTCTTCAAGTCCTCCTACGGATACGTCTCCCTCAATCTCCGTACCGAGCGACGCACGAGCTCGCCGAGCACCTTCAGGTCGATCCCTTCGAGGTTCTTCAGGTAGAGGCATCCTTTGCCCGTCTTGTGCTTGCCGAGCCGGGTCAGAAGTGGCTTTTCCGGTTCGATCCCTCCCATGAGATAGACCGAGACCTGCCCCTTGCGAGGTGAGAGCCCCGCCAGCATCCAGTCGCCTTCGCGCCCGCTGGCGTACACGTAGTGATACGACCCGAACCCGATGATGCTCCGTCCCCACATCGCAGGGCGTTCGCCGGTCACTTTGCGCAAGAGTGCCACGAGGGTCTGCGTGTCTCTCCGTTGCTGGGGGTCTTTGACGGACTTGACGAACTCGGTGACGCTCCGTTTCGTCCGTACGGTCTTCAGGTCGGTGGCCATGGGTGAACCGGATGCGAAGGAGAAGTGGTGGGGGGACGGCTCGCACGGAAGATGGGATGCAGCGGCGACGATGTCAACCCCTGTACATGGAAGACCGTTCGCCAGCCGGTCTCAGACAGCTCGCGAACGGTCCCGTTGCAGAGGTACAGTGCCTAGAATCCGATCCCGAGCGTGAACAGCACGACCGCCTGCTTCTGCTCGGCCTCGCTTGAGGAGGACGAGCCCGTGCCGGAGACGTTCACTTCGTATTTCGGTTTGGTGGCCAGATAACGGACCATGAACGTCACGCCTCCGGCCGTTTGCAGGCCGACGCGGCCGCCAAAGGCCGGAGCATTGCCTTTCGACGACTCTTGCGTGAACGTCATGCCCATGATATCGATCTTCATCTCCGGGGTCGTGCAGATCGCATACCCGAAGTCGCCGGCGAAGAAGAAGCGCACGCCCGATGACGTGCTTCCGAAGCCCAGCGAGATCGAAGGAACGATCATCGTCCAGGAACTGATGTCGGCCGTCATGCCGCTGAACCCGCCGAACATCTTCAGGGCCGCCTCTTCGTCCACGCTGTTCATAATGTACGATCCGCCGATGGCGAAGTAGATGCCTCCGGACGAGATGTATGAATACTCGGCGCCGGCGACGAATCCGAACTTCGCCAGGCCCGCGTCGACGTCTTCCTTCTTCGCAAACGGTCCTACTGGCATTGCGCCGCCGGCAACCAGCGAGAAGAATCCTGACTGACGCTCGGGCTCCGCGACAAGCTCACCCGTTGGGGCTGTCGGCGGAGGTACGCCCTCCTTCGTGATGCGCTCGACCTCGCTCATCTGAAAGACGAAGATGCTTCCGTCGGAGGTCTGGATCTTGACGGTCTTGTCGGGGATCTGTTCCAGTACGGCGCCTCTAATGACACTGCCATTCTTGAGATATAAGACGTCACGTTGCGTGACCTGCGCGGTGAGCGACGTGGCGAGGGTGGCCATGATCAGGGCCGTCATCCACAGCTTGAACGCTGATGTGATTCTCACGTTAGACTCCTTGATCGGCGTGATAGCGTGTTGTGATGACTCGTCACAATCTACTCAGCGGAAAGCACAATGGAACGAGTTTTCTTTGAGAACCGGACGATTGGACGTCACGGTTCTCACATTCAAGAATGGTGCGAAGAGTCACGAACGCGATGAGGCGTCTCAGCGACGCGCGGCCCTGGTCTCGACCGGCTTTTCGAGGTTCTCCATCGCCTCGGCAATGTCGTCGATTCGCTTGCGAAGCACCGCCTGAGCGTCGCGGAGTCCCTGGTTGTAGAAGAAGGGACCCACCTCGGTGGCGAAGAAACTCAGGAGGTCGCCCGCCTCGAATTGCCCGAGTTCCAGGCCGAACTCCTTTTCGGCGAACGCCTGGATCTTCTGGATGATGGCGTCTTTGTCGGATGTGGCGAAGGTGACGAGGGGCTTGTTCATCATGATCATCTCTTGTTCGATGTGGTCGACGAACGGGTGGGAATCAACGGTCGCCCGGTTTCGTCTCGTAGACGTCCCAGACGGCGCGGGCGATGCGGGCGATGACGGCCTCGCGGTCGTGCTCCTTTGCCTTTGAATCCGACACGAACACCACGACGGCCACACGCCGTCCATCGGGCATGACGATGATGCCTGCGTCGTTTGTGGCGGCGCTGATGCCGCGAGCGTTCGTTCCTGAAGATCCGGTCTTGTGCGCAACGACCGCGCTCGCAGGCAGCAGACCCTTCAGCCGCTTCGCCCCGGTGGGGCTCTCGACCATGATGGTCCAAAGATAAGATCGCAGCTCATCCTTCAGGAGGCTGCCTTGGGAGAACCGATAGAGCAGTTGAGCCATCGCGGTCGGCGTGCTGACGTTGCGGTATTGGACCGAGTCGTCCAGGTGCATCTCTTCCTCGGTGGAGACGACAGCCATCCCCTCGATCCCCAGACTGCGTACATAATGATCCACGGTCGCAGGTCCACCCAATTGCCAGAGAAGGATGTCGCATCCGTTGTTGTCGCTCAACGCCACGGTCGCGGCGACAATGGAATCGAGCGTGAGGCTCACGTTCCCCGCCGGATGCGCCTCACGGAGCGGACTCCAGGTGTTCGGCAGCAGGTCCGATGCCGTCACGAGGATCTCCTGAGAAAGCGCCAACGCCCCCTCCTGCACCCGATCCAGCACGGCGAGGGCGATGGGAAACTTGTACACGCTCTGCATCGGGAATCGCCGGTCGCCGTTGACGGTGACCGTGTCGCCCGTCTTCATGTCGAGGATCGCCACTCCGACGACGCCATCGACCGACCGGGCGATCCGCTCGATGGACGGACGAAGCGCATTGAACTGGGCGTAGGCGGTGGAAGAGATAAGAAGAAGGGCGATGAGCGGAGGCGCGAGCTGCTTCATCGGCATGACATGGTCCCCACGTGTGAAGGTCCAATATCGTGCATCATCTCCATTTTTTCTTCGTGTTCTTGGTGTCCTTCGTGGTTACATTTCTTGCACACGACCCCCGGCCTGCCATGCTGCTCGAAATCGCCATCGACTCCCTTGCCGACGCCCTTGCGGCCGTCGAGGCCGGCGCCGACCGGCTCGAAGTCTGCGACCGTCTCGACCTGGGGGGATTGACGCCGCCATGGGAACTTGTTCGTTCGCTTGCTTCGGGCACGCGGGTGCCGCTCTTCGTCATGATCCGTCCCCGGGGGGGCGACTTCGTCTATTCGGACGATGAGTTCAAGACGATGGAGCGTCAGATCGACGAAGCGAAGCGGGCCGGAACGCATGGATGCGTTTTCGGTCTGCTGACGGCGGATGCCGCCATGGATCTGAAGCGCACCGAAGAGCTGGTTCGTCGAGCCTCCCCGCTTCCCGTGACCGTACACCGTGCCTTCGATCGATGTGCGGACCTCGTCGGCATGGCCGACCGATTGGCGAATCTCGGCGTCAAGCGCATTCTCACGTCGGGAGGACAGGCGACGGCGGAGGCAGGCTCAAACGTTCTGCGGGAACTTCAGAGGAAGGTGGGGGGCAGGATCGGTATCCTCCCCGGCGGAGGCGTGCGACCTTCGAACATCAGGAGTTTGTTGGAACAGATCGGCGTGGAGGAGATCCACTCGGCGGCGAGGAATGCGCAGGGCGTCTTCGACCCGGCGCTGGTGGAGAAGATGAAGAACGAGATGACAAGGTGAGAGGTGGGGGGGTGGCAGGTGTTGTGAAGGCAACTACATGTAGCTACATGCTGCGATCCCCATCAAAGCACCCTCCATATCTCACCCTCGCACCTTCCACCTGCTTCCTGCTTTCTCATCGCGGCTTCGTCGCCAACGCCGCCATCTTCCGCGCCATGACGCGCGGAAAGAACCCGATCAGCCAGGCGTTCAACTTGTTGAACCATCCCGGCACGACCACGGCTTTGCCGCGCATCATTCCATCCCACCCAGCTTCGGCCACAGGGCCGCTCTTCATCATCAGATACTGGTTCAACAGCGATGCGCCCGTGTTGGCCACGTCGTGGAATCCTGTGGCCGTGGAGCCGGGGCACAGCGCCGTCACGCTCACGCCGGTCCCCTTCAGTTCCTCGTGCAATGCCTCGCTCAGGTACAGCACGTACCCCTTCGTTGCGGCGTAGACCCCGAACCGTGGTGCCGGCTGGAACGACGCTGTCGAACCGAGGTTGAGCACCCGTCCACGCTTCCGCTCGATCATGCCTGGCAGGATACGTCTCGTCAGCTCCGTCAACGCGACGATGTTCACTTGCAGCATCGAGACCTGCGCGTCCCAGGGACGTTCGACGAAGCTCCCGTAGTCGCCGAAGCCGGCTGAGTTGATGAGCACGTCGATGGGACCGAGCGCTTCGGCAGCGCGAGCCACGTCGGCCGCGCTCTCCGGCCGGCTCAGGTCAGACGCGAGGACATGCGCGTGTCGGCCGGCGGCGCGGACCTCCGCCGCCGTACGTTCCAGTCTGTCGGCCGAACGGGCCACCAGGATGACGTCATATCCGTGGCGCGCTGCCGCGAGGGCGAGGTCGCGCCCCAATCCCGACGAGGCGCCGGTGATGAGGGCAAGCATGTAAAGTGAGAAGGAAGAAGTGAGAAGTGAGATGTGAGAAGTGAAAAGTGAAAGATGAAAACTTAGAGGTTCTGCGTGGGCGGAGAGGTCGAAAAGCGAAGAGTTGAACGTCGTACCCGATGCGAATGGGATCGAAAGCAGGCCGTATCTCCAACTTATTACTTCTGCCCTATGACTTCTCTCTCCTCACCACCAGCAGCGTCACGTCGTCTCGCATCGGTTCGTCGCCGGCGAAGCTGTGGATGGAGTGTTCGATCGCATCGGCCATCGCCGCCGAGCCCAGATGACGATGTTCCACGACCACGGCCTCCAGGCGCTTGTCACCGAACAGCTGGTTCTGCGCGTTGGCAGCTTCGGTCACGCCATCTGAGAACATCACGACCATGTCGCCGGGTTCCAGCGAGACGACGTCCTCCTCAAAGAAAAGGTCGTCCAGAATGCCAAGCACGGTCCCTCCCGCCGAGAGTCGGCGGACCGATCCGTCGGGTTTGACGAGCATGGGGTTCTCGTGCCCCGCATTCGTGAAGACCATCCAGTGCCGCTCAGCGTCGATGATCCCGTAGAAGAGCGTGACGAACTTGCCCTCCTGGATGCTTTGGCGCAGCAATTTGTTCGTCCGCTGCATGATGCGGCGGGGAGTCGGCCCCACCATCCATTGGCTGCGCAGAATGGCCTGGATATTGGCCATGAGGAGGGCCGCAGGGAGACCCTTGCCAGTTACGTCTCCGAGACAGAGGGCCGTGCGACCCTCGTTCATCGGGATGAAATCGAAGTAGTCGCCCCCGACCCACTGCGCCGGTTTGGTCCGCCCGACAATGTCGTAGCCTTTGATCCGGGGCGATTCCTGCGGCAGGAGGCTCATCTGCACGTTGTGTGCGGCGTTGAGCTCCTTTTCCATGGCGATGCTCTGTCGCTCGAGGGCGTAGAGCCTGGCGTTCTCGAGCGCGATGGCGCCGTGCACCGAGAGCGATCGGATGAGCTCGAGGTCGTCGGTAGTGAAAACGCCATCGTGTTTATTGAGCAACTGCAGCACGCCGATCGTCCGGTCGTCCTTGTTCTTGATCGGCACACAGAGGATGGTTCGGGTGCGATAACCCGTCTTCGTATCGAATTCCGGATTGAACCGAGGGTCGAGATACGCGTCGTCGATGAGCAACGGCTCGCCCGTCGAACCGACGTATCCGGCGATGCCGCGGCCGAGCGGCAACCGGATCTCAACGAGGTCGGAACCCTGCATGACCTTCGACCAGAGCTCCTGCTTTGCTTCGTCGACGATGTAGACCGTGCCGCCGTCGGCGTCGACGATCTCGCGCGCCGTATCGAGCATGATGCCGAGCAGTCGGTCGAGGTGGAGCGTGGAATTGACGATCGTGGACGCTTCGGAGAGACGTCGAAGCTTCTCGATCTCGTGCGCATGGTGCTCGCCGAGCCGTTCCACCTGGCGAACGAAGTGCTGGCTGAGCCCGCGCAGGCGGACGCTGAGGACCTGAGCCAGCCGCTGGGCCGCTTGCGGTGAAGCGCTGATGATCCGTTCGAATTCCGGCTTGGGTACCTCGACCGTCACGGTCTCGTCGAGCGCCACGGCGTTCGACATGCGCGGGCGTCCGTCGAGCAGCTCCGATTCGCCGAAGTAGTCACCGGCATGCAACAGAGAAAGCAGTGTCTCGCCCCCGACGGAAGTGCGTTTGCTGACCCATACGCGCCCCGTCTCGATCAGGAAGAGGCCTTCGTGCGGATCATCCGACCCGAGAATGGTCGATCCTTTCCGCCATGTGCGCCGTACCAGCAAGGGACGCACCCGTTCGTAGTCGGCGTCGGAGAGCGCCTCGAAGAACAGATTCAGCCGTATGGGGTCGGTCGGAGACACAGACGTCAAGTTGAAGAGGGATCGTTGAGGAGGATCGATGGACGGAGATCTGAACGATGGTCATGAGGGACGGATCGCAGGTGCCGCATCGCCGGGATCACAGCAACCCCGTGGCCAAGGCCGAACCGAGAACGACGAGCAACACAGAGATCGTCACGCGGATCGCGCGCACCGTCACCTTCTTCAAGAGTCGCGTTCCGAGCCAGACACCCAGGAATGCGCTCATGACGGCGACGAAGAGCAGTCCGCCGTGCTCCTGCAGGACCGTGCCGATGGACCCCGCATAGACCGGGATGCGCGTCACGTCGACCAATATCGCGATCACAACGCCGGTCGCGATGAACGATTCTTTCGAAAGATCGCTGCGCACCAGAAAAGCGCTTCGGAACGCGCCCTGATGGCCGCTGAGCCCGCCGAAGAATCCGCTCAGAAGCCCTCCGAACGGCAGATACCTCGGCGGTACGGCCCACCGCTCGAACGCGGGCATCATCTCGATCACGGCGAAGAGCACCATCATGGCCCCTACAACAACCTTCACGGCGGTCACGACCAACACACGGCCGCCGAGCGTCCATTCCGCGAGCGGTGTCATGGAGGCCAGCGATTCGAGGAGCGCCGCTCCGGCGAATGCCGCCAGAATGGCCGGCAGACCGAACCGGAGAACGATCGTCCGGTCGGCGTGGCGGCCAAGCAGACCGAGCTTCAGTGCATTGTTGGCCAGGTGGACGATCGCGGTCAGGGCCACGGCGGCATCCACCGGAAAGAACAACGCGAACGCCGGCATCAGCAGCGTGCCCAGTCCGAAGCCGGAGAAAAGGGTCAGGCCCGATGCCGTCAACGACGCCAATGCGATCACGACGAGCGATGTCAACGTCGGTTCGCTCATGTGGCCGCTCCAGCTGCTGGCGTCCCCGGCTCGGCGCCGCGCATCGTCGCGCGCCACACGAGGAATCCCGTGAGCGCACCCGATACCGCCAACGCCGCGCCGAACTCGCCGATCAACCATTCCGTCGGGCCGGCGTCGCCCGTGACACGGTCGAAGTATCCCTGGATGAATGCATTGTGGCTTGCGTGGAGGAATACGCCCGTCCAGAGACTCCCCGAGGCGAGACGCAGCCATGTGAAGGCGAAGCTGAGACCCACTACCATCAGAAAGAACATCGACGCCGAATACCATCCGGGTGTCGAACCGGTGTACTCGAGAAGGAAGATCGCCGGGAAATGCCACAGCGCCCAGACGGTTCCGGTGATGAGCGTCGCGGTGGTCGGGCCGTACGCTTCCGTCAATCGCGGAACGAGGTAGCCGCGCCATCCGATCTCTTCGCCCGCCGCCGAGATGCAGCTTCTGACGAATCCCACCGTCGCGATCACCGCCAGCCAGACGGCGGCTGCCAACGGCGGTGCCAGGCTCGGGTCGAGTCCGAGGGCTGCAAGGCTGCCGCCGACGCGCGATGTGTCAGGAAAGGAACCCAACCCCGTCGACCAAACGACGGCGTAGGCCGCACCCGCGTAGGCCAGCGGCAACGCGTACGCATAGGCTTGATGCCGCGTGCTTCCCCATCCCCATCCAAGTCCGCGCAACGACCGTCGCTCGATGAGCTGGAGCGACATCCCGGCCACTCCCGGGCACCACATGACGGCGAGCACCCACAATCCACCGTCGACCATCATGCTGCCGGCAGAGAGCATCACGCTGTACGGGATCGCGCTCAGGAACAACGTGAGCAACACGAACCTGAGCGACGATGCTCGAGCGGCGGACTCGGTGGGACGTGTAGGACCGGTGTACGAGGATGACATCGAGCGGCGCCGGAGAGGTGTCGAGATCAAAGGTCGACCAACCGCCGGCTCAGAAGAACCGGACCTGGCACTTCTTGCATCGCCTGCTCGGCCACGGGCTGATGCCCATGTAGGTGCCGCAGCTGGCGCAACGCCACATGACGAGGTCGATCAACACCATGCCAAGGATCATCAGACCGATCAGCCCGAAGCTGATCGCGGGCCCGTTGATCTTGTAGTTCGGACCGAGCACGTACGCCGTCAATGCGGTCGCGAAGAAGAACACCGATCGGAAGAGGAAACTGCCCAGCATGCTTTGCTTGGGCTTTGGCGCCGCCGTCTTCTGGAGCTTGGGAGCGTATCGATCGGCGCTGAACTGTCCCCCAGGCCGCTGCGGAACTCCCGGAATGCGCGCCGCAGGTGCCGATGCCGGACCGGCCGGACGGGCGGCCGGCTTGGCGGCGGGTCTCGGCGCAGGTCCTGCAGGGGACCGAGGGACTCCGGCAGGTTGTGCCGGAACTCCTGTGGGTCGCGTTGGAACTCCGGCCGGACGTGGCGGAGCCAGACCGGGAGGACGCGGTGGCGCCATTCCCGGAGGGCGCGGCGGAGTCATCCCGGGAGGTCGTGGCGGCCCAGGAGGACGCTGAGGAGGAGGAATCGACATAGATTGACAAAGATTGTCAAAGCGAATGCGAGATGCAAGGAACCCGGCGCTTGGGTCTGCGGAAGGCGCGAGGAACGGTATTACAGAGGCGTAATCGCGATCACAACAAACGGCCGCCGCACTTCAGGCAGGTTCGGCCAGGCCAGAGCGTTCGCTTGAGGTATCCACCGCAGTGTGGGCAGCGCCACCACCGCCATTCTGCCCACGCGCCGAGGCCAATGAACGCGAGAGTAGCGCCGAAGTACAGGGCCGGTGAGCCTTCGATCATCGGTCCCCCGAGCCCGAAGAGTGCGACGAGGGCCGCGCCATACAGAAATCGCATCGTCAACAGACCGACTACACGACGTTCGGGGTGAGCGACGTTCTCCGTGGGCGCGGCGGCAGCCTGACGATCGTGACCGAAGAGCGCCCCCCCGCACGACTCGCAGAAGTCCGGCATAACGGCGTTGCCGGGATACTTGCCGCATGACGGACATCGCCACGCAGAGGCGGTCGTCAAGGCGTACAGCGTCGTCGCCGATGCGAATAGAATGAGACTGAGGTCCATGGGGAGCTGCCCGGCGAGCAGCAGCAGATTCGCAGTGAGGGCGATGGCCAGAAAGGCCAGACGGGCGGCGAAGAGGCGGCGAAAGCGGGGCGGAAGATGTCCGGCGGACATGGCGTCCGCCTACTTCAACTTGAGAATGGCCATGAGCTTGCGGTGTGCCTTTGCCGACACGTACGGTGCCGGCTCCACGCGGTACAGATGGACGGTCTTCTTGACGCTGTCCAAGTACGCGTAGCAGTTAGGGCACTCGTGGATGTGCTTCCGGATCGCCCGGCACTTCGGCGTGTCGAGCTGGCTGTCGAGGTTGTCGCAGATGTGCTTGGCGACCTCGGAGCATTTGATGAGGTGCTTCTTCATGCTTTCATGTATCCGTGCAATTCCTCGCGTAAGAAGGCGCGGGCCCGATGCAACCGCGACTTCACGGCCGGGACGCTGATCTTGAGGATCTTCGACGTCTCTTCGGCTGAACGCTCCTCCACATCGCGGAGGACAAAGACCGATCGATAATCCGTGGGAAGCTTGGCGATCGCCTCGTCGAGATGGTGCTTTGTTTCCCGGGTGATCACGCCGTCCAGCGGCGTCTGGCGCCATGAGGGGATCGTTTGCCTGACGCGTCCTTCCTCGTCGTGCGGCGGGTCGTTCGTGAATCCCTCGGGCGCGTCGATGCTCACCGAAGCCTTGGCAAGCTTCGACCTTCGCATCTTCATCAGGCAATTGTTCGTCACCACCCGGTAGAGCCACGTCGAGAACTTCGATCGACGGTCGAACTGGTGCAGCTTGCGGAAGACGTTGACGAACGTGTCCTGGAAGACCTCCTCAGCAGCCTCCTGGTCCCGGCACAACTTGAAGGCGTAACGATAGACGAGGTCCTCGTAGCGCTTCACGAGCTTGGTGAACGCCCGCTGATCGCCTTGTTGTGCGGCGGCGATGAGCTCGGCCTCCTCGTAAGAGTCGTATGTCGGCGTGGCGGACATTCGTATGATGCCGCAGAATACCGAAGGATTCGGGGAAAAGGAAGGGTAGGGGGGTGATGCCAGCTCGTTGACTGGGGTTTGGCCGCGAGGCAAGGAAGCCACTTCTAGACGGTGCGGATTCCGAGTGGAGTGCAGTGTGGACATGCCGTCGCGTTCTCTTCCTTCAACTTCTGAGAAGGATCCGGAGGAAACATGGCACCGGTGCGAACGGGAGAAGCCCCAACACAGAATTCGCCCAATTTCGCCCATTATGAATTGGCACATTACTTGTCATTCGTGAATATAGGTAATCGGAGAAATTCCAGTGGACACGGGACAAGATCGAAAAAAGCCTCTGTATTCCATCGGCACCGTCGCGCGCATCCTGAATGTGGCGGTACAGACCTTGCGCATGTACGAGCGCGAAGGTCTCATCGTTCCCTCCAAATCTCCCGGAAATCAACGCCTCTACTCGGAGGCCGACATCGAGCGGCTCCGTTGCATCCGACGCGCCATTACTGAGGAGAAGATCGGCATCGAGGGCATCCGACGGTTGCACTCGTTGATCCCGTGTTGGGACATCATCAAGTGCTCTGTGGAGGATCGCCGCATCTGCACGGCCTTCCGCGGACATGTGGGGGGCTGCTGGACCCATCCACATACCAAGGATATCTGCTCGACGCGCGACTGCCGCGTGTGTCCCGTCTACGAGCTGGCGGTGGATTGCGGCAACATCAAAGAGACCATCATCATCGCTTCGAGGGCGTATGACGACGCTGTCAAGGCGTAAGTTCCTCAAGATCTCCGGCGCCACGGTTGCAGCGGCCTCCGCCGTGGCCGCCGCCGGCAGGTCCGTTTCTTCGGCGATCGCCACGACGAACGTCGAGCGCGGCGACCGCACAGTCGCGACCTACTGCGACATCTGCTTTTGGAAGTGCGGCGCCATTGCGCATGTTCGAGATGGCAAGCTCTGGAAGGTCGAAGGAAATCCTCTCGACCCCCTGAGCAACGGACGCCTGTGCCCACGAGGCACCGGGGGCGTCGGAGCAGCGTTTGACACCGACCGCCTGCGGGCGCCGCTCATTCGAAGAAGGGATCGGGGAGAGGACGAGTGGGTGGAGGTGACGTGGGACGAAGCGATGACGTACATCGCCGAGCGGATGCAGAAGATCAAATCGTCGTACGGGCCGGAGTCGGTCGCGCTCTTCAGCCATGGCATCGGCGGCAACTTCTTCAAGCACACGATCAAGGCGTTCGGCTCGCCCAACATCAGCGCACCCTCGTTCGCGCAATGCCGAGGTCCTCGTGACGTCGGCTTCCGGTTGACATTCGGCGAGGACGTGTCGTCGCCCGAGCGTACCGATATCCGCAACGCCCAGTGCCTCGTGCTGATCGGCTCGCACCTCGGCGAGAACATGCACAACACGCAGGTGCAGGAGTTCGCCGATGCGGTCGGCAACGGCGCGAGTATCATCGTTGTCGATCCGCGCTACTCGATCGCGGCCAGCAAGGCCAAGTACTACCTTCCGATCAAGCCCGGCACCGACCTGGCGCTGATCCTGGCGTGGATGAACGTCATCGTCGCGGAGAAGCTGTACGACGCTGAGTATGTCGCGATGTACGGTTTCGGATTCGAGCCGTTCGCGGCTTCGATCGCGCCGTACACGCCGGAGTGGGCCTATCCTGAGACCGGCATCGAACCGGCCCTCATCCGCGCAACGGCCCGCGAAATGGCGCGCTACCGACCGGCAACGCTCATCCATCCCGGCCGTCACGCCACGTGGTATGGCGACGACGCCCAGCGCAGCCGCGCCATCGCCCTCCTGAACGCGCTCATGGGTTCTTGGGGACGCAAGGGCGGGTTCTATGCTCCCGTCTCGATGGACGTTCCGGCGTACCCCACGCCTCCGTATCCGACCCCCTCGAAGCTGAAGGTCGACAATCCGGACCACAAGTATCCGTTCGCGCACGAGACGATCACGACCGGCATCCGTGAAGCCACGATCACCGGAAAGCCTTACCCGATCAAAGGCTGGTTCGTCTACGCCACGAACCTGCTCCATGCTCTGCCGAACGAGCAAGAGACGATCCGGGCGATGCAGAACCTCGACCTGCTGGTGGTGATCGACGTGATCCCGAGCGAGATCGCCGGTTGGGCCGACGTTGTCCTGCCCGAGTCGATCTACCTCGAGCGCCACGACGAACTCAATGTGGAATGGTTCCGCGAACCATTCGTGGCGCTCCGCCAGCCCGTGGTCGAGTCGCCCAACGACCAGAAACCGAACTGGTGGATGGCCAAGACGCTCGCCGAGAAGCTCGGCTTGGGCGCGTACTATCCATGGAAGAACGCGGAGGAGTATCTCTCCACGCGCATCACCAACGCAGGCATGTCGTGGGAGCAACTGAAGAAGGACGGCATCATCCGCGGAGAGAAGCGGCCGATCTTCTTCGACGAGGGCGTGCCGGCTGAGTTCCCGACGCCGACGGGGAAGATCGAATTCTTCTCCGTCCAACTGCAGAAGGCCGGCTTCGATCCCGTGCCCATGTACAAACGTCCGGAGGGGGGACCTCCGGGCAGTTTCCGCTTGCTCTACGGGCGTTCGCCGGTCCACTCGTTCAGCCGCACGCAGAACAACCCGGTGTTGATGGACATGGTGGACGAGAACATGGTGTGGGTGAACGCCGACGTGGCGGACCGGAACGGGTGGAAGACCGGGGACTGGGTCGTGTTGCGGAACCAGGACGGCGTCGTCAGCAACCGGATCAAAGTGCTCGCCACCGAGCGCATCCGGCCCGATTGCGTCTACATGGTCCACGGGTTCGGCCACACGGCGAAGCACCTGCGCCGGGCGCTCGGGCGGGGGGCGAGTGATTCCCAACTCATCACCCGCTATGCGGTCGACCCGTTGATGGGAGGGACGGCGATGAATGTGAACTTCGTGACCATCGAAGCGACGGAGGTGGCCCATGGCTAGACTCGCGATGGTCATCGACACCGTGCGATGCGTCGGCTGCATGGACTGCATCGTGGCGTGCAAGACGGAGAACCAGACGCCCGAAGGCTTCAACCGCGACTGGATCGCGTACGACACGCAGGGGAAATTCCCGACCCTCCATCAGGAGATCCGGAGCGAACGCTGCAACCAGTGTTCCGAGCCCCCCTGCGTCGACTGTTGCCCGACGGGGGCCAGCCACGTGCATGAATACGGCGGCGTGGTGCTCGTGGAGAAGACAATGTGCATCGGCTGCAAGGCCTGCATCGCGAGCTGTCCGTACGATGCCCGCTACGTGCACCCCGAGGGCTACGTCGACAAGTGCACTTTCTGCATTCACCGCGTGGAGAAGGGGATGGACCCGGCGTGCGTCTCCGTCTGCCCGACACACTGCATGCACTTCGGCGACCTCGAAGATCCCCTTTCCAATGTCTCGAAGTTGCTGGCGTCGCGGAAGCACCACACGCTGATCCCGCAGGCGGGGACCGAGCCGCATGTGTACTATCTGACGTGAGATCTGTGAGCGGGAGGCAGTATTCGGTAGGCAGTATTCAGTAATCAGTAGTCAGTGATCAGTAGCCAGTAGACAGTAATCAGTAGAGGCAGTCTCAAAAATGTATCTCGCAACGACGCGGCGACCGCAACGACGATGGTTTGGAACGGATAACCTTCATTCCCTACGAAAATAGAGCCGTTGCGTCGTTGCGACGCCGCGAGAGACCAATTGATTTTTAGGAGATTCGATTTTTGAGATGACTTCTAATCAGTAACCGGAGGTTGGTAAGCTGGGACCCGATCCCCGATACCCACGCTCCACCTTTTCCTTTGTGGACCTCTGTGTGATCTCTGTGGATCTCAGTGTCACGCTTCTTGTCTGAGGCACCGCTATGCATGAACTCTTTTCGACCCGCAACAACCATCTGATCGACCCGACGCTCGCGATCTGGGGATGGGAGATCCCGGTCTATCTGTTCATCGGCGGGCTCGTCGCCGGCTTCATGATCATCGCCGGCTACTTCACCTTCAGGGGTCATCACAAGCACAGCGATTTTTCGAACTTCTACCTGCCGCACCTGAGCCTCGTTCTGCTCTCGCTCGGCATGTTCGCCCTCTTCCTCGACCTCGAGCACAAGCTCTATGTGTGGCGGCTCTACCTGGCCTTCGAGGTCACGTCGCCGATGTCGTGGGGAGCCTGGATCCTCATCCTCGTGTTTCCGACGCTCCTCGTCAACGCGCTCGTGTCGATCCCGAAGCCCTTCCGCAACCGCATTCCGATCTTCGACCGTATCTCGGCCTTCATCGCCGAACGACCGATGCTGGCCAAGAACATCGGCGTGTTCAACATGATCGTGGGGGCGGTGCTGGGAATGTATACGGGCATTCTGCTCAGCTCGCTCGGCGCCCGGCCCCTGTGGAGCAGCTCGATGCTCTGGGTGCTGTTCCTCACGTCGGGGCTGTCGTCGGCCGCTGCGCTGGTGCACCTCATCTCGACCGACAAGACCGAGCGCGTCCTGCTCGCCAAGGCCGACAACGGCTTCCTCATTTTCGAACTGCTGGTGTTCGTCCTCTTCTTCATCGGACTGATCACGTCCACGCAGGCACATCGCCACGCGGCGACGCTGCTGCTCACCGGGCCGTACGCGGCGGCCTTCTGGGTGTTCGTCATCCTGCTGGGCATCGTCGTGCCGCTCATGATTCAGTTGCTCGCCGTCAATCAGAAGATCAAGCACACGGCCATCGCGCCGATCATGGTCATCGCCGGCGGCATTGCGCTGAGGTTCGTGATCGTCTATGCCGGACAAGCGAGCCACTGGACACGCATGGCAGGCAATTGAATCACGATGCTGGCCACAAAGACCACAAAGAACACAGAGAGCAGCTAGAGGCATTCGCAAAACATCGCGAAGCGATATCAGATCCTTAGCAGGAGAGAGATTGATAGTCGCTCCGCGACAGTTGTCGTGGGCCTCCGGCTGTGATCTATGTGTTCTTTGTGGCTCGATTTGTTCAATCAGAGAGAGACCTCACATGACCACTCACGCTGCATCTCCTGCTGATGCGCACGGGCACTCCGCTGTCCGGACGCCTCAGCCATACATGAACCCCTATCTCGCCGGGATCGGTCTCGGGCTGGTGCTCCTCGCGGCCTTCGTCATCATGGGCCGCGGGCTTGGCGCCTCGGGCGCCTTCTCGACGCTCGTCAGCGTCGGCGTCGCCAAGGTCGCGCCCGAACACGCATCCGGCAACGCGTTCTACGGCCAATACCTCGCGAGCGAAAGCAACCCTTTCAAAGACTGGCTCGTGTTCGAGGTCATCGGCGTGTTCGTCGGCGGATTCCTTTCGGGTGTCCTGGCGGGCCGCATCAAACGCTCGACCGAGAAGGGACCGAGCATCAGCGTGCGGAGCCGTCTGACCTTTGCCTTCCTTGGCGGCGGGCTGATGGGATTTGGAGCGAAGCTCGCGCGCGGGTGCACGAGCGGCCAGGCCCTGACGGGCGGTGCACTGCTCAACGTCGGGAGCTGGGCTTTCATGATGTGTGTCTTCGCCGGCGCGTACGCGCTGGCCTATGTGATGAGGAGACAATGGCAATGAACGCACCCTTCTTCAAATTCGGCCTCTTCAATGACGAAGTGAGCCTCATCGTTGCCGTGGTCATCGGCATCGGGTTCGGCTTCTTCCTCGAGCGTGCCGGGTTCGGCAGCGCCAGGAAGCTCGCAGCGCAATTCTACTTCACCGACATGACGGTGCTCAAGGTCATGTTCACGGCGATCGTGACGGCGATGCTGGGCGTCTATTTCCTGTCGGTGCTCGGGTTCGTCGACCTGTCGCTCGTGTACCTCACGCCCACCAACCTCATGCCGCAAGTCGTGGGCGGATTGCTGCTCGGCTTCGGCTTCGTGATCGGCGGGTATTGTCCCGGCACTTCGTGCGTGTCGGCGGCCACGGGCCGGACGGACGGCTGGGTGTACCTCGGCGGCATCGTCGCCGGCATTCTGGTGTTCGGCGAGGCGTTTCCGCTCATCGAAACCTTCTACAATTCCACGCCGATGGGCCAGCTGACGCTGGCGCAATTGACGGGCATCCCGTACGGCATACTGGTGTTCGCCGTCGTCGTCATGGCGATCGGCGCGTTCATGGCGGCGGATTGGGGCGAGAAGGTCATGGCGGCGAAGAAGGGAGGCAAGGCGTGATGAAACAGCTTCTCCTCAACAGCACGCTCAACCAGCGGTTGGCGGCCGTGGCGCTCGTGTTGGGTGCGTTGGCCGTCGTGGCCGGCGATCCGTATCAGGGCCATTCCGCGACGATCGACGCCAAAGAGCTGTCGATCATCGTTCAGAAGGAAGTCGACCATGTCTCACCGCTGGAACTGGCCGACTGGATCATCAAGGGTCGGGCCGACTACCGGCTGATCGACCTGCGCGCGGAGAAGGAGTTCGCGGCATACGCCATTCCGGGTGCCGAGAACGTGCCCGTGGCCACGCTCACCGATCATGGGTTGATGAAGAATGAGAAGATCGTGCTCTGCTCGGAGGGCGGCATCCACTCCGCCCAGGCCTGGATGCTGCTGCGTTCTCTCGGTCACAGCGGCGTCTACATTCTTCGGGGAGGTGTGGAGGGATGGAACGATGAGGTGCTCTTCCCGACGCTGGCCGATAACGCCGACGCCGCGACGCGCATCGAATTTGCCAAGACCGCCGAGGTGAGCAAGTACTTCGGAGGCTCGCCCCGGACCGGCGGCGGGCCGGTAGCCGCAACGCGGCCAGTCATCGCCGCACCCAAACTCGATACCCCGGCCGGAACAGTCCCCGCGGCTGGCGCCAAGAAGAAAAAGAAGGAGGGCTGTTAGCAAAGAGCGTGGGGCGGAGTATTGGAGTAATGGAGTACAGGAGTCATAGGGTAGTGGAGTAATGGAGTATTGGAGTAATGAAGCAACGGAATGGGGCGGTTCCTGAGGGGTGCTGGTCCCGGAGATCGCGTGCATGAGTCTCCGGGGCGTGGTATCTTGCGAAGAACTGAGTCAGAGGTCATACGTAAGAGGACAGAGGTCAGACGTCAGTGGCTTGCCCCGAGCGAGCCGCGAACCCCTTCTCAACCTGTAACCTGTAACTTGTAACCCGCAACCGCCGGAGGCCCACAACAAACGCGGCGCGAGCCGCGAACTCCTTTTCAACCTGTAACCCGACACCTCTCTCTTTTTCCCATGCCCGCATCCAAGAAACTCCCCAAGCGCTTCGTTCAATTCACGAAGCATCACCCTTCCGTCGCGGCAGCCTATGAGCAGCTCGGCAAGGCGGTGCAGGTCGACGGGCCGCTGTCGCCGCGTGAGAGGGCGATCGTGAAATTCGCCATCTCGGTGGGCGCCAAGCTCGAAGGTGGCGCACATGCACACGTCCGCAAGGCGCTCGAAGCGGGCGTGGACGTGCGTGACCTTCGGCATGTCGCCGTGCTGGCGATACCGACGATCGGCTTTCCGTCGTCCATGGCCGCGATGAGCTGGATCGACGACATCGTCGAGGGGAAGCCGAAGCGCTCTCGCCGCTGATGGATCGTTCGTCCAGCGTCGAGGGGTTCATCCTCGTCGGCGGCCGCAGCCTCCGGATGGGCTCTCCGAAAGCACTCCTTGAGGTCGATGGCCGACCGCTCGTCGAACGGGTCGCCGCCGCCGTCGCGCAGGTCGTTCCGAAGGTCTCACTTGTCACCGACCGTCCCGACGAAGTGTCCTTCCTGCGGTTGCCGGTCATCCCGGATGTTCACCATCACGCCGGTCCCCTCGCCGGGCTTCATGCGGCGCTGAACGCGACCGCCTCCGATACCATTCTCCTCGCTTCGTGCGACCTGCCGTTTCTCACGCCGCACCTGCTTCGTCAGTTGATCGTTCGGCACGGATCCAGACCCGCAACCCTGCCGCGCACCGATCGCCTCCATCCAGTGTGCGCGCTCTACGATCGCTCGCTCATGTCGCTTGCCGAAACACGCCTCCGGGCAGGGCTACGGTCCATGCTCGGCTTCCTCGAAGCCGCCGGCTATGTCGCGGTCGATCTGGCAAGCCTGGAACCACCGGTCGATCCGTCCGTGTTGACCAACGTGAACTCACCCGAGGACCTCGCCGCGGCCCGTTCGGCGCGCCGTTGAATCCTTTCTCCCGAACCGGCATCCTACCTGCACGCTATGGAACCCGGACAACTACTACTCTACGGTATTCTGGCCTTGTGGCTCCTGTTCCGGGTCCGCCGGTGGTTCGTGGCGCGGGACATCCCCCGTTACACAGGCGAACAGGCGGCTGACCGCCTACGGTCCGGCCAGGCCGTTCTCGTGGACGTCCGGACGGCCGATGAGCGCTCGCAGCACAGCATTCCCGGCTCGATCCATGTGCCCGTGACGCAGCTGGGGTCGAAGCTGGACGGCCTTCAGCGCTATCGCGACCGCCAGGTGATCTTCTATTGTGCCACGGGAAGCCGCAGCATGGTCGCAGCGATCCGGGCGAAGAAGGCTGGCTTCACCGCAGCGCATCTCGAAGGAGGCATTGCCGCGTGGAAACATTGAAATCCATCGTCAGGAACATCTGGGCCCAGCGGGTGGCGCTCATGGTCGTGGGCGCGGGCCTGGGCTATTGGTACTACGCCGCGATCGGTTGCGAACGCGGCTGCGCGATCACGAGCGACCCCTGGATCAGCACGGCCTACGGCGCCCTGATCGGGTTTCTTGTCCATCCCGGCCGATCGAAGACCGTCGCCGACGAGTCGAAGTCCGGAGATGCGGCATGAACTATGGGTTTGGAAAGACCACCGACTACACCTTTGAGCAAGCGATCGAGCGGGTGACGGAGGAGTTGAAGAAAGAGGGATTCGGCGTCCTGACGACCATCGATGTCCAGGACACGCTCAAGAAGAAGATCAACGTCGATTTCAAGCGCTACACGATCCTCGGAGCATGCAATCCGCCGTTCGCCCACAAGGCGCTGAGCACGGAAGAAGAGGTTGGCTTGCTCCTCCCATGCAACGTGATCGTCTACGAAAAAGAGGGGAAGACGGCCGTCAGCGCGTTCGATCCGTCGGTAATGGTCGCGATCATGCAGAACGAGGCGATGAGGCCGATCGCCGCCGAGGTCGAGGCGCGATTGCGGCGTGTCATCGCTGCCCTTTGAGAAGAATGGAACCACGAAGGAACAGCCGGAGGCATTCTACAAACATCGCGAAGCGATGAACCATTCGTCCGTGGAACAGCTTATCGAGAGGAACCACATGTCAACGCATCTGAATACGCAGGAATTCAAGGACAAGGTCTTCAACTACGACTCGAACTCGGAATGGAAGTTCGCCGGCGAGCGCCCCGCCGTCATCGATTTTTGGGCCCCGTGGTGCGGTCCCTGCCGGGTCGTGGGACCCGTCCTCGATGAGCTGTCGAAGGAATATGAAGGCCGCGTCGATATCTACAAGGTGAACGTCGACGACGAACATGAGGTCGCCGGGGTTTTTGGCATCCGCAGCATCCCGTCGATGCTCTTCGTTCCGACGAGCGGGCAGCCGAAGATGGCGGTCGGCGCGCTCCCAAAAGAGGCGCTGAAGGAGGCGATCGAGAAGGAGCTGCTGGCGCCGCCGGTTCAGGGGTAGAACCGGTACACAGCCGGAGGCCCACGGCTGCTGTCGCCGAGAGGCGACAATCAACTCCACCGTCGGTTGACCAGAGTCTGTCTCCAACGTTCCGCAAGAATCGAAGTTCCACGAAGCGAGGTAGCAATATCTCCAACTTCGTGGAACTTTGTGTTTCTTCGTGTACCTTCGTGTCATGTTTCTTTCACAGGTGCCCCATGCGCCCTCCTTTGGTCCTGATGTTGCTGTCGATTTTCGTCGTACCGCTCCATTCTCAATCCACCGCCTCGCTCGACTCGCTCTATTTGAAGAGCGCCCACTACCGCCATCTGACCGGGATGTGGAGACTCTACAGACCCGAGCGGGCCGACGTGGTCATGCTGGGAAATTCCATCACCGCCGGCGCCGAATGGAGCGAATTGCTCGGCCGACCGCATGTCATCAACCGCGGCATCGGCGGCGACAATCTGGTCGGATTCCTGCACCGCCTCGAATTCGTCATCCCGCTCCGACCGAAACTCTGCGTGGTCATGGGGGGCATCAACGACCTGTATGCAGGCTACACCCCCGAGCAGGTTGCGCGCAACTACACGTCGCTCCTCGATTCGCTCCAGAACGCGTCGATCACGCCCATCGTCCAATCAACCCTGCACGTCTCGCCCCGCTGGCGGAATGCCGATGAGAAGAATGCCGAGATCGCGCGTCTCAACGATCTGCTCCGAGCGCTGTGCGTCGAGCGGGGCATCGACTTCATCGACCTCAATGCCGAGCTCTCGGAGCGCGGACGCCTTCGGGACGAGTTCACCACCGACGGCGTTCACTTGACGCCGCCGGCGTATAGTGCATGGGCCCGCGTTCTTCAGGCATTACTCCAGCGTCACGGCCTTTGAGCCGGTTCTGCTTGAATTTCAGCCGGAATTGCGGTAGGATGCTTGTCCAAACAGAGACCACCCACCGTGTCCGTCGCTGCACTCCATCCCCGTGAGTCTGAACGCCTTGATGCGCTGCGGAAGTACCGCATTCTCGACACGGCTCCCGAGCGCGCTTTCGACGATCTGACCTACCTGGCTTCGTTCTTCTGCAAGACCCCGATCTCGCTCGTGACGCTGGTGGACCGCGACCGGCAATGGTTCAAGTCGCGCGTCGGGTTCCAACACCCGCAAACCTCGCGCACGATCTCCTTCTGCGCCCACACGATCCTGCAATCGACCGTCATGGTCGTCCCCGACCTGTCGAAGGACGACCGGTTCCACGACAATCCCCTCGTGACCCACGACCCGGCCGTCCGGTTCTACGCGGGCGCGCCGATCTTCAGCTTCGACGGATTGCCCTTGGGGTCGCTGTGCGTGCTCGACCGTGAGGCCCGCACGCTGACGGTCGGCCAGGAGGAGGCGTTGCGAGCCATGTCACGTCTCGCCGGTACGATCCTGGAGACACGCCGCTCGGTCGGCGAGCTTGCTGCCGCGACCGACCGGCTCAGCCTGCTCAGCCAAATGCTTCCCGTCTGTTCTTCGTGCGGCCGTCTCCAAGCAGAGGCGGGTGGCTGGAGCTCGCTCGAACAGTACGTGAGACAGCACGCTCACCAGGCCGGAGAGCTTCGCACCTGCCCCGAATGTGCGCGACGTTTGTATCCGAACTACATCCGCGCGTAAGTCCGACCGTGCCTTCCTTCACTCTCATCGGTCTTCCCGTCTCCCGTGCGTGGCGGTGGTCGTTGCTCGCGGCCTTGATGTTGTCCGCGTCGACGGCCCCGGCCCAGACCGTCTTCTCATCGCGCGGTGAGCCGTACATCTTCGACCAGTGGACGGTCAACGACGGCCTGCCGCAGAACAGCGTCGCTTCGATCGTGCAGTCTTCCGACGGATTCATCTGGCTGGCCACGAACGGCGGCCTCGTGCGTTTCGACGGCGTCCGTTTCGTGACATTCGACCGGATCACGCCGACCGATGAACGCGCCTACCGTATCACGAGCGTCGTCGAGTCGCACGATAGCAGTCTCTGGATCGCGACCGAAGACGGTGAGCTCTTTCGCTACCGGGACGGCCGTTTCAAGCCGATGATCCATCGCGCCCACGGCGAGCCCATGCCACCCATTCTTGCGATGAGCATGGACTCGTCGGGCCAGGTGTGGATCGGCCGGGCACGGCTGGGTCTCGCTCGGGTCATGTCGATGCCTTCCGGAGAAGACTCGGTGGTCCAGTCCTGGCTCCAGCCCGGGTGGCCGCAATCCACGGTATCGATCGTGCAGGCCAGTCCCGACGGCTCGCTCTGGATCGGCGGCACGGGATTGGCCCAGTTGATGGGTGCCGGCATTCGGACGTACCAACTGCCGAGAGGCGGGCCTGAGCAGATCGTGACCTCGCTCGAGATCGACGAAACAGGCGAGATCTGGCTGACGACCTCGGACGGCCTCGTCTTCACACGGCGCGATCAGGATCTGATCGAATGGCCCTCTTCGATGTTCAAGGACAGCTATGCTTTCGATGAGGTGCTCGTCGATCCGCCTCCGGTCGTGCGGGCGGCTCGTCGGTCAGGACTGCTTCGGCTGACCGACGGACGATTCTACCGCATAGGAACCACGGAATGGGCGCGCGGCGACATTATTCTTGAATCGAAGCGTGACAACGAGGGCAACTGGTGGCTGGGCACGGCCTCGAACGGTCTGTTGCGCCTCCGTCGGGCGCCGTTCGACCACTGGACGCTGGACGGTTCGCGGCGCAATGTGACCGCCATGGTGCATGATGCTCGCAGGGGGACCTGGATCGGGTTGAGTTGTGGAGGCGTCCTCTTGGCACGCGAAGGACGTATCATTCCTCATCCGGTGTCGGCCGTCGTCGCCGATCAATGCGTCTGGTCGCTCGCGATCGATCGTCGCGGACACCTGTGGGTGGGCACGTGGGGTGGAGGGCTCCTTCGCATGGATCCGGACCAGCCGGCGGCGACGCTGCAGAAGTATGGAGCCTCCAGTGGAATTGGGAGCGATGTCATCTTGGCGCTTTCGCCCAGGCGCGACGGCGGAATGTGGGTTGGAACGAACACGGCCGGCGTAGTTCTGCTCGAAGGCAGCAGAGTTCGCCGATGGAGCTTGGCGGAGGGCCTCCCTTCGGATGACGTCCGCGCGGTCGTCGAGGACAGTCTGGGTCGTGTGTGGGTCGGCACGCAACGTGGACCCGCCGTCATCGAGGACGGCACGGTGCGTCCGATCGGCGAGTTGACCGATGCCGGCATTCCCGTTCGGAACGTGACGCTCGACCCGTCAGGCGCCGTCTGGTTCGGCACGTACGGCGGCGGCCTTCTGCGGTGGAAGGATGGCGCTGTGTCACGGTTCACGACCGACCATGGATTGTTCGACAATATCGTCTCGCAGTTCCTCATCGACCAGATCGGCTACGCGTGGATGGGGTGTAATCGGGGCATTTGGAGGGTCGCATTGCAGGAGCTGAACGCCCTGGCTGATGGGCGCATCGAACGGGTCATCTCGATCTCGTACGGCACGTCGGACGGTCTGGCGACGGTGGAGACCAACGGCGGCTTCCAGCCGGCCGGCCTTCGCCTGCCGAACGGCGAGCTCTGGTTCCCGACGCCGATGGGCATCGCGCGGACCAACCCTGCGATGCTACGCCCGAACCGAGCCAAGCCTCCCGTGGTCATCGAGCGCATTTTCGCCGACGGTGAACCGGTGGCCGTGGAGCCGTCGATCCTTATCTCCTCGAGCATCGAAAAGGTGCGGATCGACTTCACCGCCCTCAGCTTCACGGCGCCGCGCAAAGTGCGGTTCAAGTATCAACTCGTTGGGTACAACAAATCGTGGGTCGATGTTGCGGGGGATCGGTACGCCACGTTCACGAATGTCACGCCCGGCACGTACCGGTTTCGAGTCATCGCGGCGAACAATGACGGCGTGTGGAATGAGGACGGGGCGGAGATCTCGTTGACGTTTGAGCTCCCGTATTGGTCGACCCTCTGGTTCCGTCTTCTCGCCGTGCTCGCGCTCGTCGGCATGGGCATGCTGGTCGTGGCCATCCGGCTCCGTCAGGTCCGCATCGAAAAGGAACGGCAGGAGGAGACCTCGCGAAGGCTGATCCAGAGCCAGGAAGAGGAACGGCAGCGGATCGCGGGCGAATTGCACGACAGTCTCGGCCAGGACCTCATCGTGGCGAAGAATCGCCTGCTGTTGGCCGCCCACTATCTGCAGGAGGGCACGCCGGCCAAGGAAGAGTTGATGAACGTCGTCGACGCGGTCACGGCCGCGTTGCGAAGCGTGCGGTCGATCGCGTACAACTTGAGGCCGTTCCAACTCGACCGCCTCGGGCTTACGGAGACCATCCGATCGACCGTCAGGGCGGTCCAGCAGGTGACACCCGTGAAGATCGAGACGGAGATCGCGACGGTCGACGGCCTGTTGAACCGGGACGCCGAGATCGGCGTCTTCCGGATCATTCAGGAAGCGCTCACGAACGTCGTCAAGCACTCACAAGCGACGCGCGCGAGCGTCGTCGTTGCTCACGACGAGGGACATATCGTGGTCCGTGTCGAAGACAACGGCAAGGGATTCGAGGCGCCGGGCGACGGCGTCTCGGCTGACGTCGGCTTCGGATTGTCGGGCATCGAAGAGCGGGTGAAGATGCTGGGTGGTATCCATAAATTCACGTCGTCGGTCGACGGCGGCACGACCATCGCGGCGCGGATCCCGGTCGAGGGGAACGAACCCGAGCCGGCGCCGGCGCCGTGATGTCCTGCGACGAAGCTTTCACCGCAGAGTCGCGACGACGCAACGAAAGACCTGTCTTCTTCGACACTCGCGCCTTTGCGCCCCTGCCTGCCCTGCTCAGCGCACGTGAACGGCCGGCAGGTCTGCGGTACAGTCTTCATTATTGATGGCCAAACACCAGACCATACTGATCGCCGATGACCATCCCGTGTTCCGACGCGGGTTGGTGCAGATCATCGAGGAGGAGTTTGCCGGCGCGCGCATCGTCGAGGCCGGTGACGGCTCCGAAGCGCTCATCGCGATCCATGACCATCGGCCGACGATCGCCATTCTTGACGTCGACATGCCCAAGCGGAACGGGCTCGACGTGGCGACCGAGATCCGGCGAAGGGGCCTGCAGGTCGCCGTCGTCATTCTGACGATGCACGACAACGAAGAGTTCTTCAATCGTGCGATGGACCTGGGCGTGATGGGATACGTGCTGAAAGACGGAGTCGTGGGCGAGATCGCAACCTGTCTCGAGGCCGTCGCGGCCGGACGCCACTACTATTCGCCCCTTCTCGCCGACTACTGGGTGCGACGCGACCAGGCCAAGACCCAGGTCAAGACGCTTCTTGCCGGGCTCGCAGGGCTGACGCCCACCGAGCGACATATCCTCAAACTGATCGCCGAGAACAAGACCACGCGCGAGATCGCCGAGATGCTCTTCATCAGTCCCAAGACCGTCGAGAATCACCGGTCGAATATCGCTGCGAAGCTGAATGTGCGGGGCAACAACGCCGTCCTGCGATTCGCTCTCGAGAACAAGGCCAAATTGTGACACCCGTCACACCCTGACGGGCCTTCTAGGGGGCGGCCCCTGCAGAGTTGAGGACTCCCACCTATTGAGCCGCAGGCAACCGATCGGTTACTTGTGGTCGTGCATTCCCCCATCAGCCGTGAAAATCCTGATCGTTGAACAAAACCCGACCCTCCGAGGCCTGCTCCGTTCCATCCTGGAGCTCGGCCACGCAGAGATCGCCGAAGCCTCAGACCCGACGGCGGCCTTGCGGGCATTCTCGGAGTATCGGCCCGATTGGGTCCTCATGGATATGACCCTCCGCGAGATGGACGGGTTCGATGCGACGCGACTCATCAAACAGTCGCACCCCGACGCAAAGGTCATGCTGGTGGCCGATCAGGACAGTCTGATGCTGCGAAAGATGGCGAGGGAAGCCGGTGCGGGGGGGATCCTGGTGAAGGAGGACCTGTACCGTGACCTGCGTCGTTCGGAATTCCTGCCGGTCATGCCCCGTCGGCCGCTGCCATGAGGCGCCCCTGAACCATGGGACAGACCATCATCTCGGCCGGGCTCATCGTGATCGTGACGATCGCCGTCATCAATGCGAACCGTCTCGTCATCAACAGCCAGACGACCAAGCTCGAGGCGCAGGCACGCCTTGAAGCGGCCGACATCGCCATGGAGATCATCACCGAAGCCAGACGCAAGCGATTTGACGAGAAGGCCGACACCATCTACTATCAGGGTCTGGCCGAATTCTCTTCCTCGATGGGTCGGGATTCTCTGCGATACTACAAGCTGGTTCCGACGTCGACGACGTGGTATAGCACGCCGGATACCACGGAGATGTTCACCCGGCCGGACACCCATCCCTTCCGTTCGCTTTCTCGGTATGACGATCTCGACGACTACAACGGCTATTCGCGGGTCGCCAGTTCGACGACGCTGACGGGGTACAAGATCTCTTGCAAGGTGTACTTTGCGACGCAGACCGCTCCCGATCGGCCGACGACGTCATCGCAATACGTCAAGACGATCGAGGTCTATGTGACCCATCCGCAATACCTGCGTGACACGGTCCGGATCAGCATGACGAAGACGTATTGACATGGGCGCGATCCTCGATATCATCGGTTCGTACATCTTCAAGGCGGCGATGATCGGCATCATCCTGGCGACGTCGTACTCGCTCAACGAGGTGATGACAAAGAAGGCCCAGCAGACGAACCTCGAGAAGTCGATGAACGTCTCGATGTCGGTGTTGGAGTGGGACCTTCGTAACCTGGGCTATAACTACTTCACCGGGCCAACGATCACGATGGCGACGGGCAACGACCTCCAGTACCGAGCGGATGTCCAGAACGACGGGACGGCAGAATCGTTGCGTTGGTACGTCACGACCTCCTACGTGACCATCGGTGACAGCACGGTGGCGCGTTACAACGTGCGTCGGTACGTCGATGGCGTCTACTACAACGTCTTCCGACGGCTTCGGCATTGGGACATGAAGTACGTGCTCTCCAACGGCACGGTCACGAGCTCGCCGTCTCCACTTTCGGCCATCGTCGGGTTCCGGGTCAAGCTGACGTCGGAGCTGTCGTTCCCGGTCGGCAACGAATACCTGACGGCCACTCGCGAGATCACCCTCTACCCAGCCAATCTATCGCTGTAGACGGACCATCAACGGATGAAACACTCATCGCTCATATTCGTCGGCGGGTTCACGCTGGTGTTCGGCTTCTTCGCCGCCGAATCGTACGACGCGGATGCGGACGCGCTCAGAACGGCGGAGATCAGGGCTTCGCAGCTCCAGGCCGATCTCATCGCCAACGCCGGATGCTATCTGGCCACCTACTACATGGCGACACCGAGCTTTTGGGACGGCTGGTCGGTGACCGATCGGGCCATGAACGGCGGACGGATGAGTTACACGATCACCATCACAGCGACGGACGGTTTCGGCAATCCGAGGCGTGCCGTCGTCGTCAGCCGTGGCACCATCGGAGAGGTCACCGTCGTCAAGCGGGCCGAGCTCGTCAAGGGCGTCTCAGGTCGAGGCAAGTTCAAGGATTGGGATCAGTGGACGATCAACAAGCTCTATACGGACCCCTACTCTCTGGCCGACCCCCGAACCGACCCGACGATTGCCAACTCCACGTCCCGATAACCGCCGACCTGAGTGACACCGCTGTAACCCCTTCTGGAACAGGCATTTCTGGCCATGGCCGAAAGCCGTTTCGTTGGTTCTTTCCCCTCTTTTCACTAGGTTCAAAGACATTGTACTTGTCGTAGTCTGTTCGCTCCTATTGGCGACATCAGGCACTCATGTCTACGTGGGACCAGAAAAAGATCGGCTTGGTCGTTGAGGTCACAAGCACCGGCGTCGCAGTGAAGATCGATACCGAGGGCGGACTCACGCGCAAGATCGGCGAGAAGACCTACTATGTGGGGCAGATCGGGACATATGTGCTCATCCCGATCGGCCAAGCCTACGTCATTGGCATCGTCGCCGAGGCGCGCCGTACGGAATTGGCCAACGGCGAAGCGCCCATGATGGTCTCCACGACGCTCATCGGGACGATCCGAAAGGGCAAGTTCGAGCCGGGCGTGTCCGTTCTGCCGAGCATTGATATGCCCGTCTACCTGCTCGAAGACAAGGACATCCGGGGCGCGTTCCAGGCGTTCCAGCAATTCAACTTCTCCATCGGATCTCTGTCGATGTTCGAGACCGAGCGAGCCTACCTGAACCCCAACAAGTTCTTCGGCAAGCATATCGCGGTCCTCGGGAGCAGCGGCGCCGGTAAATCGCATACGGTCGCCTCCATCCTGCAGAAGGTCGTTTCGCTCCCCGAGACCCACGTTGTCATCCTCGACCTGCACAACGAATACCGGCAGGCGTTCCCCGATACGGGGCAGTACTGCGAGATCTCGTCGCTGGAACTGCCATACTGGCTGCTGAACTTTGACGAGATGCGCGAGATGTTCGTCGACCCGAACGACGAGAACGCGTCGATCCAGATGTCTTTGTTGCAGGACCTCGTCATCTTGTCGAAGAAGGACAAGAATCCCCGGCTGACGGAGGTCATCACGCTCGACTCACCGGTGCATTTTGACCTGGCGGCGATCCGTGGGCGTCTGCAGTTCCTCGACGGGGAAAAAGTGACCAGCAGCGCCGGCGTCCGCGAAGGGCCCTTCTACGGCAAACTGACCCGGTTGATCGCCCGGCTCGACACGAAGATGAACGATTCGCGCTATGCGTTCATGTTCAAGCCGAAGCTGATGGCCGACACCGAATCGGCCGTGTCGCTCCTGATGATGCTGTTTGGCCTGAGTGGCAAGTCGCGGGTGACGCTGATGGATCTCAGCGGCGTTCCTTCGGACATCCTCAAGACGATCGTGGCGCTGCTCGCCCGGCTGGCGTTCGACTTCAATTTCTGGAACCCCAACCGGTCGGAGCTTCCCATCCTCCTCGTGTTCGAGGAGGCGCACAACTATCTTTCGGTCAATGCCGAGGGCTCGACCGCTGCCCGCAAGACGGTCGAACGCATCGCGAAGGAAGGGCGGAAGTACGGCGTGAGTTGCATGCTGGTCAGCCAGCGGCCGGCCGAGATCTCCGAGACGATCCTGTCGCAATGCAGCAATTTCATCCTGCTCCGGTTGTTGAACCCGACCGACCAGGCGTACATCCGCCGCCTCGTTCCCGAATCGTTCAGCGGTCTGGAGTCGTCCATCTCATTGCTTCGCCAGGGAGAGGCGATCATCCTGGGCGATTCGATCCCGATGCCGCAGCGCGTCCAGATCGACCCTCCGTCGCCGCCGCCGCTCAGTTCCGATGTCCTGTTCTTCGACAAGTGGAAGAAGAGCGACGTCAAGACCGATCCTCACGAAGTGCTCGAGCGCTGGTGGAACCAGCAGCGTAACTGACCATGTCCCGCATTCCGACCAAGGTTGAATACCGCGTCTCTGCGCAAGACCGAGCCGGCCGTGCCCTCGTGAAGTACGTCATGGCCACCTCGTACATGGAGGCGAGGTCGAAGGGGCGTGAATGGACCTCGCGCAACGGCGCCCAGCTGCTGAAGGTCGAGAAGAAGCGCACGTTCGTCTACAAGGCTCGGCGGGGCGACAGGCTGATCACCGGTACGCAGAGTGCGTATTCGCGTGCCGAGGTCACCGCCGCGCTCAAGCGGATCGGCTATCAGGTCCAGTCGGTCTACACGCCGTTCTCGATCAAGTTCGCCGCTCCGGCGACGGACATCGTGGGGTTCGTGTCGCAAAGCGCCAAGTTGCTCGAACAGAAGTTGCCGTTCAACGAGGTCCTCGTTCTGATGGCCGACAACATCAAGAACAAGGCGCTGAACCAGTGCATTCGCGACGTCATGAACGACCTGCGGAACGGGATGGATTCGCGCGAGGCGTTCCTCCGCCAATCGCAGGTCCTCGGATTCCACACGGCGCTGCTGCTCGGCATCGCGACGAAGAGCGGCGACGTGGCGGCGATCTTCCGAAGCGTGGCCCAGCTCGTCGAGCGGCAAGCGGAGTTTTCGAAGGGGTTGAAGTCGGCCCTGCTGATGCCGGCGGTCACGGCCCTGACGCTGGCCGGCGCCATCATCTTCTACGCGCTGTTCCTCGTTCCCCAAATGATGGACATGCTGGGTCCGATGATGTCCGAGATCCCGCCGGTCACGGCGTTCACGCTCGACGCGAGCGCCTTCATCAAGGAGAATTATACATGGTTGACGGGGATCATCCTGGCGATCGTCGGCGGGTTCTATGCGTGGCTGACGACGCCCAACGGCAGCCTGCAGTTCGACCGGTACATCGTCAAGGTGCCGTACGTCGGGACGATCCTGAAGAACACGTCGGTGGAACTCTTCACACGCGTTTTGAGCATCATCTATACGTCGGCGGGTGAGAACATCGAGGCGATGCAAGTGGCGGCCGACGCCAGCGGCAATCTCTGGTTTGCGCGGCAGATCCGGACCGTCGCCTCGCCGATGATGCTGACGCAAGGCGTGGAACTCGGACGGGCGCTCGCCGCCACGGACTTCCTGCCGGAGATGGCCCTCTCGCGCTTCCGGACGGCGGCAGAAACGGGTTCGGTGAAGACGACAGCGCAGAACCTTGCCGACTACTACGAGACCGAGAACTCATTCGCGATGAAGAACCTCGTCAGCATGATCGAGCTCGGCGTTACGATCATCATCATGGGGTCGCTCGTCTTCCTGACACTCCTGTCGTCGGAGACGGCGGGAATCGATGTCAACAAGGTCGGATAGCCCGATGGAACCGTCTGCGACCGCACCCAGGAGTGTGAAGCGCGACCTGCCCACCTTGCTCGTCGAGCACGGTGTCGTGACGCAGGCGGTCCTCGACGAAGCCGTCGCCGTCATGGCCAACGACCCTGCGCCGTCGCCCCGCCGGCTGGTCCGAATCCTCGCCGATCAGTTCAAGGTCGACGCCGACGCCCTCTACCGCGAGGTGGCGTCATTCTACGCATTTCGCACGCTCGACGTTGAGCGTGAGGGCATCACGGATGACCGTATCGCGTTCATCCGGGCCATGCTCGAGTATCTCCCGCCGCATCTGCAGGACCGCGCGGCCGATTCGCAGGTGCTGCCGTTCACCGTGGACGCGGCGAACCCGAACCGCCTGCTGCTTGTCTCTCCCGACCCGACGCGTCGTGAGGTGTATGAAGTGGCGAAGGGAACGGGCTACAAGTCGTTCGAGATCTGCTTCACGCCTCCGAGCCAGTGGCAGGATCTGTGGCGCAAAGTGGTCGTGGCCCGGCCCACGCAGGCCCAGGGCCAGTACTCGACGGGCGCCATTGAGGATGTGGATGAGGAAGAAGATGCGGGTTTCGAGCGTGAGATCGAGCAAGAGATCAGCCGCAGCGGCCTGATCACCCTGATCGACAACATCCTGGTCGACGGCGTGCGCGTGGGAGCGAGCGATATCCACGTCATTCCGCGCGGTGAAAAGATCTCCGAGTTCCATTTCCGGATCGACGGCAAGCTGACGCTGTGGCTCCGGTACACGGAGGCCCGCACCGAGGCGGTGTCGGCCGTTCTGAAGGACCGGGCCAAAGGTCTGGACCGTTTCGAGCGCAACATGGCGCAGGACGGCTTCGCGCAGATGCTCATCGACGGTAAGACGATCCGATTCCGCGTCTCCGTCCTGCCGACGGTCGGCAAAGAGCTCAAGAGCAAGCACGAATCGATCGTCATTCGTATCCTGCAAGAGCCGAATCTCTCGATCCGGATCGAGGACCTCGGGTTCAATCCTCAGGCAGAGAAGGCGCTGCGGAAGGCCATCGCCAAGCCTCACGGGATCATCATCGTGACCGGTCCGACAGGAAGCGGAAAAAGCACGACCCTCGTGGCGGCGCTCAGGGCCATCATGGACCCGGCCTACAACATTCTGACGGTCGAGGACCCGGTCGAGTACTTCATCGACGGCGCGCGACAGATCAAGCTGAACCCCAAGCTCGACTTCGAGGGGGCGCTTCGGGCGATCCTCCGGCACGACCCCGACATCGTCATGGTCGGCGAGATGCGCGATCGGATCACGGCCGAGATCGCCATCAAGCTGGCGAACACGGGCCACCTGACCTTCTCGACGCTGCACACGAACGACTCGGTCAGCGTCATCTCCCGGCTCATGAAGATGGGGGTGGAGCCGTTTCTGATCGCGTACGCCATCAACCTCGTCGTCGCTCAGCGGCTGATGCGCCGCCTCTGTCCGAGATGCAAGGCGCCGTTGCCCGTCACGGAGTTCGACGAGCTGCGCGCGCTCGGCCTGAGCGAATCGGACATCAACAACGGGTCGTTCTTCATGGCGGTCGGTTGTTCGGATTGCATCGGCGGGTATCGCGGACGCCGCGCGATCCACGAAGCTTTGTATTTCACCAAAGACATCCGTAAGCTCATCATGCAGTCCGACACGATGATCGATGATGAGAAGATCCGCGACGGCGCGGCGCGCGGTGGCATGCTGTCGCTCCGTCAGGCGGCCCTCAACCTGCTGAAAGAAGGGGTGACGTCAGTCGAAGAAGTGGTCTCCGTGACGTCCGAAGAAGACTGACGCCGGTCTATTCTCCCATCCTGCATGGCCGTTCGTTCCGACATACAACAGCAAGCCGGCGAGATCGCCAGGGCGAAAGCCGCGGCGAAAGAATGCCTCATTGCGGCCGACAAGTTCCTGAAGGACCGGCAGTTCGACAAGGCACGCACGCAGGTCGACAAGGCGAAGGAGATCGATCCGTCGAACCCGTATATCTCGGCGTTCGAAGAGCGGATCAAGATGTTCGAAGAGCAGTTGAAGTCGCAACCGGGGTACGCGCCCAAGCCGACGGAAGCTGCGGCAGCCCCCGCAGCGAAGCCGGAGCCCACGGCCACGCCGGCGCCGAAGTCGGCCCCCGTACCCGACGTTCCCAAGGCCCCCAAAGGGCCCGCCGTCACCGAGATGCCGAAGCCGGCTCCCGCCCCCGAGGTACCCAGGGCAGTTTCGGCCGCCGAGGCTCTGAACGCGCCGCCGACGGCAAAACCAAAGCCTGCGGCGCCTGCACCCGAGCCCGTTCCGCCGCCGAAGCCGGCCCGCGCGGCCATGCCGCCGCCGGAGACCGTGCTGCCGAAGTATATGCCCGAGCCTCCTGCCTCCGGTCCAGCCCATGCGCCGGCCTCGGACGATCTGAAGCTCAAGATGGATGAGATGAGCCGGCAGATCATGGAGCTGTCGTCGGCGTTGCTTTCGGAGCGCCGCACGCGCGAAGAGATCCTGAAGAAGCAGCTCGAAGCATCGGTGAGCCGGTACCGCGACGGATTGCGCAAGGCGTGGTCGCTGGGTGCGCCGAAAGAGAAAGGGCAGGCGGACCTCGAAGCGCTCGCCCAGTCGCTGGGCCTTGAGGACGAGGTCATCACCTCCGTGACGCGCGAGATCAAGCTCGAGATGTACGGACGTGCCGTGAAGGAGATGCTGGCGAAGCGGAAGCTCATCCGCAGTTCGTCGTCGACGATGGACTGGCTGCGGAAGGTCTACCAGATCTCGATGGCCGAGTATCTCGAGTATGAATCGAAGTTCCTCCTCGACCTCGTCACGGACCAGTTCCGCGGCACATTGCTGCTCGTGGCAGGAAACGACGAGGTCCGCCGGAACCTTGCGCCGCGGATGAAGTCGTCGGGATTCGCCGTCGTCGCGGCGATCACCCCCGAAGAGGCCCTCGAGAAGATCGAGCGCGTGAGTCCCACGATCGTTCTGACGGAGACGCAGTTCCCCGGCCGGGTGGTCAGCGGCGTCATGTTCCTCCAGCTGCTCAGGGCCAACCCGAAGTTCTCGTTCGTGCCGGTGATCCTGCTATGCGACGAACAGGAGGCCGTGACGCTGCAATCGTCCGAGTTGCGGGATATTGAAGGTGTCATCCGGACTCCGGTCGATTACGATGAGTTGAACGCGATGATCAACGAGAAACTGACGGCGCTCCGGAACGCCATTTCGAACATCTGAATCACAGGCCGGACGGCGACACGCCGACCGGCCGCAACCCAGAGGGTGTCATGAAGAAGCAGATCTTGTTGGCCGAAGACGACGAGGACAATCGCGACCTCATGGTATTTGTGGTCGATCGGGGCGGGCTCGATGCCGAGCTCCTGCTGGCGGAGAATGGCCAGGAGGCGGTGGATATCGCCCGGGCCAAGAAACCTGCGCTGATCCTGATGGACATGCAAATGCCGGTCATGGACGGCTTCACAGCCGTCAAGATCCTCAAGGCCGACCCCGAGACGAAGGAGATCCCGATCATTGCGTTCACGGCGCAGGCACGGGCGGAGGACAAAGAGAGTACCCGATCGATCGGGTGCGTGGAACACTACACGAAACCGATGGACCCGGAGGAGTTGCTCTCGCTCATCCGGCGGTACATCGGCGAGTAACGCGACGACAACGAACGACGACGACTATGTTCCGTTCACGGGTCTACTTGCGGGTCCTCGGCAATTTCGGGTTCCTGCTCATCGTTCTCGTGGTGATGACACTGCTCATCACCCGGGTGCTGAACCAGATGCAGTCGAGCTATGCGTCGGCCTCGGCCGATATCGCCTTTCTGAGCTCGTTGACGAACCTCCGGACCAGCGTCGGCGAAACGCCCGATTATCTCGAGCTGTACCTGTCGACGAAGGATCCGGGCGCTCGCGACGCCTACATCTCGGGCGCGAAAGCGGTCGACGAGGCCTTCACCGATCTGCGAGGGCACGCGGCCGATTCATTGACGGCAAGCTATGTCGATCAGGCGCGTTCGTTGTTCCGTGCCTGGCAGGAGTATGTCGTCCAGCCAAAGGTACGGCTGGCGGAAGAGAAGCTCTCCGTCGATTCGGTGGCGACCTTGACGGCGATGCATCGAGAGGCCGAGTTGAACGGCCGGTATCTGTTCCAGATGAGGTCGATCCTCACGACGCTCGTACAGCGCCAGCTTTCCTCCCAGTCGATCCAGATGGAAGGCGCCCGGACGCTCAGCGCCGGTCTCGAGCAGTTCATCGTGTTCGTCAACGTCCTCTTCGCCTTGTTCGCCGTCGCGCTGGGGTTCTTCCTGACGCGGTCGATCACGCGTCCGCTGAACCAGTTGCGCGAAGGGACGCAGAACATCATGGATTCGAAATTCGTACCGCTCGACGTCCAGCGGAGCGACGAGTTCGGCGAGCTGGCGTCCGACTTCAACACGATGTCGACGATGCTGCGTGAGAACTATACGCGCATCCGTTCCTATTCGGACCTCATGACGGTCCTGAACGAGAATGAGTCCACGAGCGGCGTCCTCTCGAAGAGCCTCGACCTTCTCTGCCAGCAGGTCCAGGCGATCAACGGAGCTTTCTACCTGTTCGACCGGGAGACGAACCGGCTGAGCCTTCGGGGGAGTTTCGCGCTGCGGGCCGATCGTACGGCGATCGCCTCGTTCGCCATCGGCGAAGGGATCCCGGGCGAATGCGCTCGCCTGCGACAGGGGCTCGAAGTGAACGACCTGCCGCAGCTCGTATCGTTTCCCGTCGATACCGGCCTCAACACCATCACGCCGAAGACGGCGTACGCGGTGCCCGTCATGTTCCAGGAGAACCTCGTCGGCGTGCTCGTTCTCGGCGCGACGAAGCCGTTCGACGAGTTCACCAAAGCCCTCATCTCGAGCGCGGCACCGCAGATCGGTGTGGCGATCACGAACGCCCTCAACTTCGAATCGACCCAGGCCCTGTCGCAGGAACTGACGTCGAAGCACGCCGAGCTGAATGCGAAGAACGCCGAGCTCGAGCGGGCGTATCAGGTGAAGTCGGACTTCTTGTCGAACATGTCGCACGAGCTTCGCACGCCGCTGAACTCGATCATCGGGTTCACGTCGATCCTCCTGAGCGATCGGGGAGACCCGATGACCGCCGATCAGCGGAAGGCGATGGAGAAAGTGCTCAAGAACGGCAAGCACTTGCTTCAGCTGATCAATGATATCCTCGACTTCTCGAAGATCGAATCGGGACGGATGCACCTCAGCGTTGAAACGGACTCGGTCGAGAGCGTCGTCAACGGAGCGATCCTCACGGCAGAGCACCTTGTCCGCCAGAAAGGGCTTGAGCTCAAAGAGGAGATCCAGCCGGGACTTCCGATGCTCCAAACGGACACGCTCAAGGTCAAGCAGATCATCGTCAACCTTCTGAGCAACGCGTCCAAGTTCACCGATCAGGGTGCGATCGAGGTGAAGGCGTGGCTCGATCAGGGGATGGTGCACGTGTCCGTCAAAGACTCCGGGATCGGCATCGAGTCGAAGGATATCGACCGTATCTTCGAGGAGTTCCAACAGATCGACAGCAGCCACTCGCGGAAGTACAAGGGAACCGGCCTCGGCTTGCCGATCGCCCGCCGTTTGGCGCGGTTGCTCGGCGGCGACCTGGTGGCGACGAGCGCCCACGGACATGGGTCGACCTTCACGCTGACCGTGCCGCCCGAGTTGCCGAAGAGCGTGTCGGAAAGGGCCGAGGTCACGCAGAGACCGATCGTGCTGCCAGCGTCAGCCTCCACGCCCGGCGCCGTGGCCCCGCCGCCGCGGCCGCCGGCAGCCGCGACGCCGCCGGCTCCGCCGAAGCCCGCAGTTCCACCGCCACCGGTGATACCGAAGGCGGCCGACGGCCAAACGAAGATCCTGTGCATCGACGATGAGCCGGATGTCATCGATATTCTGCGGAACTATCTCGTCCCCGAGGGCTATGCGGTCTATGCGGCGTACGGCGGCGCCGACGGGCTCAAGGTGGCGGAAGAAGTGAATCCGCACGTCATCACGCTCGATATCATGATGCCGGAGAAGGACGGCTGGCAGGTGCTCCGCGAGTTGAAGGCCAACCCGAAGACCCGCGACATCCCCGTCCTCATTCATTCGATGATCGACAACAAGCCGCTGGCGTTCTCGCTCGGCGCGCTGGACTATCTGCCGAAGCCGGCCGATTCCGGCCTGGTCCTGAAGCTCGTCAGCAAGGCCGTCAAGACGAAGGACAAGCATCTGTTGCTCATCGACGACGATCATGAGTACCGCGCTGTGCTGCGCGGCGTGCTCGGACAGGCGGGCTTCAGCGTCGAGGAGGCCGAATCGGGCAAAGAGGCCATGGAGCGACTGAGGAATGCCCGGCCCGCCTTGATCTTGCTCGACCTGCGCATGCCCGACATGGACGGGTTCGAATTGCTACGTCACCTTCGGGAGGTCGATGCATGGAAGTCGATCCCGGTCATCATCCTGACCGGCGCCGACCTGACACCGCAGCAGGTGACTGAAATGAACCGTCAGATGATCGACTACGTCCGAAAATCGGACCTGACGGTGGAAAGCATCACCCAATCGATCAAACGCGTCTTGTGAGCATCTCATGACCGATCCTTTTCAGCACAGCCGACCCGACGACCAGCCGTTACTGCTGGTCGTGGATGACACCGAAGACAACCTCGACCTGCTCGAGTTCGCCCTGAAGAAGAAGCCCATCCGCTTCCTCCGTGCCAACAGCGGCGCCGAATGCCTGCGGATCGCGGCGCACCAGCATCCGGATATCATCGTCCTCGACATTCAGATGCCGGAGATGGACGGGTTCGAAACGCTCCGGCGGCTCCGGGCCAACCCGGCCACGGAACGGATCCCCGTCATCTTCCTGACGGCGGCGAAGAAGGACCCGCGGAGCATCGAGGAAGGACTCCTCCTCGGGGCGAGCGAGTACCTGACGAAGCCGATCGATATCGACGAGTTGCTGGTCCGAGTGCGCTCCATTTTCAAGCTGTACAAGATGGAGCGTGAGCTGGAGGAGACGCGGGCGAAGTTCATGGCGATGCTGGTGCACGACCTGCGCAGCCCGCTCGGGGGCATCAAGAGCGTCTTTGAACTCCTCATCGACCTGTCGAAAGAAGGAAGGACCTTCGGGCCCGAGATCATCCAGATCGTTGAAAGCGCTCTCTCCTCGAGTACGTCGCTGCTCGACCTCGTCAACGACCTTCTCGATCTGTCGAAGTACCAGGCCGGTCAGGTGCAACTCGATCGCGCCACGGTCGACATCTCGTCGGTCATCGAGCTGAGCGTCAGCGGCTTCGCCGTGCCGTTCCAGAACAAGAATGTCTCCCTCGAGAAGGAGTACGGCGCAGGCTTGCCGCTCGTCAGCATGGACCCGCGCAAGGTGTCGCAGGTCGTCACGAACCTGGTCAGCAACGCCCTCAAGTTCACGCCGAAGGGGGGCATCGTCAAGGTCCGCTCCTCGTCGATCATTCTGAAGAAAGGAAGCGTCTCCGAGCCCGCCGTGGCCGTCGAAGTGAGCGACAACGGCATCGGTATGCCGCAGGAAGAGATCCCTCTCCTCTTCACTCACTACCGTCAGGTCTCGTCGGCGAAGAAGGTCAAGGAGAAGGGAACGGGCCTCGGTCTGGCCATCTGCAAGCTCATTGTCGAAGCACACGGCGGGAGCATCGAAGCTTCCAGTGTCCAAGGCAAGGGCACGACATTCCTGTTCAAGCTGCCCGTGGGGCAGGCGAATCCGCAGTCATAAGGGGAACGCTATGGAAAGCAGCATTCTGGTGGTGGATGACGAACCGACCCTGCGCCTGACAACGAAGGCGCGCCTTCAGGCGAAGGGATTCGACGTCGACGTGGCCGAGGACGGTGAGATCGCGCTCGAAAAGCTGCGATCGAAGTCGTTCGACATCGTCCTCCTGGACATCAACATGCCGCGTCTCAACGGCCTCCAGACGCTCGAGGCGATCACGCGAGATTACCCGCGCTCGGACGTCGTCATGCTCACGAGCTTCGCCGACTTCTCGCTGGCGATCGAATGCCTCAAGAAGGGGGCGAAGGACTACCTCGTCAAGCCGATCGACGCGCAGGAGCTCGTGACGCGGCTGACATCGCTGTTACGAGCGCAGATCTCCGAGCGGTCGCTCGAGACCTACAAGGAGTTCTGGCGTTCGACCATCTTGTTCGACGTCTTCAGCCATCTGAACAGCATCAATACGATCCTCGAATACTCCAGGAAGGCCTTCGGGGAGCTGAAGCGGCCGGACGACGAGAAGCTCGTGGGAAGCGCCCAGGAGCTCATGGACGGCGTCATCAACATTCTGAAGGGCTCGGTCCAGCTCGGCGAGCTGGCCGAAGGGACGCTCCTGACACAACAGAACGAGACGATGATGAACGTCGTCGTGACGGCCGGCGTCGAGCGTTTCCGGCCGGTCGCTGATCGGCAGAACCTCAAGATCGTCACGGTGTCGCCGCCGGACCTGCCAATGGTCAAGTGCGACGTCGAGCGGATCCGCCAGGTCGTCCGGAGCATTCTGGAGGTTTCGACGTGGCAGGCGTGGAAGGGCGAAAGCGCCACGGTGAAGGTCGAGGACCGTGCGACAGGGCTGACCGGCCGGCCGGGCCGGTTCGTTTCGGTCTCCTTCGACTACCCGAGCGGCCGGCTGATCTCCGATGAGGTGCAGAAGGTGGTGAATGCGAGCGAAATGGAGTGGAAGTCGCTGAAGGATTCGGTCTCGATCGGCGCGTTCAACCTGGCGATCGGCAAGCGGGTCGTCGAAGCTCACGGAGGTGAGTTCACCATCGAGACCGCGTCAGACCGTACCGTCGTCAGATTTACGTTGCCGGTCTGAGGCAACAGAGGGACCTTACGTGGGTTTGAACGGAAGTGCCACCACCGTTGAGTACCGGTATCGTTTCGACTTCGGCGACGGAACTGTCAAGGATTTCCGTGTCGTGCTCGATGCGCTGACCTATGCGTACCGGGAGCCGGTGCCTGTCGAACCGCCGGAGTGGACACGGCTCGAGTATTCGAAGTGCTCGAACTGCCCCCTGCAGGGAGCGGAGCGGTGCCCGGTCGCGATGAACCTCAGCGTCATCACGAGGGAGTTTGAAGAGACCAAGTCGTTCACCGATGCCACGGTGACGGTCACCAGCCCGGAGCGAACGTACCAGAAAGCGACGACCGTCCAGCGCGGCTTGAGCGCGATCACGGGGATCATCATGGTTACGAGCGGATGCCCGATCATGGACCGGCTCCGACCGAACGTCGCGTTCCATCTGCCTTTCGCGACCCCGATGGAGACCTCGTACCGCTCTGTGGCGATGTACCTCACCGCCCAAGCCATCCGCAAGATGAACGGTGAAGTGCCCGACTGGGAAATGCACGGGCTGATGGCGATCTACGAAGATGTGGCCAAAGTGAACAAGGGCATCGCCCAGCGACTTCGCGATGCATCGGGGACGGACTCAGGCGCGAACGCGGTCGTCATTTTGCATGCGTTCGGCGACTTCGTCAGCATCATGATCGAGACCCGTCTGCAGGAGTTCGAGGCCATCTTTTCCGCGCTGACACAACCGCCATCCAGCGGCGCGTGAACCGGTCGCGGTCCGAAACACCGACGCCCACCACGGGAATACCGGGGTGGGCGTTGGTGTGTACGAGGGAATGAAGCGTTTCACAGAGACCCACAGAGCGGTCACAGAGTTCCACCGAGGCTCCTACGAGTCGTTGCCTCAATTCGACTCGGCCGTTTGGGTCTTTTACGACCTCGCTCGGGGAATGCTACCGATTCCTGACCGCTGACAACTGGTTCCTTACTACTGTTTGCTGGCCACTGCATACTGACATCTGACTAGAGCCCATCTCAAGAACTGATCAGCCGCATAGAACCTGCCCGCCGGGCAGGCGGGCGCAGAGATCGCAAAGAGACATGAACCGATTGCTTTGAGTTCTTTGAGTTCCCCGGCCTCGCCGTCGGCGAAGCCGAGGGCGGGCTTTGCGGGCAATACGTAATCACTTGGAATCTTTGAGATAGCTTCTACTGACTACTGGATACTGAGTACTTACTACTGTTCACCGCTCTCTACTGTAACGTATGATGCACGGCCAGCACGTCATCGTCGGCCTCGAGCGATTCGATCAGTTCGAGCACTTCCTTCGCCTGGTCTTCGGTGAGTTCGGTGCGTGTCGTCGGGAGGTAGTGAAGCTCGGCGCTCTTCGTTTCGACCTTCGCATCCTCCAGGGCCTTCTGCAACTTGCCGAAGGTCTCGAACGAGGTCGTCAGGACGTACTCGTCCTCATGCTTCTCGAACTCCTCCAACCCGTGGTCGATGAACTCCAGTTCGAAGGCATCCGCGTCGGAGATGCGGTCGGCGGCGATCTTGAAGACCCCTTTGCGCTCGAACATGAACCCGACCGAGCCCGAGTTGCCCAGGGTGCCGCCGCCATCGCGGAAGATGTGGCGGATGTTGGCGACCGTTCGGTTGAGATTGTCCGATGCACACTCGACCATCATGGCGATGCCGTGGGGGCCGTAGCCCTCGTACAGCACCTCCTCGAACGAGCCGGAGTCCTTCGCCACCGCTCGCTTGATGGCGGCCTCGACCCGGTCCTTGGGCATGTTGACGCCCTTGCCGTTCTGGATGGCCATGCGCAGCCGGGGATTGTACGCAGGGTCGGGCCCTCCGGCCTTGACGGCGAGCGCGATCTCCCGGCCGATCTTGGTGAAGGCCTTCGCCATCCGGTCGTACCGGGCGAACATCTTGTACTTCCGTTTCTCAAAAATGCGTCCCATGGTGTGCCGATCTCGTTCTTCGTGTGTGAAAACATAGCAAGAAATTGCGTGAAGAAAAACGCCGACGAACCGCTGGATTACGGGGAACAAATCTCTGAACTTCCGTACCGTCGACGAAAGAACCGGCGGTCCTACAGACGCGGGACCGGTCGAGGGCCGACCTCTCCGCACGCTCATCGCGACATGCCACGGACCTTTCGCCTCCACGAATTCACCAACGTACGTCCTCTCGACGCCGTCGCCCATGCAACTCGCCCCCGTTGATTGGGTCATCATCGTCGCATCACTCGTCATCTGCTTCTTCCCGGCGTTCTTCTTCGGGAAGCGGGCTGGCAAGAGCACCGCCGAGTTCTTCGCCTCGGGCCGATCGGTCCCTTGGTGGCTCGCCGGCCTGTCGATGGTGGCCACGACCTTCAGCAGCGACACGCCGAACCTTGTGACCGACATCGTCCGGCGCAACGGCGTTGCAGGTAACTGGGTCTGGTGGGCGTTCGTCCTCACCGGGGTCATGACGGTGTTCTTCTACGCCCGACTCTGGCGCCGCTCAGGCGTGCTGACCGACCTCGAATTCTACGAACTGCGCTACTCCGGCAGAGCCGCGTCGTTCGTGCGCGGATTCCGGTCGATCTACCTCGGGCTCTTCTTCAACAGCATGATCATGGCGACCGTGAATCTTGCCGCCTGCAAGATCGCCGCCATCCTCTTCGGCCTCGACCGTTGGCAGACACTGCTCGGCGTCGGGCTCCTGAACGTCATCTTCGCCACGCACTCCGGACTCTGGGGAGTGCTCGTCATCGACATGATCCAGTTCTTCATCAAGATGACGGCGGTGATTGCCGCGGCCTATTTCGCTCTGCAACTACCGGAGGTCGGCGGCCTTTCAGGCCTTGTCGACAAGCTCTCGCACACGCCGGGTCCGGGCGGCATCAACTACCTGGATGTCCTTCCCGACTTCACGAACCACTGGGACATCGCGGTGGCGGTTTTCATCATGCCGATCGCCATCCAATGGTGGGCCGTCTGGTATCCCGGGGCCGAGCCGGGGGGCGGCAGTTATATCGCCCAGCGCATGCTGGCATCGCGCTCCGAAAAGGATGCGCTCGGGGCCGTGCTCTTTTTTAATGTGGCGCATTATGTCCTGCGCCCGTGGCCGTGGATCCTGGTCGCCCTGTGTTCGATCATCATCTATCCCCAGTTATCCGACATTCAGGCGGCGTTCCCACACCTCGACCCGAGCCTGATCGGGCACGACATCGCCTATCCCGCCATGCTGAAGTTCCTGCCGGTCGGGTTCATCGGTCTGATGGTCGGCGGCCTGATCGCGGCCAACTCCTCGACGATCCTGACGCATCTCAACTGGGGGGCGTCGTATCTCGTCCATGATCTCTACCGGCGCTTCATTCGGAAGGACGCGACCGAGCGCCACTACGTCACCGCGGGACGGCTCGTGACGGTAGGACTGTTCCTGTTCTCCTCGGCGCTGGTATTCCTGCTCGATACGGCCAAGGACGCCTTTGATATCATCCTGCAGGTGGGTGCCGGGACCGGACTGTTGTATCTGGTTCGCTGGTTCTGGTGGCGGGTGAATGCCTGGTCGGAGGTGGCCGCCATGGTCAGCTCGTTCGCCGTGTCGGTCTTCCTGCTCGTGGGGAAGAAGTACGGCGTTGAACTCAGTACGCATGCCGCCTTGCTCGCGACGATCGGCGTAACGTCGGTGTGCTGGGTGGCCACGGCGCTCTTCGGACCTCCGACCGATCATGCCACGCTGGTCGCGTTCTATCGCAAGGTGCGCCCGTTCGGGCCAGGCTGGAGGCGCATTCGTGAGGCGGCGGGCATCGCGGCCGAGGAGTCATCGCCGACGCGGGATAACATCCCGTTGGCACTCATCGGATGGCTGTCGGGTTCGGTGGTCATCTGGTCGTCGCTGTTCACGGTCGGGAATATCCTCTACGGACGGTTGGATCTCGCGATGCTGTTGGCGGTCGTCTGTCTGGCGAGCGGCGGTGCGCTGCTATGGGTCGTCAATCGGCTCTGGTCGAGTCCGTCCGGCCGTCCGCAAGGGGACGCGTGACCGTGCGACGCGTGCGAGCATCGGCACCCGGCCGGGTCTGTCTCTTCGGCGAGCATCAGGACTATCTGGGGCTTCCAGTCATCGCGGCAGCCATCTCGCTCCGGATCGGTGTCGAAGGCCGGCCGGCCGGTCGACCGGTCGCGGCCCTGTCGCTGCCCGACGTTCGTGCCACGCTCGAGTTCTCGCTCGACCGTCCGCTCGCGTACGATCATCCCCGCGACTATCTTCGGGCGACGGCGAACGTTCTGCGGAGGCAGGGGTGCACGTGGCGCGAAGGCTGCGAGGGGACCTTTCGCGGTTCGATCCCGATCAACGCCGGGACCTCCAGCTCCTCGGCCATGGTGGTGGCCTGGACCGCCTTCCTTGCAGCGATGAGCGATCAGAGAATGGTCCTGGAGCCGGAGCAGATCGCACACCTCGCCTGGCAGGCCGAAGTGGAAGAGTTTCGCGAGCCCGGCGGCAAGATGGACCACTACAGCTCGGCGATCGGCGGTGTCGTGCACCTGGACTTCGGCACGAACGTGATAGCCACGAGGCTGAAGCCGACGCTGGGTGCCTTCGTTCTCGGAGACTCGCGCGAACCGAAGGACACGACTCGGATCCTGGCGAACGTGAAGGACCGCGTCGTCGGACTCAGCGCCCGGTTGCGGCGTGAGCTGGGCGGTTTCGACCTGCGGGACTGCCAGCGTGCCGAACTGCCATCGTTCCAGGGACTCCTGGACGGACGGGAGCGGGCGCTGGTGGACGGGACACTTCACAACCGCGATATCACACTCGAAGCCCGATCGTTGCTCGCATGGGACGTGCCGGATGGTCGGGCCTTGGGTGCGATGATGAACGAGCATCAGGCCGTTCTCCGCGACGCGCTCGGAATCTCGACGCCCAAGATCGACCGGATGATCGACGCGGCATTACAGGCGGGGGCCCTCGGGGCCAAGATCAACGGTTCGGGGGGCGGCGGATGCATGTTCGCCTATGCTCCGGACCATGCGGAAGACGTGGTGGAGGCGATCGAGCGTGAAGGGGGCGTTCCGGCGATCATTCGGGTGGACCAGGGCGTGATGCTGTTGGAAGAGGAGAAGTCGTGAAGGCCGCCGGTATCGTCATTCTCGCCGGCGGAGTCTCGTCGCGGATGCGGGAGGCACTGGCGGTACCAGGCGTTGACGAATCGCTGCTCCGTGAGGCAGAGGATCGTCCGAAGGGCATGCTGAGCGTCGGGGAGGGGCGTCGTCCGTTCCTCGACTATCTGCTCTACAACGTTCGTGCGGCCGGGATCACGGATGTCGTGATCGTTGTCGGCGAGCAGGACCGTTCGGTGCGCGAGCGCTACGGAGCGAAGGACCGCGACAACCATTTCCACGGGCTGAGCATCGCGTATGCCGTTCAACGCATCCCCGCAGGCCGGACGAAACCTCTTGGAACAGCCGATGCGGTCCTGACGGCGATGCGGGTGAAAGAGGATTGGCACGGCCGGTCGTTTGTCGTTTGCAACAGTGATAACCTGTATTCCGTGGCCGCCCTTCGCGCCATGGACGATGCGGACACTCCGGGAGCGCTCGTCGAGTACGATCGCGCCGGTCTGGGTCTGGAGCGGTCGCGCGTCGACAGCTACGCCACGATCGTGACGGGAGCGGATGGCCACGTGAAAGACATCGTCGAGAAGCCATCGACGGAGGAGTTGGCGGCATTGTTGCGAGATCATCCGGGGGCAGGGGTCAGCATGAACATCTACCGGCTTCCGTACCGCGGGATCGAACCGATCCTTGGATCGATGCCGCTCCATCCGGAGAGGGGAGAGAAGGAATTGCCCACGGCGGTGGGGATGCTCGTGCGGCGGGATCCGCAGAGTGTTCTTTCCGTTCCGATGTCGGAGCCGGTGCCCGACCTGACGCGGCGTACGGACATCGCGGCGGTTCAGCAGTATCTCATGAAGGTGTTCGCATCGGTGATGTGGGAGTGGTAGGCCAGGAACCCGCGGCAAGCACGTTCGGCGCTCTTGCCTTGCAGGCAATCGTTCGGTATATTAAATAATCCTCTCGCTAGCATAAGCGAGCCCATCTCTCCCCTCTGTGACGGTAAGTATCCGAACGTGGAGGCCGAGGTGGGTTGTTCTTTCGAATACGTCACATTCCGCGGTAGCCCCTCGACGCGTGCCTCGACTTCCTTCGCTACGCTCAGGACAAATCTCTCGGCACTTGCTCGGGGCTTTCGCAGGAAGGTGAAAATTCCGCGGTAGCTCAATGGTGGAGCATCCGGCTGTGACCGGTCCCGCGTCCTGACCAAGCGTAACGGTCACCCCGAGCGAGCCACGATCCAAGTTTCAACGAGGCGCGTGGCGAGTCGAGGGGTGATTGAAATGCGAATGATGAAGGGGCGCTGGTCCACAATCGCAGCTTTCCCGAGTAATCGGGATTGAAACATCGGGTGAATTCAGGGAAGCCTACGTCTCCTGAAAGAGATAAGGTAATCCTGAGCGAAGCTCTGTGAAGAGAGAAGTACGTAACAGAGAACGTGCAGAGACTAGAGGATGAGGAAATCTCGCCAATAAGCCTCAATAGCGCCCGACCCCTGTTGCTTGTCCGACGTGCTACAATAGACCTGTGCAGGGTGAAGAGATAGTCCAGGCCCGTATGAAAGTACGGGAGTCACTGTAACCGGAGGGTTGTAGGTTCGAGTCCTACCCGCGGAGCCCCTCGACTCGTCCCGTCCCCACAAGGATGGGACTTGTTGTTTTGGGACGGGACTCGCTCGGGGCTCCCGCCGCAACGGGACGAGGCGAGCAGGGCCCCGAGCAAGCCGCGAGCGCCGAGCCACGAGCGAAGGCCGAAGGCCTGAGTCGAGTGGTCGAGGCGTCGAGCGGCGCGTCGAGGGGCCAATGTCAACTGTGAATCCCCCACGCGGATCCATCCGGTGGGGGTTTTTTTGCTTTGAGGGGGGATCGATGCCCGCCTGGTTCTACATCTTGCGGCTCACGTCGCGTAATCTGTACCCCGGCTCCACGCGCAACAAAGTCAGGCGTTACCGTGAACACTTCAAAGGCCGCGGGGGCCGGACGACGCGAATAGACCCACCTGAGTCGGTCGTCTATGAAGAGGAGTACCCGACGTATCGACTGGCGAGGATTCGAGAACTCCAAGTGAAACGATGGTCCCGTTCGAAGAAGGAGGCTCTTGTGTCGGGCGACCTGAACCGGCTTCGGGAGCTGGCGAAATCACGTGATTGACCTATCACAAAGCCTTCCGCAGAGAGCATCAGGTCAAGCGATGGGTTCGTGCGAGATCCCGCCACACATCGGCGGGATTCTCAAAATGACGTACGAGTTAGCAAGGATCGCTAACTCGTGTCATTTTGGAAGAAGGAAGCACTCATCCGTAGAGATCTCATCGAGCTGAAACGTTTGTCAAAGCGACGTCAGCGCTGAGCGAAAGAAGAATATCCCACCTACCGCCTCGCCTGCCTCCGAGAACTTGACGTCAAGCGTTGGTCACTCGTGAGGAAACAGGCCCTCCTGACGGAGGACCTGCTTCGACGATACGCGGGCAAAAAAAAGACCCGCCAGATCGACGGGTCTTTGACGCACATACACCTGGACAAAGATGTTCAGTATTTCTTGTCGCTCTTCGGCGCCATCTTCTTTTCCGCCGTCGGCATGATGACGCTATCGATAACGTGGATCACGCCATTGGTGGCCTCAATATCGACCGTGACGACCTTGGCCGCGTTGACCATGACTTCCTTACCCTTCACGGAGATCTTCACATCGCTCCCCTGAACCGTCTTCGCTGACTTCAACTTCACGACGTCCGACGACATGACCTTTCCGCTCACGACGTGGTACAGGAGGACCTTGGTCAGGGCTTCCTTGTCCTTCAACAATTTGTCAAGGTCTGCCTTCGGGATCTTGGCAAACGCCTCGTCTGTGGGGGCGAATACGGTGAACGGGCCTTTTCCTTTGAGCGTTTCGATCAAACCCGCCTCAGTCAGGGCCGTTGCAAGGGTCTTGAAACTGCCTGCTGCGACAGCGGTCTCAACAATATCCTTCCCTTGGGCGATTGCACGCGTGGGGACTGAAGCAGAGATCATGAAGCCGAACAGTACAAGGAACAAAGAGATTCTTTTTGCCATCGAGAGACCCGTCCTTTGGTAATGATTTGGATGTAGCTTGATCAGTGGGTTGTCACTTGTCAACCACACATCAGGGAGGGAAGTTCCTCCTCATACTAGAAGCGGTCTCAAAAACCCAGAATTCACTAAAACAAGCGTTTCACGCAGCGACCGCAGCGGAAGCAACGATCGCAGCGGTAAGAAACGAGCACCTTTGGAAAGCGTTGCGGCCGCTCCCAACGTCGCGAACCTGCCTGCGTGACGCAGTCAGGCAGGCGCCGCGCAAAACATTTTTGAGACTGCTTCTACCCAAAACGGGCAAGACGCGGGAACAAGGCGTCCGCTCGAAGGTTCCGTGTGTGTGCATGAACCGGGCGCAAGTAGCATGGATCTGTGACACTCAACTTTGAACTTTGAGTGGCTGCCTGTGGTTATAGCAGACCAGAAATGGGGGCAGTCTTCCACCATATTGACCCAAAAAAGGCACAAACAATGAAACAACAGTATCGCTCAGAGATCATCGACTTGCTGACAACAGCCTATTGGATGGAGATCGAGACCATAACGAACTATGTCGCCAATTCCGTGCACCTCGACGGCGTGCGCGCGGAACAGATCAAGAAGGAGCTGGCCGCCGATGTTGCCTCGGAACTTGTGCATGCGCAGAGCCTTGCCAAGCGTATCAAAGAGATCGGCGGACGTGTGCCGGGATCCATGGAGTTCAAGGCACATCAACGCTCGCTTCAGCCGCCAGCGGATACGACCGATGTTGTCGCGGTTATCAAGGGTGTCATTGACGCCGAGGACGGTGCGATCGAGCACTACGGCAAGCTCATTGAGCTAAGCGGCGAGGCACATGACTACGTGACCCAGGATCTCTGCATAACGTCTTTGGGAGACGAGGAGGGGCATCGATCAACCTTCATGGGATACTTAAGAGAGTACACCCATGAATCGCCCCTGAGATAGTCGATGGATCGACCGATTGTGCGGCGCGTTGGGGCGTGAAGCAGCAATGGAAGATCCAAACGGGGTAGGAATCGAGATGTCTACGTGGAAGGCGCTTGGGGAGTGAGCGAAAGCATCAGAACGACATCAAGAAGATCCAAGAGTTCAACAACATGAAGAACAAAGCTGGCAGAGAGACCCACACGCTGTCTTTGATGGCTATCCTTACGATGAGTCCTGCAAACATCAGAACAGCAAGGCCACCCGAGGAGATCAGCAGAATGGGATGGATCGATAATCCTACCCACAATCCGATCGCCCCGAGTATTTCCAACACGACGGTCAGTAGTCCATACTTCTCCAACCCAAAGCGTTTGAATTCTGCTTTCATATGGGGAGCGACAAAATAGCTGATCCCGTATATCAGGAAGGATATGCTCGATACAGAGACGAATACATAGAGCCAGTACACCTGATGCGATTCCAATGCGGCCTCCCCGATCGATAAACCGCGTTTCGTCTGCGACACTTGTCGCTTCTCGGAGTAACGTCTGACCCAGCCCCCTCCACTTCTGCTTGAACGAAGCGGAGCTTCGCCGGTGGTTGTCTCGCGATCACAACTCCTCGAGCTTCTCCTTGTACAAGCGTGCTTGCTGCAGTATCCGATCCCGCTCGCCCTCCGCCATCCTGTCCCACGTACGGTAGACCATTCCTATCCGTGGATTCCGCTCCAACTTCTTGCGGTGCCGTACGTGAAACTCCCAATACAGACTGTTGAAGGGGCAGGCCCGCTCTCCGTATTTCCTGACCGGATCGTAGCGGCACCCGGTGCAGTAGTCGCTCATCTTCTTGATGTAGTTTGCGGAGGCGACGTACGGTTTTGTCGCGATCATACCCCCATCGGCAAACTGGCTCATGCCGCGCGTGTTCGGCATTTCGACCCACTCAATGGCATCGATGTAGACGCCGAGGTACCAGGCGTCTACCGCCGCCGGATCGATCCCCGTGAGCAGCGCAAAATTCCCCGTGATCATCAGGCGTTGAATGTGGTGCGCATAGGCATACCGCAATGATTGACCTATTGCGATCTGCATGCACTTCATCGTGGTCCGGCCGTCCCAATAGAACTGTGGCAACTTCGCCTTATGGCCGAAGTAGTTTGCCGAGCGCAGTTTGGGCATCATCGCCCAGTAGGCCCCCCTCATGAATTCCCGCCATCCGAGGATCTGTCGAACAAAACCCTCAACCTGATGCAGAGCGATGCGGTCCGGTTTCTTCTTCCATTCGCGCTCGGCGGCTTCGATCACCTCCATCGGGTGAAGCATCTTCGTGTTGAGCGCGAACGAAAGGCGCGAATGGTAGAGCGCCCAGCTCTGCACGGTCATGGCATCTTCATACGTACCGAAATGGGGGAGGCCCTGCTTCAGGAAAGAGCGAAGCAGATCGAGCGACTGCTCGCGATCAACGGGCCAAATGAATCGTTCGGGCTCGATGTGCCCGAACGTGCGAACGTTCATCCGTGCGAGCATATCCGTGATCGCACGTACGTCATTGGTGAAGCAGCGCGACGGCGGAAGCTCAACGCTGCCGTCGTACCTTCGGCGGTTCTCCCGATCGAAGTTCCATTCTCCCCCTGACGGCTTCCCTCCCTCCATCAGAACATCGTGCTCGACACGCATCCGCCGATAGAAGCTCTCCATCAGGAATCTCTTCTTCCCGGCGAACATTCTTTGTACGTAAGCCCGGTCCGAGAGAAAATGCTCGCTGTCGACCGATGACACCGGGACGCGCAACTTCCCCTCCAGCGATCTCAATATCCGATCAAGCCTGTATTCATCGGGGAGCTGGTATTCGACGCGCTCGAAGCCGTGTCGTCGAATGAGAAGCTGGATGTTCTCTTCGAAGGTCTGTCTGTTCTCGGGATCATCGAGCCGGAGATAGAGGACCCTGTGGCCGTGACGCTTGAGACCCTCTGCGAATGCACGCATGGCCGCGAAGAAGCCCACAACCTTCTGGATGTGGTGCAAGGTGTACGTGGCTTCCTGCATCACCTCCATGAGCACATAGGTGACGTGTTCTTCGGCTGACCGGAACCAAGAATGTTTGCTGTTCAGCTGATCGCCGAGAATGAGTCTCAGCGTTGTGGGATGTGCCATGGGAGACGGGAGTATGCAACCACCGGCCCAGAAAGGTCCTCCGATGGTATCAAGCCTGTCAAAACGATCCTTGTTATTCAGCCATCGAGCGATAGTTGATCAAGGCAATGGCCGCCGACATCGCCATCAGTGTCAAAGAAGGCAGCATCTTGAAGACCGGATTCTTCACCCGCAGATGTGTGATGACGGCTGCGCCCATGAGGATGGCGATCCCGACGCCACCGACCACGGCAAGTGTCGGACGCTCGATCCCGATCAACAACATCAACGCGAAGGAAGATTTCAGAATGCCAACAAGGTCTCGTAACCATTCGGGCAACTGATAGTGCCGAAACTCCTCCACGATGTTGGCGTAGCGAACCACCCAAACGAACAGAATTGACGCGGCAACAAGGGCTTGCAAGGCGATGGTGAGATCATGCATGGAGATGTCCTTTCGTTGAAGTGAGGTGGTGATTGAGGGCAATGGCAAATGTGGCATGCAAGTCCCAACAGTAACCCTTGATCGCTCGCTTTGGTTTCTGACCTCGGAAGCGTCTGCGACCACGGATCGCTTCTACCGTAAGTCCCCGGGCGACCTCGCCCCCTCAACCTGGTTCAAGTTGAGTACTTGTAATAAGATGTGCAAGAAGCCGCAACATGTTGAGGAAGAAGCCTGCAGCCGAACCGACCTGCTCGCCACCCGCCTGAACGGCGATGGGCCCTGCGATCTCATATGCTGTTGATCGCTGCGTCTGTCGGATGTGGGCGCGACTCAATGAAGATGGAGGCGGGATTGTGCTGCGGGGAAACGCCGCAGAATCTCCGGGCCGCCGATCCCCGGGCCGAATATGTTCCTTGATCGTTCCCCAGTAGCGGGGAGGAGGTTGTGCGATCCTCGGCTCATCCGTCGCCGAGCCGTGTCGTATCGTCATACCGCCGATATTTACATTGGCAAAGGGGATTTCTCTCCTTACTATTATGGTGGCTGGGCTTGTGGGCCGGGCCCGATCCATTGTGCTCGTCAGGAATAATTCGGCTCGCCGCGTCCCGGCGCCGAGGAGAGACCATGCCGCTTCGCTTCGCATTCCTTGTCTTGGAAGAGCACCCCTACGGGCGGGAGATGCTGCGCCTCCTGCTGGAGAGCGGCTTCGTTCCCAGCGTTGTCATTCAGGAGGTCTCGCGCGTGGGCGACGAGGAACGCCGGAAGTTCCTGGACCGGATCGCCGGACAGCCGGTGCCACCGCGGCTGACCGAATTGCTTGCCGGGCGGAAGGTCCCGGTCTACTGTGTCGCCAACCACAACGACACGACGTGCGCCGACCTGCTGGTCGCCGAGAAGCCTGAAGTTGTCGTGCTCGGAGGCACGCGCATCATCAAGCCCCACCTACTGGAGATCCCGCCGCGCGGCACGGTCAACTGCCACCCGGGCCTGCTTCCCTGGCTGCGGGGTTCGGCCTCGATCGGTTGGGCGCTCTACAAAGATCTGCCGCAGGGGGCGACGGCCCACTTCATCGATCCGGGCATCGACACCGGGGACATTATCGTCCGTCGCGAGCTGCCGGTGTACCGCCGCGACACCTACGAGAGCCTGTGCGCCCGGGTCGCCACCCTGGCCGGCGAGTTGATGGTCGAAAGCGTGCGGCATCTGTCGGAAGGCAAGGCGCCGCGCATGCCGCAGGAGCAAGGCGTGGGCGAGACCTTCAAGGTCATCCCCGACGACCTGCTGGAAGAAGGACGCCGCCGCCTGGCCGAAGGCCGGTATTCCCACTTCGCCGACTGACCGCCGCAGCTGCCCTTGATATCTCAGAAGGAACCCATCGTGGACACGCGGGAACGTTGCCTGGAGGCGGATCGCCTTGATCCGCTGGCTCGATTGCGAACGGAGTTCGTCCTGCCGGCAGGGATGATCTACCTGGACGGCAACTCCCTCGGCGTGCTCCCGAGACGGGCGCGTGCGCGCACCCTTGAAGTGCTGGACGGAGAATGGGGCGTTGGCCTCATCCGCAGTTGGAACACGGCCGGCTGGTTCGAGATGCCGGCCCGCCTGGGGGACAAGCTGGGACGGCTCCTGGGAGCGGGCGTTGGCGAGGTCGTCGTGACCGACACCACGTCGCTCAACCTCTTCAAGGCCCTCGCGGCGGCGCTTCGCATCCAGCAGGCGTCGCAGCCGCGGCGCCGCGTGATCGTCTCCGACCGCGACAACTTTCCCACCGACCTCTACATGGCCCAGGGCCTGATCGACTTCCTCCAGCAGGGTTACCGCTTGCGCCTGATCGACGCCGAACACCCGCTGGAGCAGGCGCTCGACGACGAGGTGGCCGTCGTGTCGCTGTCCCATGTGAACTACCGGACCGGGGCGATGCACGACATGGCCCGGGTGACCGCGTTGGCGCACCGCCACGGCGCGCTTGCCATCTGGGACCTCGCCCACTCGGCCGGAGCGGTGCCGATCGATCTGACCGGCGCCTGTGCGGACTTCGCCGTGGGGTGCACCTACAAATACCTCAATGGCGGCCCGGGCGCTCCGGCCTTCATCTGGGTGTCGCCGCGTCACCAGGATCGTTTCTGGCAGCCGTTGTCGGGCTGGTGGGGGCATCAGGCGCCGTTCGCGATGGCCCCCGACTACCAGCCGGCCCGCGGCATCCGCCGGTTTCTGTGCGGCACCCAGCCGATCTTGTCGCTCGCTCTCGTCGAGTGCGGCCTCGACATCGCCCTCGAGGCTGACATCGCGGCGGTGCGCGCCAAATCGCTGGCATTGACCGACCTGTTCATCCGCCTCATCGAAGCCCGCTGCGCCGCGCATCCGCTGACGCTCATCACGCCCCGCGAGCATGCCTCGCGCGGCAGCCATGTCAGTTACCGGCACCCCGAGGGCTACGCAGTGATGCAGGCGCTGATCGCCCGGGGCGTGATCGGCGACTACCGCGAGCCGGAGGTGCTGCGCTTCGGGATCACGCCGCTCTACGTGGGCCACACAGACGTCTGGGACGCAGTGGAGACGCTGCGCGACATCCTCGACACCCGGGTGTGGGACCGGCCGGAGTATTTCCGCCGCTCTGCCGTCACGTAGCAACGTGTCCGAAGGACAAGAAGCACGCTTTTCTCCGGCCGGGTCCAATCACCACGCAACGAGGAGAGGTCTGTGAGCGCACCGGGAACGTTCGATCACATCGCCAAGCGCGAGGAGGGACTGCAGAGGAAGCTCACCGCCGGACAGATGAGCATGATCGCGATCGGAGGCGCGATCGGCACGGGGTTGTTCCTTGGCAGCAAGTTCGCCATCGGCCTGGCCGGACCGAGCGTCATCCTGAGCTACGTCATCAGCGGCTTCATCACGCTCCTGCTGATGGGCTGCCTCGCCGAGATGACGGTGACCCACCCGACGTCCGGGTCGTTCGGCACCTACGCCGAGCACTACGTGAGCCCGCTCGCGGGGTACCTGGTCCGTTACTCCTACTGGATCTGCATCGTGATGGGCGTGGGGACAGAGGTGACAGCGATCGCCGACTACATGCAGTTCTGGTTCGCGGGCGTGCCGCCGTGGATCTGGATCGTGGTCTTCCCGGCGATGCTCATCGGTGTGAACGCCTGGAGCGTCAAGGCCTTCGGCTCGGTGGAGTACTGGTTCTCCGCAACCAAGGTGGCGGCCCTGGCCGGTTTCGTCCTGCTCGGAGGCTACCTCGTCTGGGGCACCGGCAACCCGGACTTCGGCATTCGTCATCTCACGGAGCACGGCGGCTTCTTCCCGAAGGGACTTTGGGGGATGTGGGTGGCGGTGGTCCTGTCGATCTTCAGCTATCTGAGCGTGGAGATGATCGCGGTGGCCGCCGGCGAGGCGGAGCGGCCGGTCGAGTCGGTGAAGAAAGCTTTCAGGGCGACGCTGGCCCGGCTGGTGGTCTTCTACCTCCTGTCGCTGCTGGTCATTCTCACGATCGTGCCGTGGGATCGGATCGAGGCGGGCGGCAGCCCGTTTGTCACGGTGATGCAGGCGCTGCGGATCCCGTACGCGGCCGGCATCCTCAACTTCGTTGTCATCATCGCCGCGCTGTCGGCCATGAACAGCATGCTCTACATCACGACGCGCATGATGTTCAGCCTTGCCCGCGGCGGCGACGCGCCCGCACGGTTCGGGAAGCTGAGCCGGAACGGCGTGCCGATCAACGCCCTGCTGCTGTCCACGATCGGCATGGCCCTGGCCGCCGTGGTCTATGTGCTCTTTCCGGAGAGGGCGTTCACGCTGATGGTGTCGCTGTCGATGTTCGGCGCGATGTTCACGTGGATGATGATCTTCGTGACGCATTACTTTTTCAGGCGCCACCACGACCGGGTGGGCGGGCCGCGGCCCGCGTTCCAGATGGCGTTCTTCCCCGCGGGCACGCTGCTCGGCGCGGGCCTGATGTTTGCCGTGCTCGTCACGACGGCGTTCACCGAGGTGTTCCGGATGACGCTGGTGTTCGGCGTCCCGGTGCTGGCACTGCTGGTGGTGGCCTTCCGCGTCACGCGGCGGGGGCGGCCGGCGTAGCGCGCGGGGCGGCGGGCTGTTTTGTATCTGTCCCCATCTTGTCTCCTCGTTTGTCGCAATTCTGCGAATGGAATCTGCGCCGCTGACTTGACTCTCCCTCACCCCGTCCGCAAATTGCAATCCACGAAATCATAGGCCCTCGCTCTCGCAGCAGGGACTCCTATGTGCGGGTAAGGGACTGTGATGAGACCAGAAGCCTCTGTTGGCGAATGCCGGCAGAGGCTTTGCCGTTTCGGATCGATGGCTATTCGATGTCGTCTAGTCGAAAGGAGATCTGTATATGCAATCGAGGAATCGATTTCTGCTAGTGACGATATTTGTCATCATCACCTCCACATCATTAGCTGCTCAATGGGCTGACGGTGAGAGTATGCTCGCCAGAAAACTGGCAAACGAAACTCGTCCCAGCGAGTCCGCTCCTCTCTGGCAGCACGCAAATCAGGCGTTCTATCCTGTCGACAGATTCACCATTAGACCCGACAACAATGGCAGGCTCAATTTCGATACAACGCTTGCACGCCGCTTCCAGCACGCAATTGACAGTGTTGGAGGTAAGTACGGTGTTCGGGGAATGAGCGCCGCTGTGCTGATCCCTGGTCGAGGTATCTGGCTTGGAACGTATGGCTCCTCAACCACAGCACCCGACAGCATTCGACCGGAGACAATCTTCAGCGTCTCAAGCCAATCGAAGACGTTCACAAGTGTACTTTTACTTAGGCTCGTGGAGGAAGGGAAGCTTGCCCTGGATGATTCCATCGGGAGTTATCTCATAAATCTTCCGCCTAGTATTTCCGGGCGAATTACAATTCGACAGGTTCTCAATATGACGTCTGGCGTCTACTGCTACGTCAATGATAACCTCACCAATTGGCGAAACGCCGTATTCGCGGACCTCAACCGATACTGGTCACCGGAAGAAATCCTTAGCAGTTTTGCACTTCCGTATTCCATGTCCCCCGGATCAGCGTGGTGGTACAGCAATACGAATGCGGTCTTGGCGGGCATGATTGTACGCAACATTGCGCAGACAAGTATTGGGGCGCAGCTTCATCAACGTATTCTCACACCACTCTCTATGGGGCGTACATATCTTCCACCTGAGGATTCACTTGTCGGTCCGATTGCTCACCCTTGGAGAAATGGCGGTGATGTATCATGGTATTACGGTCCATCAATGCATTCTACTGCCTGGACAGCTGGCGCGATCTACTCTTCCGCGGAGGATATGGTGCGATGGGTGAATGCACTGTACAGTGGACAGGTTCTTACACCTACCTCCCTCGCACAGTTGCAAACGTGCGTGCAGATACCGCCAGACCAGGTTTTGTCGGACGGAGGAATCTCAGAAGAGGCGTATGGCCTTTTCACAGTTCGGTACACATTTCTCGGGAAGCCATTGTGGGGACACACGGGCTCTTTCTACGGTTGGGGATCTATGGGCGTCTATCGCCCAGAAGACGGCATAAGCGTTGTACTTCTGTCAAACTGGCGGGTGGAGGGTTCAACGTCCCGCAGACATGTTTTTGAGTCCGTTTCCGCACTCTATTATCAGCTTCTGCAAACCGCATTGCCGCGCCGGTCGAATGTGATCCTTACGGTGTTTAACACGCTCGGACAACAAGTGGCGATGCTCGTCAATGGCGAGATGGAAGCGGGGAATCAAGATGTGACGTTCGATGCGAGCGGATTGGCGAGTGGTGTGTATCTGTATCGGCTGCAGGCGGGGGAGTTCGTCCAAGCGAAGAAGTTCATTGTTCTTAAGTAGGTCCTGAAGAGCGGCGCTCTCTGACTTGGATTTGCTGCAGCCAGTTGAATACGCAAGTCAGTGCTTCATCATGGAGGACGACTATGCAAACGAAGAGACAGCTGCACATTTGCGGAATACTTAGCCTGCTTCTGTGCGTTTGGCATCGAGTGGATTCGCAACCCCGCAATCCAAATATCTACCCTCATGGTGATAGTGTCAGGCCATCAAATAGCTCTTGGCACCCATACACAGGGCAGGGGGTCTACCCAACTGGACGATTTGTCATCAAATCCGACAATCAAGGTCGCCTCGATTTCGATACTGTTCTTGCGTGCAAGTTCCAACATGCGATTGATAGCGTGTGTTCACAATATGGCATTCAAGGAATAAGCGCTGCTGTCCTGCTCCCCGGCCGCGGTACGTGGATAGGAAGCGCTGGCTTGTCATCGGTCAATCCTCCAGACAGCATACGTTCAGACATGCTATTTAACATTGCCAGCAACACGAAGAGCTTCATCAGTGCACTCATCCTCAAACTTTGTGAAGAGGGGAAGCTTTCGCTTGAAGATTCAATTGGGCGGTACCTTCCGCCTATGGCCTATGTAGCGGGCAAAATTACGATAAGACAACTGCTTACCATGAAGTCTGGCCTTTGGGATTATTTGAATGATGGAAGTAGCGGAGGACGAGGGTGGGATTCTATATATGCAAATCCTGACCGAGACTGGAAATCGGAGGAAATCCTCAGCGCATTTATGGGCCCACCTAAGGGATCACCTGGAGGTACCTGGAGGTACTGCAACACAAACCTCTTGCTTGCAGGAATGGTAGTTGAAAGCATCACACATACAGACATTGCAACTCTATTGCACGAACGCATTCTCGATACGCTTCTGCTGAGGCATACGTTCTTTCCTCTCAAGGACAGCTTGGTAGGACCTGTGGCGAAACCGTGGGACGTGGGAATTGAGTCCTCAAACAAGATTGGCAAGGCATTCTTCAGCTTGTCCTACGCCGCTGGTGCGATGTGTTCAACAGCGGAAGATGCCGCGCGTTGGGCAAATGCATTGTATACGGGCTGGATATTGACTCCCGCGTCACGCGCTCAATTGCTCACAACAGCACCCATGTCACTCACGCGACATTTAGTCACTTGGGACGGATATGGTCTCTGTGTTGCTCACTGTTCCTACGGAGGCTTGCAGTTTTGGGGGCACACAGGTGGCAGTATTGGCTACATGTCTTGGATTGCATTCTTTCCGTCATCGGGTGCCAGTGTCGCCGTCTTGCTGAATGAATGGAACTCGACTAGTCACTTGGACCAGACACTTCTTGCGCTGTCTCAGTTTCTTCCGACGACCGATGTGGAAAACATAGCATCCGCCCCACGAGAATATGTATTGCTGCAAAACTACCCCAACCCCATGAACCCTTCTACGACGATCAGCTACGCATTGCCGCGCCGGTCGAATGTGATCCTTACGGTGTCGCATTGCCGCGCCGGTCGAATGTGATCCTTACGGTGTTTAACACGCTCGGACAACAAGTGGCGATGCTCGTCAATGGCGAGATGGAAGCGGGGAATCATGATGTGACGTTCGATGCGACGCGATTAGCGAGCGGTATGTATTTGTATCGACTGCAAGCTGGGGAGTTTGTGGGAACGAAGAAGCTGATACTGTTGAGGTAATCTCCCGAAAATAGTTTGGTGTCTGAAAACGATCATGTGATTTCTCATAGGGGGCAGTTCTTTTCTTGCACAAGGCTCAATGGTCCAATGGGTGAAAACGGGCTTAGACTCAGTGCGTGCAAACGCTTCTGTTATCAGCGGAGCACATGTCTATCTATGTTGCGGGTATTCTTTGGGGAGGATTACAATGTCGCACGGATGAGAAAGCCAATTGGGCCGCTGACTTGACTCTCCCTCCCGACAATCCCAAATTGCAATCCACGAAATCATAGGCCCTCGCTCTCGCAGCAGGGACTCCTGGAGCCGCTTCCCAGATGAACTCTCATGCCGGGAAGCAGGCGACAGTGCACGTTTGCGGATGAATGTTTTCGATCCATCCTACGCAGTTAGGGGCAAACGGCACTATGTGCGGGTAAGACATTGTGAAGAGACCCTGGAAGCTTCTGTTGGCGAATGCCGGCAGAGGCTTTCTTGTTTTGGTCAGACTACCAGACGAGTGCTGGGGTATCGACGAAGCGAGACACAGGGAGAATGAACATGGAAACCGTGCATGAGACCTTCGGGAAGGTCGTGTTGTGCGACGCTCGAATTCTTCTGGCAATGGTGTTCTTCACCCTCTTTCCAGGTAACGGGGGCGGCTGTGGATTCACCGAGGTAGAACCCCCACCACTTTCGGCCCCGTCCTACGTCGGCATCACGTCGGTGTCCCCGTCCACGATACGAATTCACTGGCAGGGCTATTCGGAAGCCACCGGATATCGCATTGATCGCTCCGTTGACGGTGGCAAATTGGCCCCCGTCGTCACGGTGCAGGCGTCCCCTTGGACCGACGGCACCCTGAGCGAGGTCAGTCGCTATTCGTACAGGATCAACTCCCTCCGCGGCAGTTATGATGTCAACTCTGACTCGCCGGTGTTTACGGTGGTGTACCAATTGAGCAACCCGGTAATCCGAACCTTGAGCTTGGTTTCCGGCAACGCCGGGTCGATGCACATGGCGCTCGACGCAAGCGGGGTCCTGTTTGCCACAAGGGACAACAATGCCGCGGAGATCCGTATCCTGCGGACCTCAGACTGGTCGCTCCACAGCGTCGTGACGACAGAAACAGTCGGGACACTTCGGTGTTTCGCATTCTCTCCAGATGCCACGACAATGCTCCTGGGGGGACGCCACGGAGTGGCCGTCGTCCGGCTTTCAGATGGATCACTTCTGCGCACCATTCGGATGGATTCCGCCTCGGTCAGAGAGATCGTCCCTATCCCGGGAGGTGATCAGGCGGCGATTCTGTCCGTCAAAGGCCGGCTTCAAGTGTGGAACATTGCCAACGGATCGCTGGTTGCGAATATCGACACTCTGCAGCCAACCATTCCACGGTCGACTGCTGTGAGCCCAAACGGGCGGCTTCTTGCCTCTTGTTGGGGGTACGGGATCATCGTGTGGGACCTGGCCGCAGGAAATGTCGTATTCATGAGCTATGGAGCCATGGCCAGCCCCCTCTTCAGCCGCGATGGGTCAATCCTCTCGGTTGGCCTCCCTCCGAAGAGACTCAATCTGTCGACCACGACGTGGACCACGATCAATGAATTCCCGGCGGGATGGGAATCCGGCATGACCGCGTTCGGCCCCGACGGCACTTCCCAGCTTGTTGCGGAATCGAACTTCATACATGTCGTTCATCTCCCTGACGGAAGGATCGAACGAACGCTGAGCGAGCATGAGCGGAGTGTTGTGTTCCTTGGGTATCTCTCCGACGGCAGTGTCATGTCGCTGGATGAAGGAAATGCCGTGAAGATCTGGTCGGACGAAATGGAGTACGGGTGGACGATCATTCGATAGATCCGCGGCAGTGTGATGCCTCCTCTCTGGGGATCCTTGGCCGGCGCTCTTGCTAAGCGCAGCTTTGTATCAGAGTACAACAAAGCCACAGTGCAGCCATGACTGCATCCGCATTTGCTCGCACGGCGCTTGCTGTCCTGTTCGCCTCATTGTCACTCGTTCCTCTGAATCAAGCCGCGGCCCAGTCCGATTCTTCCGCCATGCCTGTATCCTGGTGGATCCAGGGTGGCATCGGGGTTGCCAAGCCGAGTGATGTCGGACTCACCGGCGAAATTTCAGCAGGGGTTCATCTGACGCGATGGGGGTTCGTCACCCTCCGTAAGCAGGGCGGGAACTCTGGGCCTGGTGATCGAGCGTTGGGTAGTCAGTTTGGGTCGTTGGAAGCGCTCTTCGGTATTCGTACGCCGGGACGGTACCTGACGCTCAGCTTCTCGGCTGGGATCAGTTCCTTTCAGTTGACCACCGATGCAGGCGAAGGTGCTGGCCCTCAGCTCATCGAAGAAGCCCGGCGCAGGAATGGCACGTGGGTCGGATTCCCTCTGGAGGTGGCGCTTGTGCTGAGGCCGTTCCGTTTCCTGGGTGTGGGTGCGCGCTACTTCGGTATCCCGAACAGCATCTTGAAGGTCAAGGGTGCGACCTGCTTCGTGCAGGTGGGGGTGTTTTGGTGACGGCATAGATTGCATGGGACCATGTTCTCAAATCGAACGCAACAACGCGGTCTGAGCACAAAACCCTGTGCTGTGCGCCGCGAGCTAAGTCTCCTTGACAATGGCGCGCGACAATGACAATTCAGATGTCACGAGATCATAGGCCCTCGCTCTCGCAGCAGGGACTCCTGGGTGTGGGTGATAGTCTGTGATGAGACCTGAAGCCTCTGTTGGCGAATGCCGGCAGAGGCTTGTCTGTTATTGTGCGAAATGACGTGTGAATGACAGGCAAAAGTCGGGAGAAAGTGATGGACAGCGACCTTCCACGAAGTTACATTGCCGGCAACTCCAGGAGGCGACCATTCATGAGACAGCCGGAATTGGGAAGGAAGATCCTCGAGCTGCGGAAAGAGAAGGGGCTGACGCAGGAGGAGCTTGTCGAGAAGTGCAACATCAGCGTCAGGACGCTCCAGAGGATCGAGACGGGAGAGGTGACCCCCAGGATATTCACCATCAGAACAATCCTCGCTGCCCTCGACTACGATCTCAGTACGATCGCAGAGAACGAAGACACGGGCACCGGTACGCCGGTGAACACACTGCGAGAATACCTCCTCCTCGAATCGGACAGTACGGCCTTCCTCACCAGCCAGCTCACCGTTGCCTGGATCTCAGGGGTTCTCTATTTTATGCTGAGCTTGTATGAGGGAGCGGCCGAGATCGCCTCGCTCCAGGCAGACAGATTGACCGTCGCCGAGGCGTACTATGTCGTGTTGAAGGTCGCGGTGCTGGTCACATTTGTGCTCTTCCAGCGAGGATTTGTGGCACTGGGGGGACTTTCTGCGAACTATCTGCTGAGGATCACTTCCTTTGTGCTGATCATCGGCGATGTCGTGGTTACCGGATACGACATCGCGTCGGCGCTCTACGGTCCGGGACCAGACGCATTCATCCTGGGGGCTGAGGCGTTCACCTACGGTGGCATCATGATCGTGTATGGAGTGGCACTTCGGCGACTTCGCCCGATCGTCGGCGGCATCGCCGGATACGCCGGTCTGTTCGAGATCATTGCCGGCTGTCTGTTTCTGACGGTGGTATTTTCGTTCATCGGGTTCTTCGTGCTGATGCCGGCGGAGCTCCTGCAGATTATCATCCTCTACAAGAGCGTCGATATTGCCAAGGTGACGCGTGTGACAGACAGCAGCGGGGGCGCCACACAGGCGGTGGTGTGACATCTCAGACCTTATCAACGGGTGTACGACGTTATTGGATTTCTCTGGTTCAACTATCTGCTCGGTAGGTCATGACGTGGCAAGTGCAGTCGCCCGGGAGATCGGCTTCATGAAACAGTGGTGTCGCCTCGCATTGCGGACGTGGGTTGTGGTCCTCCTGCTGGTTGTCAACCTGCAGGCGCAGGATTCACCATTCCCGGAACCATCGCTCTTGGCAGGAAAGAGTCCGGGCACTATCGTTATCAAGGGAGGGCGACTGTACAAGAACAGCGCCGATTTCGGATTGGTGCAGGTGCCGGAGAACAGGAGCACGCAGCACACTCGCCTCCTGCAGTTGCCGTTCATCCGGCATCATGCTCGCAAGGATACCAGCTCCGAACCGATTTTCATTCTGGGTGGCGGTCCGGGCAAGAGCAATCTCTGGAGAGAAATGCCGGAGGTGTTCTATGCGCACAGCGATGTGATCAACGTAGGATACCGTGGCGTCGACGGAGAGGTGAAACTCAAGTGTCCTGAGATCGGGAGAGCGATGTCAAGAGACAACCCCCTTTCTCACGACGCCCTCATGGAATTCCGGAAGACACTGCGCGGTTCGTACGACTCGCTCGTGAAGGTGGGCATTGATCTCGACGAGTACACGATGCTTGAAGTGGTCGAGGACATGGAAGCGGTTCGCCGCGCGCTCGGATATGAGAAGATCAATCTCTTCTCCACCAGCTATGGCACTCAGGTCGCATATCTTTACTGCCTGCGCTACCCGAGCGTCGTCAACAGGAACCTGATGGTAGGAGCAAGCAGCCGTGGGCATCGCTTCGATTCACTATGGGAACCCGCTGTCATCGAGAAGATGCTCCGGGAATACAACTCGCTGTGGAAGAGAGACCCGGAGGCGTCCGCGAACAGCCCCGACATCCTCAAGACCGTCAAGTCGGTTCTGGACCGCCTGCCGATGACATGGAACGACATCCCGATAGATCGGGACAAAGTGCGGCTTGCGACATTCGTCAGTCTGTATGAAACCGAATCTGCCGCTGCGGTATTTGACGCCTTCGTCGCCGCCGAGAAAGGGGATCCGGGCGGTCTGGCGCTCCTCGTCCTCGGGTACGACGAGGCCGTCCAGGACACCTCACGGCAGTACTGGGGGGACTTCATCACGAAGCTCGTGAGTGGCGGCATGGACAGCACGCGAGACTATGAGAACGAAATGGATCCGCCCGGTTCGGTTCTCGGTTCTCCCTCTGCCAAGCTGTGGTGGACAGCCGCGTCGCACGGCGGATGGCCGGTCGCACAAATCCCTCGAGAGTATCAGAGGCTCGATACCATCAACGTGCGGACGCTCATCCTGAATGGCCAATTGGACTTTTCCAGTCCGCCCGACAACATGATGGAAGTCAAACCATATTTCACCAACGGGCATGTTGTCGTTCTGCCTGCCATGGGACACATGGATGTGTTCAAACTTCAACGGGGGGCCATCGATCACCTTGTGGAGCGGTTCTACGTGGATGGGGTTGCAGACACTTCGTGGTACCGGGCGCATACGATAGACTTCACACCCGCTGAGACGCTGCAGGACGAGGCTAAACGACTGTTCGGGAAGGAGTGAATACGGACATGCAGAGAATGATGCTGTTGTCTGCCCTCGCAACCCTGGCAGCGCAGCTAGCGGTCGCACAATCGCCTCTCAAACCCTCCGACGTTGCCGGCGTCTGGGAGGGGACAGCCCGCTACTTCGGACAAGACAGCCGTCTCGTTTACGTCATCGCGGCGAACCAGGACGGAACGCTCTCCGTCTCCCACCATAGCCCGGACTACGGTCTGAACGACATTCCCGTCGCATCCGCCAGCCTGGAAGGCTCTCGCGTCGTCATCAAGATCGGGCTGTATGATGCGGTGTTCGAAGGGACGGCCGACAAGGACCTCCTTCGAGGCCGCTACGGGACTTCGGGCATGTGGATCCCGCTCACGCTCAGACGAAAGAGCCCGGACCCACGTTTCCTGCTCGACAACATGGTACCGCGGCTGGGGAAGAACGGCGAGAGAGTCCTCGACTATCGGTATGCGACACCTGATGAGGGCGATGATGCGTGGCCCGTCGCAGATGCTTTCGCCGATGGCGTAGACACAAGCAAGATCCAGACCCTCATGCGACGCGTGCTTGCGGGGGGCTTTCCCAACCTGCACAGTGTGGTGGTGGTGAAGGACGGGAGGATCCTCCTGGACGAATATTTCCATGGTTTCCATCGCGACAAGCCGCATCGCATGGCATCGACCTCCAAGATCGTCCCCGTGGCGCTTGTGGGAATCTCGATCGACCGAGGCCTGATTGACGGTCTTCACACGCCGCTCGCGCGCCTGTTTCCGGAATACAGTGACCTGCTCGGGACCGGAGAAAAGGCAGCCATCACGCTCTCTCATCTCGTGACGATGACCACCGGGTTGAGGTGGAACGAGCATGCTGTCACGTATTTTGACGCGTCGAACGACCTGAGCACGTTGAAACGAAGCTCCGACCCGGTTCGCGGCCTTTTTGAACTTCCGCTCCAATACCGTCCTGGCGAGCGGTTCGTGTACAACTCCGGGTGCATCATCGCGCTCGAGAACCTGCTTCAGAAGATCACGAAAGACCATTTCCTCGTGGCCGCCCAGAGAGAGCTGTTCACCCCTCTCGGCATCTCCAACATCAGGTGGGACTATTTGGATGGGCTGTTCATGGCGCCGCGTGATATGGCAAAGCTCGGATGGCTCTTTCTCAAGAGAGGGGAATTCAACGGAGCAAGGATACTGCCCGCGGCCTGGACCGACAGCGCCATGCAGCGGTTCGAGCGAGAACGTCCGAGGTATTTCAACCACTGGTCGCCCATCGTGTTCTTCGTGGATGGTATTCCGGTCAAGGCCCTTCAGGCCGGCGGCTGGGGCGGGCAGAGCATTACGATCTTCCCGTCGCTGAATACGGTGATCGTCCAGACGGCCGGGAGCCAGCTCCGGCAGGTTGACTATGACGTGTGTATCAGGGACTATCTCCTCCCTGCGATTCTAACACCGGAGTATGTCGCGAGCCATCCGGGTGTCGAATACAGCGGCTTGCGGCGAACGAAGGACCTCGAATGGGACATGTGCTGGAATACCGAGGTGGGAAGCATGAAGGCATGTGCGAAGAGCCTCGGCCTCACCATGAGCGACGCTCAGATCTTCGGGGGGACCGGCGTAGGATTCTTGATCAACGTCGATACGAGAGCGGAGGCGAAAAGTATGGCCGTGTGGAACTGGCGAGGCGCGCATGACCTCTGCCCGAACCTGGGCTTCTCGGTCGAAAGCATCTGGATGCACAAGTCGAACAAGGAATTCTCCGCCACACAGAAGCTTGTCTGGGATCGGGTGCGACGGGCGATCGACAGCGGGTATGCCTGCTACGGATTCCATCTTGACAGCCCGATCCGGTATCCCATCATCGGCTATGACGAGATCGGCTACTACTACAAGGGGTGGGAGGCGGAGCGGGGAAAGGGACCGGTGTACTGGTACGAGCTCGGACAGACGGACATCGGACTACTGGGAATGCACTTTGTGCGGCCGGTATCGTCGAAGGTCCCATTTCGGGAGATGGTGAAGAAGTCGTTTCAGTTTGTTCTTGAATTCTCAGCCAACTCTCCGAAATGGGTTCCGGCAGACTGCAAAGCGGGGCCTGAGGGATATGAACGATGGATTTCGCTCTTTGAGTCTGGCAATGAGGATCCGTACGGGGCTTCCTACAACGCGGCAGAGCTGGCCGAAGGTCGGAGCTTCGCTGTGAAGTTTCTCGTGGAGGCGAAGACCCGCCTCGGTCCAGAATTCGTCTCGCTGTTCGACGAGGCGATCGCATGCTATCGGCGCGTTGCGGCGGAGACTGAGAGCCTGGCCCGGGTATTTCCCCACACAGTCTCTGCCTCGCAGCGGGAGGCCAATCTCAGCGACCCTGATCGGCGGAAGGCCGCGATCCAGCACCTGCGCGGAGCCAAAGAGGCGGAAGTTGAAGGCCTGAAGGCGCTGGCAGCTATCGTAGAACGGCTGGAGGAACCATGACATACCGACACACGCAAGTAGGGACAGTCATCATCGGCGCGGTGGTGGGCATGGCGTTCATCGCGCTGATCATTCTCGTCCCGGCAGTTGAATCGTTGTCGTTTGTGGCGGTTGCGATCCTGGCGATGACGGGAGCGGTGGTAGCCATGTTCTTTTCCCTCACCGTGGAGATCGAGAAGAACGCGCTCACCTGTCGCTTTGGAGTGGGCCTCATCCGGAAGGACATTCCCCTGTCGGAGGTTAGCCATGTCAGCGCAGTGCTGAATCCCTGGTGGGTGGGTTGGGGGATCCGCTGGATCCCGGGACAATACTGGGTGTGGAATGTCTCCGGCTTTCAGGCAGTGGAACTCACCTTGAAGGATGGAAGTCGCTTTCGCATCGGCACGGATGAACCGGAAGCGCTGGTCCACGCCATTGAGCTTTCGATGAAAGCAGGTTCTGGTCGCGAGACCGGACCTGAAGGGTTCTCCAGACAATGAGAGAGGCAGTCACAGCCATCGACTCGCATGGCCGTGCCGGAGTACTGCTACTACTCATGGCAGTGGTCTCGTGTGCACCTCCCCTTCCAAAAGATCTGGTGAACGCGCTTGCCGACAACGGCACATGCCGGCTTGATTCCGCCCAGATACGGACCGTCTTCGGCTGCATGCAACACTTCCCCAACGGGTCTGAGGTGTCGATATCCCTCCTCCTGGGCGATTCCACGACGTTCGCCGGCATCAAGAGGCAGAATGATTCGGTGATCTGTGTCGAGAACCGGACCAGCGTATTCGAGATCGGCTCAGTGACGAAGACCGTGACGGCCGCGATACTCGCCAAACTGGCCTATGATGGCGCCGTCGATCTGCACGCGCCGATCAAGAACTTCCTCCCGATCAAGCTCAGGCAGAGCTCGCTCAACGGCAAGGAAGTGACGCTTCTTCAGCTCGCCAATCACACTTCGGGGCTTCCCAAGGAGCCCGACAACGTGAGCACCGACTGGGCCATGCCCGGAAGTCCATATCGGTCCTATGACACGACGAAGCTCTATGACTACCTTTCCAGAAGGATGATGTTGCAGTTCACGCCTGGTGAGCAGCGCTCGTATTCCAACCTCGGTGGAGGTGTGCTGGGGCACCTCCTGACGCGAATCACCGGGAAGTCGTATGAAACGCTCCTGGATGAGTCGGTGTGCCGGCCGCTCGGACTCCGAAACACATTCGTGACGATCGACTCCACGCGGATCCGAAGCCTCATTCCAGGGAGGGATGCCGTGGGGAATGTTGTTCCAAACTGGGAATTGAACGTCCTGGTCGGCGCAGGCGGGATCAAGTCGTCTGCTGAAGATATGGCGACGTACCTCCGGGCACATCTGACCGACACGACGTATTTCTATCTGACGCAACAGCCGACGTTCACGTACTCCGGGCACAACACGGCCGGTCTCGGCTGGGCCTGGTACGCCGCGGGAGAGAAGAGATTCGTCGATGCGACGGGAGGGACCGGCGGCTATTCGTGCTGTGTGATCTTCGAACGTCACACGCAGACCGGGATCGTTCTGCTGACGAACGTGTCAGCATTTCTCGCGTCGAAGGGGGATCTCATCGTGAAGCTGAGCCGCGAACTGTACGATCCGTTGGTCGCGTCGACTGAGCGCCCATAAGACCCTTCGTCTCAGCGATGGCGTTCAGTCTCCTCTCCCTTGCATGCCTTGTCCCACCTCCTGCGACTGAATTCCATTCGTCCTCACTGCGGTTCAACCGAGGACAATGCGCGCCGTTATCGCGAGCGCTTCGCCGGAGTCGGTTGCCGGACAACGCAGCGCGATCCGCCCGTGGAGGTCGTTCATGAAGAAGTGCTTGCAACGTATCGAGAGACCTTCCGCAGAGAGCAACGAGTCAAGAGGTGGGTTCGTGCACGATCCCGCCACAATTCGGCGGGATGCTTCACGAAGCGATCACTTCGTGGCAAAATGACAAACGAGTCAGCACGAATCGCTAACTCGTGTCATTATGGAAGAAGGAAGCGCTGATCGGGGCGATCTAAGCGAGTTGAGGCGTTTGTCGCAACGACGCAAGCGATGAACTAGAAAGGGTCCCACCCATTTTCTCACCTGAATACGTAAGCTTCAAGTGGACGCTGGTCGCGCAAGAAGGAAGCTTCTGTGACGGGTGATGCTGTGCTTCTGCGGGAGTCATCCAAGGGAAGGGAGCGTGCCAGCCTGTGCTTTCGGTTGGGCCGAATCGCCTTGTCAATTCTTGGAACAGCGATTCCCTCGACTTCACCAGGGCACGGTTCTCCACCTTTGATGATCATTCTCTAACTTGTAGAAGCAGCCAACCCATTGGCGACTTCCTTCGATCGGCATGCACCCCCTCCATCGGATCACGATCGCGCTCCTTGCGACCAGCTGGATTCCCCTTTGCTCGATCGCACAGTCGTCTGCTCCGATCCCACAGTTCACCGTCGGGCGAAGCTTCCAATCGGCAAGTCTCGTCGTATCGATCTCCGCTGGGGCCGCCGGATCAAGCATTCGCTACACCTTTGACGGGTCGGAGCCGAGGAGTTCGACGTCGGCCTTGGAGCAGATCTCGCCGGCTGTCGTGACGATCGATCCGACAAGCTCCGTGGGCGGCCGTGCATTATCGCCCGCGGTGGTTCTCCGTGCTTGCAGCGTTGTGCCCGGACTGACCGTCAGCGAACCGGTCACGCACACCTACGTCTTCGCCGGAATGGCCGGCGTACTCTCTCCCGAAGGAGTCGTGCCCGGACCCCAGTGGCCGTCGAACGGTTTTCTGAGCCAGGCCATGGACTATGGCATGAGTCCGGTCATCCTGAACGACCCGCGATACGCCGGGTCGATCACCGCAGCTCTGCTCGACGTCCCGACGTTGTCGATCGCGACCGACCCAAAGCATCTCTTTGGCGCCGACAGCGGCATTTATGTCCATGCGATGATGGACGGAAGAGAATGGGAGCGACCGGCCTCCGTCGAGCTTCTACGACCCGACGGCGGACAGGGGTTCGCGATCAATTGCGGCATCCGCATTCGTGGCGGGTGGAGCCGCCACGGCGACAACCCGAAACACGCCTTTCGGTTCTTCTTCCGGGGCGAGTACGGGAGCACCAAGCTGAATTATCCGCTGTTCGGAACGGAGGGGGCGACGGAATTCGACAAGGTGGACCTCCGCACGGCGCAGAACTACTCCTGGAGCTATCCCGGCCACCTGGGATCGTACAACACCATGATCAGCGACGTGTTCTGCCGCGACGTGCAGGGGGCGATGGGACAGCCGTACACTCGCAGCCGCGCGTACCATCTCTACCTCAACGGCGTGTACTGGGGACTCTACCAGACGCAGGAACGACCTGAGGCGAAGTATGGCGAGACGTATTTCGGCGGCAGTGACATGGACTACGACGTGGTCAAGAACAGCGACAGCTACACGATCGAGGCGACTGACGGCAACCTCGACGCGTACCGGGAACTCTGGAATGCCTGCGTCGCCGGTTTCACGGACACGAGATACCGGCAGGTGCAGGGTCTTGCGCCCGACGGCTCGCGCGACGTGTGGCTTCGCGTTCTGCTCGACGTGGACAACCTCATCGACTATATGATCAACATCTTCTACTCGGGCAATTTTGACAGCCCGACGTCGAAATTCGGTAACAACAAGAGCGTGAACAACTTCTACGCGGTCTTCAATCGAAAAGGGGCGAGCGGCTTCAAGTTCTTCGTCCATGACGCCGAGCATACGTTGCGCACGACGGAGGGTGAAGGCCCCGGCATCGGTCTGGCGGAGAACCGGGTCAACATCGGAACGATGAGCGGCCCCGACCTCATGGTCGTCAATGACTTCTCGTCGTTCCATCCGCAATGGCTGCATCACCGGCTTTCGTCGCACGCCGAATATCGGATGCGGTTTGCCGACCGTGCGTACCGCCACTTCTACAACGGCGGTCCGCTGACGCCCCAGCGGGCCACGGCCATGTTCCTGTCGCGCGCACGGGAGATCGATACGGCCGTCATCGGCGAATCCGCACGATGGGGCAACACGTACCTCGACCCTCCGGCGACCAGAGACAATACGTGGAGGCGTGCGGTCGACGATATCGTTCAGAACTATTTTCCCTTCCGGTCGATCATCGTCCTGAGCCAGCTGCGGTCGGCCTCGTTATACCCGACGATCCAGCCGCCGCTGTTCATGAGCGGTCAGGACACGGTCGTCGGGGCGAGCATTCGCATCAACGGGCCGTTCCCCCTCACGCTCCGGCGGGAACAGGGCATGCCCGGGACGATCTACTACTCGCTGGACAATCGCGACCCGCGGGCGTTCGGCGGCTCGATCGGTCCGTCGGCGATCGCCGGCGACAGCCTGGTGGAGCTGAGTACGTCGAAGACCGTGGTGGTGAAGGCTCGTGTTCTCGACGGGACGACCTGGAGCGCGCTGCATGAGCTTGTCCTGTATTCGAACGACAACGTCCGCGATCTGAAGGTCACCGAGATCCACTACCATCCGCTGGCCGAGGGGATCGTCAGCGGCAACGAGTACGAATTTCTGGAGATCAAGAACATCGGAACCCTGCCGGTGAATCTGTCGCAGGCGACATTCACGGACGGGATCACCTACACCTTTCCGTCGGGAGCGTCGGTCGAGCCGGGTGCGTTCATCGTGCTGGCGTCCAATGCCTCGGCCTTCAAGACACGGTACGGGTTCACCCCGTACGGTGAATATGAAGGCCAGCTGGACAACAGCGGCGAGCGGTTCACGCTCAAGACGGCCACGGGCGATACGATCATCTCCCTCCAGTATGACGACGCCTCCCCTTGGCCGGTGGCGCCTGATACGGACGGCTCATCGCTTGTGCCTGTGGAGGTGGACCCCTCCGGAGTCCAGCAGGACCCGGCGCAGTGGAGGGCATCGCTGTCCATCGGAGGTTCTCCAGGCCGGGACGATATGACTCCCGCCGCGGTTTCTGAGAAGGACGACAACGTACCCGCCGAGGTCGAGCTTCGGCAGAACTACCCGAATCCTTTCAATCCGGTTTCCATGATCGATTTCGGGATCCCGGTGGAGTCGCGCGTGACGATCACGATCCACGACCTCCTCGGGCGAACTGTTGCGACGCTGATGGACGACGTTCAGCGCGCTGGGTTTCACTCTGTGCCGTTTGTGGCAACCAACCTGGCAAGCGGCGTCTATCTCGTCCGGCTGCAATGCGGCCCGACGGTCCGTCTCCGGAAGGCGATCGTGATGAAATAGGGCGTGGGGAGGCCTTCTCCCAATATGGCATCATGACCACCGGTTGAAGTCGCCTTCGACGACTCGCTCATCTGCCCCAGCGACGATCTGCTCGAAGCGTTGCTGCGTCTTCGCCGCATGACCTCGACCGATTGAGTTTGTTCCGTATCTCTCGCATCTTCTTCTTCGGTCCCAACGCCACCCGAAGCACCATTCCCGGAGATCGCCCCATGCGAGTCCTCTTTCCGTTGAAGCTGGTCGCTCTCATCGCCGGATGCACCGCGCTCCTGAGTTCTCAGACGCCTCCGTCGGCATACCACTCGTATGACGACATGACCGCCACGCTCAAGTCCCTGCAGTCTCGCTATTCGTCCGTGCTCCGTCTGGAGTCGATCGGAAAGACCTCGGGGGGAAGGGACATCTGGGTCGCGGCCCTGCGGAAGGGGGACCCCGCCCAGCAACGCGCGCTTCTGATCGTGGCGGGCGTCGAACCGGTGCAGGTCTCGGGCAGCGAGCTCGCCTTGCGCGCCATTGAACATCTGGCCGCTTCGTATGGCAAGGTGGACTCCGTGACGAAGCTTCTCGAGGCCGCGACCATCTACGTCATTCCGCGGGTCGATCCCGATGCGTCGGAGTCGTTCTTCGCCCCGCTCAAGGCCGAGCGGTCGATCAACGCAACGCCATACGACGGAGACCGCGATGGAACGGTCGACGAGGACGACGTCGAGGACCTCAACGGCGACCGGATGATCACCCTGATGCGGGTGCGCGACCCGCTGGGCGACTGGATGCTGCATCCCGAGGACGCACGCATCATGAAGAAGGCCAACGCCGCTGTCGATGAGAAGGGGATGTTCCGTCTGTATGCCGAAGGGATCGACAACGACAAGGACGAACGCTGGAACGAGGATCCCGTGGGTGGAGTGAACGTCAACCGCAATTTCACGTTCAACTACGAATTCTTCGGAGAGCGCTCGGGCGTGTACCAGGTCTCCGAACCGGAAACAGGGGCCCTGGCCGATTTCGTGCTCTCGCATCCGTCGATCTCGGTGGTCTTCACTTTCTCGCCCAACGACAACCTGATGACGCCGTGGAAGGCCGAGGCGCGCGCGACCGGTGAGAACCGCGTGGTCACCTCGATGCCCAAGGAGGACGAAGAATACTACCAGCACATCGCCAAGCGGTTCCAGCACGTGACGGGGCTCAAAGATGCGCCGAAGCCGGAAAAAGGGGCGGGGGCGTTCAGCGAGTGGGCGTACTACCACGCCGGCCGTTGGTCGTTCTCAACCTACCCGTGGTGGGCGACCGAGGTGCGATCGGGCAAAGACACGGCCTCCGCCGATGCATCCCGACGGGGCGGAAGCGGATCTTCGGCGACCCGTCCTGCGCGTGAAGAGGCTCCTGACGACGCTTCCATACGACAGCTTCGGACCCTGCGATGGTATCAAGCGGCCGGCATCGAGGATGTGTTCGTGCCGTGGAAGGCTTGCCGGCATCCCGACTTCGCCGGACAGGAGGTCGAGGTCGGAGGCCTGAAGCCGTTCGCCCTGGACAATCCTCCGGCGGAATCTCTCTCGACGGCGTCGGGCGGATTCAATGCCTTCTTCACAGACCTTGCATCGAAACTCCCTTCGGTCGCCATCGAGAAGATCAAGGTCGAAGCCCTTCGGTCCGGCGTCTATCGGCTGAGCGCCGATGTCGCCAACCATGGATACTTCCCGACGTCGAGCACGCTGGGAGACCGCGTTCGGTGGTCGAGAAACGTTGCCGTGACGGTCGGGCTCGACAAAGGCCAGTCGATCGCCGGTGGAAAGGCTCGTCAGGTGGTTGGTCCGATCGCCGGTCGGGGGGCCACGATCCCCCTCAGCTGGGTTATTGTCGCTCCGGCGGGCTCTACGGTGAGGCTCACCGCCGAGAGTCCGGCCAGCGGCGTGGCGACGCAGCGAGTCGAACTTCGCGAACAGAAGGGATCACGGCCATGAAGACGCTCATGCGAACGGTTGCGCTCTCATTCCCCGTACTTCTCCTGCTGGTGCTGCCGCTCCAACGGGCAGAAGCCCAGCGCGAAAAGGAGTTCACCTCCAGCTCTCTGAAAGCGATGGGGGCGCCGAACAATCCCAAGGTCGAAGTGGCCTGGAACCGCTACTACGATACCGGAGAGTTGTCGGAGATCATGCATCGCATCGTCAAGGCGTATCCGTCGCTCGCTTCCGTCCGGAGCATCGGCAAGTCGTTCGAAGGGCGCGACATGCTGATGATGACCATCGGCAACCGGAAGAACGGCGATCCGGACGCAAGGCCGGCGATGTACATCGACGGAAACATCCACTCGAACGAGGTCCAGGGCTCGGAGGTCGCACTCTACACCGCGTGGTACGTCTGCGAGATGTATGGGTCGGTGGAGTGGATCCGAAACCTCCTGGACGAGAAGACCCTCTACATCATTCCCACCATCAATCCCGACGCCCGTGAGCACTTCATCCATCGGCCGAACACGCCGAGCTCTCCCCGCAGCGGGCTGGACCCGCGGGACGATGACGGCGACGGCGTCGTGGACGAGGACGGATACGACGATCTCGACGGCGACGGCAACATCGTGCAGATGAGGATCGCCGATCCCAACGGGCGATGGATCGCCGATCCAGCAGACCCCCGGCTGTTGGTCATGGCGGAGCCCGACCGGCCCGGACAGTACACGATGCTCGGCAACGAAGGGATCGACAACGACGGCGACGGCCGGGTGAATGAGGACACGCCGGGTTACTACGACCCGAACCGTGACTGGGCATGGAACTGGCAGCCCCGCTACACACAGGGGGGGGCCGATCGGTACCCGTTCACGTTCCCCGAGAACCGGAGCGTAGCGGACTTCGTCCTGGCACACGAGAACATCGCCGCCGCCCAGACCTTCCATAACAGCGGCGGAATGATCCTGCGGGGCCCGGGTGCGAAGGAGGACGAGAAGACCTACGACCGTATCGACGTGCAGACCTATGACTTCCTGGGCAAGCTGGGAGAAGAGATGCTTCCGGGGTATCGATATTTCGTTCTGTGGAAGGACCTCTACGTCGTGTATGGAGGCGAGCTCGACTGGTTCCACGGAGCCCGGGGCATCATCACCTACAGCAATGAACTATGGACGAGCTTCGACTACTTCCGCAAGCAGGGAAGCGACGACTTCCGCGCGGGGCGCAACACCGTCTATCGCTTCGACAAGCTCCTGCTGTTCGACGAAGGGATCGTGCCGTGGACGAAGGTGAAGCATCCGCAGTACGGCGAGGTTGAGGTGGGGGGCGTCAAGAAAGCATGGACGCGTACGGCGCCATCGTTCATGCTGGAGGACCTGTGCCATCGGAACATGGCCTTCACGTTGTTTCATCTCTACCATACCCCGAAGGTCGCGGTTGATTCCATCATCACACGGGGTCTAGGGAACGGACTGACCGAAGTGACGGCGATCGTCGCCAACCGCAGGGTCATTCCGACGCACACCAGCCAGGACGTGAAGAACAAGATCACACGGCCCGACTGGGTGACCCTGGCCGGCGGGACGGTCGTGTCGGGCATGGTCCTCGAGAACCGACTGTTGGGCATTGGAACAGAACAGAAGCGGAATCCCGAACGGCTTAATGTCGAGACGATCCCCGGCATGGGAACGGCATCGGTCCGCTGGATCGTGGAGGGGAAGGGCCCATTCACCGTGACGGTGGATTCGAAGAAGGGTGGAATCCATTCGTCACGGAGTCGATGAGGCCAAGGAGAACATACGGCGGACGACGTGAATCGCTCTCGACCCGTATGATGATGAAATGCCCCGGGACTCTCTGGTCTCGGGGCATTCTCATTCGTGAGAACCTGATTGAATCCTTACGACAATTCTCGCATCACATTGGCGTTGGTGGAGTGCCACCTCCGCTGTTGGCGTCTTCCCGCCTGTTGTATCCTGATACACCCTTGAATCGATCTTGAGCAAAGTGATGGGACAGAAGCGAATTGTCATCATAGGTGGAGTGGCGGCCGGCGCGACGGCGGCGGCCCGCGCCCGGCGTCTCGACGAGACCGCCGAGATCACGCTCCTCGAAAAAGGACCCTACGTCAGCTTTGCCAACTGTGGCTTGCCGTATTTTCTCAGCGGCGACATCAAGCGGCGATCGAGCCTACTCCTCCAGACGCCGGAGGGGTTCTTCGGCCGGTATCGCGTGAACGTGCAGACCAAGACCGAGGCCATCGACATTCTCCGTGATGAGCGCGTCGTTGTCGCACGGAAGCCCGATGGCGAGGTGCGCATCCCGTACGACAAGCTCATCCTTGCGCAGGGTGGATCTCCGGTGGTCCCTCCGTTGCCGGGTGTGGACCTGCCGCACGTTTTCAAGCTCTGGACGATCCCCGATATGGATCGGATCCAGAAGCATCTGGAAGAGCAGAAACCCCAGCATGCGGTGATCGCCGGCGGGGGGTTCATCGGATTGGAAATGGCCGAGGCGCTCAAGGCTCGCGGGCTGGCCGTGACCGTCGTGGAATTAGCGCCGCGCGTCATGATCACGATGGACCCGGAATTCGGTGCGATGGCCGAAGCAGGTCTTCGATCGTCGGGTGTGGATGTGCGGACGAGCGTCGGGCTGGCTGAGATCACGAACGATGCCGTGCGGCTGAGCGATGGTTCCTCGATCGTCGCGGACATCGTACTGTTGTCGGTCGGTGTGAGGCCGGAATTGGCGCTGGCGAAGAAGGCCGGCATCGAGATCGGGACGAGCGGCGGGGTGGTGGTGAACGAGCGCCTCGAAACGAACGACCCCGACATCTACGCGGCGGGAGACATGGTGGAGATCGTGCAGAAGGTGAGCGGCAAGCGAGTGCGCATACCGTTGGCAGGCCCCGCGAACCGGCAGGGCCGCATTGCTGCGACGAACGCTCTTGGGGGCCGCATGGCGTACCGGGGCGCCCTGGGGACTTCGGTTGTGAAGATCTTCGGTCACACGGCTGCGTCGACGGGTTTGAGCGAGAAGGCCGCGAAGGACGCGGGCATCGATGCGGGAGTTGCGTACGTCTTCAAAGACCAGCACGTGGCGTACTATCCCGGGGCGTCGATGCTGTCGTTCAAGCTGGTGTACGACCGCAAGGATGGGCGGGTGCTTGGCGCCCAGGCATACGGCGAGAAGGGTGTGGAAAAGCGGATCGATGTGATCGCTGTGGCGTTGCAGGGACGGATGACGGTCGACGACCTCTCCGAATTTGACCTGGCCTACGCACCGCCGTTCAACAGCGCGAATGATCCGGTCAACTTGGCCTCCTTCATCGCGCAGAACGCCCTGAGCGGATACAGCCCTTCGCTCGGCCCGGCCGAGGCGCTCGAGACGATCCGGAAGACGGGTGCGACGATCCTCGACGTCCGGACCGTCGGTGAGCAAGGCAGGGCGCCGTTGGCCGGCGCGGTGCACATTCCGGCCGACGAGATCCGTGACCGGCTGGAAGAGGTGCCGAGAGAGAAGCCGCTCTTCGTGCTCAGCAAGGACGGTTTTCTGGGGCACACGACGTTGCAGGTGCTGAAGGCAAACGGATGGAAGGGTGTGACCAATGTTGCGGGCGGCTATCTGGCGGCGCGGTGGGTGGAAGGGTGGGCATTCAAAGTGTAGAAGCTGTACACCACTAAGACGCAAAGACGCCAGTCAAAAGAAATGTGTTCTTGCGTCTTAGCGACTTTGCGGTCAACATCTTAGTGTAGAAGTTGCGCACCGCTAAG
>JALONQ010000002.1 GCA_025454835.1 Bacteroidota bacterium | reverse complement strand
CTGCAGATACCGCTGCTTGATCGCGGCGATCACGTCGGCCCGGAACGCCGCCAACGTCTTGGAAAGACCCTTGATCTCGCCCACCAGCGGGATCACCAACGTCCCCTGCGACGTGACGGTCAGCGCCATCGATTGCGGCGGGATGGTGGCGATCGTCACGACGAACAGGTCCCCCGGCCCCACCATATAGGCCGTCTCATCGATCGGCCCGTCCAGCGGTACGGCGGTCGCATGGAGGCCCAGTTGCCCTGCGACCGGATCAGCCGATGTGCGCGCTCCCTGGTCCTGAGCCAGTGCCATCACCGAACACCACAGTGTGGCCGAGACGACAATGGCAAGTCGTAGTACGGTGCGATTCACGTCCGCTCCTTCAATTGCGCAACGATGATCTCCACGATCCTCTCCGCCGCCTTCCCATCCCACAGATCCGGGTTCCGTCCCCGCTTGAATCTGCCGGCCAGGATCGACTCGACATGCGGCATCGCGTTCGCGATCACGGAGCCGCACAGGACATTCGAGCCTTCGGCGACCGTGATCGGACGTTCGGTGTTCTCCCGCAAGGTCAAACACGGGATGCCCAGGTACGTCGTCTCCTCTTGAATGCCCCCCGAATCGGTCAGGACGAATCTGGCCTCCTGCATCAGTCGCAGAAAATCTAAGTATCCAAGCGGATCGATGAGCTTGAGCCCTGGGACCTTCGAGGCCCGCTCCATCAATCCGAACTCGCTCAACATCTTTCGGGTCCTGGGATGAACGGGGAAGACCGCCGACACCTGCGAGGCGAACTTCTCGAAGAATCCGAGAACGTCCTGCAGGATCTCCTTGCGGTCCACGTTGCTCGGGCGATGCAACGTCACCACCATGTAGCGGCCGGCCGCAAGTCCCAGGTCCGACACGATCGCCGAGCGGTTCGCCGCCTCACGAAAATGCGCGAGCGAATCGATCATCGTATTCCCCACCAGATACACCTTGGCCGCGGGTACACCCTCCGACCTGAGATGCTCCATCCCGCTCGGTTCGGTCACGAAGTGCAGGTCGGCGATGGCGTCGGTCACGAGCCGGTTGATCTCCTCCGGCATCCTTCGGTCAAAACTCCGCAACCCCGCCTCAACATGGGCCACCGGAACGTGCAACTTCGCCGCGACGATCGAACAGGCCAGCGTGGAATTGACGTCGCCGACGACGAGCACCAGGTCGGGCTTGACCTCGAGCACGACCTTCTCGAACTCCACCATCACCTTGGCCGTCTGCTCGGCGTGCGAACCCGAGCCGACGCCAAGGTAGATGTCCGGCTGAGGCAACTGAAGGTCCTCGAAAAAGACCTTGGACATCTTCTCGTCATAGTGCTGGCCCGTATGAACGATGAGATGCCGCACCGAAGCCGACCGGGCGGAAAACGCGCGATGCAACGGTGCCACTTTCATGAAATTCGGACGGGCCCCAACGACGCTGAGTACGGTCTTCAACGAAGATCTGGAGAAAGTGATGGATGACCAGCCGCCCGATCGATCGGGGGGCCTGCAGGGATCGCCGTCTCAATGGACGGGTGTCAGGCAGTAGCAAGAGGTGGGAACGGCCTCGATTGGCATTGATGCTTGCAAATGCTACGAAAAACGGGGCGAAGAATCAATCAGTACCGTCACATCCGCTCAGGGGCCGAAACGCCCAGAATTCCAAGCCCATTCGCCAGTACCGTCCGTGTGCAGGCACAAAGAGCCAGCCGCGCCTGCGCCACCTGCGCTTCGGGCACGACCACCCGATGGTCATGGTAGAACCGATGGAACGCCATCGCTACATCGGTCAGATACGCCGGCAATCGATGGGGCTCGAGTGCCGCCGCTGCTCCCGCCACGATCCGCGGGAACTCCAGCAGGAGCTTGGTGAGCACGACCTCCGCCGGGCCTGCAACAAGGCCAAAGTCGATCGCGCTGGGGTCTTCGGGCAACCTCACGCCGCCTTCGCCCGATGCGAATCTCAGAATGCTCGCGATCCGCGCATGGGCGTACTGCACGTAGTAGACCGGGTTCTTTTCGGATTGTTCCTTCGCGAGGTTCAGGTCGAATTCGAGGTGCGTTCCGTTCGCGCGCATCAGGAAGAAGTAGCGGACAGCGTCCGCTCCGACATCATCGATCAGGTCGTCGAGCGTGACGAAGTTCGCCAGGCGCTTCGACATCTTCACCTGTTCGCCGTCACGCAGGAGCGTCACAAACTGGTGAATGACGACACGCACGCGCTCCGGGTCATACCCCAGCGCCTTCACCCCGGCGAGCACGTCGGGAATCGTCGCGACGTGGTCGGCACCGAAAACGTCTACGATCAGTTCGAAGCCGCGCCGGAATTTCTCGCAATGGTACGCGATGTCCGGAAGCCGGTACGTCGGTTCGCCAGTGCTCTTGATGATGACCCGGTCCTGTTCCAGCCCAAGCGCCGTCGCCTTCAACCAGACCGCCCCCTCCTGGTCGTACGCCAGACCCTTCGATCGGAACTCCTGCACCACCTCGTCAATCTTGCCCGAAGAATACAGCGAATCCTCGTTGTAGAATTCATCGTGCCGCACTCCCATGCGCGCAAGGACGGCCTTGATGGCGTCGAACAGCGAGCCTTCGGCGACGGCCTGACAGATCTTCAACGACTCCTCCTCCGGCATCGATAACAGCGCGTCACCACGTTCGACCTTGATCTCTTCGGCGATGAGGCGGATGTACTCGCCTTGGTAGCCGTCATCAGGGAACGGAACGTTCGGGTCGAACAATTGTCGATATCGCGCCAGGGTCGATTGCGCCAGCACGCGCATCTGCCGGCCGGCGTTGTTATAGTAATATTCCCGCGTCACGGCGTAGCCGGTCCACTCCAGAAGGCTTGCCAGCATGTCGCCAATGGCCGCCTGCCGGCCGTGCCCAACCGACAAAGGACCGGTCGGATTAGCGCTGACGAACTCCACCATCGCCTTTCGGCCCTGGCCGACGTTCGTCCGTCCGAACGCGGCGCCGTGCCGCAGGATGTCCGCCAGCTGGCGCGTGAAGAATCCCGGCGTGAACCGGAAGTTGATGAAGCCCGGACCTGCGATCTCCGTGCCTGAGACGTCCTTCGGGTCGAGCTGCAGCGCCCCGACGATCTCCTGCGCGATCGCACGGGGATTCTTGCCGATCGGTTTGGCCAGAAGCATGGCCACATTCGTCGTCAGATCCCCGTGTGCCTCCTGCTTGGGCGTCTCGAATTGCAGCTCAACGCGGCTGTGATATCCCAGCCGTTCGAGCGCGGCGCCGACATGTTCCGCCAGATACTTCTTCACTTCGCGCTCCGCTTGCGGACGGTACTGGCTTTGCGGATCGTGGTCCGCTTGACGGCCGCCTTCTTTGCCGCAGGTTTCTTGACCGGAGGCTCATCCGTGACGGCGACGGTCTTCGCGTCGGCCCAGAGTCGTTCGAGATTGTAGAACGTCCGCGACTCTCGATGGAAGACGTGGGCGACGACGTCGACGAAATCGAGGATCACCCAGGTCATCGCCTGGCGGCCCTCCTGCTTCCAGACGGGCGAGCCCGCCTCATCCGTAGCCTGGTCGACGGCGTCGGCGATCGCGCGCACCTGGGTATCGGAGTCGGCCGAACAGACGACGAAGAAGTCGGCCGTGCTCGTGACCTTGCGAAGGTCCATCGTGATGACGTCATGGGCCTTCTTGGATAGCATCGTGTTGGCGATCAGCTGAGCCAATGCGCGAGAGGTCACTGGATTCTCCTGGGATGGCAGAGCGAAACTCTTATGGCTGCACGTCCGCGGCAAACGCCGGGATCGTGCGGATATCGTTTCCGACAAGCATGGTCACGTCGAGCAACAGCGTTCGATCAAGCTCGGAACGGAACCGGTCGGGCGTCAGTTCGAGGACGGCCTGCAGGTCACTGAGGGCCTCGGGGCGCCCCGAGCGATCGATGAACGACGTCCGTACCGGACCCGGCATGCGCGACGTGCGAACATCAACCACGTCGTACCCCAGCCGGCGCAAATGGTCGGCGATCCGTAGCGCCAGTCCCGCCTCGCTCGTCGTATTGACCACCTCCATTTTCCATGGTTTCGTCTCGCCGGGGATCATACCCACGACGGACTGCGACGAGGTCCAGTACGTCTGGGCGGCAAGATAGATCCCGACGAGGAGCACCATGCCGGCGGCGGCAAGGGCAACGAGCTTCCAACGACGCCAGAAGAGGGACGCGTCGCTACGACCCATACAGGCCCGCCACCACCGGGGGCGGATCGGAATGGAACGAAACGAGCAGGCACAATGGCCTGCTCGCGCACCGATCATGAGGTCGTGTGAACACGGAGGTCAGCGGTCGAAGTCCAATGGTCGATCCAGCCCCAAATCCGTGCCGTAGCCTGGCCATCCCCGCAAGTACGCCCCCGCCGGGATCTGTCGGAACTGGATCTGGAAGAGCGTGTTCTCGCTCGGGCGATAATCAAGCTGCGCACGCGATAGGCGAAGGCCCGAGAGTCCCTTGTTGAACTTGTCGCCGTACGAGCTGAAAGGGACATGGGTCAGACTGACATCAAATTGCAGCGACAGGGGATCGGAGATCTGGTACATCATGCTGTTCGTATACTCTCCGACCGAGATCCCACGCCCCCCCATGCTGGAATAGGTCAACCCGTAGCTTTGGCGCATCGCGAATCGGGAGGCATCGAACCATCCAAGAAGGAAGCTGCCGCCATCTTCCCGGACGAGCGATGAACCCGTCGACGGGCGCGTTTCGGGGCGCACCTTGAACTGCGCCGATGCCACGACAACGCTGGCCGTCAACAGAAGAGTCGTCAGTAGAACCTTCGACACGGTCATCTCACTCCCTTTCTGTTGACAAGAATAGTACGGAATTGGGCCGGGAGAGTCAAGATTGCGCATCCCATCTCACGGCTCGAATCAGTATATTCGACGAACAACTCGTCCGTATGTTCCTGACCGCCCGGCGACAAGAGCCAACGCTTCACGACCTCTCCCGAAGAACCACCGCATGAGCTCTCAGTCGCCACAAGGTCCGGTCGAACCCTGGCGGAAGACGCTCTACATCATCTGGGCGGCGCAGTTCATCGCCATGCTGGGGATGAGCCTCGTCGTCCCGTTCCTCCCGTTCTATATCCGCCATCTGGGCGTGACCGACGAGGCCGCCGTCGCCCAATGGAGCGGTATCGTCTTCTCGGGCCCCTTCCTCCCCGCTTTCTTCCTCACGCCGGTCTGGGGTTACCTGGGCGACAAATACGGCCGCAAGTTCATGACCGTCAGGGCGATTTTCGGCCTCGGATTGTCTCAGGTGCTCATCGGGTTCGCGTGGAACGTCGAAAGTTTGTTCGTGTTCCGAATGGTCCAGGGAGCCATCAGCGGGTTCCTCGCCGCCGCCATGGCCCTCGTGTCGGTCAATACTCCGCGGCATCGCTCGGGATACGCGATCGGCCTGCTGCAAACGGCCACGTCCGCCGGCAACGTGCTCGGCCCGTTCATCGGCGGTTCGCTGGCCGACACGCTCGGCTTCCGCCCCGTCTTCTTCCTCGTCGCGGGACTCTGCACGATCACCGGCTTCATCATTCTTCTGTTCGTCCATGACCGGACCGCCCACGAGACCTCGTCGGGCCATGCGATCGGACTGCGCAGCAACTATCGATACGTGTTCAGCCATCGCCCCATTGCCGTTGCCCTCGGACTCATCGTCATCTCACAAATGAGCGTCTTCTTCGTTCAGCCGATCTTTGCGTTGTACGTCGATGAAATGCTCGGCAACCCCGAATTCGTCGCAACAGCCGCCGGCGCCATTTTTTCCGTCGCCGGCCTCTTCACGGTCATCTCAGCTCCGTGGTGGGGACGCCGCAACGACCGCAAGAACATGCGCAAGAACCTGTCGCTCGCGTTTCTGGGGGCCGGTATCGCCTACGGACTCCATGCCGTCGCCACACACATCGCGCCCTTGATCGCCTTGCGCGCACTCCTGGGATTCAGCCTCGGAGGCATGCTGCCGGTGCTCTATTCGTATGTCAGCAAATTCGCGCCGCCCAACCGCCGCGGCGGCATTCTGGGCATCGCCACGAGCGGTAATACGCTGGCCAACTTCATCGGCGCGCCGCTGGGCGGGCTCATCGGCGCCCACCTGGGACTGCGTTCCGTCTTCCTGTTTGCGTTCGGCATGCTGCTCATCTCGATCTGGGTCGTCCGGACCAATCTCGTCGACGCGCCCGACGACCATGGCGATGATCGTACTCCAGCGCCCGTCCCCATCCCCGACCGTTCACCCTCGGAATCATCCTCAGCATGAGCGACCGCCCCCGGCGTCTCTTCCTCATCGATGGCATGGCCATCGCCTACCGTGCGTACTTCGCGTTCATTCAGCGTCCGCTCATGACGTCGGATGGACGGAATGTCAGCGCCGTGTACGGGTTCGTCACCTTTCTGAACAGGATCATCAACGAGTCCCTTCCCGACTATCTGGCCGTCGCGTTCGACACGAAGACGCCGACCTTCCGCCACGAAGCGTACGCCGAATACAAGGCGACCCGGGAGAAGATGCCGGAAGACATGGTCACCCAGCTCGATCCTCTCAGGGAGGTCATTCGCGCCCACCGCATTCCCCTGCTCGAAGTGCCCGGCTTTGAAGCGGATGATATCATTGGCACGCTGGCGCGGAAGGCTGAGAAGGAAGGCTTGCGCGTGTTTCTCGTGAGCGGCGACAAGGACTTCATGCAACTCGTCTCGCCGAACATCTCACTCATGCGGCCGGCGAAGCAAGGTGGCGATCCCGAGGTGGTGGGATTCGACGGCGTGCGGGAGAAGTTCGGCGTCACGCCCGACAAGGTCATCGAAGTCCTCGCCCTGACCGGCGACAGCTCCGACAACGTACCCGGCGTTCCGGGCATCGGCGAGAAGACGGCCATCCCGCTGATCCAGAAATATGGGGGATTGGAGGCGCTCTACCGTTCGCTCGACGACATCCCGCAGAAGGGGGTCCGGGCCAAGCTCGAGTTGAATCGCGAGCTGGCCTTCCTGTCCCGCACCCTCGTGACGATCCACACGGATGCCCCGGTCGATCTGGACCTGCAAGCCTTTCGGCTTGAGCCACCGGACCGGGACAAGCTGCGCGAGCTGTATCGATCGATGGAGTTTCGTTCACTCCTCAATCGACTGGATGGCCCTGGCGCATCCGAAGCGTCAGCTACCGAAGCGCCCGCCCAGGCGGAACCGGCAACCCTGCCGGTTGAGTACGCCACGATCACCACTGACGACCACACATACCGTCGCATCACGACGCTCGATGAATTGAAGAAACTCGCCAAGGCGCTCGCTGGGTCGAAGGGCTTTGTCTTCGACACGGAGACGACATCGACCGATGCCCTCCGGGCTGAATTGGTCGGCGTGTCGTTCTCGCTAAAGGAGCGCGAGGCGTTCTACGTCCCGATCGCGGCTACCGCTGTGGCCGAAGGGATGTTTCCCGCCGCCGCCACCGACGACCTGGCGTGGTCCTCCGTCGCACCGCTCATCAAAGGTCCGCTCGAGGACGCCTCCGTCCCCAAAGCCGGCCACAACATCAAGTACGACATTCTGGTGATGTCCCGTCATGGGATCAACGTCGCCGGCGCGGACTTCGACACGATGGTCGCCAGTTACTTGCTTCGGGAAGACGCCCAGCACAACATGGACGCCGTCTCCCGGGAGTATCTGGGCTATTCGCCGGTGTCGTTCAAGGATATCGTGGGTCAGGGAAAACTGCAGCGACCGATCCGCGAGGTCGATCCGCAGGCGCTGTCGGACTATTCCTGCGAGGATGCCGACATCACGTATCGACTCTGGAAACTGCTGGCAGAGAAGCTGAAGGAGACGAAACTCGACCGCCTCGCGACCGACGTCGAAATGCCGCTCGTGGCCGTTCTAGCAGACATGGAACGTCGCGGCATCACCCTCGACACCGAAACGCTGGCGGAAATGTCCAAAGAGATGGAGCAGCAGATCAAAGGCCTGACGCTCAAGATCCACGAGCTCGCCGGCGGCCCGTTCAATCTCAACTCCACCCAGCAACTCGGCAGCATCCTGTTCACGAGGCTCGGCCTCCCGCCGGTCCGCAAGACGAAGACCGGCTTCTCGACCGACGTCGGCGTGCTTGAATCGCTGCGCCACGCCCATCCCATCGTCGAGTCACTGCTCGAGTATCGCCAGCTCTCCAAGCTGAAGTCGACCTACGTCGACGCGCTGCCGCAGCTGGTCCATCCCGACACCGGACGGGTGCATACGTCCTACTCCCAGACGGTCGCGGCGACCGGACGCCTCTCGAGCAGCGACCCCAACCTGCAGAACATCCCGATCCGGACGGAAGCGGGCAAGGCCATCCGCCGCGCGTTCATCGTCGGCGAACGCGGCTCGGTGCTGCTGTCGGCCGACTATTCGCAGATCGAACTGCGGGTGATGGCGCACATCGCGGGCGATGAGGGATTGGCGGAAGCGTTCCGGAACAATGAGGATATCCATGCCACGACGGCCGCACGGGTCTTCGGCGTGCCGCTGGCAGAGGTCAGCCGCGACATGCGGCGAAAGGCCAAAGCGGTCAACTTCGGGATCATGTACGGCAGCAGCGCCTTCGGACTGGCCAACAATCTCGAGATATCGCAAACGGAAGCGAAAGAGATCATCGATAGGTACTTCCAGCGATTTCCAAAGGTGCAGCAGTACATCCATGACACGATCGCCACGGCAACGAAGCTCGGCTACGTACAGACGTTGCTGGGCCGTCGGCGATATCTGCCCGACCTCCGAAGTCAGAACCGCCCCGTCCGGCAGAACGCCGAACGCCAGGCGATCAACATGCCGATCCAGGGGACATCGGCCGACATGATCAAGATCGCCATGGTCCGCATTCAGCGCGCCTTCGCGGAGCAAGGACTGACCTCAGCCATGCTGCTGCAGGTGCACGATGAACTGCTGTTCGAGGTGAGGAAGAAAGAAGAAACAGCCGTGAGGAAGATCGTGGAACGGGAGATGGTCGGAGCCCTGCCCCTGTCCGTGCCCATCCAGGTCGAAATGGGCACGGGCAGGAACTGGCTGGATGCTCATTGACGCGTTGGCTTGAAGAAGGCTCGCAGGATCAAACCGGCACCGGCGAGAATGATGATCGCCGGCCACCCACTGCCGGCCCACCGCTCGAGCAAGCGCAGGTCCACCAGCTCGTGCCACCAGAGGTAGTATCCCACTCCAGGGCCGCCGAACAACACGGCGACGGCCAGCACATCAAGTTTGTACGGTTGGCTCAGCCACACGAAGGCAAACGCCAGACCTACCCACAGTGACGCGGCGGCGATGCTTTCTTCGAGCGTCGGGGTCAGGATGTCGGCGCTCCAGAGCGCCAACTGACCGGCCGCAACGAAACCCAACGCTCCCCAGAATTTCCTCCCGTTCGAGCCGGCGATCAGACCGATCACCGCATGAATGCCGCACAGAACTGAAGCGCAACTCCACGCGACGGTGACCATCGCCTCCGGCTGAACGTCCAACGCCCGGAGGAAGAGTGCCAGTCCGGCGGAAACGATGAGTCCGCCGGAGACAATATCCAGTCCGCGGCCGTTCATGGCTGTGACGGCGTCGGTTGGACCGGAGGGACCACCGGGACTTCCGACGGCGCGAAGATCGCCAGTGCGAGGTAGCCGATGACGCCGAACGGTGGAGCCGCGAGCGTCACGCCCGCCACCGCCAGCCGTACGAGAGTCGGGTCGACATCAAAGTACGTTGCCATCCCGCCACAGACGCCGAAGACCTTTCGGTCCGTACGACTCTTTTGAAAGCGTTTCGCGTGGGCGGCCGGCTCATGGACTCCGGCCTCCACCGCCTCCGCCCCTGCCCGCTCTTCACGCCGACGAAAGATGAGATACGAGCCTCCGGCGATCAGCAGCGCCGGACCCGCGAATTTCCACGACCAATCGAAGAAATGGTGGAAGCGGAAGAGCTCGAACTCGTCGAGGAGGAGCAGCACGCCGAGCATCACCAGGAGGCCGCCGACGATGGCTCCGAACGTCGAGCGTCCGCGCCGCTCGGTCGGCGCCGCCGCGACGGGCTCCCCAACCGGAACGATCACGACCCAGGCGATATAGAGGAGAATGCCGAATCCGCCCGCAACGACCATCAGGATCCACGCAAGGCGGATGAAGAGCGGGTCGACGTCTAGATAGTCGGCGAGGCCGCCGCAGACGCCGGCGATGACGCGGTCGGAGGCGCTTCGGGTGAGGAGCTTGGCTGCGTCAGTCATGGTAGGTCCTTTGGTTGAGATGTATCCCTACCATACGAGCCACACACGGCGGAGTTGCAGGTCAGCCAGAGCGGGCTGGATGAGTGTACAGCCCGGTCAGCCGCCCATCGCGTGGAAGGTTGCGACCATGATCGCCCGGAGCCCTTAGGTCTCGACGACGAGACGGCGCCGTCTGGGAGACGGTGCGCTCGTTTCGTTCAATTCGGATGTGGCATCCGTTCCGCAGGAACTGCTCCCAGAGGATCCCAAGTCCCTGTCTCCACGTCGGGAGGAGCAGGTTCCACGATCGCCCCACAACGAGGATGACAGCGGCCCGCCTGGCGTATCTCGCGATGCTTTGCATGAGTCATTCCCACACTGTTCAGGAACCCCTGCCAACAACAAGGCCATCGAGCATGGGTTCAATGCTGCGATGGCCGTTTGTGATCGCTTGAAGTTCGATCGGCCGCTCAGACCTCCATGATCTCCTTCTCCTTGTGGGCGAGGAGGTCGTCGATCTCTTTGATATGCTTGTCGGTCATTTTCTGCGCATCCACCTCCGCCCGCTTCCGATCATCCTCCGACATGTGTTCCTCTTTCTCCGCCTTCTTCAGGTGCTCGATCGCGTCCCGTCGTACGTTTCGGATCGCCACCTTTCCCTCCTCACCGAACTTCTTGGTCAGTTTCACCAGCTCTTTTCGTCGCTCTTCGTTGAGCGGAGGGATCGGCACACGGACCACATTGCCGTCGTTGATCGGATTCAGGCCGAGGTTGGCTCCAAGGATCGCCTTTTCGATCGGCCCGATCATCGCCTTCTCCCAAGGCTGGACGCTGACCGTGTGCACGTCAGGCGTGCTGACATTCGAAACCTGCTTCAACGGGACCATCGACCCGTAGTAGTCGACCTTGACGGTGTCGAGGAGGGCGGTCGTCGCCTTCCCGGTCCTGATGCGGATGAGCTCTTCACGGACGACCTCGACCGCTTTCTTCATCCGGTCGTCTGCGTTCTTCAGGATGTCTTTGGCGTTCATCGATGGCTCTTCGTCGTGGTGTCGAGAGTGGGGAAATCCATCACGCGCGACCCGACGGGCTCGCCGAGGGCGAGGCGACGGAGGTTCCCCGGTAGGTTCATGTTGAAAACGATGAGCGGCAGGCGGTTCTCTTTCGAAAGCGTGATCGCCGTCAGGTCCATGACCCGCAGGTCCCGCTTGAGCACATCTTCGTACGAGATCTCCTCGAACTTCGTCGCGTCAGCATTCTTCTCGGGGTCACTGTCGTACACGCCGTCCACCCGAGTGCCCTTCAGGATGACGTCCGCCCCGATCTCGATCGCTCGAAGCACTGCCGCCGTATCAGTCGTAAAATACGGATTCCCCGTTCCCGCCGCAAAGATGACGGTCCTCCCCTTTTCGAGGTGCCGGATGGCCCGGCGCCGGACGAACGGCTCGGCGATCTTGGCCATGTCAATAGCCGTCTGGCAGCGCGTCGGCACGCCGTGATGCTCGAGCGCGCGCTGGAGCGCAAGGGCGTTGATGACGGTCGCAAGCATTCCCATGTGGTCGCCCGTCACCTTGTCGATGCCGTCGGTCGAATGCTGGACCCCCCGGTAGATGTTGCCCCCGCCGATGACAATGCCGACCTGAACGCCGAGATCAGTGACCGACCTCACTTCGTCGGCGTATCGGCTGAGCACGGAGGCGTCGATCCCGTACTCGAGCTCGCCCATCAGGGCTTCGCCGCTCAGTTTGAGGAGGATGCGTTTATACGTGGGAGTGGGCATGGGTCTAGACATGCAGAATCCCGAACGAGGTCGGGATTCTGTCATGCGTTGATGGTGTCAGGCGTTCGTGGACTCACCGAGATGGTATCGCAGGAACCGGCGGACCTCGATCTTTTCGCCGACGCGCGAGACCTCATCCTGGATGATGTCTTTGATGGTCTTGCCCGAGTCCTTGATGAAACTCTGCTCGAGCAAACAAGACTCCTGGTAGAACTTCTCAAGGCGTCCCTGAGCGACCTTCTGGGCGACGTGCTCGGCCTTGCCTTCGTTCTTCGCTTGATCGGCGAAGATCTCCAGTTCCTTCGCGATCGTCGCCTGGCCGACCTGGTCGCGGCTCACGTACTGCGGATTCATCGCAGCGATCTGCATGGCAATGTCGTGCGCGAGCGCCTTGAAGCCCGGCGTCTTGGCGACGAAATCGGTCTCGCAGTTCAGTTCCACGAGCGTGCCGATGCGGCCGCCTGCGTGGATGTACGCTTCGACGACACCCTGGTTGGTCTCTTTGTCCGCGCGCTTGGCGGCGGTGGCGGCCCCCTTCTTGCGAAGGTACTCGACGGCCGCATCCATGTCTCCTTTCGACTCTTCCAGCGCCTTCTTGCAGTCCATCATGCCGGCGCCGGTCGTGTCGCGGAGCTTCTTGACGATATCGGAGGTGATCTGACTCATGGTTCTTTGTTAACGGGCAGAGGGTGAATGAACACGTTCGGCTTTGACAGCGGCCTCGGGAGCGGCGACCTCTTCGGCGCGACGCGCCGAGGAGCGATGATCGCCGTCGATGACGGCGTCCGCGATGACCTTCGTGATGAGCTGGATCGACTTCAACGCGTCGTCGTTCGCAGGGATCGGGAAGTCGATGAGGCCTGGGTCGGTATTCGTATCGACGATCGCCGCCACGGGGATCCCGAGTCGGCGCGCTTCTTTCACGGCGATGTCCTCTTTGTTGATGTCGACGACATAGATGACACCCGGCAGGCGCGTCATCTCAACGACGCCTTGGAGCACTTCCTGGAGCTTGTCTCGCTCACGGGACAGCATGAGTCGCTCTTTCTTCGTCAACTTGTCGAAGGTCCCGTCGTTCTCCATCTTCTCGATATTCGTGAGGCGCTTGACGCTCTTCCGGATCGTCTGGAAATTCGTCAGCATGCCGCCCATCCAGCGCTCCGTGACATAGTGCGCGTTGCAGCGCTTCGCCTCTTCCTTGACGACGTCGGAGGCTTGCTGCTTCGTGCCGACAAAGAGGATCTTCTTCCCCTCGGCAAGGATGTTTGAAACGGCCGTGAACGCGTCGTCGGCCATTTCCTGCGTCTTCTTGAGGTCGATGATGTGGATCCCGTTGCGTTCCATGAAAATGAACGGCTTCATCTTGGGATTCCAGCGGCGGGTCAGGTGCCCAAAGTGGGCGCCGGCCTGGAGGAGGGCTTCCAGCTCGATGCGGGGCATCGGTATGTCCTTTCAGTTGGTCACCTGCGGCCGTCATCTCCTTCCGGAATCCCGTCTCTGCGCGAGGACGGGACACTGCCGGTCGGATCGGGTCGCATGATTGATGGATGAGGCGCCGGAGTCCGGCCTGGTGCCGGACCCCGGATGGAACGATTCGATCAGCGCTTCGAGAACTGGAAGCGTTTACGGGCCTTCTTCAAGCCGTACTTTTTGCGTTCGACGGCACGGGGATCGCGGGTCAACAACCCGTGCTGGCGAAGGGCGCCGCGAAGGTCCTCGTCGGACGCAACGAGCGAACGGGCGATGCCGAGCTTGATCGCCTGGGCCTGGCCCATCGATCCTCCGCCTTCGACAACCGCCGCCACGTCGAAGCGGCCGAGTTTCTCGGTGACCGTGAGGGGCTTCAGCACTTCCTGACGATGCGTCTCGAGCGGGAAGTAGTTCTCGAGCTCACGGCCGTTGACCGTGACCTTTCCGGAACCATCGAAGAGTTTGATGCGAGCGACGGCGGTCTTCCGGCGTCCGACGGTGATGCGTTGTGCCATGCGTATGATTTCCTTAGAACTTCAGAGGCTCGGGGCGTTGGGCCGTGTGCGGATGATCGCCGCCGCCGTACACCTTCAGCTTCATCCCGATGCGTCGGCCGAGGCGGGTCTTCGGGAGCATGCCCTTGACGGCGTGCTCAACGACGATCTCCGGTCGCGACTTGAGGAGTTCTTTCACGGCCGTGAATCGCGCGCCGCCCGGATAGAGCGTGTTCCGGTAGAGCTCCTTCTGGTCGAGCCGCTTTCCCGTCAGCTGGATCTGCGAGGCGTTCACGACGATGACAAAATCGCCGACGTCTGCGTTCGGCGTGTACTGGGGCTTGTGCTTCCCGCGGAGGACGTGGGCGATGCCCGATGCCAGCCGGCCCAACGTCTGCCCGGTCGCATCGACGACGTACCACTTCTGCCCGACTTCCTCCGTCTTGAAAAACCTGGTTCTCGGCGTCGTTTCCACGACAGGATCTCCTGACGGCTTCATGAGTGAACTAGCTTTGGAATATAGCGGAACGACGCTGAAAAGTCAACCGGCTCGGCACCGCATAGAACACGTCGCCCCCGGAAATCACGGGGGCGAGACCTTGAGAACGCGACATATGCGCCCTCCTCTATTCGATGACCACCGGCAGAGCCCTGCGTTTGGCCTTCATGGAATCGGGCTTCTGGGGGATCGGCGTCCGGGGCGTGACAACGACCCGTGTTGGCCCAGCGCCGACCCCAGAAACCTGCATTTCGGACTCCCCTGCCGACACATCGGGTTCCCCTCCTTCCACCCACACTCTCGGCGCAATAGTCATGTTGAAGAACATGATGCGACCGTTCATGGAATCGGAGACTTCGATCGACAAGCGGTCTCGCCGAGACCTCACGTTGAGGCGTGCCATCGCCTCGGGCGCGATCGCCGGGACCTCCGGCAAACCCGGCCGGTCGACCCACGTGCGGATCATGCGCGCTCGCCGCACTTCAAGCTCGGCCGCCATCTTCTCGTACTGTTCCGCCTGGAAGCGCATCTGGTCCGGGTCGATCGTGTATCGGCTGATCAGCAACGAGTCAGGACGAAGGATGACGAACTCATTCCGCTCCCGAGGGGCACGCATCATCCTGACGATCTCCTGCGACGGACTTGGTTGGGCGTCGCTCCCGAATAGAACGTAGGGAGCATCCCGCACCGTCATGAAGCGGCTCATCTTGGCCCGCTGTTCGGGCTCGAGCACGGCGGCAAGCCCCGAAATGACCGCGCGGTTCAACCGACGAAGGTCCGACTTGATCGCGACCTCATCATTCGCTCCGACGAACACGGCCGTCTGGAGTTCTTCGCGGGCGGCGTGCAGCACCGAGTCGAGCGCCTGCCGTTGCGATGCCGAAGGCTTCACGGCCGACATGAACTCGGCCACCGTCACATCGCGCTTGGGCCGGGCGCCGTCTCTCTGCACCTCGATACGATAGCCGTCTTTCGCTCGATCGTCCACCTTCAGCGTGGCACCCTTCTCTTCGTCGATCGACAACGTCCCTGTGAACGCAAACTGGATCGTCCGGTCGTCGTCGAGGTCGCCGAGCAGCGGCCAGAAGTTGCCCTGCGAAACGGTCTGCTCATACACCTGCAGCACCGATTGAGCCTGTTCCTCCCAGAAGCGCAAAAGCGGTATCCGGCTCTCGAGGACCATGAACGTAGCCACGGCTGCGACGGCCGTCACGGCCACGGCGGCGACCGGCAGGTATCGCCGCGGGAACGGCAGCAGGTCGCTCCTCTCCCGTTCGTGCTTCGGAAGCTGCGTCATGACGCGATCGATGAATCCCGCATCGGCCTCGAGGCCCGGCGTGCGGTGGATGAGCCGTTGGAGGCGTCGACGCGCCTCGACCTCTGCGCGGAACGCCTCATCGCGTTCGACGCGGGCGTCGAACTGCGACCGCTCTTCAGGCGACAGGTCTCCGTCGATCGCCCGGCTGATGTACAACGCGTCGTCAGGTGGTAGCGGAAGGTTCATGCGGTATCCTTGTCCAGCATCGGACCGAGAATCTGCTTCAGCGCTGTTCGGGCGCGCGACAGCCGTGACTTCACCGTCCCGACCTCGATGTGCAGGATCTCGGCGATCTCCTCATAGGAGAATCCCTGAAGGTCCTTCATGATCACAACCTCACGATGATGGTCGGGGAGCATCCGTAATCCCAGGGACACCAGGTCGTTCGCGTCGATGTCGGCCGGCTTCTCGGCCATGCGCGCCTCGAGCTCGGCTCGGGCACCATCGTCCAATTGCTGGAGGGAGAAGAACCGGCGCAGTTTGCGTCGGCGCATTTCGTCCCGCCCCTTGTTGACGGCGATCCGATACAGCCATGTATAGAAGGACGACTCGAACCGGAACGACGACAGGGCCTCGTACGCCTTGATGAAGACTTCTTGCGCCAGGTCCTCGACGAGGTGCTCGTCGCGGAAGATGGCGAAGAGAAGTCGGCGCACGCGCTCGTGATGACGCTGGACGAGGTGCCGGAACGCCCTTTGATCGCCGCGCTGGACGAGCGAGACGAGCACATCGTCCGCCGCAGCGCCGAGGTCGCGCTCGGTGACGGGCTCGCTCATGGGCTCAGGCGGCCAGAGCGGTTCCGGGACCGCTCGGGACGAAGATGGGAGCATGGGCATCGGAAGGTGGAGGGCGATCGAGCTTCGGTGTTCCATGGGCCTACGGATGCGTTCGCTCCAGGTTGCTCGGCTGCGACATACAGAGCTTTGGACGAACCGGAAGGCGCCACTGTTCCCTCCAGGAGACGACGAAACCCGCGTCCCATGCCGGGTTCCGCGGGTTTCGGGTTCAAACTTGACGCCGGGTTTCTCACGCGGAAACCGGCGCATCGTCCGGACGGTCGACGGTCCGCCTTTCGAACTCGTCCCGGAATTGCCGCAACATGGACTGCACAGGCCATGCCGCCGCGTCTCCCAGGGCGCAGATCGTGTTGCCCTCGATGTTATTGGCCACATCCATCAGAAGGGCGACGTCGGACATGCGGGCCTCGCCGGCTTCGAATCGCGTAAGCAGCTTCCAGAGCCAGCCAGTCCCCTCACGGCATGGCGTGCACTGGCCGCACGACTCGTGGTAATAGAATTTCGCGATCCTCGTGATGACCGCGATCAGGTCGGTATCTTCGTCCATGACGATGAGCCCCGCTGTGCCCACCGACGAGCCGGCCGCCTTGAGCGAGTCGGCGTCCATCCGGACCCCTTCGAGTGCTTCGCCGCGGAGGACCATTGTCGACGATCCGCCGGGGATGACCGCCTTGATGCCTTTGTGACCGGGCACGCCGCCGGACCACTTGTGAATGATCTCCAACAGGGGTACGCCCGTCGGCATCTCGTACACGCCCGGCTGATTCACGTGCCCGCTGACGCCAACGAGGAGAGGACCCGGATGCTTCGGCGAACCGACGCCAGCGTACCAGGCCGCACCCCGCTCGATGATGACCGGGACGTTCGCGATCGTCTCGACGTTGTTGATGGTCGTCGGACAGCCCCACAAGCCGACCTGAGCCGGGAACGGAGGTTTCACGCGAGGATAGCCGCGATCGCCCTCGATCGAGTTCATGAGCGACGATTCCTCGCCGCAGATGTATGCGCCCGCTCCCTTGTGAATGTAGATCTGCGTCGTGAATCCGCTGTCCAGAATATTCTCGCCGACAAGCCGGTTCGAGTACGCGTCTTCGAGCGCGCGCTCGAGCATTCGGATCCATTTCCCGTACTCGCCGCGGATGTAGATGTACGCCGCGGTGATCCCCATCGCCCAGCAGGCGATGAGCGTCCCCTCGATCAGCAGATGCGGGTTGAACTCGAAGATCTGACGGTCCTTGAACGTGCCCGGCTCCGATTCATCACCGTTCACGCACAGATACTTGGCCTTCGTTCCCGCCTTCGGCATGAACGACCATTTGAGCCCGGTCGGAAAGCACGCGCCTCCGCGTCCGCGGAGGTTGGATCTCTTCACCTCTTCGATGACCTCCTCGGGCTTCATCGCGAGCGCCTTCTTCAGAGCGCCGTAGCCGCCCCCCTGACGGTAGACGTCGATCTTGTGAAGGTCCTTCGTCGGCGGCAGGATGACGTTCTCCCACTTCGTCGCCTGGTCGGGATGGGACGGGGGCAACATCATGACAGTCCCTCCAGCAGCCGATCAACTTTGTCGGGCGTCAGGTGCTCGTGATACGCTTCACCGATCGCGAGCATCGGAGCGTAGCCACACGCCCCCAAGCACTCCGTCTCGTTCAGCGTCACCTTCTTGTCGGGCGTCGTCTCGCCGCATTTGACGCCAAGTCGATGTTCCAGATGGCTCATGATCTTTTCCGACCCGCGGAGCATGCACGAGACGTTCGTGCACACCTCGATGTGGTGCCGGCCGACGGGCTTTGTGTGGAACATCGTGTAAAAGGTCACGACGCCGAGGACGTGGGCAAACGTCACGTTCAGGAGTTCTGCCACCTCCTGCATCGAGGCTTCGGAGACATATCCCTCCTGTTCCTGCACCATCCACAGCACGGGCAGGGTCAGCGCCTGGGTCGTCGGATACCGGCGCTTCAGCTCCTCGACCCGCTTCAGGTTGTTCTCGTTGAGCATATCGGATGTCGCGTGGGGGGGGTCGGATCACTTATCCGCTTCGCCCATGACGGGATCGATGCTGCCGATGATCGCCACTACGTCCGAGATCATCGCGCCCTGGATCAGCATGGGCAAGGACTGCAGGTTCGTGAATGATGGCGAGCGGATCTTCAACCGCCAGGGATAGCCCTTGCCGTCGCTGTTCAGGTAGAAGCCAAGCTCACCCTTCGGCGCCTCGACCGCCTGGTAGACCTCGCCGACGGGTGGATTCTCTCCGAAGTTCACGATCATGAAATCGTGGATCAGCTCCTCCATTTTCGTGTACACCCGTTCCTTGCGCGGCAGCACCTTCTTCGGTTCGTGCGCGTGGATCGGGCCGGAAGGAAGACGGTCCATGATCTGGTTCACCAAGCTGATGCTCTGTTTGATCTCACCCATCCGGACGTAGTAGCGGGCGAGCGTGTCACCCCCCTCATACACCGGGACGTCGAAATCGAGGTCGTTGTAGATGAGGTACGGCTGGGCCTTGCGCAGGTCGTGCGAGATCCCGCATGCCCGCAGGCTCGGTCCCGTCAAGCCGAGGTCGATGGCCTGCTCTGCCGTGATGAGGCCGATGCCGTCGCAGCGTTCGACGAAGATGCGGTTCCGGTTGAGCAGCTTTTCGCATTCAGCCAGCTGCTCCGGAAACTGCTTCATGAAGTCGCGCACCATCTTCTCCGCGTCGGGGAGCAGATCATGCGCCAGCCCGCCGATGCGCGTGAACGAGGTCGTGAACCTGGCACCGACGAGGTGCTCGAACACGTCGTACATCTTCTCGCGCTCGCGGAAGCTCCACATGAAGACCGTCAGAGCGCCGACGTCCATGGCCAGCGATCCCAGCCACAAGAGATGCGACGAGATGCGGGCCAGCTCGCTGATGAGCGTTCTGAGGTACTGGGCGCGCGGCGGCGCTTCCATGCCGATGAGCTTCTCGACCGCGAGGACATAGGCCACATTGTTCGACAGCGGCGACAGGTAGTCGAGCCGATCGGTATGCGGAATGAACTCGTAGTAGGTGCAGTTCTCAGCCAGCTTCTCGTAGCCGCGATGGAGGTAACCCAGCTCGGGGACGCATCCGGTGACTGTCTCGCCGTCGAGCTTCAGCAGCAGACGGAGCACCCCGTGGGTCGCCGGGTGTTGCGGACCCATATTGAGCACCATCTCACTCTCGAGCGCGTCGTCGAACTGCACGCTCGTGTTCTGGTCTTCGAGCGCTTGCAGAATGCGGGATTTGCGGGGGAGTTCGTCGGTCTGGACGGCCATGACTTACTTCTTCGGAAGGGGAAGCGATCCGGGGATCCCCATGAGAGGGAAATCCTTCCGGAGAGGATGATGCTCGAACGCTTCTGGCATGTACATGCGCCGGAGATCAGGATGTCCCGCGAACTGGATGCCGAACATATCGAAGGTCTCGCGCTCATGCCAGTTGGCAGTGCGCCAGACGCCTGTCACCGAGGGGACCGTGGGGTCCTGCTCCTCGCAGAAGGTCTTGAGGCGGATGCGATGTTTCCGCCCGATCGAGAGGAGATTGTAGATGACGCCAAAACGCCGGATGGGCGTATACATATCGATGCCGCAGAGGTCCGCCAGAAGGTCGAACCGGAGATCGGGCTGCTCCTTGAGGAACCTGCAGACGTCGACGATCCGCTCCTTCGACACGACGACGGTGAGCTCGCCGCGGAACTCCGACGCTCCTTCGATCGCAGGTCCGAACGCGTCGCGCAGACGCTGGAGCACCAGGTCGTTCATGGTCACGCAACCTTTCCAGCGATGCGATGTCGGATCGGCGGCTCGCCGACGAACGCCGGCGACGTACCGCGGCTCTCGCCGCGCTGGACCTTCTGTTGGACCAGCATGAGAGCATTCAAGAGATTGTCGGGTCGCGGCGGGCAGCCGGCCACGTAGACGTCCACGGGCAGGAACTGATCGATGCCCTGGACGACGTTGTAGGTACGATACATGCCTCCCGACGAGGTGCAGGCCCCCATCGCGATGACCCACTTAGGCTCGGGCATCTGGTCGTAGATCTTCCGGACGACCTGCGCCATCTTGTACGTGGTCGTGCCTGCCACGATCATCAGGTCCGCCTGCCGCGGCGAGAAGCGGAACGCCTCCGAACCGAACCGGGCCGAATCGAACCGGGGGCCGGCAAAGGCCATCATCTCGATCGCGCAGCAGGAGATGCCCATCGGCATCGGAAACAGCGAGTTCTTGCGGCACCAATTGATGGCGTCTTCGAGTTTTGTCAGGAGGAAGCTCTCCCCCATCGCCTTCTCTAATCCCATTCCAACGCTCCTTTTCTCCAAACATAGTAGTATCCAATGAGGAGGATACTCAAGAAGATCAACATCGTGACGAAGCCCTGGATTCCCAGTGAACGGAACGAGACCGCCCAGGGATACAGGAAAACCACCTCGATGTCGAATATAATAAAGAGCATGGCCACCATATAGAATTTCACAGAGAACCGCTCACGAGCGGTCCGCACCGGCTCCATGCCGCTTTCGTAGGTCGAGAGCTTCTCCTCGGAGGGTCGCTTCGGCCCAACGATCTCATTGATCTTGCCCATGGCCACCGCGAACGCGACGCCAAGGGCGAGCATCATGAAGATGGGGATGTAGGATTCCAGCATAGGCTTCAGGTCGATGACATCTTGAATATTCTAGAGAAAAAACGCCTGAAAATCCACAAGAGCGGGGCTTCTGAGACAACGCGTCGTCAGCGCGGGATTCGAATGCGAAGTCCTTCGAGCGGCCAGCGAGGCCGAACTCGGAGCGTGTCGGAAGTGAGCGACCGACGCTCGGAGGGCTCCAGGGGATACGGTCGCCCCGGGTCGAGCCTTGCGTTCGCATTCCTGTCACGGAACGCGTGGACCAAGAATCGACCCGCGGACAAGCCCTCGAGGCGGAAGGCACCCGTCTGCGAGGCGATAGACGTAACGATCTTCGGCTGGCGGATCTTGACCTCACGAGCGAGAACGATGACCGGTCCGCTGGTGTCGGAGTCACTCTCATCCACGACCATCCCTTCGATGCTCCCGTCGTTTTCGGGATCGCGCGTGGCGAACCGGAGCGTCACGACCGTGTCGGCGAGACGGGCTGTTTTCCAATCCCGAAGGCCTTTCACCGCGATCGAGACGACATACCACTGCTCTCGGTCGAGCGGCTCGGGAGGCATGACGCGAGCCAACGTCGGCAATGGCCACGAAACGGCGGCAGGTACGACGACTCCCCCGGGCCCCGCAAACGACGCGGAGAGGGCCGAAGCAGTCTCCGTGAGGATCGGTTGGGAGAACGTGAGATCGATCGAGAGCTGCGGATCGAGGTCACGCGTGCTGTCGCGTGGCGTGACCGAGACGATCTGCGGAGCGAGCGTGTCGAGCGCAGCAGGCCCCGTGAATATGCGGGCGACGGCTCCCGCGATGCCTGGGTTCCCCCTCAGATCAAAGACGCGGACAGCCCGGACGACATACGTCCGATCGGTCGTCAGGTAGTCGCAGAGGATCGTCGCCTTCTTGAAGTCGCCCAGGCCCGGAACGACGACGAAGACCGGAACAGACCGGCCGTCGAGCGTGTCAGTGATCGAGACCTGCAGGGTCCGATCGGCGGACGAATCCACCTCCTCCGAGAACGTGAGCTCAAGATGGTTCCGGTCCTTCGGCTCGACGTTGACGAGCCGGGGACCCGTCGTGTCTTCTCTCCCCAGGTGCATCACCATGTCCGTCCGTGCCGTATCGCTCGACGTCAATCGGATGTCGGCCACAGGAACAGCATACTCATCGATCTCGCGGTCGTAGAGGAGGTTGCGAAACTCGTCGCGGATGGCGAGCAGCCGGTACGTGCCCAGCCGAACATGGGGCAACCGCCACGTACCGTCTCCGCCCGTCTGTGTGGCGTACGTGGGGAGCGTCGTCAGCGGGCTCAGCGTGTCAGGCCGCACGCCGCCGAGATGATACGCCAGCACCGTGACACCTGAGATCTCGTCCGAAGGCGTGCGCTGGTACACGCGACCGGCGAGCAGTCCGCGGTCGATCGTCGGCCCCGTGGAGATGGCCATCGTAAAGGCGTCGCGCAGGCGGTTCCGACGCGACGGTTCAAGGTCGACAACGTCGGTACCGACGGTGATGACGTACGTCGTGGAATCGCGCAGCGGCTCGAGGAAGACGAGTTCGACGACGCGACCGGACCAGGAGAACTCGTATTCATCGACGGCGGGCGAGATGAAGACCGACTCTTCGAACGATCGCTGGTCGACATACTCATCGAAGGAGAACTCCACCCGTTCGCCGTCGAAGTTGACCGTGAACGGGGCCGGCCATGTCGCCACGATCTGCGGGCCTTCGGCATCCATGGGGCCGCCGGCCGGCGGGATCTGGTTGGCGCACCCGGTGAGCCAGAGGGTGCACACCGCGCCGGCAACAAGGCGAATGAGATCGGACCAGGAGCGCATGACGATCACGAGGCTGATGCTTGTTGTTGTCGGCGTACTTGTCGGAACGACCGTACGGCGCGAAGATGGTCCTGGTAGTTCGTCGTGAACCGATGGCCGCCGTTGCCCGTGGCGACGAAGAAGATGTAGTCGTGCTTGGCCGGGTACAGCGTGGCGACGATCGCGGCACGCCCAGGACTGTTGATCGGCCCCGGAGGAAGTCCGTAGGTGCGGTACGTGTTGTAGGGGGAGTCGAGGCGCAGGTCCTCGTACAGAAGCCGGCGGGGCCCGTCTGGCAGGATGTACTGAATGGTAGGATCCGCTTCGAGTCGCATCCGCTTCCGGAGTCGGTTCCAATAGACCCCGGCGATGATGGGCCGCTCGACGTCGATGCTCGACTCCCCTTCGACGATGGCCGCGAGGCTCAACACCTGGTTCAGCGTGAGCTTCAGTTCTTGCTGTCGTCGCACAAGGCTGTCACCATAGAAAGCCTTGAAGGACCCGACCATCGCCCGCACGATGTCGGCTTCATCGGTCTGCCAGTAGAACTCGTACGTCTCGGGGAGCAGATAGCCCTCCAGATGCGGAGCGTCGATGCCAAGCTTGCGGACGAAGGCCTGGTCGCGGCAGAGGCTGACGAAGGCCGCCGAGTCCGTCCCCAGGACCCGGGAGAACCGACGGGCGATCGAACCCATGCGCCATCCCTCGGGGATCGTGACGGCCAGGAGCATGCGGGAGGCGCCCGAGCTGAGGTCTTCGAGGATCTCCGTGTTCGACATCCCTGGCTCGAAGCGGTACCGACCCACATGTACCTTGCGGTCGGCGCCCAGGAACCGTGCGGCCGCTGTGAAAGCCCACCGGCTCCGGATCGCCCCGGCGGCTTCGAGCGAATCGAGCGCCTGACGGAAACTTGAGCCGCGAGGGATCGTCACGACGGTGCCGCTCTCGTCGAAGGAGGGATTGGGCCACCAGAAGACATACGCCGTGACGAGCGCCGCGATCACGAGGATGACGGCGCCAGCCATGGCCAGCGGGCGTTTCAGGTCTTTCATGTGAACGCTATCCGAAGACGGAACTCAAGTGTGTGATCAGGCGGCAGGAACTCCACCGCACGCGGAGAGAGGTTCGGTCCAGTCGGACTATCGAGGCTCCGTCGCCGTTCGTTCGACGGAACGGGTCTCGTCGATGATCCTCTCGAACACGCGGCGCACCGCGGCGGGCGGCAACGGCCCTGCAGCGACGCTCATGACATGCCGCATGATCTCATCCTCGCGCGCTGGATCGTAGAGCGGGCTGCCTGCGGCCAGCTTTTGCCGGCCGATCTCGATCGCCAATTCCACCCGTTCGTTCAACAGCGCGACGACGGAACGGTCGATCGCGTCGATCCGTTCGCGCAACGCCTTCACGTCACTCATGCGATGCCTCCCTGGGTCTAAGGCCACGGAAGAAGGCCACGGCGTTGGCAACGGCCTCTTGCGGGCCAGTCGCCGAAGCCATCGACCGGATGAGCGCAGAACCGACCACGGCGCCATCGGCGTGCTTCCACACGGCCGCCACCTGATCGGCCGTTGAGATGCCAAAGCCGACCACGAAGCGGTTGCGAACATTCGCCCGGACGCGCTGCAAGAACGCTTCGAGTCCATCTTGAAGGCCCAACGTCGAGCGGGCCCCCGTCACACCGGTCACCGACACGCAATACAGAAAGTCCCTCGTCATGGCGTCAACGTGGCGAAGCCGCTCGTCGGTCGTCGTGGGAGCCACCAAGAAGACCACGGCCAGCTGATGGCGGCGTGCCGACTCGAGGAGATCCGCCGCCTCCTCGGGCGGAAGGTCCGGAACGATGACGCCATCCACTCCCGCCGAGACGGCCTGGCGCACGAAGACATCTACGCCCATCCGCAGGATCGGATTGACGTAGCCCATCAGGACCACCGGAGTCTCACGGTCGGTGCGAAAAGCACGCACGGCCTCCAGGATGCGGGAGAGCGTCGCGCCGTTCTTGAGCGCGACATCTGAGGACAGCTGGATCGTCGGACCGTCGGCGAGCGGGTCGGAGTACGGGAGACCGACCTCGATGAGGTCAGCTCCCGCATCGTCGAGGCCGCGGAGGAGAGGCACGGTGACGTCGCGGACGGGATATTCTGGCGTGATGTACGGAATGAGGGCCTTGCGACCGTCATCGGCGAGCATCTGCCAGCGCTTCTTCAGCCGTTCGCTCATGGACGTGAGATCGAAAGATTGGGTTCCGCAGAAAGCTCAAAGGACGATCGCGCGCCGTCTCGCAACCGCAGGTATCCCGTCATGGCCACCATGGCGCCGTTGTCGGTGCAGTACTCCATGCGGGGGATGAATAGACGCAGACCGCGACGTTCCGCCTCGGCCGCCGCCCGCGACCGAAGGCTGCTGTTGGCCGAAACACCGCCGGCGATGGCCACGTCGTGGACGCCGAAGATTTCCGCGGCGCGGAAGAACTTCTTGAGCAACACATCCACGACCGCCGCCTGGAAACTCGCGCAGACGTCATTCACGAAACGGGCCGGCATCTGGTCGCGCTCGTTTCGAGCATCCCGCAGGTAGTACAGCACCGACGTCTTGAGTCCGCTGAAGCTGAACTGATAGCCGTCGGGATCGAACGACGACCGAGGGAACCTGACGGCCGCAGGGTCGCCTTCTCTTGCCCGGCGATCGACAGCAGGCCCGCCGGGGTATTCAAGCCCCAGCATCTTCGCAACCTTGTCGAACGCCTCACCGGCCGCATCGTCGATCGTCTCCCCGAGGACTTCGTAGTCGAACGGAGCGCGCACGAGGATCAACTGCGTGTGACCTCCCGAGACGGTCAGGTTGACGAAGGGATAGGACGGCTTCTGCTCTTCGAGCAGATTGGAAAGAACATGCGCCTCCATATGGTTCACGCCGACGAAGGGCTTCCCCAACGCGAACGCCAGCGCCTTGCCAAAGCTGAGGCCGACCAGCAAGGATCCAATCAGTCCCGGCCCGGAGACGGCTGCCACGCCGTCCAATGCCCGCAGCGTCGTCCCTGCGCGGCTCGCCGCCTCTTCCACCACCGGCACGATCAGGCGGAGGTGGGCTCGAGATGCCAGTTCGGGCACGACGCCGCCGAAGCGGGCGTGGTCCACTTGAGCGGCGACCACATTGGACCGGACGACGCCGTCCTCGACGATCGCGGCCGACGTCTCATCACACGAAGTTTCGATGCCCAGGACGGTCATTCGGAGATGCTCACATGATCCATTTGACGTTGAACATACCCAAAAAAGCCGGACTCATCAACCGCGCCGCACTTCGTGGAGCAAGGAATTCTCAACTTGTCTTTCTCGCATTTGTTCCTTATTCTTTAGGACTTATGTTGGAATTCTAACAGAGGAACAGTCATGGCACGGGTGTGTGATATCTGCGGCAAGCGTCCGATGGCGGGCAACAATGTCAGCCACGCGCACAATCGGTCTCCCCGCCGCTTCCTACCGAACTTGCAGCGCGTCCGCGCCGTCGTCGATGGCAGCGTCAAGCGCCTGCAGGTCTGCACGAATTGCATCAAGTCTGGCCGCGTCAAGAAGCCGGCGTAACGAGCCATACGGCTTCTGCCTGTCCCGAAGGATCCCGCCGACGCGCGGGATTTTTCGTATCTTCACCGCACGATCGCCATGCAGCGGTTCATCACTCCCCCCAACCAGCTTACGCTTCTGCGGATCCTCCTGAGCCCTGTCTTCGTCGGACTCCTGTTGTCCGACGATCCAGTGCATCGGTGGTGGTCCGTCCCCACATTCGTGGTGGCGATGCTGACCGACTGGTACGACGGCTATGTCGCCCGACGCTGGGGCTTCATCACCCGCTGGGGGAGTACGCTCGACCCGTTCGCCGACAAGGTGCTGATCTCCTCTGCGCTCTTCTGCTACGTCATCCTGGACCTCGTTCCGGCCTGGACCGTCTGGGTCATTGTTGTGCGCGACGTCTTGATTACGACGCTTCGATCGTACATGGAGTACAAGGGTCGAACCTTCAACACGTCGAAGATGGCCAAAACGAAGACCTTCACGCAGTTCGTCGTCATTCACTATATCTTGCTCGTCCATGTCGCAGCGACGTCGCTCCCCGACGGCCATGCGCTCCAGCCATGGGCTGTTGCGCTCATGGACCGCTCGATCGTGGACACGCTCATGATCGCGACGGCCCTTTTCACGCTCGTGACCGGCATCCTGTATCTCTTCTCAAACCGAACCGTCTTTCAGCAGAACCATGGCTGAGCCAACCACCACGTTGCCTCCCTCTCGGCCATCGCGGCTCGTCCTGGCCATCGGGTCGGGGCTCGGCACCGGTTACGCCCCGATCGCTTCCGGCACGTTCGGGAGCGCGCTGGCCGTCGCATGGTGCTTGATCCCCGGCGTCGCCCAGACATCCGCCCTGCTCCCGATGATCGTCGTCTTGCTCATCCTGGGCGCACGCGTGGCTGGGAAGATGGAGGACTACTATGGTCCCGATCCGGCCGAAGTGACCGTGGATGAAGTCGTGGGTCAGTGGATCACGGTCCTCTTCCTCCCTTTCTCCTTGCCCCTCCTCGTTGCAGGCTTCTTCTTGTTCAGGATCTTCGACATCATCAAACCGTATCCCGCACGGGCGTTCGACCGACGCCGTGGCGGATGGCCGATCATGCTCGACGACGTGGTCGCGGGCATCTACGCCAATCTCGTTCTGCAGGCCGCCGTCCGAATCGGGGTCTTCGGCTGATGGCGACGGCAGAGATCATCACGGTCGGCGATGAGCTGCTCATCGGACAGGTCATCAACACGAACCAGGCCTTCATCGCCCAACGGCTCAACGAATGCGGCATCGTCGTCTCCGCGATGGCCACGGTGGGCGACCGGCTGCCGGAGATGATCGCGACGTTCCGCGCGGCGCTCGAACGACGAGACGTGGTCATCGTGACCGGCGGACTTGGGCCGACGCACGATGACGTGACTCGCAGCGCCGTCTGCGAGACTTTCGGCGTCACATTGACCTTCGACCAGCCGTCGCTCGAGAATATCGAACGGCTGTTCGCCGGGCGCGGCCAGCCATTGATCCGTGTCAATCGAGACCAGGCGATGGTCCCGGAAGGATGCACGGTCGTACCGAATCTGCTCGGCACGGCACCCGGCTACCTGTTCGAACGGAACGGCTGCGTCATGGCCGTGATGCCCGGGGTGCCTTACGAGATGCAGGCCATGATGCGCGAGACGGTCGTGCCATTCCTTATGCGGCGATTTCCGGGACAGGTGGTGCGCCACCGGACCATCAAGACGACCGGCATCGCCGAGTCATTGCTGGCCAAGCAACTCGGCGCGATCGACGAGATCATCCCGCCGGCCGAGCGGGTGACGCTGGCGTTCCTTCCCAGCCCCGCCGGTGTGCGCCTGCGGCTGACGTCGGTCGCACCCGACGCGGCAACGGCGGAGTCAAGCATTGCCGCGGCTGAAGCGCGCATCCGGGCGAAGGCTTCGGCCTACATCTACGGCGTGGACGAAGAAGACCTCGAAGAAGTGCTGGGCCGCCTGCTGAAGGAACGCGGCTGGACGCTGGCCGTCGCCGAATCGTGCACGGGCGGGCTGATCACCGACCGTCTGACGAATGTCCCCGGTTCGAGCGCATACGTCGACCGTTCGTACGTCACCTATTCGAACGCCGCCAAAGTGCGTGACCTTGGCGTTCCGGCCGAACTCATCGACCGGTACGGGGCAGTCAGCGAAGAGGTCGCGATCGCGATGGCGGTCGGCGCGCGAGCGAACGCAGGTACCACGTTCGGCCTCTCGACAACGGGCATTGCCGGACCCGGTGGCGCGACGGAGGCGAAGCCGGTCGGGCTGGTGTACGTCGGCTACGCCGACGCCGACGGAGCGCTCGCCGTGAGGTTCACGTTCGGTGAGGGCCGTCGTCGGGTGAAAGAGCGCACTGCTCAGGCCACGCTCGAGCTGTTGCGCAGAAAGATCCTCAAGGTCTGACCCTTGGAACCGCTCCGATGCTTCCTCGCTTTGACGCTGAATGAGAGCGCGCAGCAGCGGTTGCGCGTGACCCAACAGCGACTCAGCGGCGAAGGGATCAAGGTCACATGGGAACCGTCGGAGAAGCTGCACGTCACCCTCCGATTCCTTGGAGACACGAAGCCGGAACGACGCGCTCGGCTCGAGGGCGCGCTGGGGGTCTGGGCCGAGAAGACCGAACCCTTCGACCTGGTGATCCATACTCTGGGGGCCTTTCCGTCCCCGGCCCATCCACGCGTGATCTGGGCAGGCGTATTCCCAAACGCCGCCGTCGCGGAGACGGGAGCAACGGCCGAGCGGCTTTGCCGTGAAGCCGGATGGCCGCCGGAGCGGCATGAATTCCATCCGCATATCACGCTGGCGCGTGTTCGTGTGAAGGACGACGTTCGCATCTTGACAAAGGCCCTCTCATCTATTACTTTTGACCCGATTCTGGTGCGCGCCTCGGAGCTGGTGCTCATGAGGAGCGACCTTCTCCCAGGGGGATCGCGATACCGTCCGCTCACCACTCTACCATTTCATCGTACCCGGAGCACTCCATGACTGACTCGCCGTCCAAAGAAGCGAAACTGCAGGCACTCAAGATCGCCATCGATCAGATCGAGAAGCAGCACGGCAAAGGCTCGATCATGAAGCTGAGCGAGGGACCCATCCAGCGGGTGGAGTGCATCTCGACGGGTTCCATTTCGCTCGACGCCGCATTGGGCATCGGCGGCATCCCGCGCGGCCGGGTCGTGGAGATCTTCGGACCCGAATCGTCCGGCAAGACCACGATCTGCCTCCACATCATCGCCGAAGCCCAGAAGACCGGCGGCGTGGCGGCATTCATCGACGCCGAGCACGCGCTCGACATCGGCTACGCCCGCAAGTTGGGCGTTGACGTCAACAACCTCCTCCTTTCCCAGCCGGAGTATGGCGAGCAGGCGCTCGAGATCGTCGAGACCCTCGTGCGAAGCAACGCCATCGACGTAATCATTGTCGACTCGGTCGCTGCGCTAACGCCGCGCGCGGAGATCGAGGGCGAGATGGGCGACCCGTCGATGGGCGTCCAGGCCCGACTGATGTCGCAGGCCCTGCGCAAGCTGACGTCGGCGATCGCCAAATCGAAGACGACCGTGATGTTCACGAACCAGCTCCGCCAGAAGATCGGCGTGATGTTCGGCAACCCCGAGACGACGACGGGCGGCAACGCGCTTAAGTTCTACGCTTCGGTCAGGCTCGACGTCCGGCGCATCGAGGCCATCAAGGACGCCACCAGCGTCGTGGGCAACCGAACACGCGTCAAGGTCGTCAAGAACAAGATGGCGCCGCCCTTCAAAGAGGCCCAGTTCGACATCCTCTATAATGAGGGGATCTCGAAGATGGGCGACCTGATCGACGCGGCGGTCGAAGCGAACGTGATCGTCAAGAGCGGCTCGTGGTTCTCATACAAGGACGACCGGATCGGCCAGGGCCGCGACGCGGTCAAGAACCATTTGCAGTCTAATCCCGACATCGCGAAGGAGATCGACCAAGTGATGCGGAAGAAACTCGGGCTGATCGCCGATACGGCAGAGCCAAAGTCCGGAGCAAAAGCGGAGACCCCGGCGGCAAAGCCTGAGGCGCCCGCGGGCAAGAAAGGCGGGAAAGCGTAAGCCACCGACCCTCGCCAAGGCCCCTCGTGCAGATCGTCCGATTGGAACGGCGCCGTACGCGTCCGCCGCGGATACGGGTGCATCGGGATGACGGAACGACGCTTGAGGTGAGTGACGAGGTCGCCTCGAAGTTCCGGCTGTCGGCCGGCGACGACGTAGATGAGCGCCGGTGGGAAGAGATCCGTGAAGCGCACCAACGGATCGAAGCCAGGAGACTGGCTATCGGCTATTTGTCATACCGTCCCCGCAGTTCGCAGGAAGTGGTGCGGCATCTTGTCGGCAAGAAAGTGCCGCCGGAGATCGCCGAAGCGACGGCAGAGCGATTGCGGGGGTTGAAGATGATCGATGACGCTTCGTTCGCACGTATGTATGTGCGCGACCGGCTGCGCCGCGCGGGTGCGGGTCCGGCCCTGCTCCGCGAACTGCTGGTGCGCAAGGGGATCGCCCGACGCGTGGCCGAGACGGTGATCGACGAGCTACTCCCGGGTGATGAGCAGCGAGCGGCGGCCCTCCGGGTGGCGAAGCAGCGTTTGCAACGCCTCAGCAGCCGGCGCGAATCACCAGAACGAAGCCGGCAAAGGATCTACGACCTCCTGTTGCGCAGAGGTTTCACGGGCGAGGTCGCTCGCGGCACCTTGCGCCAACTCAAGTTCTAAGCTATGGCCTCCTTCGAATCCAACCGCCCCTTCTTGAAAGTGCTGGGAGCGCTGACGATCGTCGTCATCGGCTTCTGGGTGCTTTCGCAGTTCCCCGACATCATCATCACCCTGATCATTTCCGGTTTGCTGGCGTTCGTGCTGCGACCGTTGGTGACCTTGCTGGAGTTCCGCGTCGGACTCAGGCGCAGCCTCTCGATCGCCGCGGTCTTCCTCGTGACCGGAGGCGCGTTCGTCATGCTGGCCATGGAGCTGGTCCCGTTCATCATCGGCCACGCGCAGGGACTGTACGACAGCTTCAAGAACTTCCCGTTCGACCTGAAGCTGCATGAGGCCGCGGTCGGCCTTTCGGCAAAGGTCCCGTTCATCGATCCACCGGCGATCTCGCAGAAGGTCTATGGCCTGATCGCAGGTGGGACGGAGTTGCTCGGCGGCCTTCTCGACGGACTGGCAGGGTTTCTCGTGAACCTGGCCATCGTCCCGTTCATCACCTACTTCATCCTGGCCGAGGGAGACCTGGCGTTCAAGCGTCTGATCGAGAAGGTGCCGAACAAGTACTTCGAGATGACCCTTAACGTATTGAACCGGATGAAGAAGGACCTTGTAGGCTACCTGCGCGGATGGATCCTCGATTCGATCATCATCGGCGTGCTGTCGGTGATCGGCTACATGATCATCGGCGTCGAATATCCGTTCCTCATCGGCGCCGTAGCCGGCATCGCCAACCTGGTCCCGTACCTCGGGCCGATCGCAGGCGCCGTTCCGGCCTTCCTCGTGACCCTGACGCAATACGGCGACTTCCGGATGGTCCCCCAGATCGCGGTGCTGACGCTGACGATCCAGATGATCGACAACATCATCGTACAGCCGCTCTGCTTCTCGAAGACCGTAGACATGCACCCCGTGACCGTCATCTTCGTCCTCATCGTCGGCAATACGCTCATGGGCGTGGCCGGCATGATCCTCGCCATCCCGTTGGCCACCATCCTAAAGGCAACGGCCGTCGAGACCTATTGGGGTCTGAAGCACTACCGCATCACGGCGTGACGCGCATCGTTGTCGATATCGAGACCCTCGCCCTGCCGCTGGAGACGTTCGACGAGACCCAGCGTGACTACCTCCTCCGTTTCGCAGAGACCGAGGCCGAACGGGAGGAGGCCCTTCTCAAGCTGAACCTCTATCCAGCCACGGCGCGCGTGCTGGCCGTCGGGATGTTAAACCCCGACTCCGGACGAGGCCGCGTTTTCATCAATGCGCCCGACATGGCGGGATGGACGTCGGACGACGGGGCCGTGCAGTTCATTCCCGGTGACGAGTCGCAGATCCTGACCGCCTTCTGGAAGGACCTCGTGCCGTATCGACAGATCATCACGTTCAACGGCCGCGGGTTCGACGGCCCCTTCCTCCTGTTCCGCTCTGCCGTCCTGGGCATTCGCCCGACACGAAATCTCATGGGCAATCGCTACGACACGGCCAGCCACGTCGATCTGCTCGACCAGCTTACGTTCTACGGCGCGTTGAGGAAGTTCAACCTCGACTTCTTCTGCAAAACCTTCGGCATCGACAGCCCGAAGGAGCACGGCATCACTGGACTGGATCTGGGTGGGCTGGTGGAGCAGGGACGGTACAAAGAGATCGCCGAGTACTGTCTCGGCGATGTACGGGCAACCGCAGAGCTCTTCCGCCGGTGGGAGGCCACGTTGAGTTTCGACGCGCGACGATAGCGACTGCTGGGCAGGCGGGCCCGCTTCCCGACGCCAGATGTCGTTTGTAGAGCCGCAGCGAAGTCCCCGGCAACGATCAATTCTCTCGCCGCCGCGAGCACACCACAAACTGGTCGTCGCGGATCAACCCACGCAGCAGATCTGCGAACAGCCTCCTACCACCGCTCGACCGATAACGTCGCGTTCGGTCGCCGCTCCGCCCCCGGATCCCCTCCGATCCTGATCACAGGGCGCATGAGTCCTTCCAGTTGGAATTGAATCGACGCTCCCGATCGGGATGCCGCCGCAGATCGACGGTACGTCGAACGCGTCATGAGGAACGTCGGAGGAGAGAACAGGCGAACGGCACGAGCCCCAGGATCAGGGGCATCCCGCGGGGCGGTTCGGAAACGACACGAGCCCCGATGCGGGGCTCGTGGGTTGAGCGATCGAGGTTATTCGACCGAGGTTCGCTGGAGGCCGGCGAGGATGGAGGTCGCCGCGACCAGCTTTGCGACATCCCACCATGAGAAGATGAGGAACCCGGCGGAGAACGCTTCGCTCCAGGAGCGTGCATAGGTCATGCCGAGATGTGCCGTTCCGAGCGTGAAGATGATCAGCAGGCCGGCGAAGAGCGATACCGCCGTCCACCAGATCTCCGTGCGCCGTGCCGTCAGTGTGCCGACCACAAAGGCCGCGACGGGGAATGCGAGCAGATATCCGCCGGTTGGACCGAGGATCTTCACGAGGCCGAAGCCGAACTGCGAAAAGACGGGAAGACCGGCGAGTCCGGCCAGCAGGTAGGCCGACATGCTGAGGAATCCGTTTCGCGGGCCGAGGAGGCCGCCGGCCAGCAGGACGAAGAGCGTCTGGAGCGTGAACGGAACAGGCTGATGAGGGATCTCGATCTGGGCGCCGATGGCGGTGAGGACGGCCATGCCGACGACCCACGCGGTCTGCGTGGTCACGGAGCCTTGAGTGGCGGATCGACGAACGGACAACGACAGTGGAAGTGACATGCCAACGCTCTCCGAGTGTGGTGTGCAACGTACGCATGGAACGCCGAAAAATCAAACAATCACGGGGGAAGTGGAATGTGTTCGAATTCAACGTACATTCCTCCCCATTCCCTGTCCAAACCTGCTCCGTTTCAGATCGGACCACCATGCGTTTGAACTTGTTCGCTCTTGCCTTCCTTGTCGCATCGACCTCGTTGGAGGCACAGACCTGGTTGCCCATCGGTTCGGTGGATGCGGCCGTACCATCGCTCGAGTCACTTCTCGGGCATCCCCCGGGTAAGGCGTTTTCCGATGCTCGCTCCGTCGATCGGGTGATCGACGGGTTGGCCGCGGCCTCGAGCCGGGTGCGCGTCGTCGCATATGGCTCTTCCGTGGAAGGGCGTGCGTTGCGGGCCATGGTCATCACGACGCCGGAACGACATGCACGGCTCAACGAGGTGCGGGCGGCGAACCTCCGCCTGACCGATCCCCGCACGCTCTCAGCCTCGGAAGCGACCAAACTCGCCGAATCGCTGCCGGCGATCGCGTGGGTCTCTGCGGGCGTCCATGGCAACGAATCCTCCTCGCCCGAAGCGGCGCTGGCACTGGCGTGGCAACTCGCGGCAGGGACCGATGAACGAACGAGCTCCATCCTGCGTGACGCCGTCGTCATCGTCGACCCCGTCCTCAACCCGGACGGCCGAGCACGGTACGTTGATTGGTATCGCCGCACGGCCACGGACCCTCCGAGCCATGCCTGGGACGCCGCCGAGCACGCAGAGCCCTGGCCGGGCGGCCGGACGAATCACTACTTCTTCGACCTCAACCGCGACTGGGCCTGGCACACGCAAGCAGAATCGCGGGCGCGCATCGAGTTCTATCGTCAGTGGATGCCGCACACGCACGTGGACCTTCACGAGATGGGCCCGTTCAGTACCTACTTCTTCTTTCCGGCCGCACCGCCGTTCCATCAAGCGCTCCCGCCGGAGGTCGCGGCGTGGGGACAGATCTACGGAGCCGCCAATGCTGCTGCCCTTGACGGGGTCGGCGCAGCGTACTACGTCGCCGAGAACTTCGACATGTTCTACCCGGGCTACGGAGACTCCTGGCCCACCTTCAACGGGGCGATCGGCATGACGTTCGAACAGGCAGGCGGCGGACGAGCCGGCCTGGCGATCCGACGACCCGACGGAACAATGCTGACATTGCTCGAACGCATACGCAATCACTTCGTGACGTCGCTCACGACCATCGAGACCACCGTGCGACGGCGACAGGAGCGCCTCCGCGATTTCGCAGCATTCTGGCGCTCGTCGATCGAATCGAACGACGCCCCGCGCACGGTCTTGATCCGGACGGATCGTGACCCGGCCCTGGGACAGCGGCTCGCGCGCGTCCTGTCGTCCAACGGCATCGAAGTCCACAGACTCACGTCGGCCACGGCGATCAGCGCGCGCCCGTACTATGCGGCGCGGAACGAACGAACGGTGTTCGGCGCGGGAACGCTGGCGATCTCGCTCCAGCAACCGCATCGGCGGCTGGCCACCGCTCTCCTCGAGTCCAAGACCGCAGTCCGTGACACGTTCTTCTACGATCTCTCGGCTTGGTCACTGCCCATCGCCTACGGTCTGCCGGCCTACGAGTCGGATGCGGCGCTTCCTTCGTCCGCACAGCGGTGGACGCGAGACGATACGGTTCGTGGCTCGATCGTCGGCGGACCGGCCGCCGTCGCCTATCTCATCCCTTGGGAGGCACATAACGCCGCGTCGGTGGTCTGGTCCTTGTTGCGGAAAGACATCGCCGTCCACAGTGCCACGCGGTCGTTCACGATCAACGGTCGTCGGTTCGCCGCCGGTACGGCGGTGGTCTTCGCGTCACCGCAACGTCCCGAGCTGCATCGCGAGCTCGCGGGGCTGGTGGAACGAGCCGGCATCACGGCATACGCCACGAGCACTGGACTGTCGGAGAAGGGGATCGCTCTCGGGTCGGACAGGGTTGTCCCGCTCCGGGCTCCATCGATCGCGTTGCTGACAGATGAACCGACGAGTTCAAGCGACGTCGGCGAACTGTGGTTCCTCCTGGAGCGTGAGCTTGGCGTTCCGTTCACCATGCTGCGAGCCGAGGACCTCGGTCGGGCATCGCTGACAAAGTATGATGTCATGCTCCTGCCGGACGGAGGCTGGAATTCCTTCCTCGACTCGACCAAGTCAGCGGCACTTCGAGCGTGGGTCGCGTCTGGTGGCGTGTTGATCGCCCTCGAAGATGGAGCAAGGGCGCTGACGCGGAAAGCTGCGGGCCTGACGGGCGCCGAGTTGCTCCGTGACGTGAAGGACGACGAAAAGAGCGCTGAGACCAAGGAACGCGAGAAGCGACAGCGCGAGGAACGTCGCACGATGACGCGCTTCGAGAAAGAAGAGCAGGACCGACTCGAACGGATCCCAGGCGCGATCTATCGAGTCCTGGTCGACACCACACATCATCTGGGATTCGGGCTCCCAGGTGAGGTCTTCGTTCTCAAAGGGAACGGCGCTCCGTTCAGGGCGGTGGATGCGGGACATGTGGCAGCACAGTTCTCGCCCGACACCACGGCCGTCAGCGGCTACTCATCATCGAATCGGGCGCGGGACGTGGCTTCCAGCCCGTATATTCAGGAATTTGGCGTCGGACGGGGCAAGGTCTATCTGTTCGCCGAGTCGGCCACGTTCCGTATGTTCTGGCTTGGTCCCTCGCGATTCCTCATAAACGCCATGCTGCTGGGGTTGCCGCCGAAGGTTTACTGACGAGGCCAGGATTCTCGTTGATTTCTGGGCCAAGATTCGGTATCATATAATTCTAGGGGCCCCTCGGTGGCCAACAGAACCACGTAGATGGTGGCGTAGCGTATTGGGGCGTCGCCAAGCGGTAAGGTTCCGCCTCACAGGAATCCCGCTTCTCGATCAAAGTTCCGAAGCAAGGATGCGGCGAGCAGAGGTTCATTGGGGCGTCGCCAAGCGGTAAGGCAGCGGCCTTTGGAGCCGCCATGCGGAGGTTCGAATCCTCCCGCCCCAGCATCGGGGTTGATGAGATGTGAGGCGGAATCCAGAAGCGAGAGCGAGGCCGTTGGCGCTGTCTCGCTGAGGTTCGCGGCCCCCATGAAGAGCGGCGTGGTGTTCGTGGAGAAGCGGTCACCAGCATCGAGGCAGCGCACGGTCAATGATCAGTGACACGATGGCCAGCACCTTGAAGATCTTCTCCGGACGATCCAATCGGCCCTTGGCAGATGAGATCTGCCAGGCCGCCGGCGTCTCCCTCGGACACACCGAGATCCAGAACTTCAGCGACGGAGAGCTCTGGGTCAAGTTCGCGGAGAACATCCGGGGGGCGGACGTCTTCATCGTACAGTCGACACAGCCGCCGGCGGAGAATCTGATGGAGTTGCTCATGATGATCGACGCGGCGAAGCGCGCGTCGGCCACCAGGGTCACCGCCGTCATTCCGTATTTTGGTTACGCGAGGCAGGATCGCAAGGATCAACCGCGTGTGTCGGTCACGGCGAAACTCGTCGCCAACCTCATCACCGAGGCCGGCGCCGACCGAGTGATCACGATGGACCTGCATGCCGCGCAGATCCAAGGGTTCTTCGACATCCCGCTCGACCACCTCTACTCATCGGCGGTGCTTGTCGAATACTTTCGGAAGATGCAGGTACCGGACCTTGCGGTCTGTTCTCCGGACGTCGGCGGCATCAAGATGGCCCGTTCCTATGCCAGGCGACTCGATGCAGAGCTGATTCTCATCGACAAGCGCCGGCCGAAGGCGAACGTGGCGGAAGTGATGAACATCATCGGGTCGGCGGAGGGAAAGAACATCCTGATCGTCGACGACCTGATCGACACCGCCGGGACGTTCGTCAACGCCGTCGGAGCACTGAAGGCAGCGGGAGCGCTCCACGTCTATGGTGCGGCCACGCATCCGATTCTGTCGGGCAAAGCGTACGAGCGCATCAACGGTTCGGATGTTACGTCGGTCATCGTCACCGATACGCTGCCGCTTCGGGAACCGGCGCCGAAGATCCAGGTGCGCTCGATCTCGCGCTTGTTCGCGGAAGCGATCCTTCGCACGCATCAGAACAAGTCGATCAGCTCGCTGTTCGACATCGACAAAGACAAAGTTTGATACAATCGAGGAGAAGCACCGATGTCTGAATTGACCATTACCGCCGAGATCCGCAAGCAGACGGGCAAAGGCGGCAACGCCATGCGTGCTCGGGGCGTTGTCCCGGGCATCTATTATGGCCATGGCCTACCCAATATCGCCGTCGCCATCCCGGAACTGGCCTTGCGTCCGCTCTATGCAACGGCCGCAACGCATATCGTGAACCTGAAGCTCGACGACGGGACCTCGCGATCCTGCATCCTCAAGGCGATCGACTTCGACCCCGTGACAGACCGGCCGGTGCACTTCGACCTGCTGGGCCTCAACGAGAACGAAGAGGTCGAGATCATGATGCCCGTCGTTCTGACGGGCGGCGTGCCGTCGGGCGTGAAGGAAGGCGGCATCCTCCAGCACATTCTTCACCGCATCAAGGTGTCCTGCCTGCCGAAGTTCATTCCCGAGTCGGTCAGCATCGACGTGGCGAATCTGGGCATCAACAAGTCGATCCACGTCGGGGAGCTTACGATCCCGAATGTGAAGATCCTCGAGGACACCCGCTCGACGGTGGTCGCGGTCATCCCGCCGACCGTCGAGAAGGCTCCGGAAGTCGCGACGACTGAAGCCGTTGCCGCGCCGGCCGAACCTGAGGTGATCGCCAAGGGCAAGAAGCCTGAAGAAGAAGGCGCCGACAAGCCGGCAGAGAAGGAAAAGAAGTAACCGAACGGAGCCGCAGCCATGCTGCTCGTCGCCGGCTTGGGGAATCCCGGTGCGGCCTACGAGAGGACGCGGCACAACATCGGGTTCTTGGTGGTCGAGGAATTGGCGCGCCGTGCAGGCGTTCGATTCCGCCCCGGTCAGGGTCCATGGCAGGAAGCTCGCTTCAATCTGGAGGGGACGGATGCCCTGCTGATCGAGCCGACCACGTACATGAATCGCAGCGGTCTGGCGGTTGCAGACGCCGCTGCCGCTGCCGGCGTGACTCCGGCCGCATCGTTGGTGATCTTCGACGATTTTCAGATCCCGCTTGGGATGCTGCGCCTTCGGTTACAAGGGAGTGACGGTGGCCACAACGGCATGGCCTCCGTTCTTGAGGAGTTTGGGACGCTCGAGGTCCCCCGGTTGCGGTGCGGCATCGGTTCCTCGCACATGCCGGACGATAAGGACCGGATGGCCGACTACGTGCTCGAGCGATTCGCGCGCGACGAAGTGGACGCGGTCCGGCAGATGGTAGGCCGGGCGGCGGACGCCGTGAGAACGGTGATGCGTTCCGGATGGAACGCCGCGATGAACGAGTTCAACCGTCCCCTGCCGGGGATGGAAGCAACACCTGAGGTGTAGATTCAACCCCACGGCGACGGGGGCAACGATCGTCGACAACCCTTAACCCTGCTCCGTTCAGAGACATCAGGAACGGGGCCATGTTCCACGACCAAAGGGAAAGCACTGCCATGGCGCAGTCCCCGGCTATCTACGAAACGGCGTTCATTGTTAACGCCGGCCTTGACGACCCGCAGATCGATGCGGTGATCGAGAAGGTCAAAGAATCCATCGCCAAGCACGGAGGTTCGGTCCTCGACATCAATAAATGGGGACGCAAGCGCTTCACGTATCCGATCCGGAAAAAGAACAACGGGTTCTACGTGATCGCTGAGTTCACGGGTCCGTCGGACCTTGTCGCGAAGCTTGAGCGGCATTACCAACTTGACGAGAATATTCTCCGGTATCTCACGATCCGGCTCGACAAGCATGCTCTGAAGGCCCGCGCCCAGAAGGCCACCGCCGACGCGGCTGCCCAAGCTGCGGTTCCTGAACCGGCTCCGGCCGCCTGACCACCCACGAGACGACTGAAACGAGGCAACGACCATGAGACCACCACTTCGACGCAACTCCGATTCCGGACCCCGGCGCGGCCGGGGCCGTGGACGCAACCAACAACAGCGCAAGAAACGCACGTGCCGGTTCTGCGACGCCAAAGAGATCTCCATTGACTACAAGAACGAGAAGCGACTGTCGCGCACGGTGTCCGAACAGGGCCGCATCATCCCGCGTCGCATCACCGGGACATGCGCCAAGCACCAGCGACAGCTGACAGTGGCCATCAAGCGGGCTCGCCATTTGGCCCTGCTGCCGTTCGTCGCAGACGCCGTGAGCTGAGGAGACCACCCATGAAAGTCATTCTGCGGCAGGACTACGAGCAGCTGGGCAAGACCGGCGACGTCAAGGACGTCAAGGATGGTTTCGCCCGCAACTACCTCATACCCCGCAACATCGCCTACGAAGCGACCCCCGGCGCCTTGAAGGTGCTGGAACAGGAGCAGAAGCAGGCGGGGCGGAAACTGGAGAAGGAGCGCCAGTCGGCCGAGCACCTCGCGGCCCAGTTGGAGAAGACCTCCGTGACGCTCAGCGTGAAGGTCGGCGAGGACGAGAAGCTCTTCGGCTCGGTCACCTCACAGATGATCGCCGACGCGCTCGTGGAGAAGGGCATCACGCTCGACAAGCGCCAGATCGAGCTCGAAGACACCATCAAGAGCCTCGGCATCTACGATGTGCCGGTCAAGCTTTCGGCTGGTGTGGTCGGCAAGATCAAGGTCTGGATCGTGCGCGAATAGCGGCATCACGCCGGTTCACGTGACGGGTCATGGGAGCGATCTCATGGCCCGTTCGCGTTTCTTGCCGGGGAGGAATGGTAAGGAAACGCTCATTGCCTTGCCTTTCCGGCACTTTCTGGGTAGATTTCTCGACATTCACGTGTGGCGCCACCAAGGTCTTGAAGGCAGGCGCCAACGATCCACGGATTTCGGCCGCTCCTCCCCCCGACCACCCGCCGAGCCTTCGTCCCACGACGGTCGGCCCTTGCGCCGCCCGGGGAGGGTTTGGTCGCGTCCCGCACAGGAACCGTCGTCCATGTCATCTACCAAGCAGACGCAGAGCCTCGAGGAGGTCACGATCCGATTCGCCGGCGATTCCGGCGACGGGATGCAACTGACCGGAACGCAATTCACGAATACCACGGCCTTGCTCGGCAACGACCTGAGCACCTTCCCCGACTATCCGGCCGAGATCCGGGCGCCGCAAGGCACCCTGTTCGGGGTTTCGGGCTTTCAGATCCACTTCGGAAGCACCGAGATCCACACTCCGGGAGATCAGTGCGACGTGCTTGTGGCGATGAATGCTGCGGCTCTCAAGGTCAACCTTAACACGCTGATCGACGGCGGCGCCATCATTGTCAATACCGACGGCTTCAGCGACAAGAACCTGAAACTCGCCGGGTATGCGCAGAGCCCGCTGCGGGACGGTTCTCTCGACAAGTACCGGCTCTACGAGGTCGACATCACAAAACTGACGTCGCTCGCCTTGCAGGATCTCAACTTGTCGAGCAAGCTCGTCGACCGTTCGAAGAATTTCTTCGCGCTCGGAATGATGTTCTGGATGTATAACCGTCCCATCGAGCCGACGGTCGATTGGATCTACGAGAAATTCAAGAACAAACCGGATATCAAGGAAGCGAATACGCGCGTCCTCAAAGCCGGATGGAACTACGGCGAGACGACCGAGATCTTCAAGGTCCGATACGAGGTCGGCCCCGCCAAGCTGACGCCGGGCAAGTACCGAAACATCACCGGAAACCAGGCGACCGCATGGGGCCTCATGGCGGCCGCCAAGAAGGCCAAGCTGGAGCTCTTTCTCGGCACCTACCCGATCACACCGGCCAGCGATATCCTGCACGAACTGTCGATCTACAAGAGCTTCGGCGTGAAGACGTTCCAGGCCGAGGACGAGATCGCGGGCATCACCTCCGCGATCGGGGCGGCGTTCGGCGGCGCTCTTGCCACGACGACAACTTCCGGCCCGGGCGTGGCCCTCAAGTCGGAAGCGATGGGACTTGCTGTGATGGTCGAGTTGCCGGTCGTGATCGTGAACGTTCAGCGCGGCGGGCCGAGTACCGGCCTTCCGACGAAGACCGAACAGGCCGATCTGCTCCAGGCTGTCTATGGCCGCAACGGCGAGGCGCCGATCCCGGTGGTCGCTGCGGCGACGCCCGGCGACTGCTTCTATGCCGCAGTCGAGGCTTCGCGCATCGCGCTGAAATACATGACCCCCGTGATTCTGCTGACCGACGGCTACCTGGCCAACGGATCTGAGCCGTGGCTCATTCCGTCGATGAGCGCCTTGCCCGACATAGGCGTTCCGTTTCGCACCGAGAAGGAGGGCTTTCTCCCGTATCTTCGGGATGAGAAGACGCTCTCGCGGCCGTGGGCGATCCCCGGCACACCTGGCTTGGAGCACCGCATCGGCGGCCTCGAGAAGGCACATCTGACGGGCAACATCAGCTACGACCCCAAGAACCACGAATTCATGGTGAGACTGCGGGACGAGAAGATCGAACGCATCGCGCATGATATACCGGACGCCGTGGTCGAAGGCGCAGCGAGCGGCGACCTGCTCGTGGTCGGCTGGGGCGGCACGTACGGCGCCATCAAGTCGGCCGTGACGAAGGTGCAATCGCGCGGCCTCAAGGTGTCTCAGATGCACCTCAAGCACCTGAATCCGATGCCGAAGAATGTCGAAACCGTGTTCAAAAGCTTCAAGCACATCCTGGTGCCCGAGCTGAATTTGGGCCAACTCCTGAAGATTCTGCGCTCGAAGTATCTCGTTCCCGCCGTCGGCCTCGACAAGATCCAGGGACTCCCCTTCCGGTCGGTGGAGATCGAAGCGAAAATCGAAGAACTGTTGAAAGGGGGAAAGTGATCCATGTCGACGCGCGTCAATGAGATCCTGACCACGGCGGCATCTTTCGAGATGCCCAAGTACTCTTCAAAGGATTTTTCGAGCGACCAGGACGTCAGGTGGTGCCCGGGTTGCGGCGACTACTCCATCCTCGCCCAGACCCAACGGGTGATGCCCGAACTGGGCATCCCTCGCCACAAGACGGTCTTCGTCTCTGGCATCGGCTGTTCGAGCCGTTTCCCCTACTACATGGAGACCTATGGTTTCCACGGCATCCACGGGCGCGCCACGGCGATCGCTTCGGGGCTGAAGGTTGCCCGGCCGGACCTTTCCGTCTGGGTCGTCACGGGGGACGGCGACGGCATGTCGATCGGCGGCAATCACTTCATCCACCTGCTGCGCCGGAACATCGACGTCAAGGTCCTTTTGTTCAACAATCAGATCTACGGTCTAACCAAGGGACAGTACTCGCCGACCTCCGAGCAGGGCAAGGTGACGAAGTCGACGCCTCAAGGGTCGCTCGATTATCCGTTCAATCCAGCCGCGCTCGCCCTCGGCGCCAGCGCGACGTTCGTCGCCCGCACGCTCGACCGCGACCCGAAGCATATGCAGATGGTCCTGAAACGCGCCGCCGAGCACAAGGGGACCTCTTTCGTCGAACTCTATCAGAACTGCAACGTCTTCAATGACGGCGCCTTCTTCCAGTTCACCGAGAAGGACACGAAGGATGACAGCCTCGTGCTCATCGAGCACGGCAAGCCGCTCGTGTTCGGCAAGGAGAAGGACAGGGGGATCAAACTCGACGGCTTCACGCCAACGGTCGTCTCGCTGAAGGACGGCCAGCATTCCGTCAACGACCTATTGGTCCATAACGAGCGCGACACGACCCTCTCGTTCATCCTCGCCGACATGACGTATAAGGCCAGCCTTCCCCGTCCGGTGGGCATTTTCCTGTCCGTCGAGCGTCCCACATACGAAGACCTCATGACGGCCCAGATCGAGCACGCCAGGGCGAAGCGGGGCGAAGGGGATATGGACAAGCTCCTGAACTCCGGCGACACCTGGGTCATCAGCTGAGCGTACCACCCACGCGTGAAAAGGTGTGGCCTCCGGTGGGGGTCACACCTTTTTCGTTCAGAATTGAACATGCCCCCGACCTCCTCCGACCATATCCGCTTTCGTGAGCTCTTGTCCGCTCCCGGTTCTGTGGTGCTGACGACGCACATCAACCCCGACGGCGACGGATTGGGCAGTGAGCTAGCCCTCGCCGAGGTCCTCCGCGCTCAGGGGGCCTCCGTGCGGGTCGTCAACCACGACGCCGTGCCGGGTCCGTATCGCTTCCTCGATCCTGTCGGCCAGGCGCTGGAGCAATATGCGCCAGAACATCACGACGGCCTGATCGCCAGTGCCCGCCTGATCGTCGTCCTCGACGCGAACCAGCTCAGCCGGCTTGGTCGGATGGAAGCCGTGGTCACCTCAAGCGGAGCAGACAAGGTCATCATCGATCATCACCCCGACCCGGGGACCTTCGCTTCGCTCACGATCGTCGATACTGACGCCTCGTCGACCGGTGAGATCGTGTTCAGACTGCTCGACGAAGCCGGCCGTCTGCCCTTGTCGGCAAACGGAGCGAATGCGCTCTACACGGCCGTCATGACCGACACCGGCTCCTTTCGCTTTCCGAAGACCGACGCCGAACTGCACAGGATCGTCGCGAGGCTGATCGACATGGGGGCCGACCCCGTGAGCACGTATCAGCATGTCTTCGAAGAAGGTCCGGCCAACCGGCTGCAATTGCTTGGCGAGGTGCTGGCCGGATTGCAGCTGGCCCATGCGGGACGCGTGTGCCTGTTCGTCGTCACCCGCGACATGTTCCGACGGACGGGGACGTCCGAGATCGACACCGACGCCTTCGTCCCGATGACGCTGACGATCGGCGGCGTGCAGATCGGTTTGATGTTCACTGAGCTCGACGATTGCATCAAGGTCAATTTCCGTTCGCGGGGCTCTGTCGCTGTCAACCGACTTGCGCAGGCATTCGGGGGCAACGGGCATCAGAATGCCGCTGGAGCCCGCGTTCGCCGCATGGACCTTGACACCTTGCGCCAGGACGTCATCGCCCGGGCGCTTCACCTTCTCACGTGACCCATGGCTCTCAAGACCACATTCCGCGTCGCCCTTCCACGCGCGCCACGAACCGACGTGCTCGTGCACTTCATTCACTCGGATCGGTCGCGATTTTCGAAGGAGATGAACGCCGCTCGGTCGATCGGCCGATCGGGCCTTCGTTCGCTGATGGTAACTGGCGACTTCGCCGGCAAAGCCGGCGAAACGGCCATCCTCCACACGGGGGCGGCCGGGTGCCCTCGTCTGCTCCTCGTCGGGCTCGGCCCGTACGCCAAGGTCTCGCTCGAGCGTTACCGCCGAGCCGCGGCAATCGCCGCGAAGGAAGCCCGCCGCCGCAAAGCGTCAACGGCCGGATTCGTGCTCCCGGCGCTACGGGGGTCCGCCGAGGATGCCGTGGTGGCATTCGCCGAGGGTGCGCATCTCGGTCTGTATCGATTCGACAAGTACAAGAAGCCCGATGACGACGGAATGCCCCTGGAAGAGATCTTCCTGGTTTCGGCCTCATCGGCGCTCCGCGCCCCCGCTCTGCGGGCCTTGAGGCGCGCCGAGGCTATCGTCGCCGGAACGATCCTGGCACGTGATCTGGCGAACGCCCCGGGCAACGAGGTCTACCCCGAGTCGCTCGCGCAAGCGGCGCTCGAAGCCGGCCGACGCAGTGGTTTCGACGTGCGGATCCTCGGCGAAGCGGAATTAAGCGAGCTGGGCATGGGAGGCGTTCTGGCCGTCAATCGGGGGAGCGATCGCGAACCGAGGTTCATTATCATGGAGTACGGACCGACGACGAAGCGTCCCGTCGTCCTGGTCGGCAAAGGCGTGACCTTCGACACTGGCGGCATTTCCATCAAGCCTTCCGCCGGCATGGCGGAGATGAAGATGGATATGTCGGGTGCCGCAGCTGTCATCGGCACATTCGAAACGGTCGCGCGGCTTCGTCTGCCGGTGCGGCTGGTCGGACTCGTCCCAGCAGTCGAGAACATGCCGGGCAGTTCGGCACAACGTCCGGGAGACATCATCCGCCATCTCAACGGCAAGACCTCCGAGGTGGACAATACGGACGCGGAAGGCCGGCTCATCCTGGCCGATGCGTTGGCCTATGCCGAGCGCTACAAGCCGGCGGCCGTTATCGACCTGGCCACGCTGACAGGTGCCGTGGTCGTGGCCCTCGGACATGTTGTGACCGGCATGATGGGGAACGACCCGGAGCTCATGCGGCGTTTACAGACAGCCGGGGAAACGACCTACGAACGCGTCTGGGAACTGCCGCTCTTCGATGAATATGAGCGCTTGATCAAGAGTGACGTCGCCGACGTCAAGAACGTCGGGGGCCGATGGGCAGGCGCGATCACGGCGGGTTGGTTCCTCAAGAAACACATCGGCAACTACCGGTGGGTCCACCTGGACATCGCCGGCACCGCCATCCAAGAAGAGAACAGCGACTACACCACCCGCGGCGGTTCTGGCGTGGGCGTGCGGTTGCTGACCGAGTTCCTTCGACGATGGCGCTAGCGCTGGCACTTCACCGCATCATTGGCGAGATTGGCAGAGCACCATGCAAGCGATGACCTCAACCCGCGTGAATTATTTTGACGTCCGCCGGCCGTTCTTCGTGGCGGTCGGCCTCTTCCTCCTTTCGCCTTTCGGCCTGATGGCGCAACGGACGGAGCGGCCCGAGATGTCGACAGGCTCCGACGTTCCAGTATTCTATGACGCGGTCGTCCTTCCGAACGCGGCGGCTGACAGCTTCGTCGTCGACATTCACTATCGTATTCCAGCCGCCTTCTTCGTGTTCCTCCGGACTGCGGAAGGCGGGTCAGCCGCCCAAGGAGAATTGCTCGTCGAATTGGCCAGCAAGAACGGAACGCAGACCAACCGCGAGGTCCGCACCATCCGCATGGAGCGCGAACGACAACCAGGACCGCGAGAGACGCTCCCCGACGTTGAGCAGACCGTGCGATTCACGGTGCCGCCGGGTACCTACACGATCGTGTTCGAGTTGAAGGCCTTCGATTCCGAACGACGCTTCCTGGAGCGCCGGCGAACTCTTGAGATCCCTTCCGGCAGCGGACTCACCGCCCTTCCCAAGGGGCTGCTCGGTTATCCGTCGGCAGACGGCAACGGATTCATTCCATTCAATCGAGGCGGCGCTGCCATCTTCGGTTCGCGCGGTGGCATGATCGCACACGTGCGAACGCCGACGAACGGGCCGATCAGCGCAGAGTGGAGGATCACCAGCTCCGACGCAGGCTCCGACGGCCGCAAGGTCGACCTGCGTGCCCGCGATACGATCGTCCTTCGCCGGACGATCATAACGCTGGAAGAAGGAGCGCCCGTACGGTATCGCTTCGACAGCACCGCGATCGAATCATGGACCTCGGCCTTCCTCGCGCTCCCGCTCGAACAGCTGGGGCAAGGGCTCTACACCGTTGACGTGGACCTGTCGACGGGATCCGAGCGCGTCCGCCAGACCTACCGATTCTCCGTGATCTGGCCCACCCTGCCGCGTTCGCTCGCCGACTTCAACCTTGCCGTCGACGCTCTTCGACATATCGCCGATCCCGAAGAGGTCGACGACATGGTCGGGTTCTTTGCCGACGCCGGCAGGGACCGGTTCGACGAGTTCTGGCGCCTGCGCGATCCCGACACGACGACGGCATACAACCCTGTCCAGGAAGAGTATTATCGTCGCGTAGACGAATCCATTCGGCGGTTCTCCACGCGCGGCAGCTCGGACGGCTACAAGACCGACCGTGGACGCATCCTGATTCTCTTCGGCACACCAACGTCGAGCCAGCGCATCTTCAGGCCGAACACAGGTCCGCGCGAGATCTGGATCTACGAACAACAGAAGAAACGCTTCATTTTCACGGACCCGTCGCGAACGGGGGAGTACACGCTGACCCAGACGGAGGATCTGTGAAGCCAACCATCGCCGTGACCGTCGGAGACTTCAACGGCATCGGTCCCGAGGTTGCTCTCCGCGCCGCCTCAGACCCTGCGATCCGCCGACTCTGCCAACCGATCCTCATCGGTCCGCTTGCCGTGTTCAGACATGCCGCTCCGCTGATCCGCAGAAGGCTGACCCTGGAGAAGCGGTCGGCGTCGGCACCGGGCGGCAGTGCGTTGGGTGTCATGGACATTGGCGATGGCATCGCGGCCGACGTGACCTACGGGGCCCCGACAAAGGCCTCGGGGAAGAACGCCGGACTTGCGATCGAGCGCGCGGTGGAACTCTGTCTTTCAGGCAAGGTCGACGCCATGGTCACGGCACCGGCCTCCAAGGAGGCCCTTCACATGGCCGGCTACGATTTTCCCGGTCAGACGGAGATGGTGACACTCTTCAGCCGATCACAGAAAGTGATCATGATGCTCGTCTCGCGCGCACTGCGCGTTGGGCTCGTGACTGTTCACACGCCGATCGCAGCGGTTCCACGCCAAGTGACGGCCGAGAAAGTCATAGAGAAGCTCCAGCTTCTGCATGGCGCCTTGATGCGCGATTTTGGTATCCCGCGCCCCAAGATCGCCGTCCTCGGATTGAACCCGCACGCCGGCGAGAACGGCCATATTGGCCGCGAAGAAGTTGAGATCATTCTCCCTGCTCTCGAGGTGGTCCGTGCCGCCGGGATCATCGCCGATGGGCCCTTCCCCGCAGACGCGTTCTTCGGCAAGAAACGGCACACGTCGTACGACGCCGTTCTGGCGATGTACCACGACCAGGGGCTCATTCCACTGAAGCTCATGTCGTTCGGCTCGGCTGTGAATGTCTCCGCCGGCCTCCCGATCATCCGCACCTCCCCCGACCACGGGACCGCGTACGACATCGCGGGCAAAGGGACCGCCGATCCGTCGAGCACGATCGAGGCCATCCGACTGGCGGTAGCGATGAACAAAGCCCGTAGCGGAGCCAACGCATGATCGAACTCGACGGGGTGACTGTTTCCTTCGACGGACAGCAGGTCCTGACGAACCTCAGTTTCAGCATGAAACGGGGGGAATTCGTCTATCTGGTCGGCCAGACAGGAGCCGGTAAGAGTTCGCTGATGCGTCTGCTCTATTATGACCTGATCCCCGAGGCGGGTCGGGTTCGGGTGGCCGGGTACGACAGCTCGAACATCGCGCCGAAGGAGATCCCGTTTCTCCGTCGCCGGATCGGCGTGGTCTTCCAGGACTTCAAGTTGCTGGACGACCGTTCGGTGTATGACAACGTCGCGTTCGCGCTTCACGTCACGAACGCCCGAAGAGGCGACCTCAAGAAGAAGGTCCTGCACGTGCTGGCCGAAGTGGGGTTGAGCCACAAGCGGAACCAGATGCCGCAGGAGCTTTCCGGAGGCGAGCAACAGCGCGTCGTCATCGCTCGCGCCTTGGTCAACGAACCGGCCATTTTGATCGCCGATGAGCCGACCGGCAATCTCGACCCGGCATCATCGGCAGAGATCATGGAGCTGATGACGAAGATCAACATGCGCGGCACGGCGGTTCTCATGGCAACGCACAACTACGATCTCGTCAAGAAATATCCGGCCCGCGTGGTGCAGTTGAAGGATGGACGATTGCAGGAGGTGGACATGCGGGCGCCGAAGAAGCGCTGATCGACATCTCACACGGAACGCATAAAGGCCGGAGCGATCGCCCCGGCCTTCTCGTCTACAGACACCCTCCCGCCCCCTATCGCACCTGTTCGATCCGCCGGATCTCCTGATGCTCAAGCAACACGGCCCGTTCGATGCCGGCGCGAAGCGTCATGCGCGACATCGGACAATCGATGCACGAGCCCGTCAGACGCACCTCCAGGATACCGTTCTCTGTCAAGCGGACGAGCTCCACGTTCCCGCCGTCCAATTGGAGGAACGGTCGGATCCGGTCGAGCGTGCGTTCAATATCTGTCGTGGAAGGAAAGGACATCTTAGGATCAGTATTGTCAGCTGTCTTGGCGTCCCTGCCTGCCTCGTTGCGTGCTATGGATCGGCAGGCAGGCTTGGCGAACTTGTCGGTTCATGTTCGTGATCCGCGGCGCTCCTCCTCGCACTCCTAATTCCGCGGACCCAACAGGATCTCCAACTTCGGCGCCTGAATGCCGTCAACGTTGCGAATGCTCACCTGCGCTGCCAGCTGCCGGGCGATGTTGCGGATGATCTCCGAGCGAGGCGACGTAGGTTCGCCGTGCACGACCGGATGGCCGGAATCGCCCCCCACGCGTATCTTGGTGTCGATCGGGATCTCTCCGAGGAACGGCACATGCAGCTCGGTGGCCGTCCGCTTGCCGCCGCCGCTGTCGAAGATGTCTTCCCGCTGGCCACAGTGCGAGCAGATGAAATGCGACATGTTCTCGACGATCCCAAGGACCGGCACGTTCACCTTGTTGAACATCACAAGCCCCTTGCGAGCATCGGCGAGCGCCACATCTTGCGGCGTCGTGACGATGACGGCTCCGGTGAGCGGGATCGTTTGAACGATCGTCAACTGAATGTCCCCTGTGCCTGGCGGCAGGTCAAAGATGAGATAGTCGAGCTCACCCCACTCGACGTCCCCCATGAACTGCTTGACGGCGCCACTGGCCATCGGTCCTCGCCAGATCACCGCCTGCATCGGGTCGACGAGGAATCCGATCGACATCACTTTGACACCGTACTTCTCGAGCGGATACAGCTTGTTCTGCGACACTCTTGGGCGTTCATTGATGCCGAACATCGTCGGGATCGACGGGCCGTAGATATCCGCGTCGACGAGTCCGACCTTCGCCCCGTCCATGGCCAGAGAGACCGCCAGGTTGACGGCCACCGTCGATTTGCCGACGCCCCCTTTGCCGCTGGCGACGGCGATCGTATTCTTCACCCCCGGAAGGACCGATTCCTTCTGAGCGTGCGTGTGCGTCGTCACGCTCGACGAGAGCCGCACGTCGACCTTGCGCACTCCGTCGATGCTCGTTCTGATGGCTTTCTCGCAATCGATCACGAACTGGTCGCGCACGGGGCATGACGGGGTCGTGAGGACGAGGTCGAAGGCAACGTCGCCGTCGCTGATGGTGAGGTTCTTCACGAACCCGAGGGTCACGATGTCGCGATGGAGGTCCGGATCACGGACGGCGCGGAGCGACTGAAGGATGTTCTGTTCATTCAACGAAAGCATGGGGAGATCCTGATCACGTATGGAACAATGAGGTCAATTCGCGCAGCTTTGCCACGAGGGACACAGAGAGCACACGACGCACACCCATAACGATACTTCGCCACTCGACCGTTCCCGCTCATGGCAATGTCCGGCCCGTCAGGCGTTTCAGCGCCTCGACATACAGCGCGGAGGTCTTGAAGATCACGTCATCCGGCAGCTTTGGCGGCGGCGGCTGGCGGTTGAAATTGATGGAGTTCAGATAATCGCGGACGAACTGCTTGTCGAAACTGTTCTGCCCCCGACCCGGAGCATAGGAGTCCATCGGCCAGAACCGGGACGAATCGGGCGTCAGGAGTTCGTCGATCAGAATGATCTGACCACGCTCGTCCAGACCGAATTCCATCTTCGTGTCGGCGATGATGATACCCTTCGTCTCCGCCTCCTGGGCGGCCCTTCGATACACGGCGATCGTCAGGGACCTGAGCTGCTCCGCATGTTCCGAGCCGATCAGTTCCACGACCCGGTCGAAGGAGATGTTCTCGTCGTGCCGACCCTGCAGTTCCTTCGTCGCCGGCGTGAAGATGGGCTCGGGCAATCGGTCGGATTCCACCAGCCCTTGCGGCAGCTTCACACCGCAGACCGACCCGGAAGCCTGGTACTCTTGCCAACCCGACCCCGACAGGTAGCCGCGGACCACACATTCGATCGGGAACGGCGTGGCCTTCCGGACGAGCATGGTGCGGTCCTCGAGCGCAGACCAGTGCGGCTTGCACGCGGGAGGAAAGTCGTAGACGATCGTCGAGATCAAGTGATTCGGGACGAGATCGGCCATCCTGCCGAACCAGTGCTCTGAGATGAGCGTCAGCACCTTTCCTTTGAAGGGGATTCCTTCGTTCATGATCACGTCATAGGCCGACAACCGATCGGTGGCGACGATGAGCAGCTTGCCGTCGACCTCGTAGATGTCACGGACCTTCCCGCTTTGGAGGTAGGTCACGCCGGAGAATGCCGTCGTGGTGATGACGGGGATGTAGTGGGCCGTCGACATGGTCTTCGATCCGATCGTTCAGGGAAGGAGCACCGCGTCAATCGCCAATGCGGTCCGCAGTCGGCGCAGATACGCCGCTCGCGGGATCTCGACGGCGCCGAATCGCCGCAGGTGCGGGGTCACAAATTGAATGTCGAGCAGGCGAGCTCCTCGTTCCTGCATCCGACGCACGAGGGCCGACAGTGCGACGGTCGATGCGTCGCGTTGCTGGCTGAACATCGATTCGCCGAAGAAGGCGCCTCCCAGTGAGACGCCGTAGAGCCCTCCGGCGAGCCGATCATCCTTCCACGCTTCGACGCTGTGGGCCTTGCCGGCTCGATGGAGCGCTTCATAGGCTTCGATGATCTCCGGAGAGATCCACGTCTCCGTCCGCTCGGCGCAACTGCGGATGACGTCTCCGAACGCGGTATTCCACCTCACTTCATACACCCGCCGACGAACGAGCGACCGAAGCGACCTGGGAACGCAGAATCCGTCGAGCGGAAGGATCGCCCTGGGATCGGGCGCATACCAGGCGATCTCACCGGTGAGCGGGTCTGCCATCGGAAAGGCGCCGATCCGATACGCCTGCTCGACCATGCGCGGGTCGAGCGCGGAGGACGTCGAACCCCCGGCCACCTCAACAACTCGCGGTGAGATCGATGACAACCTTGCCGGTGCTCTTGCGACTCTGCATCCAGGCATGGGCGTCGACAAGCTCGTCGAATGGAACGACGCGTCCGATGAACGGCTTGATCGCACCCTTTTTCCACAGCTTCAGCAGTTCGGCGGCCGCCGATTGCAGATACTCCGAACGCTCGGCCAGGAAATACAAGTTGAAACCCATCAGCGAGATATTGCGCGAAGGGAGGGTCGGCGGAAAGACGAGGGGCGTGGCGAGGATCTCTTTGAGCAGCTTCCACCGACCCAGCCGGCGACGTCCCGTCACCGAGGCGAATCCGAACAGAACGTAACGGCCCATCGTCGCGAGCGATCTCCAGGAATCGCGATAGAGCGAGCCCCCGACCGAATCGAGGACGACGTCCACCCCCCGGCCCCCCGTCAACTCCCGTAGTCGGCGCTCGATGCGACCGTTCCCGGCAAGCAGCGTTTCATCGGCTCCGTGCGCACGCGCGACGGCCAGTTTTTCCTCCGTCGACGCCGTCGCGATCGAGCGGGCGCCCCAGTGCTTCAACAACTGGAGAGCCGCCGTTCCAACACCTCCGGCTGCAGCATGCACCACCACCGTCTCCCCCCGTGCCACCCGGGCCAGCGTGCGGAGACCGTGGTACGCGCTCAGGTAGGTGACGGTGAAGGCAGCCGCCTCGTGATCGCTCATCCCGTCGGGCACTCGACGGACAAAACCGGCGGGGACGCACACCTCCTCGGCATAGGCTCCCTGCCTGGAGAATCCCATCACACGGTCACCGCGACGCACGGACCGAACGCCCGGGGCGATCTCGACGACCTCTCCGGTGAACTCGATCCCCGGAACGAACGGCGGCTTGGGGATGCTCGGGTACACCCCGAGACGGGCCATGACGTCGGCAAAATTGAGGCCGATCGCGTGCACCCGCACCCGGACGCCCCCCGGCATCAGGGACGGTGACGGCAGGTCGCGGAACTGCAGGACTTCGGGCGGACCGAACCGCGTGATGACGGCCGCCCGCATGGTCAGTCGCCGAACGACGTTCCGACGGAGCGCGCCGCCACGATGAGTTGCGAATCGATCGGGACGGTTCGGAGCTTGAGGATGGCCTCTTTGACCGGCACGGCGGTCACTTCGTCGCCGCGAAGGCTGACCATATGGCCGAAGCGCCCTTCCGTAGCGATCTGCAGCGCCATCGAACCGAACCGCGTCGCGAGCACGCGATCGTGCGGTGTCGGACTGCCTCCGCGCTGGACGTGTCCAAGGACGGCCACGCGCGTCTCCAATCCCGTGTTGTCCTGGATCATCTTGCCGACGTACTCGCCGATGCCTCCGAGCCGGATCGGGTCCGTCCGCTTCTTATCCGTTTCTTTGACGACGATGTCTCCTTCGGACGGTTTGGCTCCTTCGGCCACGGCGATAATGGAGAACCGGCTGCCACGCTTTCCGCGTTTTAAAACGTGCTCATACACTTTGCTCCACTGGAAAGGGATCTCCGGGATGAGGATGACGTCCGCGCCTCCTGCCAGACCGGCGTGGAGGGCGATCCATCCCGCGTAGCGGCCCATGACCTCGAGGACCATCACGCGGTGGTGAGCGGACGCCGTCGTATGGAGCCGGTCGATGGCCTCAGTGGCCACGCTCACGGCGGAATCGAACCCGAACGTCACGTCGGTAGCCGAGAGATCGTTGTCGATCGTCTTCGGCACGCCCACCATGTTCAAGCCCAACTCCGTGAACTTGTCGACGATGTGCATCGTCCCGTCGCCGCCGATGGCGAACAAGGCATCGAGCTGCCAGTCCTTGTAGTTGCGTATGGCATGCTCCGAGTAGTCGTACACCTCGATCCCCGACGGGGTCTCAACGGGAAACTGAAACGGATTTCCTTTGTTGGAAGTGCCGAGGATGGTGCCGCCGAGATTCACGATACCGCTCAGGTCCCGGGGGCTCAGTTCGCGCGCGCGGCCTTCGACGAATCCCTCAAAACCGTCCTCGATACCGACGACCGTCGCCCCGAAGTACTGCATCGCCGGCTTCGCGATGCCGCGGATAACAGCGTTGAGCCCGGGGCAATCGCCGCCGCCCGTCAAGATGCCCACACGCCGCAGTTTCATTTTAGTCATGGGTCAGACTTCTCTCTAGTGATCAACAGGATACACCGTAAGACTGAAAGATACGAAGGATTGTCAGGGCAATCAAAGCTCTTGCGACCGGCGCTGACAGGGAAGAAACGACGCGGGCCCCCTCGTGTGTTCCGAAGGGGCCCGCTCAACGAGAATGGATCTGGGACTATTCTGTCGCCCCCGTCTGGCGGCTCACTTGGTACTTCTCGCCGAGCCAGGCACCAAGCAACGAAAAGAGGAAACCGAGTGCGAGACCGGAGATCAGGTCTTCGGCCGCTATGCTCAGACTGATGGCGAATTCGAGGAATACCCAATCGACGATGACCGTGAAGATGCCAGCGATGGCAGGTTCTTTGAGGGTCACGCCGGGCGACTTGTACCCGACGATGAAGCCGGCGATGGTGAACGAAAGCAGGAACGCCACGAGCGTGACGATCATGCTCTTGTGGATCGGGAAGGTCAGAAAGACGAACAGCGCACTCAGGGCGAAGCCAACCACCACTCCGGTCAGCACCCACTTCCAGTGAATGACGTCCTCGGCTTTCTCTTCCTCCGTCGCGGGAGCTTCGCCGCCCTGCAGCTTCTCGCCGGCCCAAGCCCCCGTCACCGAAAAGCCGATGCCAAGCAGCAAGAGAAGGAAGTCGATGAACTTGTCCGCCACCATGTTCTCGGGATCTCCTGCGAGCGCCATGAGAACCATAACGAGCAGCATGACGATCGCCCCGGCGATGCCGGATTCACGGATCGTCACGCCAGGCGAAAAGTAACCCACGATGACGCCCGTGATCGAGAACCCCACCATCATTACCAGGATCTGGACCGCAGGGCTGTGGAAGACGGGGGCCACGATATAGTAGGATGCCCCGACGATGATGAGACCGGCGAAGACGCCGGCAAGAACCCACTTCCACTCCATGCCAGTGGCGGGCGTTGCGGTGCTATCGGACATGCGACCTCCTAGATGTGGGATTCGATGGGATGAAAAAAGTCGGGTCAATATCGGCAAAGCGGCCTCAAAAATCAACAAATCGGTGCCTAGGCCGACGGGGGAAGGTCCTTCGTCCCGCCTTCCTGCAACAGCTGCACCCCGTCGAGCTTGTCAGAGAAGACACCCAGCTGACGCTCGGACTTGTCGTAGGAATTCTTGGCATTGGTGAGGTGCGTGCCGAGCGTGTCGAAGGCATCGCGGAACTTCTTCAGTTCTCCGTCCAACCGCTTGAGGCTCGCGATGATCTCCTGGGCACTCGCTTCGACCTGAAGTCCCCGGAAGCCAAGCGCGATGACCCGCAGGTGGGCATAGAAGGAATTGGGCGACACCGGCACCACGTGACGGCTCATCGCGTATCCGTAGATCCCGTCCTCCCCTTCAAACTTCTCGTCCTTGATGATCGTCTCGTAGTAGATATTCTCCGCGGGAATGTACATCAGCGCGAAATCGAAGGTGCCCTCGTCCGGGACGATGTACTTCTTGGCGATGTCGTCGATGTGCTTCTTGACGTCGGTGCGGAACAGCCTGGTCGCCGTCGTGCGCTCCTGATCCGACGTCGCCATCGACATCTTCCGGAAATTCTCCAACGGGAACTTCGAGTCGACCGGCACCATGCCGCCTGACGTCTGGATGATCGCGTCGACCTTCTCGCCGTTCCGAAACTTGTACTGCGTTTTGAACGCGTTCACCGGCAGGACTTGACGCAACAAATCCTCCAGCAGCAACTCGCCCAATCCGCCCCGCAGTTTTGGCGCCTTCAACAATTCTTCGAGCTTTGAAACGCTTTGGCCCAGTTCCTTGATGTCCTGCGTGGCCCTCCCCAGGTCACCCAGCTGTCGCTGAACGTCCTGGATGACCTTCGCCGCATTGTCGAGCCGGCTTCCAACCTGGCCCGTATTCGATTGCATCTGCGACGTGACGCCCTGCAGATGGGTGGTGACCGACGAAAGCTGCTGACCAACCTGATCGGTCGTCAGGCGCAGCGTCTGCTGCATCGATTCATGCGTTGCACGCAGGGTCTGGTTCACGGTGTCGGCGGTACCCCGAAGGCTCTGCTGCACCTCCGATCGTAATGCGTCGATCTGCTGTTGGACGAGCAGCGCGGTCTCTGGCACAGCGCCAGGGGCTGCTCCGCGATGGCGCCAGAGAACCGCGACCGTCACTGCCAGCAGTCCGACAGCCGCCAGAAGGAGGATCTCAAAAGGTGTCATGTGTTCATCGAAGGAAGAAGATCACAGCGCCGATCGTAACGGCCACGAAGAACCCCGCGCGCGCGGTCGACGGCGATCGGCGTTTCCAGGCCTGCCATCCCCATGCGGTCCCGACCATCGCCGCCATGAGCAATAAGGTCAGCACGAGGACGAACGGCCACTCGAACCGGTGCTTGTAGTGGAATGCAAAGCTCGACCCGTCGATCCAATCACCATAGATGACCATCAAGTGAAACACGTAGACCTGCAGCGATTCCCGGCTGACGTCGCGGAACACGAACGGCGGGTGCGGATGGCGCTGCGACCAGCTACCAGCCGCGGAGACGAGGGCCAGGATCACGCCCAGCCGCTCGAACACGAACCACGGATTCGCCCGAACGTGCACGTCGGGCAGGGCAATCGAAAGCTCCGTCCAGCGGATGAATCCCGCGCCGATGGCCATTGCGGCTCCCAACCACCCGACGCGCGTGATCCAAACACGAACGGACGGCCCCTCTCCCCCTTTGGGATACGATGCGGCAGTGAGCGCGCCCGCCATCAGGAACGCCAGCCACGGGAAAAGGGGGAATTGCGAGTACGGCGTTCCGTTCACGTACGCCGCGATCGGTGCCGGAAGGGCCGCCTGCGCGTCCCACAGCCACGTCCACGGCGCGACGACCACGGCGCCCAGCCCCAGGAACCAAGCGCTGCGCACCAGTCCCCTCACGCCGCCGAGGAACTCCCGAACTACGAGCAGGAGGAGCAATCCGACGGCGATCGTATGGAGGATGTCCGCCTGCAGGAACCGCAGCCAGGCAACGTCGGAGATCGCGGCGAACTTCGACCAGCCGTACCCGGGCAGGTGCAGCAAGTAGCCGCCCGCCAGCACCAGTCCGATGCGCCTCAGGTTCTTTCGAACCCGTCCCCACCGGCCGGCATCGCCCGATTCGAGCGCACGGGCTGAGGTCAGCGCGAAGGCAAACCCCGCCGCAAAGAGAAACGACGGCGCCACAAGCCCGTTGACGTAGTTGAGGGCCGGGAACCACCAAGCGTCACGCGTCGACGTAACGAGGAACGCGTTCACCACATGAACCTCGATCATCACGAGGGCGGCGCCGCCCCTCAGCAGGTCAAGGAAGGTCAGGCGGGATGAGGCCATGGCGGATGCTCAGATGACGCCGAGCTTCTTTCCCACCTTCTCGAACGCCGACAGCGCACGGTCGAGGTCTGAGGACGAATGCGCCGCCGAGATCTGAGCCCGCAAGCGCGCATGACCGTGCGGTACGACCGGGAACCACAGTCCCTTGATGTACACGCCGGCCTTGAGCAACTCCGCGCTCATCTTCTGGGCCACATCGGCCTCGCCCAGCATGACCGGAACGACGGGATGGATCCCCTCGATAATGCGAAATCCCAGCGCCTGGATCTCACGGCGGAAGGTGGCCGTGTTCTGATGCAGTCGCCGGACGATCGACCGGTCCTTCTTCAGGAGGTCGAGCGCCGCGATCGAAGCCATGACGATCGATGGCGGGAGGGAATTGGAGAAGACGTATGTACGGGCCTTCTGCCGAAGGTACGAGACCATTTCCTTCGTGCCGCTGATGAACCCGCCGGCCGACCCGCCGATAGCCTTGCCGAGCGTTCCGATGGTCACGTCCACCTGGCCGACGAGGCCGAAGTGCTCCGCCGTGCCGCGGCCGGTCTTTCCCATGACCCCGACGCCGTGACAGTCGTCGACAAAGAGCATGGCCTTGTGCTTCCCCGCCAGCTCGACAAGCTGCGGCAGTGGCGCCATATCCCCTTCCATGCTGAACACGCCGTCGGTCGCGATCATCCGAACACGATAGTCCTTGCCCTTGTCTTCTTCGAGCTGTCGTTCCAGGTGGGCGACGTCGTTGTGCTCGTAGATCTTCTTGTCCGTCACCTCGGCCCGCGACAGACGCTGGCCGTCGATGATACTCGCATGGTTCAACCGATCGCTGTAGATAACGTCCTTGTAGGTCTCGCGGCCCATCTTCTCGTTCGTGATCGCCGAGAAGAACCCCACGTTGGCCGCGAACGACGACGAGAACAGGATCGTATCCTCCGCACCCACGAACGAGGAGAGCTTCTTCTCCAGCTGTTGGTGGATCGTCTGCGTGCCGCAGAGGAAGCGGGCCGACGCGACGCCGTAACCGAATCGTTTGATACCGTCGATCGCCGCCGCCCGGATCGCGGGATGATTGGACATACCGAGATAGTTGTTCGAGGCGAGCATCACCACCTCCTTGCCTCCGACGTTGACGCGTCCGCCCTGGGGGGAACGCAGCGGCGTTTCGTATTTGTAGGTCTGCGACGCCTCCATGCGGCGCAGTTCTTCGGCCAACAATGCGTTCGGGGTCATGGGATTTCCTGTTGAGAACGAATTGGTGAAGCGTCGTGGCACAACGTCAGGAATTCATACGATACGAGCAGAACTGATGCGCGCAGCGACCGCCGCAAACGCTGCCCCTGCCTGCAGACCACGTTCAGCGTCTGATCTGCGAACGTGGCAGGCGCGCGCGGTTCGAGATGTGACTTCTACGGTCTTGTTTGCTTCCAGATCCGATAGTTGGCGCGGATATCCTCCAGCACTTGGCGGTCGATCCGGTTGTCGGTACGCATCCGCACGTCGTAGTTCTCCCAGCCCATGAAGTCGTTGAGTGACTTGAGCGTGGCGGCATCGAACACGCCGTTCACCGGACCGGCGTAGAACTGGTGGCCTTTGTATTGCGTATCGCTGAGGATCGCCTGCAACTCGCGGCAGATCGTGTTGTCGACGACCAGAAGGTTCTTCTCGTCAGAACGGAAGAAGAACAGCTGGTGGAGCGCGTAGAGTCTTTCCAGTTCCTTCAGCGGCGTTGGATGATCGTAGATCGAGATGTCGATGTAGTCATCGGTAGAGCCGTCGTACGATCCGCCGGCCCGCTTCACCAGCAGCGCCGCCGACTGCTCACCGCGACGATCGCCTCCAGCCTTGCCCCCGGCGACCAGCGCGGCCACCAGCCGGTCCGACAGCGAGCCTTTGGTGCCCTCGAACGTCCTGGCCATCGCCTCGACCGTCGGCTTGCCGACGAGGATGTTCCCTTGCGCGGCAAAGCCCTTGCCGACGACGATCTCGCCGGGCTTGCCCCACGTCTTCCCCGTCACTCCGCCAGCCCAATCGAAGCACTCCAGTCCCGTCCAGCTGGCGGCATTCCCAAACCGGTCGATGATGCCGACCTGTCGGCTCTGCCGGGCGCTATCCGTCGCGACGAGAATGCGCATCGCTTCTTCGGCCGTGGCGCCGTTCTCCATCAGCGACAGACCGCGCGGTCCGAACGAGGTGTTCGCGAACGATTGCGTCGCGACCGCCCCCACGCCGGCCTTAGCCCAGGGAACGACCGGACGGACGTTCGGAAACTTCGATTGCACCGCAACGCCGACATCGCCATTCTCGAGGTCGACGGCCACGATCGAAAAGGTCGAGACCAGCGGACCCTGACCGACGGGTCGCAGCAGCACCAGGCACATTCCGAAGGAGAAAGCGATCAGCGCAGTGAGGACGCGGAACGGTCGCATGACGGGTCTCCAGTTCGCAGTCGTGATGAGATGGTCCGGTCAGGACGCTGAACGCCGCAAACGTGCGGCGAAGGCGCCATCCATGCCGTGCAGATGGGTGAAGGTCTCGATCGACCCCGACGAAGACACGAGCTCGGCGGGGACAAAGGCCGAGGCGGTTTCCAGCGTGAAGGCTGGATGGTCCTTCAGAAAGGCGTCGATCACCGTCCGATTCTCTTCGGGCTCGATCGTGCAGGTGCTGTAGACGAGCACGCCTCCGGGCTTCACGAGCCGCGACGCGTTGGCGAGGATCGCCTTCTGCGCGGCGCCAAGCCGCTCGATATCCTCGATCTCCCGGTGCCATTTGGCATCGGGTTTCTTCGCCAGCACACCGAGCCCGGAACACGGAGCGTCAACGAGGACGCGGTCGCCCGGAGGCAGATCGATCTCCGAGGCGTCTCCGGCCAGCAGCTGAACGATCGATACGCCCGTGCGTTGCGCCGCCGTCTTGACGAGATTGAGCCGCGTCTCATACCGGTCAACGGCGACGATCTCGCCCGTGTTGTTCATGAGCTCGGCCATGAAGACCGTCTTTCCGCCAGGGGCCGCGCACAGGTCGATGACCCGGTCTCCCGGCTTGGGGTCGAGCAGACGCACCGCCAGGCCAGCGCTTTCGTCCTGTACCGAGATGTAGCCCTGCCGGAACATATCCGAGCCGCCGATGTTGGACATGTGCGCCACACGGATGAAGCACTCAAGATACCTGGAGACGGAGAAAGCGACATTGTGCTGCACGAGGAGCTGATGGAACGCCTTGATATCCGTCTTCAGCCGGTTGACGCGGAGGGACAGCTCAGGAATGCGATTGTTGGCCGCCATGAGACGCCGGGCTTCGTCATAGCCGAAACGATCGACCCATCGCCGGGTCATCCAGTACGGGTGCGATTCGACGACGGAGAGATGCCGGATCCGGTCCTCCTTGGGGTCGGGGTAACGGATGTTCTCGAGGTTGCGGATGATATTCCTCAGAACGGCATTGACGAGGTCGGCCGCTTTCTGTCCACGGATGCGCTTCATGAACTCCACGGCCTCGTTGACGGCGGCTGAATGCGGCACGCGATCGAGGAAGAGGATCTGATAGAGCGCCACCCGCAAGGCGTTGCGGATGTTGGTCTCGGCCTTCGTGAAGTTGCCGTGGAAGAATCCGGTCAGGACCCAGTCGAGCTTCATCTGCCACCGCGTTACGCCCGTGACGATCTCGTTCATCAGTCCTTTGTCGAGCTCGTTGAGGTCGTCGGAGCGCAGCTCGTGGTCCAGCAACCGGTCGAGATACGCGTCGGAGCGGCCGATGCGGTTGAGGATCTTGACGGCAATGCCGCGCGGGCCGCCGTAGAGCGACCCTCGTTCATCAGCGGCCAGTGTCGGTTCGTTCGAGGTCATAGTGATCGGTTGAGACCGCCACGATCACAACAGCGGCATCGGTGATCGGGTCTGGACATGGTCATGCTCACTGTGGCAAGCCGCGCTGCCGGCGTTCGTCGGCCGTCACGTCGAAAATGGTATGGAAGAGCCGGTCTTCCACGTCGAGCAACGTGATCGACCGGCGGGCCATGACGCGTTGCGCCGTCTCGATCGCCCGGTCGATGCCGAATGTGGTGAGGGTCTCACCCGCGGCCCCCCACGAGAACGACGGGACATACTTCGGCGGGAAGCCGAACCCGAAGATGTTTGAGCAGACGCCGACGATCGTGCCGGTGTTGAACATCGAATTGATCGCCGTCTTCGAGTGGTCGCCGAGCATGAGGCCGACGAACTGGCAACCCGTTTCGATAGGTCCGTCCTGCGTCGTCACACGCACCAGCCCGTAGTTGCTCTTGAGGTCGCTGTTCGTCGTTCCGGCGCCCAGGTTCGCCCAGGCCCCGATGTACGAGTGGCCGATGTATCCATGGTGTTGCTTGTTCGCGTAGCCGTGGATGATCGACGATTCCACCTCTCCCCCGACCTTGCAGACAGGGCCGATGGTGGTCTTGGGGTAGATCTGGGCGTTCACCTTGATCCACGATCGGTCACCGACCGAGACCGGGCCCATGATCGTCGCCTGCGGGAAGACCCGCACATCCCGTCCGAGGTAGATCGGCCCCTCCTCGGCGTCCAGCACCGTTCCCGGCTTGACGGTTGTGCCCGCCTCAATGAAGATGTCCGACGCGCCAAGCACATGAACGCCACGACGCTTCAACGAGGCCGGAGAGACCGGAGATCGACGTCCTTTGTTCCACCAACGGAAATCGGCGCCGATCTCATCTCCGTTCACGTTGATGATATCCCAAAGGTAGTCCACCATCCGCACGTCCACTTCCTCGCGGGGGAGTCCCGAAAAGTCATCTGGCGTCAGGCACCGGTCGAGGACACGCGCGATGCGCCTCAGGTGGGGGCCGCTGAGCCAGGCTCCGACCACTGTCTCTCCGCTGACGTAGACGACATCACGTCCCGAGCGCCCATCCAACTGCCGAGGAAGCCGATCGTCGGCTACAACCCTTCCATTGATGAACAGGCATCGGCCGCTTGTGATCTCGTTGACCAGCACGCCGGGATTCCGATGACGCATGTAGCCGGCGATGAATCCGCGGCACTGAAGGGTGACCTTTGCCCGTGGAAACCGGGCGAGCACCTTCTCTTTCAGGGAGGCAATGCCGCACCGGAGATTGTAGACGGGACGGAAGTAGACGAGCGGAGAGAACCGGGACACTCCCTGGTCCTCAAAGAGGCAGATATGCTCAGGTCGGGCGGGCATCGGAACAATGAGGCAATATATACAAAAATAGCGGAATCCCGGACGAACGGGATCCCGCTATGAGGAAGGACGTTGGAGGACGTCAGGCTTGAGGCGTGGGCTCGGCAGCGGTCACCTGCGCCTTGCCGGCATACTTGCGCTTGAACCGCTCGACGCGGCCGGCTGAGTCGACGAGCTTCTGCTTGCCCGTGTAGAAAGGATGGCAAGCGGAGCAGATCTCCACATGGATATTGCCCATCGTCGAGCGCGATTCGAAAGTCGCGCCGCAGACGCACGTGACGAGGGATTTCTTGTAGGTCGGATGAATACTGTTCTTCATGATTCGAGCATGCTCCTAAAGTTCAATAAGGTACACAGAACGCCCCAAAAATGCAACGGCGTTGAATCTCCCCCCATTCATCGCTACATTGGGCCCATGCGTGCCCTTATCCTCGCCTTGTGGACGATGCTTTGGATCGATGCTCCGGCATTGTCCCAGAGTACGTACCAGTTCCTTCGCCATGACATCCCGGCTCGGACGGCCGCCCTTGGCGGCGCGTTCCTTGCCATGCAGGACGACCCGAACCTGCTCTTCGTGAACCCGGCCGGGCTCGCGACGGTCTCGTCTCGCCAAGTTTCGATCGGCTACCTCGACCATCTGCTCGACATCAGTGCCGGTTCGATCGCCTTCGCGACAGAGTGGGACGGAATCGGCCCGGTGGCGATCGGGGCCCAGTTCTATCACTACGGCTCTTTCGATCGCACGGACGCTCTGCTCAACACATCGGGCACCTTCTCCGCGGTCGACCTCGCCCTCTCCGCAGGACTCGCACATGAGGTCGCGCCGAACCTCTCCGTCGGGGGCGCCCTGACCTTTATCCACGCCTCTATTGCCGACTACCGATCGACGGGCGTGGCGGTCGACGCGGGCGTGCTCTATCGCATACCGGAAGAACGCCTGGCCATTGGGGCCTCGATCTTGCATGCCGGTGCGCAGCTCTCGACGTTCAACGGCGTGCGCGAGGACCTTCCGCTGGACGTGCGTGTCGGTGTTTCCAAGCGGCCGGAGCACCTGCCGGTCTTCCTGAACTTGAATCTCCACCGCCTGCAAGAGGACGCCGAGTCGATCGGCGAGCGCTTCCAAAGGTTCTCCGCGGGAGCGGAGTTCGAGCTTTCTCCCTCCCTACGCTTGCGGCTCGGATACAACAATCAGCTCCGCAAAGAGCTGCGCCTTGGTTCCTCCGCTGGACTGGCGGGATTCTCGGGCGGGTTCGGCGTAACCGTGGCTGGCTACCTCGTCGACTACGCCTTCAATTCATACGGAAGCATCGGCGGCCTCCATCGGATCTCCGTAGCCCTGCGTCTCCCCTCTCAACCGTAGCCGGCAGACGGTCCGCCTGAAGGACCTCGCGGCCTCTCTTCCGCTGATCGGCATCGGCATCCTCGCATCGACGCTGTCGAGCATCGCCGGTTTCGGCGGATCGCTTCTCGTCCTGCCGGTCCTTGTCCACACCGTTGGCCCCATGAGCACCGCGGCGCCTCGGCCTTCCTCTCGGGCATGTTCGGCTTCTCCGGCCCACTCTCGGCCGCCATCTTCTTTGCGCAAGGCCTGCCAGCGGCCTCGTATATCGCGTCTGAAGCGGCAGCGGCAATGGTTGTCCACGCCGCGTCAAGATCGTGGCATACGACCGATTGGAGGCACTCTCCATGCAGACGTTGTGGCTGGGCATTGTCGTCGGCGCGGCGATGTCCGTGGGCGCATGGATCGCACGACGCTGGATCGACCACATCCCTGTCGGCACCTACCAATGGGCCGTGCGAGGACCATTCTTCCTCACGGCGGCGAGCTTGCTCGTGCCGTTCTGAAGATCGGACAGTGTCGGTGAAACGCAGAAGCGGGTGGCGTGCTTCAGTGACCGATCAGTTCGGCCAACAGATGCTCGCTCAAAAAGAAGAGAGCGATCCCCACGAAGACCATCAGGGGCGGGACGCGTTCTTCGCAGGAATTCAACTCGGGGATCAGGTCCGTCGCCCCGACGTAGAGGATCGTACCGGCGGAGAAGGCCAAGATACGAGCGACCCAGATCGAGTCGATCGTGGGAAGGACCACGAGCGCCGCCGCGCCGAGCACGGTCGCCACACCCAGCCCGATGGACGCCTGCAACACCGCCCGCTTCGAGAAGCCAGCTGAGAGCATGATCGACCCGATCGTGAGCCCCTCGGGAAACTTATGCAGCAGCACGGCAAAGAAGACCAGGAGACCGAGGAAGACGTCGTACTGAACGCTGACGGAGATCGAGAGCCCGTCGAAGAACGCGTGGATGAACAACCCGCTGAACGCCGAAAGCCCGGCCATGCGCGTCGCCATCGCCTCCTTGTGCGTCTCTTCGCCGAAATGCAGGTGTCCAACCACGGCGTGCTCAAAGAAATGGAGCGTACCGAAACCGGCGAGCATCGCGAATGACGCTTGCGCGCCAATGATCTTCCAGCTCTCCGGAAGGACCTTCAAAAACACGAGGCCGAGGATGAACCCGGCGCCGAGCGCGAGCATCATCAGCTGCGCCCGTCGCGGCCACGTACCGCGGGCGACGAGCAGATAGCCGCCGAGGACCTGCGCGGCAGCGGCCGTGAGGCCAAGGAGCAGGGCGATAAGGATGGCGTTCGTCATCGGGTCACAGGGGGATGGGGTTCAGGGAGGTGTGCCGTATGGCTTCTTCAGATAGTTCCGGACCGACGAGTGCGCGCCTTCGTAGTCCTTCATGCCGAGCACCTTCTGATACTGCCTCGTGGCATAGGTCCTCTTTCCTTGGAGATCATAGATCATTCCGATCTGCAGGTTCGCCATGACCATGAATCCCGAAGGCCCTTCCCGGTCGAGCGTTCGCGACATCTCGTCGCACCGGTAGAAGTGTTTCAGGGCCGTGTCGTAGCTTCCGGCGATGAAATCACGCCTTCCGAGATAGTACGCGGCTTCGCGTCCGTCGTAAGCATCGTAGCCCCGCTGGCCGGTCACATATCGACGATCGACCTCCGCGAAGATCTCGTTCGCGGCCGCCAACCGTCCGTTGGCAACGTAGCATCGCCCGAGGTACCGATGGAACAGCGGGTTTTTCGGATACTCCTCGTGGAGTTCCTGCGCCAGCGTCAGGGCCCTGCCGAAATCCTTCTCGAACATATACATGTTCTGCATGAGAAAGTACTTCGCTTCCGTCCGAGCATAGACAGCCCGTTGCGACGCTTCTTCGAGCTGCTTGAGCCCCAACGCCCGGTCTCCACTCGGAAAGAACACCATCAGCGGCTTGACGATCGGATACCGGTCGGGGATGACCTCAGCGTAGTAGTGATAGATGCCGATCCCTAGCAGAACGTCGGCGTTCTTGGGGTCGAGTGCATACGCTTTGCGTACGAGCGGCAGGGCAACAACACCGTCGTTCGCCGCGCCAACCCACTTGCCCCGGTTGGCCCGCAATCGCCCGCGAAACCCGACGGCTCCCCCTTTGAAGAAGAGCGCCGTGACATCCTTGTCGTCCTTCGCCAGACGCCGGTCGCAGATCTCGATCACACGGTCGAGCAGGTCGTAGAACTTCTCATCCTGGCTCGTGGAGGAAAAATTGCTGAGGATGCGCCACCACTGGACCATGGCCACGAAGAAGTGACCCGCGGGATGGTCCGGACGCTGTCGCACGACCTCGGCCAGTTCGAGTTCGGCCTCTTCGAATTTCAGATCGTAGATGAGGTTGACGCTCCGCTGGATTCGCCGATCGAGGTCGGCATCCTGCGGCCACTGCGCCGTGACGGGGCTCGCCGCGAGGCCGATGATCAGCAGAAGCACACACGCCCGTCTCCGCCGAAGCATGCGTCTCTCCCTACGCCAAGGCACGGAGCAAATGATCCTTTACCCGGTCGGAGGGGATCCGCTCTTGCGCCATCGAGTCGCGCTGGCGAACAGTCACCGTCTGGTCCTGGAGCGTCTGCGAATCGACGGTGATGCAGAACGGCGTTCCCACCTCGTCCTGCCTCCGGTATCGACGGCCGACCGCGCCGCTGTCGTCGTAGAACACCCGGAAGCTCGAACGGAGATCGGCCTCGATCTTGCGCGCGAGATCGGGCATGCCGTCCCGATTGACCAGCGGAAAAACGGCCGCTTTTATCGGGGCGAGCTTCGGATGGAGGCGCAAGACGGTGCGCACCTCCGCGCCACCCTCGGCGGTTGGCGCCTCCTCTTCGTGGTAAGCATCGACGAGAAACGCCATGAACGAACGGCTGGCGCCGATCGAGGTTTCGATCACGTACGGCGTGAATCGCTCCTTCGTCTCCTCGTCGAAGTACTTCATGCTCTTGCCAGAGAACTGTTCATGCCGGCCGAGATCGTAGTCCGTCCGGTTGTGCACTCCCTCCACCTCTCCCCACCCGAACGGGAACTCGTACTCGACGTCGTAGGCGTCTTTCGCGTAGTGCGCCAGCTTATCGGGCGGATGCTGATGCCAGCGCAGCTTCTCCGGCCGCATGCCGTGGTCGTGGAACCACTTCAGCCGCTCGGACCGCCAGTACTCGAACCATTCGTCGTCCGTACCGGGCTTGACGAAGAACTGCATCTCCATCTGCTCGAACTCGCGCGTGCGGAACAGGAAATTCTTCGTGTTGATCTCGTTCCGAAAGGCCTTGCCGATCTGCGCGATGCCGAACGGCAGCTTCTGTCGCGATGCGCTCTGGACGTTCAGGAAATTGACGAAGATGCCCTGCGCGGTCTCCGGACGAAGGAAGACGACGGCGGAGGCATCCTCGACCGGACCGACGAACGTCTTGAACATCAGGTTGAACTTGCGGGCCTCGGTGAAGGTCCCCTTGTTGCCGCACGCCGGACAGCTCAGCGCCGCGATGACGCGGGCGAGTCCCGGCTCGGTGCTCACAAACGCCCCGAACGCCGTCTCGATCTTCGGGTCCGGTTGCTGGCCTTCATACGTGCCGGGTTCGATCTCTCTCAGCACTTCCTTCTTCTTCTTGATCGACAGCTCGTCGACGAGCACGTCCGTCCGGTAACGGGCTTTGCACTGCCGGCAATCGACCATCGGGTCGGTGAAATTCTCGACGTGTCCCGATGCCTCCCACACGCGCGGGTGCATCAGGATCGACGCATCGATCCCTTCAACGTTGTCGCGGTAGGTCATATTGCGCCACCACGCCATCTTGACGTTGTTGAGCATCTCCACGCCCAGCGGGCCGTAGTCCCAGCAGCCGTTCAAGCCGCCGTAGATCTCGCTGGATTGGAACACAAAGCCGCGACGCTTGGCCAGCGATACGATCTTTTCCATGACCTTGGCGCTATCGGAAGGCTTGGGGGAAGGCATAGATCAGAAGAAGTATTGGGCGAGTGAATGGGGAATGGAGAATAGAGAATAGAGAATAGAGAATAGAGAATGGGTGAAGCCAGTGGTCGGCGTGTAATGCCCTCACGCGACGATCGTCAATCGACCGACACTCGACGATAGACGATCATCATCCCTACTGTCCGGTGAAATTCGGCTTGCGCTTTTCGAGAAAGGCTTGGACCCCTTCGCGAAAATCATCCGTTCCGCAGGCGGTGCCGAACAAGCCAGCCTCCATTTCGAGTCCTTCGTCGAGATGCATCTCCCACGACGCATGCACGGCTTGGATCGCCAGACGCACGGCCGACTGGCCCTTTGAGGCGATCTTCGCGGCAAGGGCGCGACACGTCGCGAGCAACTCCGTTTGGGAAACGACCTTGTTCACGAGACCGATGCGAAAGGCTTCGTGTGCATCGATCGGGTCGCCCGAAAGGATCATCTCCATCGCGCGGCCTTCACCCACCAGCCGAGGCAAACGCTGTGTGCCGCCGTATCCGGGGATGACGCCGAGGTTCACCTCGGGCTGGCCGAACCTTGCATTCTCAGAGGCGATCCGGATGTGGCACGCCAGGGCCAGCTCACAACCTCCGCCCAGCGCATACCCGTTGACGGCCGCTATGACGGGCTTGCCGAGTCCTTCGATCATCGAAAAGACCGACTGGCCGGCGGCCGCGAACGGACGGCCGGACGTGGCGTTGAGGGCCGAGAGTTCGCCGACATCCGTACCCGCGACGAACGCTTTTTCGCCGACTCCAGTGATGATCACGACGTCAACCCCGGGATCCATCGTGAGCGAATCAAAAAGGGCCCGCAACTCCGACTTGGCAAGCGCGTTGAGGGCGTTCAGCTTGTCGGGTCGGTTGATCGTGACCGTGCAGATCCGTTCGGCGACGTCGACGAGCAGCGTTTGGTAGGCCATGCGAGTGCCTCGGGGGTGATCAGCGAGAACGACGACGGGCTTGGTGAACCAGAGCGTTGAACAACGGTACCCAGGTTGGGCTTAGCCGGCGAAGTGCTTCACGGTGCTTTCGTAGCACCGAAGATTCGCCGCGTGCGGCCGGTCCTGTGAGCGCCCGCTTCGGGCCGAGTTCGTACGCATAGCTGAGGCTCTCCAAGATCAGCGGTATGAACGGTCCAAGTCCCCCGGGTATACGCGCCGCGCGGCCGAGCTCGGCCGTCAACTGCCACAACACGACCGGATAGTTGGCGGCGAACGTGCAAGCAAGATGGTACGTAATTTTCGCCTCTTTCGGAACCCGAACGGGCCTTCCCTTCCACTCGCGCACGAGACGCTCCGCCCAGGTGCGCTGTCCGGTGGCGGCTTCGACACCCCACGCAATATTCTGAAGAAGCGTCGCATCCGCGAATCGCAGCGCCGCGCGGGGAAATGTCTGGATGGGATGGAGAGAGGCGACGCGGTGTCCCCTCGCACGCAACGGTGCAAGCGCGTCACTCGTCACGGCGCCCGAACAATGTACGAATGCGGTCCGTCGCCTCCATGAGACCGTCGAAGCGAGTGAGGCGGCGACGCGGGCGATCTCGCCGTCGGGCACCGCGATGACCACAAGATCGACATCCGAAGGGATGATCGACACGGACGTGCCGTAGGAACGACATTTGACACGGCGCGCCAAGCGCTGGCTGGTGCGGCCATGCCGAGCGACGACGGCAACGACCCGTCGTCCAAGGCGCTGGGCGTGGATCGCCAGCGACGTGCCGACCGGACCCGCGCCGATCAGCGCGATCGTGCGTTGAGATGATCGCATAGTTCACGAAGTGGTGAAGACCGCGGAGAGATAGCCGACGACGCCCAAATGGTCACCCGTGACGTCGCCTGAATTACACGCATGAAGGACTGTGGCTGTCGTCGCACCCAGGGACTGTGCCGCCGTCATCACCGCCACCATCGGACCGCCGCCACAGGCCTCCACACGGTCATGCTGGAGATCCTCCTGCAGGCGTTTGGATTGAAACGAGCGGACATGACCTGCCACAACCCGGTCTAAAAGGACCGCCTCTGCGTAAGGATGATAGTGCGAAAGATCGGAGGAAGCGATCACAACGGCGGATCGGTTCTTGAGGACCGACGCCAGCGCTTTCGCCAGGTCGCCGCACGACCGGGACCCCTGGTCGCCCATCGTCACGGCCACCATCTTCGCCTGCGGACACAGGACCTGGAGGAAGGGGACCTGGACCTCGATCGCATGTTCCAGTCGATGGCCTGCCGCGGACGATGCGACCGACCCTCCGGCGGCGGCCAGCGCAGTGGCCAACGGTACGTCGATCGCAACTTCACCGAGCGGCGTGGCAAACGCTGTCCCAGGGAACACTGCTGATCCGTGGAACGCTTCGCGATGACTCGGTCCGACGAAGACGGCCGTCTCGACGTCGGCCTTGCCGAGGAGCGCATAGACCGAAGCAGCTGTGCGACCGGAATACTGATAGCCCGCGTGAGGCACGATGGCCCCGATCATGCGGCCGGACACAGACGGCAATTCAGACACGGCCTCGTCGACCAACGCCTCGATGTCCCGGCGCAACGTTCGGGCCGTTCCGGAATAGAACATCCCTGCCACGGCCGGCGGCCGGACGAGCCGCGTCATCGTCGTCATGGCTGACCCACGCGCTCAGTCTCTTCGGAGAAGTGCTCGGTCTCGAAACGATAGAGCTTGAGCCCAGGTCTGCGCCAAGCGTCGCGGCCAAGACCTGCCTTTCGACACGTGCCGGACAGGAATTGCTCTGCATCCCACCCTTCCTCGATCGCCACCTCCGGCAAGAGGAGTCCCCGCCGCCAGCCTGCATCGACGACGAGCCCATGTTGGCCAACGGCCACTTCGGAAGGACCGCCGATCGGCTCAAGGGGCGTGAGGACGGAGATCTCGATCGAGAGCTGCCCAACCTCTTCTGGGGTCAGCGGATCAAAACGGGGATCTTCACTCGCCGATTTGACGGCGAGCTCGCGCACGGCATCGGCGACCGTCTCGAAGGGTTGGATGTATCCGATACAACCGCGGAGGTCGCCATGGATACGAAGAGTGACGAAGACGCCGCGTTTCTCGGTGAGCAACCGGCCGCTCGTCGCCGGCATGGATGCTGGGAGTCCGGCCCACTGTGCGATGGTCGCACGTGCCAACAGGACCAGCGTCCGCTTCTCATCGGAGGTCAGCTTGACGCCGTTCATGGTACCAAGGTACCGAGGTGCGCTGTGACATTCAAGGAAGGGGGTCAGGGTTGATTCTCCCGGCCATCGTGCCTATATTGCCGCACTTTTTGCGAGGTTCTCTTTGTCGCTCATGGTCAGTATCTCAGGGATCCGAGGGGTGGTCGGCTCGACCCTAACCCCTGAGGTCATCACGAAATACGCGGCGGCGTTTTCCGAGTACTGCAAACGAGGCCCGATCGCCGTTGGGCGTGACGGACGCATCAGCGGTCCTCCGATCGTCGATCTGGTCGCAGGTGCTCTTCGTCAAATGGGTTCCGATGTCATTGACCTCGGGATCGTCCCTACGCCCACGGTCGCGCTGGCCGTGGAACGCCTCGGACTGGCCGGCGGCATCTCGGTGACCGCAAGTCACAACCCGATGGTCTGGAACGGGCTGAAATTCTTTGCCTGCACCGGCCTCTTCCTGAATTTGGACGAGAACAAGGCCTTCTGGGCGATCGCCGATCGCGGCGGGTTCGAATACCGTCCGTGGGACCGCGTCGGGAAGCGATCCGACCGGCAGGACCTGCGCGAGGCGCACATGGACGCCGTGCTTCGCATGCCGATCCTTCGGCCCGAACTTATCCGGAAGCGGCGACTCAAGGTCGTTGTCGACTGCGTGAACGCCTCGGGCGGCACCGTGGCCCCTGAGTTGCTTCGCCAACTCGGCTGCGAGGTGGTCGAGCTCTATTGTGACGTCAGCGGCGTCTTCGCCCACACGCCCGAACCGATCCCGGAGAATCTGGGCGACTTGGCGCAGCGCGTGAAGGCTGAGAAGGCCGACGTGGGCCTCGCGATCGATCCGGATTCCGACCGGCTCGTCGTCATTGACGAGCGGGGCGAACCGATCGGCGAAGAGTACACCGTCACGACCGCCGTTGACCTCGTGCTTCGTCGAGAACAGGATTGGGGCAGGTCTGGACATACGGTGGTGGTCAACCTGTCGACGACCCGCGCCGTGGAGGACGTCGCGAAACGATACGGCGCCTCCTGCGTTCGAACGCCGGTCGGTGAGATCAATGTGGCCCAACGGATGGTCGATCTCGGTGCGGTCATCGGCGGCGAAGGAAGCGGCGGCGTCATCTATCCCACGGTCCATGCAGGGCGCGACGCGCTCGTCGGGGTCGGTATGGTCCTCCAGGCGCTGGCGGAACATGCAGGGCCGACGTCGAGCTGGCGGGCATCGTTGCCGCAGTATACGATCACGAAGGGAAAGGTCGAGGTGGGAAGCCTCGACGCGCGAGCACGGCTGGCCGAGATCGCCGAGGAAGTCGGATCAGCGGGACGCGTCAACACCGACGACGGACTGAAGATCGACTTCCCAGACGCCTGGGTCCACCTGCGGCTTTCGAACACGGAACCCATCATTCGCATCATCGCTGAGGCGCCCGACCGCTCCAGCGCCGACGCACTCGTCACCCGCTTCACGCAGCGGATCGCAGGCCGATAAGTCGCGGCCCGCGTCAAGGTTCATTGCCGCTCCACATCCTGAGGGGGATGTCATGGAACCGTACGACGTACGGGACCTTCTGACACTGGTCTCGATCCCGCGCCTGGGTCCGGTCCGGATCCGCGCGCTTCTCGAACACTTCCACGATCCTTCTTCTGTGCTTTCGGCATCGCCGCGCGCACTCATCCGCGTGCGCGGCATCGACCGCACGACGGCCTTGCACATCGCCCGCGCGGCGGGAGACTTCGCCGACGATCAGATCCGAAGGGCTGCACGGACGGGTTCGCTGATCATACCGTTCAACGACCCGCGATATCCCGAGGCGCTTCGATCGATCTATGACCCGCCGGTCCTGCTGTTCATGACGGGGCATGTCGCGGAAGAGGACCGCATCAGCCTCGCGATCGTGGGGACGAGGTCCCCGAGTCCGTACGGACAGCGGGTCGCCGAAGAGATGGCACGCCTGGCCGTAGGGAGTTCGGTCGCCGTCGTGAGCGGCTTGGCGCGTGGCATCGACACCGTTGCTCACCGTGCGTCGCTCGAGGCAGGAGGACGAACGATCGCAGTACTCGGGTCGGGGCTGGATGTTCCGTATCCGTCCGAGAACGCACGGCTGATGCGTGAGATCTCCACCCGCGGCGCCGTAGTAACAGAGTTCCCATTCGGCACCAAGCCCGACGCGACGAATTTTCCGCGGAGGAACCGGATCGTCAGCGGCATGACGCTCGGCACGCTCGTCATCGAATCGGCTCTGGATGGCGGCGCGATGATCACGGCGGCGTCAGCGCTCGACCAAGGCCGGGAGGTGTTCGCCGTACCCGGGTCGATCCACGCGGAGCGAAGCGCCGGCACCCATGCGCTGATCCGGGACGGCCGGGCCAAACTGGTGGCGTGCTTCGATGATGTGCTCGCGGAGTTGCGAATGGCTCCGAAGGGAGATCTGCCGATACAACCGTGCCTGATCCCGGAACTGGCACCCACCGAGCGGATGATCTTCGACCATGTCACTTCAGATCCGGTCCACATCGACGAACTGGCAGAACGATCATCGCTCGGCCCGGCCGATGCCCTCGTGGCTCTGCTCGGGCTCGAGTTCAAGGGCTTGGTGCGACAGCTGCCAGGAAAATGGTTCGTACGAATATGAACCGGTTCGCGGAGCGGATCCTGGGTTCTTGAGGTCGGATCGACATCGATCCTCCGGAGGCCTGAAGAGTGTTTGACCAGGTTCGGACGTCAACTCCTGGAGGATGCTCGGCAGATGAAACGGATCGAAGGCTTCATCAATCCAAGTTTGTGTTCTGATGTTCTGGCACGCCTTTTGTTTGAGGGCGTTTTTGCCTATACTTTTGTCATGGCGTACAAGGAATTCGGAGACGTTTCGCTCGACACGAGGGTCTTGAGCACCTCGTTCGCGTGCGACCTCCCCGCCTGTCGCGGGGCATGCTGTACGATCCCGGGAGGGCGCGGGGCCCCGATCCGTGAGGACGAAGTGGCGATCATGCACGAGGCCGCAAGGGTCGTTCGCCCCCTGCTTTCGCCGCGTCACTTGGAGATCCTCGAGGCACAAGGACCGTTGGAGGGACCCGCAGGAGACCGGACGACGATCTGTGTGGATGGCGCGGCCTGCGTCTTTGTGGTGGACGATGCCGGGATCGCCGTGTGCTCGATCGAACGCTTGTATCATCAGGGACGCTTCGGCTGGCGCAAACCGGTGTCGTGCCACCTCTACCCCATCCGCATCGACCAGGGGTCACCGGAGCGCGTACGCTATGAAGAGTCACCGATCTGCCGCCCGGCTCGAGACCGGGGAGAGCGTGAAGGGATACAGATGGCGGATTTCCTCAGCGAGGCGCTCGAACGCGTCTACGGTACCCAATGGACCGCCTCTGCACGGAATGCCGCCGCCGAAGGACTGAAACGGATCTGAACGATGCTGTCGCTCCAACAACAACTCAGACTCGGCCTGAAACTCACGCCGCAGCAGGTCCAGTACCTGAAGCTGCTGCAACTACCGACATTGTCGCTTGAACAACGCGTTAAGTTGGAGCTCGAGCAGAACCCCATGCTGGAGCTGGGCGACGAGATGGAGCTGGCGCAGGACCAGGAGGCCCCGGAAGCATCGTCGGACCAGATCGAAGGAGAACGCGACGAGCGCGACGACGATCGGTATACGCTCGACGACTACATGCACGACGACAACGCCGGCTACAAGAGCCCCGAGTCACAGCCCCGCAATGATGAAGAGGAATACGAAGCTCCGCTTCCGGCGACCGTCCCGCTGACCGAGCGTCTGATGACGCAGTTCCACATGCTCGACATCGACCACGACGACGAGATGATCGCCGAAGAGATCCTGGGGAACGTCGACGAAGACGGTTACCTTCGGCGCGAGCTGGAACTCATCGTACAGGACCTGAACCTGACCTTCGATCTTTCGCTGACCCTTCAAAGGGCCGAACATGTCCTTCATCTGATCCAAGGTCTCGAGCCGCCGGGCGTCGGGTCGCGCACCCTGCCGGAGTGCCTCGCGGCGCAGCTTCGAACGGGCCATTTCCCCGCCGCTCTGCGCGAGCTGGCCTTGAAGATCGTCACGCAGCACTTCGAAGACTTCCGCCAGAAGCGGTATGACATCCTTCTGAAACATCTCCATGTCTCTTCGGAGACCATGAAGAAGGCGATCGAGCTCATCCAGCACCTCAACCCGAAGCCGGGCGAGGGTGAGTTCAGCGCTCAGGAGAACTACGTCACGCCCGACTTCATCGTGACCAAGGACCAGGGGGATTTCCTCATCCTCCTGAACGACCGAAATATCCCTCCGCTCCGGATCAATAACGCGTACAAGCAGCTCATCGCGCCCAAAGGCAAGAAGGTGGCGCAGGATGCGAAGGACTTTGTCAGGAAGAAGTTCGAGGCGGCCAAGTGGTTCATCGCTTCGATCCATCAGCGACGGGAGACGCTTCTGCGCGTCATGCGGGCGATCGTCGAACGGCAACGGCAATGGTTCGAGAACGGCGAGGTGTTGAAGCCGATGATCTACAAGGATGTGGCCGAGGTGGTGGGCGTCGACATCTCAACGATCAGCCGCGTCGTCAACAGCAAATATGTGCAGACCGAGTGGGGCGTGTTCCAACTGCGGCATTTCTTCACGTCGGGCCTCACGTCGGAATCGGGCGAAGACGTCTCGAACTCGACCGTCAAACAGCGTATCCGTGACCTGATCGAAGCCGAGGACCCCAAGAACCCCCTCAACGACGACGCCATCGGGAAGGTGCTCAACGGAGAAGGGATCCACATCGCCCGCCGGACCGTCGCCAAGTATCGCGAAGCCCTCGGCATTCCCATCGCGCGCCTGCGCGTGAAGATCTAAGCGACACGCCGAACGTTGATGCAGCCACAGAGATCACAAAGAGCACGGAGATGTGTACTCATGTCCCTTTGTGCTCTATGTGTCCTTTGTGGCTCATCTTCTCATGAAAGCAGAACCGCCAAGCGCCCGAGCGAACGACCCGGGACACTTGGCGGTTTGACGTTTGGCGCTTGCCGCTTCGCGTTGTGACGCGCTAGATCTTGATCTTCAATCCCGCCGAGAACTGGAGCATGCTGAAGTTGTCGAGCGAGGTCAGGACGCCGATGTTCTCCGTGGCCAGGTCGAGGCTCAGGAAATACAGGTCCAGACCGAAGCCCGCCGCCCACCGGAACGAATCGCCGCCGCCCCAGGCGATACCGGTGCGAAGCGGAATGAGCGGGATGAGGCGATACTCCGTTCCGAGCGAGAACCGGGGCTGCGTGGAATTCCCGAGCGACTCGTTGAAACCCTGCGTGTAGTCGATGGCCAGGGCCAGACGGCCCGGGAGCCATTTCAAGAACGGCACCTCGTCCGACCGCATCGTCGCCCCGACGCGAAGCTGCGTCGGCAGCGGAGTTGAGAAGGCGGAGCCCGGGCGGTTCCTGCCGCGCAAGGCGATCAGCAGCGAATCGTTTCCCGCCGCGGTGAGCGGGTTCGAGATCTCGATGCTTCCCGCACCCACCGTTTCGACAAGGTTCTTGTCCCACGCGATCGAACCGATGTTCACGACGGCTGCTGAGACGCGAATGCCATGGTTCAGTTCGGCTGTCAGACCGATGTCGAATCCGGTCCCCTTGCCCGCCGGATCGGGGAAAGGTCCCTCAAACTCCGCGCTGTCAGACGCGAATTCCTGGATGCCCGATCTTCGGATGAGGAATTCCGAGAGTGCTTCGAAGTTGGTCTGGTTCTGATCGACGAGCGGATTCGTAACGATGCCGCGGTAGTTCACGGTCTCGAACACGCCGTAGCCGCGGACGAGCTTGAATCCGGCGCCGACGAAGACGCGCTTCGTGAGCGGTATGAAGGCCGGCACTTCGCGTCCGTACGAGAAAGCGTATTCCCGCCACCACCACCCCTCCTGCCGCGTATCGGACAGGTCGTAGCGTGAGCCCGTGGGCATCCCCTCAAAGGGCAGCCGGAAGAAATCCTTGTCGATGTTGTTCTTCATCCCCACGTGGTCAGTGATGCTGAAGCCCAGGCCTCCGATCACATGGTGGTGGAAGCTGATCGCCAATGAACGCACCTCGAAGTTGCCGCGGGTCTCGCCTTCGTCGGGCAACAGGTTCAGCAGGTCGGTCTTATCCTGGTTCGTCAAGACCTTGGCGACCCGCTCGCCGTTGACGTCGACGCCCGTGAAGTACTTGTTGTAGACGTCGTACGAGATGAACTGCGACAACACGTGGAAACCCACTGTCGGGAGTCCGATCTCGATGAACCGGTTGTCGGGAAGCGCAAGAAGCGATGGATTGGTGCCGAGCGCGTCAACGCCGCGGGCGGCGGCGTTCACGGTACGACCCATGCCGACGCCGCGCACGTTCGTGCGGTCGCCCGTCTGGGCGACGCCCGCGGCGAGCGGGATGAGGCTCAACAGGATGGCACCCCGGAGTCCGGAGCGCCGTATCGTCGTCACGATGGTCATGGCGTTCATGGCAGTCTCCGGTCAGTTCTGACGGTTCACGATGTAGGTCATGTCGCCCGACAGCCGGACCCTCACGTAGTCTGAGGTGCGGAACCGCACGACCTGCGTTCCCGAGCCCGAGGTCTGGAGGAAGAATCGGAACAGCATGCTGTCGGCCTGATTGAACTGCTGCACTTGCGCCGTCGTCAGGCTGATGTCGAAGTGCGACGGCGTCTCACCGGTCGCATTTCCCGAAGCGTCGACCGTCGCGGCCGCGATCGACCGCACCAGACCGTCGGTCGGGATCATCAAGACCGTATCGACCGGCGAGGTCGGCGTCAGCCGTCGGAACAGGCGCAGCTGGAAGCCCAGTTGTGCCGGTATGCGATTGCCGACGCTGAACCGCAGCGAAGCCTGCTTGATATCTTGCGCGAACTCGGTCGGGAAGTTCGCCTCCTCGCCGAGCCCGATCTTGTCCTCGATCTTGCCGCCCGCCAGCGCCAGCCGCAGCGGGAACTGGACATGCACCGCCTGGTAGAGCTTGGCCGTGTCGGCGATGGTGGCGAGGGCGAAATCGGGGTTCACGGTCACCGTTCCACGGACGATGAACGTGTCCGGAAAGTTCGGGAAGAAGTTCGACAGAAATCCGTTCAGCGTGGCCGGGTCGCCGAGAGGAATGGTCACCAACGCTCCCGGCGAGGGGACGAAGATCGTATCGGCCATCCCGACCGGGGGCGGCAGAACGATACTCGCCTGCTTGTTGTACTTCCGGTTGCGAGCCTCAAGACGCAAACTGTAGCGCACCTTGTAGCCGCCGGTCATGCCGAGTCCAATGTTGATCCGGACCGAATCGAACGTGAACTGGCCCGAGAATTTCTCGGCCGCCTCGCCGATGTTGACGCCGCTCGCTCCGGAGTTGAATGCGAAGGTCGTCGGCTTGATCCGGCCCTCGATGCTCTCTAGGACGAACTTGCTTTCTGGGTTGAATTCGGCGCGGACGAAATCACTCGAGGCGATCGTGGCCTTCTGGGCCGCCGACGTGATTGTCTCGATGCCAACGCTGAATTTCACCCGGGTCCCCATCGTGTCAGGAGTCGGATTGCTCAGACGGAGATCCGGCAGGTTGAATGTCGTGTCAAACACGCTCTTCGGATAGATCGTTCGGAGGATGCTCAACGGCTGCATTGAAGAGACACCCTGAAAGTTGTCGATCTGAAGCCGCACGCCCACCTGTAGGTCGAGATTGTTGACGATCCGGGTCTTGAACGACCCCTGCTTGAAGCGCGCATCCCTCACGGAGACCGTATCATCGATAACGATGACGGTGTCATTGATCGCCACGACCTGTTGCGGCGGGACGAGGGCACGCGCGCTTTCAACGCGCAGATTCGTGGAACTGAAGCCGAATTGAAGGCCCGAGGTGCTGGTGATCGTGAACGGTCCCGCCCTTCCTGCGATCGTCACGCCGACGGGTGCCAGCCGTTGAAGCCCCCAGACGACCTTTCCGTTCAGCGGCGCGGAGATCGACTTCGATTGCCCCGAGGCAAGCGTGCCAAAGGGAAAGTTCGCGACATCATTCGTGTCGATCCCGGGAACGTTGTTCTTGAGGACAATGTCGTTCGCGAAAGTGACCGACATCGGCAACGTGTTGGTGATGGACATCGTGAGGGATCCCGTGTCGATCACCGCATAGGCAAAGAACGACGTGTCTCCCAAAGACAACGAAGGAAGCGTCGTGGAGGCACCCGGGAACGGCGGTAACGGCGGAGCCGGCCAGTTGCCTTCCGCAAGATTGAGGGACGTGGCCTTCACTTCCGCCGATTGTGACGGGAAGCCGCTGATCTCGATGCGTCCGACCGACACTTGCTCTGCCGCCGGCTGAGCATCGACGTCGAGCGCAACAAGGTGCACCGGCTGGCCGCCTTGGGTGTCCTCGAACGTGTAGCCTCCGCTCGCGTCTGTCTGGACGTTGGGGGCATCGCTCAACGCTTCGCCGAGCGTTGGTTTGATGTCGGCCAACGGAATACTGATCTGTGTCTCCCAGGTCGGAGCGATCGGCTCCAAGGGAGCCTCGATGCACTGGAGCGCGAGAAGAGCCGCGATGAGCGGAATGAACGCGGCGATCCTCTTCCGCGGTGCAGGGGTTGTTGGCATCATGCCCTCACGAAAGTTGAGAAGAAGGTGATACAACCTAGATACCGATCAGGAGCCTGAAGGTGCGTGAGCGGGAACACAGTCTACCGGCCTGTAACCGGGCGCCGGGAGGGTCCTGCAAGACACGAACGGCGCCCGAAGGCGCCGTTGCGTGACGGATCAGTGGAACCGCGGCTCTTTCGGCGCGGGGAACGACGAATGATGCTCGCCGAGTTCTCCGGCGATCTTGATCTCGCCGAACTTGGCCTCGTACTTCTGGATGTTATCCTGCAACGCGCCGAGGAACATGCGGGCGTGTTGGGGAGTCATGACGATACGCGCGTGCACCCTCGCTTTGGGTACGCCCGGCAAAACGCGCGTGAAGTCAATGACAAATTCCGCCGGCGAGTGCGTGATGATCGCCAAGTTCGAGTAGATCCCTTCCGCTTCCTTTTCCCCCAGTTCGATGTTGATCTGCTGGGGTTGCTGCGGCTGGTCCGCCATGAGTCAGTTGCCTTTCCGGATCTTGTCGGCGTTATCGAGCGCCTTCATGGCCTTGTCCGACTGGCCGAGGCGGGCATAGATCGTTCCGAGAGTCTCCCAGACCGTCGCATCGTCCTTCTTCGTTTCTGCGACCCTCTCGAGACTGGGCAGAGCCGCCTGGAACTTCTCCTTGTAGGCGTCCGACTCGGACCCCTTCTCCTGAGCTTCGCGGATCATGTCGACGCCCCAGTTGTAGTACGTCGCCCCGAGCTCGAACAGCGCGTCGGTGTAGTTCTGGTCGATCTTCAGGGCGGCGTCGAATTCGCCGATCGCCGCAGGATAGTCGGAGACGGTACGATGGAGAACGCCGAGGATGAAATGGTTCAGCTTGTTGGCCGGTTCGTTCTCCACGGCCTGTCGGAATCCAGCGATCGCCTCGCGGATCTTGTCGGCCTCGACATAGGCCTGGAGGAGGAGGTTGAGGTTGGCGTTGTCGCGCGGGTCGACCGACTTCACCTCTTCGAACATGCCAACTGCCGTGGCGAACTCAGCCTGGGCTCCAACGTATTTGGTCGAGTCGATGTTCGGGTTGTATGGGACCCGTTGTTCCTTCGACGCCACACGCTCGCCGTCGATGAAAACGACGAGGTTCGCGTACCGCGTGTACGTCCATTCTTCTTTGCGGCTGTTGCGCGTCCGCTTCACGTTGTCGGGGGCTCCAAGCATGTTCATGACATCGGACTTGAGGGCCCCTTTCGTCACCTTGTTCAGGTTCTCCACCGCCCGGAGCTTGTCGACGTTCTCCGTTTGGAACTGGTCCTTCAAGCTCTTTCCCCGTTGCAGGTAGATGCGCCCGGATTGCTTGCGCGACTCGGTATCCTTCCCCCTCTTCCATGCAGACCCGAACGCTTGGAGCGCGAGCTCGGTGTCGCCCTTCCCTTGATAAGCATAGCCAAGGAACCGGTGCGTCAGCATCGTGTCGGGCCATGCCTGGATCGACTTGGTGAACTCATCGATGGCCGTATCGTAGAATTGCATCGAATCGGACGAAGCTCGCTGGAGGGCGACGATGCCCGGGTTGACGTGGGCCGCCCACTTGTTATAGCGAAGGGCCTTCACTTCGCGCTCGTGCTTCGGTCCGAGCTTCAACGCCTCGTTGAAAGCGACGTTCATGCCCACGTAGTCGCCCGACTCTGCTCGGAGCTGGCCGAGGATGAACCATGCCTCTTCGTTCGCCGGATTCTTCTGCGTTTCGATCTCCAGGAGGCGCATCGCCTCTTTGTAGTTCTTCTGATTGATGTAGACCTTTGCGCCGGTGAATTCCGGCGAGCCGCACTGGAACCCCTGGAAGGCCAGCGAGCTCAGCAGGACCAGCGTCAGGATGACAATTGAGTTACGTTTCATGTCCCGATCCCTGTTTGAATGATTTTCAGCCGAGTTCTGATTGCGTCAAGGAACTATAATATATCCAATGAGCGCAGGATGTGCAAGAAAGACAGGGCGCAACTTTGCATTTTCAGCGGGATTTCGATAGATTTTTGTGCTTTCGTTCGGCGGAGGGTTGCGCACCTGATGCGCGTCGGCCCCGCAAGGAGTTATCCACAGCAGTACTGTTCACAGGAGTGCACCTTTCATGCCGTCCTACGTCAAGCTCACAACTCCGGCCAACGGCCAGAAGATCACGATGCACAACGGCACTCTCCAGGTGCCCGATCATCCTATCATTCCGTTCATCGAAGGCGATGGGACCGGACCGGACATCTGGCGGGCCTCCGTTCGTGTGTTCGACGCGGCCGTCAAGAAAGCGTACGGCGGCAAGAAGAGCATCGTCTGGTTCGAGGTATTCGCGGGCGAGAAGGCCAATGAGGTCTACGGGCCCAACACATGGCTGCATGACGACACGCTCGAGGCGATCAAAGAGCACGTCGTGGCGATCAAGGGACCCCTGACCACGCCCGTCGGCGGCGGAATCCGATCCATCAACGTCGCCCTTCGACAGCTCCTCGACCTCTACACCTGCCTCCGCCCCGTCCGATATTTCAGCGGCGTCCCCTCTCCGGTCAAGCATCCAGAACTCGTCGACATGGTGATCTTCCGGGAGAACACGGAGGATATCTACGCGGGGATCGAGTGGAGGGCCGGAACGCCCGAAGCCGAGAAGGCGGTGAAGTGGCTTCAGGAAGAGATGGGTGTCAAGAAGATCCGCTTTCCCAAGACCGCCAGCATCGGTGTCAAACCGGTCTCGGAAGAAGGAACGACGCGCCTCGTGCGGGCGGCCATCAAGTACGCGCAGCAGAACAAGCGCAAGTCGATGACGCTCGTACACAAGGGCAATATCATGAAGTTCACCGAGGGGGGATTTCGCGACTGGGGCTACGAACTTGCCCAGAAGGAATTTGGCGGAACGCTTCTCGACGGCGGTCCGTGGGTGAAGCTGCCCGACGGGATCATCATCAAGGACGTCATCGCCGACGCATTCCTGCAGCAGATCCTGACCCGGCCGGCCGAGTACGACGTGATCGCCACGCTGAACCTGAACGGCGACTATATCTCGGACGCCCTCGCAGCCCAGGTCGGGGGCATTGGCATCGCACCGGGTGGCAACATTAACTACGAGAGCGGTTATGCCGTGTTCGAGGCCACGCATGGAACGGCCCCAAAATACGCGAATCAAGACAAGGTCAACCCTGGTTCTGTCATCTTGTCGGGCGAGATGATGCTCCGCTACATGGGCTGGACGGAAGCGGCGGACCTGATCGTCAGGGGGCTGGAGACCGCGATCGGCAAGAAGATCGTCACGTACGACTTCGCCCGCTTGATGGAGGGGGCGAAAGAGGTGAAATGCTCCGAATTTGGCGACGCGATCATCGCCAACATGTGAGCTTCGCGCCATCGTGGCGTTCAAGGCATCCTGTGCAACCCGCAGGATGCCTTCGCATTTCGCGACCGTTTTTCGTAAGTTGTGTGAAATGAGCGACTTGCACCCCGAATTGCAGGCCGAGCAGGCGGTTGCCGACAAAACGAAGGTCCAACCACCGGCTCGCGTCATCCTGTTCAACGACGAAGTCCACACGTTCGACGAGGTCATCTCCCAGATCATGAAGGCGACTGGATGCGGTCAGCCACAGGCCGAAGCGCTCACCTGGGAAGTGCACCACACCGGCAAAGCGATGGTGTATGAAGGACCGATGCCGGACTGTCTGAAGGTGTCGGGTGTTCTCGAAGAGATCGCGTTGCATACTCAAATTGAAATCTAGACGGAGGAGAGAGGAGTGAGGAGATAGGGACATGGAGGATCACGATCGGTCGATCCTCGACGGCAACCTTCTCTGACCACCTGAGCATCCAATGACCTCTCTCCTCGCTCCGTTCTCCTTGCTCCTCACCATATGACCTCCACAGAGATCCGTCAATCATTCTTCGACTTCTTCGCGAAGCATCAGCACGCCATCGTGCCGAGCGCGCCAGTCATTCCCGGCGACGACCCGACGCTGCTGTTCACGAACGCGGGGATGAACCAGTTCAAGGATGTCTTCCTCGGAACCGGCCGGCGTCCGTACCACCGCGCCGCCGATACGCAGAAATGCATCCGCGTGAGCGGCAAGCACAACGACCTCGAAGAAGTGGGCCGCGACACCTACCACCACACCTTCTTCGAGATGCTGGGGAACTGGTCCTTCGGCGACTACTACAAGCGCGAAGCGATCGCGTGGGCTTGGGACCTGCTGACGAAGGTCTGGGGTCTTCCGAAGGAACGCTTGTGGGCCACGGTGTACAAGGACGACGAGGAAGCTGAGACGCTGTGGAAAGAAGTGACGGACATCGACCCAAGCCATGTGCTGCGATTCGGCGAGAAGGACAACTTCTGGGAGATGGGCGAGACGGGACCATGCGGTCCATGCTCCGAGATCCACATCGACCGTACGCCGAATGGCACCGCCACGGCGTCGATGGTCAACGCGGGCGTCCCGGAGCTGATGGAGATCTGGAATCTAGTCTTCATCCAATACAACCGTGACGCCGCCGGCGTCCTTCATCCCCTGCCGGCCAAGCACGTCGACACCGGCATGGGCTTTGAGCGCATCTGCGCCGTCCTGCAAGGGAAGGGGTCGAACTACGATACTGACGTGTTCATGCCCATCATCCGGGCGACCTCGGAATTGAGCCGCAAGCCGTATGACGGCCGGATGGATGGGTCGATCTCCGCCGAACAAGCTGAGGTCGACGTTGCGATGCGCGTCATCGCCGATCATCTGCGGACGCTGACGTTTGCGATCGCCGACGGGGCGGTCCCCTCCAACGAGGGACGCGGCTACGTTCTCCGGCGGATCCTTCGCCGCGCGGCGCGGTTCGGTCGTACGCTCGGACTTCGCGAGCCGTTCATCCATCGATTGGTTCCGACGCTGACAGCGACGATGGGGGGCGTGTTCCCCGAGATCGTTCAGAAAGAAACTCACGTCGAGCGCGTCATCCACGGCGAAGAAGAGAGTTTCAACGCGACGCTCGACCGGGGTCTGGAGGTGTTCGAACAGATCTCCGGCCGCCTACGTGCGACCGGCGGTCTGCGCATCAGCGGCGAGGATGCCTTCCGGCTCTATGATACATTCGGCTTTCCCATTGATCTGACCTCGTTGATGGCGTTGGAGCGCGGCCTGACGGTCGACGAGGAAGGGTTCAAGGAGAGCCTCGAACGGCAGAAAGAGCGGTCCCGGGACGCGCACAAGGGAGCCGGAACGAGTTTGGCTGTCAAGTTCGCGGCCGACCCTGCGCGCAGTGCCGAGACGCGATTCCTCGGATACACGTCGCTCGAAGCAGAAGCGCGGGTCATGTCGGCCGACGACGCCTTCGTTCTGCTCGACCAAACCCCGTTCTACGGTGAATCGGGCGGCCAGGTGGGCGACAGCGGTGTGCTGGAGTTTGGCGGCACGTCCGTCAGGATCGTCGAGACCCAGAAGGACGGCAAGGTCTTCGGCCATCGCTACGAGGGTGTGGCAAAGGACCTGATCGGCAAGACCGTCCGGGTGCGCGTCGATGCAGAACGACGGGCGGCCATCGAACGGAATCACTCGGCCACGCACCTCGTCCATGAGGCCCTTCGTCGCGTGCTGGGAGAGCATCTCCATCAGCAGGGTTCGCTCGTCGCCGAGAGCCATCTGCGGTTCGACTTCAACCATTTCGAGCGCGTCTCCCCCGAAGACCTGAGAACCATCGAAGAGATGGTGAACGACAAGATCGGCCAGGGTATCCCCGTTCACACGCTCAACGATCCATCAGAGTGGCTGACGATCGAGGAAGCGAAGCGCCGTTGGCCGAACGTGAAGATGTTCTTCGGCGAGAAGTACGGCGAGCGGGTCCGCGTCGTTGAGATCGACCCCACCTACTCCGTCGAGCTCTGCGGCGGTACGCACGTCGTGAATACGCGCGCGATCGGCCATTTCCGGTTCCGGTCGGAAGGAAGCGTCGCCAGCGGCATACGGCGTATCGATGCCGTCACGGGCGACGGCGCCGTGGCCCTGCTGCGGCTCCGCGACCAAGAGCTCTCGCAGCGGATCGAGGCGACCGCCGAGGCCGTCGACGGATTGAGCGGGATGCTCCGCGAGGTCGAGAGCGTCTCCGGCGTGACCTCGCCGATCGGCTCGAGGGACCTGCAGGGGATGATCGACCGGCTTGAACAGGTACGCCGCGCGATCCAAGCCGGCACGCGGTCGGCCGAACTTCTTGGCGAGCAGTTCGCGAATCACGCGACACTGGCGGCGGACGTCGAAGCGATCATGTTGCGTGTCACCGACGTGCGCAAGCAGTTCGAGAAGTTCCTCGAGAAGCGGCGCCTGCAGGAAGCCAGCGGTTCGGTCGGCGATCTCGTCGCACGAGCCGCCGATGTCAACGGCGTCAGAGTGGTGGCCGCTGAGTTCCCGTCCGCTTCGATCGATGAGCTGAAGTCCGCGGGCGACACGCTCCGAACGAAGATCGGAAGCGGTGTCGGCGTGCTTGCCGCGGTGATCGACGACAAGGTTCAGCTCGTCTGCGTCGTGACCGATGATCTGATCACCGGCAAGGGGCTGAAGGCGGGAGTGATCGTCGCAGCGGCGGCAAAACTCGTCGGCGGAGGTGGCGGAGGGCGCCCGCACCTGGCCACGGCCGGCGGAAAAGATGTGGCCAAGGTCACCGAAGCGATCGCGAAGATCCCGGACATTGTTCGTTCCCTGCTCTGAGACCATCATGACCGTTTACGAACGACTTCTCGACATCGCCACCCGCAAGGGTGCCGGCTACCTGGTGCTGATCGACCCTGACAAGGTCGACCCGAAGCAGCTTCCGCAGCTCATCGAGAACGCGGCCGAGGCTGGGGCCGACGCCATTCTCGTCGGCGGCAGCCTCATGGTCCGGGACCAGTTTGACGCGGTCTTGCGCATCGTGAAAGACGCGACGACGCTCCCGACGATCATCTTCCCCGGCAGTCTGTTCCAGATCTCCGCCGTCGCCGACGCGATCCTGTATCTCGTGCTCGTCAGCGGCCGTAATCCTGAGTACCTCATCGGCAGCCATGTCATCGCGGCCCCGATGCTCAAAGCCATGGCCCTGGAACCGATCTCGACCGCCTACATGATCGTCGAGGGAGGATCGACGACGTCGGCCGAGTTCATGAGCGGCACGCGTCCGCTGCCGCGCAACAAACCCGACATCGCCGTCGCTCACTCGCTGGCCGCCGAGTATATGGGAATGAAGCTGCTGTACTTCGATTCCGGGAGCGGCGCCGAGCATCCGGTGTCCGATGCGATCATCCGGTCCGTACGACACTATTGTTCTCTCCCGATCGTCGTCGGGGGCGGCATTCGGACGCCCGAGGAGGCCCACCGCAAGGTCCAGGCCGGGGCGACGTTCGTCGTGACGGGCACGATCATCGAGGAGAAGGGTCACCACTCGATCCTGAAGGAGTTTGCCGACGCCGTGCATGGCGGAGTTTCGAAGGCGAAGCAGTAGAGACCGTAGCAGGGGTCTGCAGGCAGCAGGCAGTGGTCAGGATTCAGACACGACATCTTTGATACGCTTCGGAGCCCACCAGATCTCACATGGCCCATCTTCCCATGACCCTCCTCTTCCGCGAGAAGTTCATCAAGGATTCACTCCGAGAAAGCGCTGCCACCAAGCAGCGGATCGCCGAACAGTTGACGGGGGATATCTCCAAGGCGATCGACCTGATGATCCGGGCCCTGACCGCCAAGAAGAAGATCCTCCTGTGCGGTAATGGAGGAAGCGCTGCCGACGCCCAGCATCTGGCCACGGAGTTCGTGATCCGATTGAACCCGAACATCAAGCGTCCGGGACTGCCTGCCATCGCGCTGACGACCGACACCTCGAACCTGACGGCGGGGGCAAACGACCTCGGCTACGACGCCGTGTTCGCTCGTTCGGTGCAGGCGCTCGGACAGCCGGGGGATGTGCTCATCGGCATCAGTACGAGCGGCCGGTCGGAGAGCGTCAATTTGGCGTTCCGCAGGGCGAAGGAAATGGGAATGGCCACCATCGGATTCCTGGGTAAGGACGGCGGACCGGCAAAGGACCTGGTGGACCTGGCGATCGTGGTCCCATCGGATGATACCCAGCGCATCCAGGAAGGTCACATCACCATCGGTCACATCATCTTTCAGCAGGTCGAACAAGAGATGTTCGGGTAGAGCACCCTTCCACACTCCCCAACGCGCCAATCGGGACCTTTACTTGAGCAAACGCCGCAAAGACATCTTGCTGCCCATTGCGACCGCGGTCGTTGACGCGCTGGCGATCGAGGCAGCCTTCCTGCTCTCGTACTGGCTGCGGTTCTCTTCGCCCCTCACGTCGGTCTTCTCTGTAACGAAGGGCTATCCTCCGCTCGAAGCCTACCTTTTCGGGTCGCTCTTCGTCATTCCAGTCTGGCTGTGGTTGTTCTCGCGCCGAGGCATGTATGCCACGCGCCGCACGCTCCACTTCTCCGACGAGTTCTTCGCACTGGTCCGGCTTGTTTTTGTCGGCATGCTCGTCGTGATGGCGGCGGCCTTCTTCTACCGCACCTTCTCCTACTCGCGCATCGTCTTTGCCCTTCTCGGCCTCACGTCGATCCTGACCGTCTCGCTGGGGCGCTGGTCGATGCTCAGGTTCGAGCAATGGTGGTATCGACAGGGCCGCGACCTCCAGCGCGTCGTCGTGGCCGGCTCGGGCGCCATCGCCACACGTCTGGTCGCCTCACTGCGTCACAATCCGGGACTCGGCTATCAGGTGGTCGGGACCGTCAGCACGGAGGGGTCGTCAGCGGATCAGGCCGTTCCGCGTCTTGGGTCGATCGAAGACCTGCCGCGCATTGTCGCCGACCAGCACATCGATCTCGTGCTGCTCGCGTTCGGGGAGACGGACCACGCCACGGTGAACCGGCTCGTCCGCAGCTGCGACGGGCTCAATGTCGAGCTCATGATGCTGCCCGACCTCGTCGAACTGCTCACCAGCCGCGTGCGGGTGCGAGAGATCGACGGAATGCCCTTCCTGCGCATCAAAGGCGTCGCGCTGACGCCCTTCGATGCGTTCGTGAAGCGCACGTTCGACCTCGTGGCTGCCGTGCTGATCCTTCTCCTCATCAGCCCGGTATTCCTCCTGCTCGCCTTGCTCGTGAAGCTGACCTCCCGCGGTCCGGTCTTCTACTTCCAGGAACGGATCGGGCTTGACGGCGAGCCCTTTCAGGTCATGAAGTTTCGGTCGATGCGTACGGATGCTGAGAGTTCAACCGGACCGGTCTGGGCTGCGAAGAACGATCCCCGCACAACGCCGGTCGGTAAGTTTCTGCGTCGGTTCAGCCTGGACGAACTGCCGCAACTCCTCAACGTCATTCGGGGCGACATGAGCCTCGTGGGCCCGCGGCCGGAACGTCCGCACTTCGTGGAGCAATTCCGGCGCGAGATCCCGAAGTACCTCGAACGCCATCGGGTCCGCACCGGCATGACGGGATGGGCGCAGGTGAACGGCCTCCGCGGCAACGCTCCCATCGATGAACGCACACGATACGATATCTACTACGTCGAGAACTGGTCGCTCGTGTTCGACCTGAAGATCATCTCGAAGACGATCCGCGCCGTCCTCTTTGGTGAGGACGCGTATTGAGGAAGTAGCAAGTGGGAAGTCATAAGTAGAAAGTAAGGGGGTGAGGCGGAGGATCCGCCTTTCACCTGATCGAGCCTACATGATCTCATTCCTAATCTTCGTACTGCACGTCGCGCTCGCCGTTGTCCTCGGATATCGCGGCCGCAAGGAAGGCGCCAGCGGCGTCGCGCTGGGCGTTTCGCTGGTGGTCTTGCTCTTCGCTATCGGATGGACGCTGGCGACGTTCGTCATTCGCCTCGTCTGGCCAGAGCAGGGCATCGGCCTCGTGATCGACGATTGGGCCGACACGCCGACCAAGCGCTTCCTGTATCGCGAGATCACGGCCGACACGGCTTCGCTCGTCCTGCTGACGCTGGGTGAGCTGTTGTTCTACTTCTGGTACTTGCGGCGGGGAGCGGATGATGGGTCGCCCGGAGGGAGCACTGGCCCCTGATCCACGGGGTCGCAGGCCGGCGCACGATCAACGAAGCGCCCGTACAACATGAGGGGCTGGCTCTTTCGAGACAGCCCCTTGGTGTTTGCCTCCCGGAAGAAGCGAACGCGGATGCACTTGAGACGGCATGCCGCGGAGGTTCTGGCGATCAGCGGAGACGGAACAGGAAGGTGACCACGCAGTCTTGTTCCACCTGAGGCATGGCCGAAGGCAGAGGCTCGAACCTCCAAAGCTTCAGCTCCTTCATGGCGGCTTCTTCGAGGGCCGTATTGGCCTTCTGTACGGGCTGAACGGCGCGAACGGATCCATTCGGCAAGACCCACCCTCTGATCCGCACCTGCGCCGCGACATTGATCCCCTCCGGATACTTCGGAAGGTCGCCGCTCAGCTTCTTTCTGGACCCGCCTCCGGTCCACTGAACATCGAATCCCACACCCGAGCCCGCTCCTCCTGAGCCAGGCCGAGTGACGCCCTCGCCGACACCCGACCCTGTTGGCGACACGCCCGGGCGTTCGGAAGCCTTCCCCGGGATCGTCACTTCTCGCGAGCCCACCGGATCCTGGCGGTCTGAGGTCGTCCGATCGGACCGGTCTGGCGTGGTCTCAAGTCCAAGCATGTCCAGCTTGTCCGATCGGCGAGGAATCGCGATAGCCTCATCGGAGAGATCGGGCAGGCGACGTTCCGGCAACGCGACGCTGCGCTGAGCCGGACGGGATGTGGGCTGCCTCTTCGCAACGACCGGAGCATTTCGCACGGTCGTAGGGGCCGCGGCTGGCGGCGCGGGAGGGGTGACCGAGGCCGTCGCGGGCAGATTGCCCCACTCAAGCTCGATGAATTCCGTGCGGGATGTGACGCTCGGCAGCAGGTACAGGAGCGCCAGCAGGAGGAGCAGTACGTGGAAGACGATGGAGGCCGTCCAACCGATGCGCAGCTCGGGCGTCATCGGTTCACTCCACCGGTTCGGTGGCGATCAGGAACTTCGACCCGCCGGCCGATTTGACGATGTCCATGGCCTCCACAGCCACTTGCAGGCTGACAGCTTTGTCGGCCTGGATGACGACCACCGGGTCTGCCTGCTCGACGAGCATCGAGCGCACGCCGTCGCGCAGTTGATCGCGGGAGACCGGTTTCGTGTTCAGGAAGAACGCGCCGTCGGCGTTGACTGATACGACGATCTGCGCCTTCGTCCCGCGTTCTCCCGTCTCCGACTTCGGCAGTTGCACTTTGACGCCGGACTGGATGACGTACGCCGACGACAGGAGAAAGAAGATGAGGAGCTGCAGGACGACGTCCGTGAGCGACGCGTAGGAGAATGCCGTCAACAGCGGTGGGCTTGAGGATCGAAACCGCATACGTCAACCCTTCTCGGGCGTCTGCTCCAACTGCCCGGACCGAACAAGGTCCAGGAATTCTTCGGAGCCGCTCTCCATCTCGAAGACGAATCGGCCCACCTTCGATACGAAGTAGTTGTAGAACCCGTATGCCGGGATGCCGACGAAGAGGCCAAATGCGGTCGTGAGCAACGCCTCCCAGATGCCGCCGGCGAGGTCCGCCGGGGAGGCTGTGCCGCCGAGCGACTGGATCATCTGAAACGCCCCGATCATGCCGGTGACTGTACCGAGGAATCCGAGCAGCGGGGCGATCCCTGCCACGTTGGCGAGCACGCCAAGACGCTCCTCGAGCTTGAACGCCTCCGCCTTGCCGGCGTTCTCGATCGCCTCACGGACCCGTTCGTGGCCATGAGGATACATCGTCAGGCCACGTTTCAGGATATTGGCGAGGGGCGCGTCGGTCTTGGAGCAGAAGTTCACGGCCGCCATGATGTCCCCCTTCTGGAGGACGGAGCGGAGTTTCAGGAGGAACTGCCCCGCGTCGATCCTTGCGCGACGGAGGACGAGCCACCGTTCGACGATCACGACGGCGCCGATGACCGAGGTCAGAAGGATCGGCCACATGACCACGCCGCCGCGCAGGAAGAGATCAAGCAGGCTCATAGGTCCTCTGGAATGGGGCGATGGCTACCTTGCGGTCCGGAACGAAGCCGGACCGCAGGAACCATCATCGAAGCAGAATGCCGGCCGCCGGTCACTTCGACCGGACGCGGTCGATCACGTAGTTGGAGCGGATCTGCTCGGCGAAGGAGGCAACGGCCAACTTGGCATCGCCGCGGGTCGGATAGCGGCCGATCCGCACGGTGTACCAATCGCCCCCCTTCATCGGCACCTTCTCGACGAAGGCCGGGTAGCCGGCGATCTCGAGGTTCTGCAGGATGTCGACCGCCTTCTCTTTCTCGCGGAAGGCCACCACCTGGATCGTGTAGTCACCCTTCATGTCCTTGAGGGCGCCCGATCCGGCCAACGGTTCTGGGCTGGCAGGAGCGGGTTCTGCCGGGGCGCCTTCTTCGATGGGCGTGGTCTCGAGGAGCGCCATCTCCTCGGCCGCTTCACCGGCCGCCATCGTATCCATCGGCTGCTGGGCGAACGTTTCATCGTTGAACTGGTCCGGCGGATACTGCTCGTCGGGTACCTGAACGACCGTTTGTTGCTTCTTGCCCCACAGGTGGACGATCCCGCGACTATTGAGCACATACAGCAGTCCGGCGATGATCAGAACCAAGAGGGACAGGATGATGACCAATCGGAGCGTACCGCCACCGCCGCCCCCTTTTGCCGCCGGCCGCTCCGGCGCTTCAGAGGCGAACGATTCTTCGCCCGATGGTTCATCATCGATCAGGTTCAGGTCAGGCATGGGAAGCCTCCTTGAGTTGGATGAGAAACATCACACGTTACCACGCCAGGGCGATCCCGGCGGACAACCGGAAGGGCGGCTCTTGGATGCCCTTCCAGTGTTGATAGACCGAATTCGATAGATTCGTCACCTCCGACCACACCGAGAGTGAGGGAAGGACGGCGTACGACCCGACCACATCGACGACGATGTACTCCGGAAGTGCCGAGGAGGCGCCCAACCATTGCGTCTCTCTCGTGTGCACGATCTGTAGGGAACTGCGAACGGTCAGCGACGGCGTCACCAACGCCATGTAGGAGACCCTCGCCTCAAGCCCAGGCCAGTATGGGATACGCAACCCGCTGGCGGCGTTCCGGGAGGACCTCAAGATGACCGTTGCGGAAAAATAGTCATTCCCGCGCATCTTTGCAATACACTCCGCCCGCAAGGCTGCAAAGGAGGCGTCACCATATAGCCACTGCATGACGCCGTCGACGCTGGGATCGGCGACCATCGCCAGATCGCTCGCCTTCCCTGCCTCCACCTCAACGCGCGTCCGGATGTCCGGCGTCCAATCCGATTCCAAGCCAAAACGTCCGGCATTGCTCCAATACGATTGCCGCAAAGGGGTCTGAGCATCCACGAACCGATGCCCACCTTGGGATGACATCAGTGTAATGCCTTCGACGCGCGGCTCGAAAGCCCCTGCCAATCGATGCTGCTCGTCGATTGCAAACCGCACCAAGACCGTCGGCAACAGCACTCCGCGCCGCTGACCGCCGTCTCCTTGCAGGAACGCGAATCCAATGCCGCCCGACAGCCAGACCGACGGCATCGGTTGCCAACGACTCTCAACCTTGAGCGACGCCACGCCGGCGGGCGAAGTGGCTGCGAGCGAGCGCTCCGAGCTGAGGACCGAGATCGACCCGGCCAGCGGGATCCCCTGCACTGTCCCCTCGACACCTGCGTCGACGCGGGTTGTCGATTCTGTTACTGACGCGGACGTGTCGGCGAAGGACGTCGAACCGAATCGGAGCGAGAGCGAACCGTTCCATGCTCCGAGCAAGCCTCGGGCCCCAATGCCTCCATCGGCCAGCGTCATCTTGCGGCGGTGCCACGGTGACGATGTCCCGTACCAATGATAGGATCGCGAATCGACGGCGAGGTCTCCCGAAAGCGTCGCGTTCGTCACTCCGGCCGAGCCCAAGTCGACGGGAAGCGCCGCCGACAGCTTGCCGCCCCCTTCGGACCACGAGGTCCATGGAGCGAAGCCGCTGGAACGACGATACTGACCGCTGACCCCGAGGGAAAGCGACCCAACGATAGGCCGGACGGCCACCAGCACCTGCGGCATCCGATACGAGCCCATTCCAGCGCGAACGTATCCCTCAAATCCCGTCGGCAAGCCAACGGACGGGCGGTTGCCGAGATCTGCCCCCGGAGCAAGACCGGTCGTACGGTCACGCACTGGCGCCGCGGTCGCGACGAGCACATTCCCCGTCGGACCACCTTCTTCGAGCCGCTTCTCCACCCGTGGCAACTCGATCGAGGATAGGCCCGTGATGACAAACTCCGGAAGATCGAAGGTCGGCAACGCCGAGGCGACGGTGTCTCGCGGCGGCGCCAGGTCGCGACGATCCGGGGGCGTGGGGCGTTCCTGCGCCGAGGCCAGCGTCACGGTGACGGCGAGCGTGATCGACAGGTGACGCATCAATTCAACGCCCCGATTCGTTGTTCGGCTTCCGCCCGTATCGAGGCTTCGGGCTGACGCTTCAGCAGGTCACGATAGGTCTCTTTGGCCCGGGCCTTGTCTCCTCCGCGCTCATACGCCCGTCCTGCCTCCAGCATCGCGCGATTCACCCAGAGGGGATACGCCGTGAAGACGTAGCGAACGCGCAGGTAGGCGGTCGCGGCCTGCTTCCAATCACCGGCGGCCGCCCACGTTTCTCCGACGACGAATTGCGCCTCAGCCCCAATCTCGTCTGTACGACCGGTGGCCACCCGTTGTGCCAGCGTGCGTGCTTCCACGAGGTCCCCGGCCGTGATCGAAAGTCGCGCCAGACCGACACGGGCCCGATCGGATGCGCGGCTCGACTCCCAGCGTCGGATCACTTCGCCCCAGATCCGCCGGGCTTCGGGTCCGTTGCCGTCGTTCAGGAAGAGCTGCCCTTTGCGATAGGTGACCTCTGGCAGAACATCAGCGTCAGAACCGAACCGCTTCTCCGACCGCATGATGAATTCGAGCGCCTTTGCGCTGCTCCCGGCGGCCATGGCAAGGTCGATGGCTTCGATCGATGCCAGACCCGCAAATCGGCCCTCCGATCCCGCCGCCGCCTCGAACGATCGAAGCGCGTCGGCTCCCTGTCCCATGGCGAGCAACGAGCGCCCGAGCCAGTAATGGGCCTGCCCTCGGTCGCGCCCGTCGGGCGCAGCGGTGAGATAGGAACGATAAGCGTCGGCCGCGGCCGCGAAGTTCTTCTGGCCGAAGAGGAGTTCTGCCTTCTTCAGTCTCAGGTCTATCGCCGCCGAGGTGCCTTCATGGTCGCGGATAAATTGGTCGATGACGGCGGAGGCCTCTTGTTCCTTCCCCTGCGCGACGAGCGCATACTGAAGGCCAACCATGCCGTCGGCCAGAAGCCGATGGTCCGGGAATCGCCTGATCAGCTCCCGATACGAAGCTTCAGCGGCGGCGTACTGTTGAAGGTTGTAGTAGGAGTCACCGAGACTGTAGAATGCCCTCGGAGCCGCATCACTTGTGGGAAAATTCCGGGTCACCTTCTGGAATTCTCTGATCGCTTCGGTGTATTCCTTCCGCTGGAAGTTCACCCAGCCCATCGCATATTGAGCGTCGTCGGCCAACGGCGACTGCGGCATGGTCCGAACGAGCTCTGCGAACTGCTTGTACGCCTCGGTGAGATCGTTCCCCCGATAGGCGGCTTGTGCGGCCTGATAGGCGGCGTAGTCGTTCGAGGCGCTGTCGGGAAACGTGCGCAGGACTGAACGATACGTCTGTCCGGCGCGTGCGTACTCTTTGAGCGCGAAGAGCGCGTCGGCCTGCCGGAGCCGGGCATCATAGGCGTAGGCTCCACGCGGGGCGAACTGCACGAGCCTCTCGAAGGCCGCCGCCGATTCTTGGTACCGACCGAGCTTGTAGAGCGACCAACCCTCGCCATACGCGGCATCGAGGCGGCGCGTATGATTGGCCTCCGCCGAGATCATGCGATACAGAGCAAGCGCCTTCTCGAAGGATCCCCGGCGGTACTCGGCCTCGGCCTGCCAGTAGCGTGCTTCGGCCGAACGCGGGTGCGCGGGGTACTTCTGGATGAACGCCCCGAACTCAATCGATGCTTGCTCATACTCGCCGGCGCGGAACGACGCCCATGCCGTCTGGAATGACGCGCCGACGGCCACGTCGAACCGCGCTCCGGGAACGGCGGAGGCTTCACGCAGGCGCTCACGAGCGAGCACCGGCTCTCCTTGGCGCAACAGCGCGTCGCCGACGATCCGCAACGCATCGGCCTTGACGTCGGACCCGGGATACGACTGCACAACGCGCTCGGCCGTCGTCTTCGCGCCGCCCACATCCCCCTTCAACAGAAGCAGATCGGCCTGATCGACGAGCGCGTTATCGGCAAACTCGCCCTGTGCATCGAGGTCAACACAACGACGGTAGGCGTCCATCGCCGCCGTCGTATCGCGTCGCATCAGGTCTGCAGCCCCTTTTCGGTACATTGCCGCCGCAGCGCGCTTGCCGCCACGCAAGCCAACCTCTCCGAACACCGCCGACGCTGAATCCAACTTCCCCGCCTGGAAGAGCGTCCATCCCAAGCCGTACTGCCCATCCTCGTGCAGCGGATGGTCGGGATGCGATGATAGGAACCGGTGATACGCGTCGAGAGCCGCGGCATGCTGCCCGAGGCGCTCGTGCGATTCAGCGATCAGGAAATCGGCCTGGCCAGCTTCGAGCGGCGCGCTGATCGAGGACCGCTCCTTCAGCAATCCGGCCAACGCGCCTGAGAAATCCTCCAGACCAAAGCGACACTCCGCGATCCGGATCCGCGCAGCGGACCCCAAGGAACTCGAAGGCAACGAATCGATCAGCATTCGGTACGAGGTCATGGCCTCGGCGTAGTTCCGCCCGGATTGCCGGGTCCAGCCGATAGCGTAGAGCGCGTAGTCCTTGTAAGGGTTGTTCGGGAAGTGCTCGAAGGAAAGCGTGTAGTATTTGACGGCCGTCTCGCGCTCACCCAGCGCCACGTAGCTTTCCCCCAGCCAGTAGGCGGCCTCACCGGCGAGCGGGCTCGCCGAAAAATCGTCGATGACCCTCTTGAACGAGCCGACGGCCTCGGCCGGACGCTTCAAGGCCAGGTTGGCCTGTCCCATCCGAAAATGCGCGTCGTCTGTCAGTGCCGCCGAGGGGAACTCTCCGATCAATCGAGCGTAGGTCGTCAGGGCATCTGCGAAATCGCCCTGGTGATAAGAGCATTCCCCCAGGAGGAAGAGGGCGTCCTGTCGGCGAATGCTGGAAGGATACTTTTGTACGAATGCTTCGAGCTGCTCTTTGGCAAGAGCGTAGAGTTTGTCCTGGAACAGACCGTGGCAGAAGGTGTAATCCTGGTCTTCGGCCGCAGAACGTTGAATGGGTGGCGATGCCACTTGTGCGACAACTGGGACAGACCCAACCAGTGCCAAAACAAGCAGAAAACTGACGGCTTCCAGAGGCCATTTCATGGCAAAGGTATGCATCCCTTTTCGGAGATCTTGGTCGAACCGCCTGTTGCTTAAAGTAGAGCGTGAATTCATCACCCTTAATGTTTCAATTTAGGACTTGTCCGATTTTCACGCAAGCGGCCAACCTTCATTGGACGCAAATTCATCGAATTCGTGCCATTCCAGCGGGATGAATGTGGTCTGGCCCAATGAAGAGAAGGCCCCCAGAGGGGGCCTTTCCGAGCAATTCGACTTGCGGTCGCTCTTCTAGCGTCGGCGTCGTTTGACTCCGGTGATCATGCTCCTGCGGCGATTCGTGCTCCAGACATTCGACCTCACAAGCTTCTCCGACTGAACGTCGGGGTGTTCGGACTGTGTGATCGAGGTACGGATGATCCCCTCTATTGCTCGGACGTCTTTCCCCTGTTCCGGCGTTGCGATCGAAACCGCGTGGCCGATGACGCCGGCCCGGCCGGTCCGGCCGATGCGGTGTACGTAGTTCTCGGGGTCGTCGGGCAGGTCATAGTTAATGACGAGTTCGATGCCCTTCACGTCGAGGCCACGCGCGGCGATATCGGTGGCGACGAGGATCCGGTATTTGCCCGACCGGAACCCTTCGAGGGCTTCCTTCCGCTGGCCGAGCGTGCGGTCGGCGTGGATCTGTGCGGCGGAGTGTCCCTGCTTCTTGAGTTGCTGCGCGATCTTGTGGGCTCCCCGCTTGGTGCGCGAGAACAGGAGGATGGGCCCCTTGTATTGCGTCAGCAGTTTGGCCAGGAGGGCGCTCTTCGCTTCTTTGGCAACGACGAAGACCTCTTGCGAGACGGTCTCGGCGGCCGTTCCGGCCGGAGCAATCTCCGTACGGACGGGCATCTTCATGTGCTGCGCCGCGATACGGACGATGTCCTCGGGCATCGTGGCCGAGAAGAGCATCGTGTGACGCTCCCTCGGCACAGTGACGAGGATCCGTTCGATCTGCGGTCCGAAGCCGATGTCCAGCATGCGATCGGCCTCATCGAGAATGAGGACCTTGGTGTCGTCGAGCTTCACGGTCCGGTGCTCAAGGTGGTCGATGAGACGGCCCGGCGTGGCGACGATGATGCGCGGATGTTTGCGCAGAGCGTCCAATTGGGGGCGCATGGACTCGCCTCCGATCAGGACGGCGGTGTGCATCGACTGCGACGACGCCAGTTTGACGAGGGTGGCATGGACCTGCAGCGCCAGCTCGCGTGTGGGGACGAGGACGAGCCCGATGCCCTTTGTTTGTGCCAGGTGCTGGATCATCGGGACGGCGAACGCGAGCGTCTTGCCCGTGCCCGTCTGGGCGATGCCGATGATATCCTGACCGGCGATGCCGATCGGGATCGCCTTCCGCTGAATGGGGGTCGGCTCGGTATAGCCCAGCTTGTCGATGGCATCAAGGAGACCCGGCGCAATGCCGAGGCCGAAGAAGCCGTTCGTGTGTTGTTCCATATTGATGCTTTCAGTATAAACAGACAATTCTCGCGGCGCTCGCAACGATTGCGGCGGTCGCGGGAAAAGAATTGGAATGGTGTGCGGACGCCAGGACCGGCGGACCCTATGCGACAGCGTTCAGGAATTCCTGAAGGCTGCGCACATCGAGTGTCCCGGCCTGCTGCCGCTCGATGCCCTTCACAGCGGTCGAAGCGGCCGACAGTGTCGTGACGACGGCGATCTTTTGCTCAAGGCACGCCCGGCCGATGGCGAACTCGTCGTAGCGCGACTCCTCGCCGAGGGGCGTGTTGATGACCATCTGGATCTCGCCGTTCTTGATCATGTCGACGACGTTCGGCCGTCCCTCGTCGACCTTGAACACGCGGCCACTCTCGATCCCGTGTTCGCGGAGGAATTTCGCCGTTCCCTCGGTCGCGACCAGCGTGAAACCCAACCGCCGAAGGTCGCCAGCGATCCCGAGCGTCAGGTCGTTCTTGTCGCTGTTGTTGAGGCTCATGAAGACCCGGCCGCTCACCGGGAGGGTGTTGCCCGCCGCCATCTGCGACTTGGCGATCGACGCGCCGAAGTCCGGAGCGATGCCCATGACTTCGCCCGTCGAGCGCATTTCCGGTCCGAGGAAGATCGGGACGCGCGGGAACTTGTTGAACGGGAATACCGCCTCTTTCATCGAGATGTGCGAGAGGCGGCGGAAATCATGCCCCAGCAACCCGAGCTCTTTGAGGGTCCTCCCCGCCATGACCTTTGCCGCCACCTTCGCCAGCGGGAGGCCCGTGGCCTTGCTGACGAACGGCACCGTTCGGGAGGCACGCGGATTGACCTCCAGGACGTAGACGACATCATCCTTCATGGCGAACTGCACATTCATGAGCCCGACGACGTTGAGCGCCTTCGCCAGCTTCACGGTCGAAGCGATGATCTCGTCGAGGTTCTTCTTGGAGATCATGTACGGCGGAAGGACGCATGCCGAATCGCCCGAATGAATGCCGGCCTCCTCGATGTGCTCCATGACGCCGCCGATGACCACGTCCGTCCCGTCGGCGACACAATCGACGTCGTATTCGAAGGCGTCCTCGAGAAATCGATCGATGAGCACTGGATGCTCGGGAGAGACGTCGACGGCCCTCTTCATGTACTCCCGTACGGCCTCGGTGGTATAGCAGATCTCCATCGCCCTTCCGCCGAGGACGTACGACGGCCGCACGAGCACGGGGAATCCGATCTCCGACGCGACCTGCACCGCCTGATCGACGGAAACGGCCGTGCCGTAGTGCGGATGCGTGATGCCCAACGAACGCAGGAGCGCGCCGAACCGTTCACGGTCTTCAGCCAGGTCGATGCCTTCGGGCGACGTGCCAAGGATCGTGACGCCGTTCGCCTCGAGCCCCTTGGCGATCTTGAGCGGCGTCTGGCCGCCGAAGCTGACGATCACGCCTTCGGGCCGTTCGTGGTCGCAAATGTTGAGCACGTCCTCGAGCGTGAGCGGCTCGAAGTAGAGCTTGTCCGTCGTGTCGTAGTCGGTGGAGACGGTCTCGGGATTGCAGTTGATCATGATCGTCTCGATCCCCTCATCCTCCAGCGCGTAGACGCCGTGGACGCAGCAGTAGTCGAACTCGATCCCCTGGCCGATGCGGTTGGGTCCACCTCCGAGGATGATGACCTTCCTCCGGTCGGTCCGGACCGATTCGTTCTCCTCGTCGTACGTCGAATAGTGGTACGGCGTGTGGGCCTCGAACTCCGCCGCGCACGTGTCCACCGTCTTGAACGACGGGATGACATGGAGCTTCTTCCGCAACGCCCGAACGTCAGCCTCTTTCGTCTCCCAGAAGAACGCGAGCTGGCGGTCCGAGAATCCGTACTGCTTGGCCTTCAGCAGCCGGTCGGCGGTGACCGGCTTCATGCCCCCGTCGCCGTCGGGACGCATGCCACGGAGCTCCTCTTCCATCTCGACGATCTGACGTATGTTCCAGAGGAACCACGGGTCGATCCTCGTGATGCGAAAGAGCTCGTCGTTGGTCACGCCCAGCTGCATGGCGAGGCGCAGCATGAACACGTTGTCCGGCTTCGGCATCTTGAGCCGGTCGACGACCTTTTTCCGCCATTCGGCCCTCTGGTCGTCGGCCAGCGCACGAACCTCGACGGGGTCCTTGCCGTCGGCACCGAGCCCGAAGCGGCCCTGCTCCAACGACCGGAGCGCTTTCTGGAACGACTCCTTGAAGGTGCGGCCGATGGCCATCGCCTCGCCGACCGATTTCATCTGCACGCCGAGCGTGTCGTCCACTCCCTTGAACTTCTCGAAGTCCCACCGCGGGATCTTCGTCACCACGTAGTCGATCGTCGGCTCGAACGAGGCCGGCGTGACCTTCGTAATGTCGTTCGGGATCTCGTCGAGCGTATAGCCCACGGCCAGCTTGGCGGCGATCTTGGCGATCGGGAAGCCGGTGGCCTTCGACGCGAGGGCCGACGATCGTGACACGCGCGGGTTCATCTCGATGACGATCATCCGTCCGTCGGCCGGGTTGACGGCGAACTGGATGTTCGAGCCACCGGTCTCGACCCCGACCTCTCGGATGATCTTGATGGCGGCGTCGCGCATCACCTGGTATTCCTTGTCCGTCAGCGTCTGCGCCGGCGCAACGGTGATCGAATCGCCGGTGTGCACCCCCATCGGGTCGAAGTTCTCGATCGAGCAGATGATGACGACATTGTCCTTCAGGTCGCGCATCACTTCCAGCTCGTACTCCTTCCAGCCGATGACCGATTCTTCGACCAGCACCTGCTGGATGGGACTCGCCTCGAGGCCCAGAACGACCTTGTGCCTGAACTCCTCGATGTTGTACGCCGTTCCGCCTCCGGTACCACCGAGCGTGAACGACGGCCGGATGATGATCGGAAAGCCGATACCCTCGGCGACCTTGAGCGCCTCTTCGAGCGTGGTGACGAAACCTCCACGGCACGTGTGGAGGCCGATCTTGTCCATGGCCTTCTTGAACAGCTCGCGGTCCTCGGCTTTCTTGATGGCTTCGAGCTTCGCCCCGATCAGCTCCACGCCGTACTTCTTCAACACGCCCGATTCCGCCAGCGCCACGGCCGTATTGAGCGCCGTCTGCCCACCCATCGTCGGCAGAATGACGTCGGGTCTTTCGCGTTCGATGATCTTCTCGACGAACTCCGGCGTGATCGGCTCGATGTAGGTCGCATCCGCCAGCTCCGGGTCCGTCATGATGGTCGCCGGATTGCTGTTGATGAGGATGATCCGGTACCCTTCTTGCCGGAGGACCTGGCAGGCTTGCGTGCCGGAGTAGTCGAACTCACAGGCCTGACCGATGACGATCGGGCCGGAGCCGATGATGAGGATGGACTTGATGTCGGTTCGTTTCGGCACGTTCAGAAAAAGAATTAGCCGCAGAGAACGCAAAGAACACAAAGAGAAGGAACGAAATGGGGTCCGGAGGCAGAACGTCCGTCAACCCACTCTTTTCTTTGCGCTCTATGCGTTCTTTGCGGCAATGTTTTTTTTATTCAGCGGATATGAAAAAGCCTCGTCATCAGGACGAGGCGGGGAATGCTTCCGCCCTTTCGGGAATGAAACATACCGAAAAAGCGGCGGAGATTCAATGGCCGCCGCCGTCTATCATGGCAAAGGCGTGCAGAATGCCCGGCAAGAGCGCATCCAGGCCATCGTTCACTCCGCTGACCGAGCCCGGCAGGTTGACGATGAGCGTATTCCCACGGAGCCCGGCCACCGCCCGCGACAGCATGGCCGTCGGCATCCGGTTTTGGCCGTATTGTCGAATCGCCTCGGCGACACCCGGCACCTCTCGGTCGAGCACCGCCAAGGTTGCCTCGGGCGTCACGTCACGCGGACCCAGACCGGTCCCACCTGTCGTGCAGATGATATCGAACCGATTCTCATCGGCCCAGTTCTTCAGCGTGGATTCGATCGTCGCCCGCTCGTCCGCGATCGCTTCCACCGCGACCACGTCAACGCCCTGTTCGGCAAGCCTCGCCCCGAGCCGCTTCCCCGATTCATCGATGCGTGTGCCGGCCACGACACTATCGGAGACGATGAGCACACCGGCGCGGACAGGCCGGGAGAGCGGCTTGCGGTGGTCCGACTTGCCGCCCTTCTTCTCGAGCAAGCGTACGGTGAGGATCTCCGCGGCGTCGTCGACCATCTTCACCATGTCATAGATGGTGAGCGCCGCCACGCTGGCTGCCGTCAACGCCTCCATCTCCACGCCGGTCTTGTGCACCGCCGTCACGGTCGCCGTGATCTCGACGGTGTCGGCCTGCACATCGAACCGACAGTCGGCGTGCTCGATGTCAACCGGATGGCAGAACGGAATGAGGTCGCTGGTCTTCTTGGCCGCCTGTATGGCGGCGATCCGTGCCACGGGAAGCGGATCTCCCTTCGGGAGCTGTCCGGAACGCAGGAGGCCGATCGTGGAAGGCGCGACGCGGAGCACGGCCCGGGCGGTGGCCATGCGGAGTGAGGTGGTCTTTGCAGAGACGTCGCGCACTGGTCAGCTGCGAAGGTTCGACTTGATCAGGTTGAGGATCTCTTCGATGTGGAAGGGCTTCGTCACAACGCCGCGAACGCCCATCTCCAGCAGTGATTTTGAAATATCTTCGCGGCCGAAGCCGGTGGCAATGTAGACAGGGATGCCCGGGTCGATCTCGCGCATCAGCTCGTACGTCCGCCGGCCGTCCATATCGGGCATCAGCATGTCCAACAGGACCATGTCGATGGCCCCCTTCTCGGCGCGCACGATGTCGACCGCCTGGCCGCCGTTTGCCGCCGACAACACCCGATAGCCGCTGTCGGCCACGACGTCGACGATGAGATCCCGAATGACATCTTCGTCATCGACGATCAAAACCGTGTGCTTGGGGAAGGTCGTATCTGGCATGGGAGAAAAATTATGTCAACCGCTAAGGCGCAAAGACGCAATGCAAGATCTCAGCAATTACCTCTACAGATTTGCGTCCAGCGTCCCTGCCTGCCGCGTATTGCACATTGAACTGGCAGGCAGGTCTGCGGTGACATACTCCACCGCTAGGTCGCAACGACGCGATGTTCAGGAAACTTGACAATAAGATACGTAATCATTGCTCTCCATGCTGAAGCGGACCTCAGAATCGCTTCCCCCGCTGAGACTTTTTGCCTATATTTTTTCACTGAGACCCGTTAACTCAATGCCATTGCGACGTAGCGTCGTGGCGTGAGATCATTTCATTTCCATCGCGGACGCACGATGAACAGCGAGAATTCCTTTGGGGCCCGTTCCACGCTCACCGTGGGCGGCCGACCGTATGTCATCTATTCCCTCTCCCGGCTCGAAGCCAGCGCTGGCGTCAGCCTGCAGCGTCTCCCCGTCTCGCTGCGAATTCTCCTGGAGAACCTTCTGCGGCTCGAGGACGGCGTGGTCGTCCGCAAAGAGGACATCCTCTCAATCGTCAACTGGGACCCCAAGGCCTCACCCGATGCTGAGATCGCTTTCATGCCAGCCCGCGTGCTCCTGCAAGATTTCACGGGGGTCCCCTGCGTCGTAGACCTGGCCGTGATGCGCGACGCCATGATCAAGGCGGGCGGCGATCCGAACAAGATCAACCCGCTCCAGCCGGTTGACCTTGTCATCGACCACTCCGTGCAGGTGGACGAGTACGGCTCGGAGGCGGCATTCCTGCTCAACGCCCAGCTCGAGTTCGAACGGAACAAAGAGCGCTACACGTTCCTCCGATGGGGCCAGCAGGCTTTCAAGAATTTCCGCGTCGTGCCGCCTGACACGGGCATCGTCCACCAGGTGAATCTCGAGTATCTGGCGAGCGTCGTGTTCACGGCGCAGAGCAAGAACGAGACGCTGGCCTATCCCGACACGCTCGTCGGGACCGACTCGCACACGACGATGATCAACGGTCTGGGGGTGCTGGGTTGGGGCGTCGGCGGTATCGAAGCCGAGGCGGCCATGCTGGGCCAGCCGATCTCGATGCTGCTGCCGCAGGTGGTCGGCTTCAAGCTCCATGGCAAGCTGCGTCCGGGCGCGACGGCCACCGACCTCGTCCTCACGGTCACGCAGATGCTCCGTAAGAAAGGGGTCGTCGGCAAGTTCGTCGAGTTCTACGGTTCAGGACTCGCCGCCCTGCCGCTGGCCGACCGCGCGACGATCGCGAACATGGCCCCAGAATACGGCGCGACGATGGGTTTCTTCCCCGTCGACAAGCAGACCATCGACTACCTGACGTTCACCGGCCGAGACGAACAGACGGTGCGGCTCGTCGAAGCGTACTGCAAGGACCAGGGCATCTTCCAGACCGAGCACACGCCCGAACCCGTGTTCTCTGACACCTTGGAACTCGACCTTGCCACCGTTGTGCCGAGCCTCGCAGGGCCGAAGCGCCCGCAGGACCGCGTGCCGCTGAGCACCTCGAAGCCTTCGTACCGCAACGCGCTCGTCGACATGCTTACGGCAAAGGGCGCCGCCATCAACAAGGAGGCGGCCGCGGCCTGGGCTTCTTCGTCGGACGGCTCGTCCGACCCGACAGTCGCCTCGACGATCCTGAAGAAGGCACCGACGAACTACAAAGGGCACAGCTTCGACCTGCAGCACGGTTCGGTGGTCATCGCCGCCATCACGTCTTGTACCAACACGTCGAATCCGTCCGTCATGGTCGCGGCGGGGCTGATTGCGAAGCACGCGCGCGAAAAAGGTCTCACGTCAAAGCCATGGGTCAAGACGAGTCTCGCTCCGGGGTCGAAAGTGGTGACCGACTACCTGAACGAGGCGAAGCTGTCCCAGCCGCTCAACGAGCTGGGATTCAATCTGGTCGGATATGGATGCACGACGTGCATCGGCAACAGCGGTCCGCTCTCCGACCCGATCGCAAAGTCGATCACGGACCATGACCTTGTGGCCGTCTCGGTGCTGTCGGGGAACCGGAACTTCGAAGGCCGCGTCAATCCGCACGTGCGGGCGAACTACCTGGCTTCTCCTCCGCTCGTCGTGGCGTATGCCCTCGCCGGCACGATGGACATCGACCTGCACAAGGACCCGATCGGAAGCTCGAAGGACGGGAAGCCGGTCTTTCTGAAGGACATCTGGCCCTCGCCCGAAGAGGTGGAATCGACGATGCGCACGTGCGTCAAGTCGGAGCACTTCCATCGACAGTACGCGAACGTGTTTGACGGAGACGAGCGCTGGAAGTCGCTCAAGGTCCCGTCGGGCGCGCAGTTCACGTGGGAGAAGGATTCCACCTACATCAAGGCGGCGCCGTTCTTCGACAACCTGCCGAAAGAGCCGTTGCCGCTGAAGGACATCGTCAACGCGAAGGTGCTGGCGGTGCTGGGTGATTCGGTCACGACCGACCACATCTCGCCGGCAGGATCGATCGCCGAGAAGGGCCCTGCCGGACAATACCTCGTCCAGCGCAGCGTGACCAAGAAGGACTTCAACTCGTACGGCGCGCGCCGCGGGAATCACGAAGTGATGGTGCGCGGCACGTTCGCCAACATCCGCCTGCGGAATCAGCTTGCGCCGGGGACCGAAGGCGGCTGGTCGGTCCATCCCTCTTCGAAGGAACCGATCTCGATCTACGACGCTGCCATGAAGTACCGGGCGGACGGCGTACCGACGATCATCTTGGCCGGCAAGGAGTATGGGTCAGGCTCGTCTCGCGACTGGGCTGCCAAGGGCCCGCGACTGTTGGGGGTCAAGGCGGTCATCGCCGAAAGTTTTGAGCGTATTCACCGCAGCAACCTTGTCGGCATGGGGGTTCTGCCGCTGCAATTTGAGGAAGGCCAGAATGCCGCGTCGCTCGGCCTGACAGGCTTCGAAACGTATTCCATCGACGGAGTCGCGTCGGACCTGAAACCGCGGAAGAACATGAAGGTGACGGCCGTGGGAGCGGATGGGTCGAAGAAGGAATTCAACGTTCTGTGCCGGATCGATACGCCGAACGAGGTGGACTACTACAAGAACGATGGGATTCTTCCCTACGTATTTCGACAACTTCTGAAAGCGTGAATAAGTATAGAGTCGACAATGGCAAGACTGAAGCAAGGAGCAATGGAAGGTGTCTCTGAAACCTTTCTCCAATACAAGCATCCAAGGAACAACCGCTCCAGTCTATTTACTTACTACTGACTACTTCCTACTCTTCCCACCATGCCCATCTACGACTACCGTTGCACCGACTGTGGTTCGACGTACGACATCTACCACAAGACCCGCGAGGTTATCGAGGACGTTGTCTGTCCATCGTGTCATTCTGCCAAACACACGCGGCTCATGAGCGTTCCCGCAGCGGCGGTGATGAACGGCGGAACGTCATCCTCGTTCTCCTCGGCGCCTTCGTGCGAAAGTGGCGGGGGATGCTGTGGGGGGGCGTGCAGCCACAATTGAGATCTGAGACGTACAGAGAGAGAAGGGTGAATAGAGAATAGTCAATCGGAAAGCGGTTGCAAAGGGCTGGCCTCATGGGTCGGCCCTTTGTGTTTTGGGGCAAAGAACCCGATCCAAGTAGATGATCGCGCTTCGGGACTTCACGAGATCCCCTCCTCTTTCTTGATTTCTTCTGATTCGAGGAAGGGCAAGGGGTGGTGGCGCTTGATCGTATGCTCCTCTCACAATTGACTTCCCCGCTCTCCCCGCCTACCTTCTGTCAAGCACAGAGAGGTCGCATGACACACGAGGACCTTTTTCGTTCACTGATCGGCCGTTGGGGCGGAACCTGTCGCACCTGGTTCGAGCCGGGGAAGTTGGAGGATGAGTCGAACGTGGAGGGTGAATTCACCGAAGTATTCCGAGGCAAATTCGTGCGGCATGTCTATCGCGGGTCGATGAAAGGCAAGCCGCGGCATGGCGAAGAGCTCATCGCGCGGAACGGCGTCACGAAGCAGTACCAGGTAACGTGGGTGGACGACTTCCACATGAACTACGCTGTCCTCGTTTCCTTGGGTCCCGCCACCGAGCGCGGTTTCAGCGTCAACGGCCAGTACGATATCGCCGACGATCCTCCGTGGGGCTGGCGAACGGAATACGAACTCAAGAGCGTTGACGAGCTGGTGATCACGGCGTACAACATCATGCCGGGAGAGGCGGAGGCCAAGGCGGTGGAGACGTTGTATCACAGGATCGCCAACGAGAAGTGATGTGCCTCAGGAATGAGAGCGCGCGTCATGAGTGAACGAAATCGATCTTCCGTGGCTCCTTGACTATCCTCGGACGGCCTCCTAAGTTGCTGATGCCGAATGTCGCAGGCGTCTTCTCCTCCGGCATCGGCGCGAAGCCGCGCAATGCGATGCAACGACCGTGTACATGACGCCACACGTCATCATGACGATTCCATGGACTGACGGAGGTCGACATGGCTACCGCCGACAACAAAGATCTGGTCCGTCGCTACATCGAAGACGTCGTAAACACAGGAGACGTCTCCCGCATCGATGATTTCATCCACCTGCACTATACCGAGGTCTACGACGGCCGACGGCACGAGGTCGGCATCCCCGGCGCCGCCGAACATATCCGCGGCGTCCGCCGCACCTACCCGGACCTCCACCTGACCGTTGAGGGCCAGATCGCTGAAGGGGACTGGGTCGCCACGTCCATCATCGCCCGCGGCACGCACCAGGGAGAGTGGCTCGGCATTCCCCCCACCGGCAAGCCGCTCGTCTATTCGGGCGTCAATGTGGACCGTATTTTGAACGGGAAGATCGTCGAGCACGGCGGCGCGGCCAACCTGCTCACCACGCTCCTGGCCGTCGGCGCCATCCACCCGGCCCACAGCGGCCCCCCGTCGCACCCGATCGGGACCGTCCCGACTCCCCCGCTCGAGACGGAGTACGCCGCCTACTACAAACGCTACGTAACACTGGTTCCCGAGGCGAACATTGTCACCGTCCTGCACGACCAGACGCTCGTCCTCCAGCACACCGCCGCCCTCGTCATGCCCAGCCAAGAAAGCTTCCGCTATGCCCCGGGTAAATGGAGCATCCGCGAGGTCTTCGGCCACCTGATCGACGCCGAGCGGATCTTCGGCGTGAGGGCCTTCTGCTTCAGCCGGGGTGAATTGGCGCATCTGCCGTCGTTCGACGAGAACAAGTATGTGACGCACTCTCGGAACGATGCGCGCACCCTTCGTGATCTCGTGCGCGAGTTCACGGCCGTGCGGTCCGCCAACCTGATCCATCTGTACACCCTTGGCGCCCCCGAGTGGGCCCATGTTGGGACCGCCAGCGGTCATCCGGTCACCGTGAGGGCCATTGCGTATGTCATGGCAGGACATGTGAGACATCATGTGGGGGTCTTGAGAGAACGGTACGGCGTCGGGTGAGCAGACTCCCAACAGACCTTAGAGGGCCATATACCAACTCCCAAGAGAAGCCTATGCAGGCAGCGACAGGAATACGGCGTTTCACAAAGATCCACCCAGGCGCCCCCGATCTCCGCTGAGATGTCATGGAGTGCTCATCAGCGCTCGGTATCCTCCAAGACCGGTTCGGGATCGAACCCAAAACCCCAGTTCATCGACTGCTTCTGACTTCCTCCTATCCTGATCTTCGATCCTTGATCTGCCTACTCCCATCTTCCTGCTTTCATCCTGCTACTTCCATCTCGCTCATCCTATGACCCGCTCGATCTCCGTCCTCGACGGCAGCAGCTACTTCAAAGGCCTCCTGCTTCTTCTTCGCAAGGACAACAAGATGTCCACGCCTGAAGTGGACCTCGTCCTGCGCGTCGGGCAATCGCTGGGATTTGAGAGAGAATTCTGCGAGAACGCTGTCAGAGAGATCCTTGAGAACGAGCATATTGTCGACGCACCTCCGAAGTTCTCTTCGCCCGAATTGGCGGCGAAGTTCATCAAGGACGGCCTTCGGATCGCATCGGCCGACAATGAACTCCATCCGAGCGAGCTTCAGTGGCTGTGGCAGACGGCGGAGCACAACGGATTGGATCCGGCCTCCATCCAAAGCGACCTGGCCTCGTTGGTCTCAGAAGGAGGGGTGAAGCGGCTGGATGTAGAGGATCTCAGGGTGGAGTTCTGACGAAGAGCGGAAGACCGCCGGTGGCTCATGAGGACCGACCGTTCCTGAGAAGCCGGGCGCCAAGGGTCTTGTCGCTCCACGAAAGGATCGAGGTAAGCGCGTTCTACGGAGGTCCGCAGAACGGCACGGCGTTGCACTGCTTGACCGAAGGTGCGCCTGGGGGCACCTGATCGCCGTCCCATATCAGCAAGTTACCAGACGACCCCCATGGAAGATCTCCATCAACGACTCGTAACAGCGCTTGTCCAAGAGGAAAAGAAGGCGGAGCGGCTCGCCGGCGCGGTCCGGCTTGGCTTCCTGTGCCTCCTCACGGTCATCGCTGGCCTGAACCTCGGCGCCGTATCGACCGTCGCAAGCGCGATGAACTTCAGCGTGCTGGCGTTTGGCTATACCTACAGTCTGGCGGTCGTGGTCATCCTGCGCCGACATGGCTACCATCCGACGATCAAATACGTCACATCCCTGATGGACGTCGGATCGGTCTTTCTGCTGCTCGGTCTCTACGCGAGCATCGAGATCCCTTCGGTCGCCCTCAAGAACTACGTCTTCCTCATTCTCTTCCCGATCATCGCCCTGACTGCATTCCGGTTCGACCGGACGCTCACGCTTGTCGCCGGTGGGGCCGCCGTCGTCATGTACTGCGGGCTCCTCCTCTCGCTCCTCCTCTCCGGATCCGTGACGCTCGTGAATGCGGGCTACGATCGCGAACTGTTCAGTGCGGATGTGACCCTGATCGGTCAGACGACGAAGATCGTCATCCTGACCTTGTTCGTCGTCCTCGTGGCGTATCAAGCGCGCTACACGCGGCGCGTCATCACAGCTCTCGTGCAACATGAGTTGACCTCTCGCCAAGCCAAGGAGTCCCTGGATTGGGAGATGGGACTGGCATCGCAGGTGCAATCCCAGTTGCTGCCACACGATCTGCCGAAGATCCCCGGACTCGCCTGCGCTGGCGCCGTGCGGCAAGGCCGGGCCGTCGGCGGAGACTACTACGACGCGTTGGAAGTTCAGGACGGAACCCTTCTCGTCGTCGTGGCCGATGTCTCCGGCAAGGGCGCTCCCGCGGCGCTCATCATGTCCGAGGTCCGAGCGGCCGTCCATCTGCTGGCGGAGGAGTTCCAGGGACTCGAAGCCTTCGTTGAGCGACTGAACAACCTGATCTTTCGCAGCACGGACCGGAAGACCTTTGTAACGTTCCTGGCCGTGCATATTATGCCGCACCGAGGCGAGGTGCAGTACGTCTGTGCCGGGCATGTGCCGCCTATGGTCGCGTCGTCAGACGGCGTCCGGCGGCTACCCCGGGGAACGATGCCGCTCGGCGTCATGCCCACCCTGCCGGAAGTGCCGACCCGATCCATGCCGTTCCGAACGGGGGATATCTTGGTGTGCTGCACAGACGGCATCCTGGAGCACACCGACGCCGTCGGTGACCAGTTCGGAGAAGACCGACTGGCGGCCTACTTGGGTCACCACGCATCGGAAGACGCACAAACGCTTCTCGACGGGATCTTCAGACACGTTTCGGAATTCGGGAACGGCAAGGAACTTGAAGACGATGCAACGATTGCTGTGATGGCTTCGGTGCCGCGAGGATAGCCTTGGCCGGTGGTAGGAATGGACCGGTCGCAGGAACGACGAAGGCCGCCGGACATCCCCGGCGGCCTTGATCGTCTTCTTCCGACCTCACGGCAAGTTTTACTCGGCCAGAAGGGCTAGTCGTCATCCCCCTCTTGCTCAACCTCCGCCCCCCGTGAGAAGACCGAGTATCTCGGCGCGGGCATCGGCGTCCCCATGATCGACGCCCAGATGATCTCATTGAAGGCACGGTCGGGAGCCGCGTCGGGCCGCGAGAGGTCGAACTGCTCCATCAACGCCTCTCCCACGCTCTTCGGAGGGTTCCGCTCCTCCAGGTCCCACGTCGCCTGAAGGGCCGTGAAGCCGGACGGCTCAGGAACCTCCATGAACGCATTCGCCATCGGGGTCGCCGCCGCATCGTACTGGCTCATGGGGGGAAGCCCCAGAATAAGCTCCATGGTCCTGAGCATTGAGACCGTGCTATAGAGAGAATGGTCGACATACCCACGCCTCGCGAAGGGGGAAATGACCAAGGCCGGAGAACGATGAGCGTCCACATGGTCGGGACCGTCCTGTGCATCATCCTCGACGACGAAGATCGCGGACTCCGTCCAGAAGCGGCTCTTCGTGATGCGCTCCACAATGAGCCCCAGTGCGCGATCATTTTGTGCCACCAAGGCCCTCGGGGTCAGGGCCCCTTTTTTCGTCCCGGAGGTGTGATCGTTCGGAAGATGCAGAATGCTCAGGTTCGGCAGGCTTCCATCCTTTTCGAACTGCGAAAACTCTCTCTCCCACGCGGCAGCACGATCCAGGTCCGAATAGTCCATGTCCCAGCCGCGATACGTTGGGGAGAAGTTGTTCACCAGGTCCACGTCCTTTGGCCGGCCCGGGAGGCCGACGGAGTCGTTCGTGGCAACCCATTCGCCGTACGTTCGGTACGTGATCCCCTTCTTCGCGCACGCCGTCCACAGGTATCCGGATGACGGCCGGGCCGTGGGTTCGTCGCCTTCGAAGTCGTATTCGCCTCCACGCCCGCCATAATTGGGCGGCCATGTCTTCTCGACGTAGTCGGTGGCGTAGGCACCGTCGGACCAGTTGTGCCCGTCGGCGCTCACTTCGGCATTGACGTAGAAGTTGTCGAACAGGACGAATTGTCGCGCCAACGCATGGGCGTTGGGAGTGACCTTTTCGCCGAAGAGGCAGAGTGACGAGTCGCCATTCCCTTTCTTCATATCTCCGAACACCTGGTCATATGTCCGGTTTTCCCTGATGATATAGAAGACATGCTTGATGGGTGACGCAGCTCCCACCGTGCGCGGAATGGGTGTGTCGCTCGCATGCTGAGACGCAGAGAGCTGTTCCTGCCGATACGGCGTGTTGGAGAACACCTGTTTCGTGAATTTCCCGAGCGCTTCCGGGGAGGGAAATGGAATGATCGAACACGAGCCCGGGAACAATCCGCCGATATACTGCCTCTGCGGGTTAGCCAGAGACCGTCCCCCCTTCCCGTTGAGCACCAACATTGTTCCGTCGCGAAGCGTCATGACCTTCGTGGGATACCAACCGACCGGGATGAAGCCTGCGATCGACGGCCGCGAGGGGGTCCGCACATCGACGACAGCGAGTGCATTGTTGTCGGCGTTGGCGGCAAGGAGCAGCGATGTGCCCGGCACCAGTGCGACGGAATTCGTGGTCGAGCCTTCTGGTGCATCCGGATGGATGGCCGTCGACGCAGAAGCGGTCGTCTTGCGGGCTCCAAGGTCGACGACAGACACCGTGTTGTCGTTGGCACATGCCACATAAGCCGTCGAGCCATCCGACGACAGCGTGATCTCGTTGGGATGGTCGCCGGTCGGACATTCGAACTCCCGTTCCGTCCCACGATACGCCACGATCTTCTTACCGCCCCACAGAGACACGAGCCATCGATCACCCCCGAGGGCCAGACACGCGTAGGGCATGGCGTCGAGTTTGACCGATCGCCGGCGTCCATCGGCCATGCTGATCACGTGCAGCGTGCTGTCCAACCGCGTGACACAGCCGAGCGCGTTTTCCCGAACATCGAGGCCGGCCACTCCCATGCCTCGTTTCGACGGATGACGAGGGAGCCGAAGCGTGTCTCCGGCAACGAGTGTGTCTGCCACGAAGCGGAAGGTGTAGATGCAATCCTGATATCCACCCGAGACGAACAGGCGTGATCCGTCACGCGCTATTCCCCAGAATGAGTCTTTCAGACGGATGACCTGTGTCGTGGTGCGGTCGGCAATGCGAAGGACGTGGAGCTCGGCCTTGGATTGACCGCCATGGACGATCGCCAGCAGCCGTTCGTCTTCGGTGAGGACTGCATTCATGGGAAGATCGCCCACGGCGACCTGTGTCCCAGCAGGGGTCAGGGACCAGCCGTTGGGCAACAGGATCTTTCCGTCGGCGTCACCAGGACGCTGGGCCGAAGCAGTCGCGGCAACGACGAGGACAAGAAGGGCAACGAATGTGATGCGCATGGCAGACTCCCGATTCAGCATTTCAAGAACGTCGTCGATTCTTCCTGCGAATGCAAACTGTCATTCATTGAACGCGATCACGATGCTCCGTACGTTCCCCGCCCACAAGAGCAGGTTCCCTTGGAACTCACACATATCCCCTTCCAAACAATCGATTGGGACAGCGTCCCACCGGAAGAACACCCGGGCGAGACCGGCAGCTCAACATGGCGCATGGTCAAAGAAGGAAATGTCCGCGTCCGAATCGTCGATTATTCGGCCGGATTCCTCGCCGACCACTGGTGCCAGAAAGGGCACGTGGTGCACGTGCTTGAGGGTGAGTTTGTGTCGGAGTTGGAGGATGGGAGAAGCTGCACGCTGACGAAAGGCATGACCTACATCGTGGCAGATGACAAGGAGGCGCATCGATCACGATCGAAGAACGGAGTGAGGTTGCTGATCGTCGATTGACCGACGGAAGAAGAACCATGACACAGAGATCTACCGAGTTCTCACGCAGGTCCACACAAAAGGATCTGGGGGTAACTCACGACCTTGCTCTGTGGAATTTCGTGTCCCTCTGTGGGTCTCTGTGCTCCGCTTCTGCCTAACCCAGCCTCTTCTGGAACCTCGACACCGCCAGCGTAAGCACGGTCAGGCCGATCGCCAGCAAAGCGAGCGCCTGCGGCCACAGTGTCTCGATCCCCACTCCTTTCAGCACCACCCCCCTGATGATCTCCAGGAAATACCTGAGCGGCACGATGTAGGTGATCACCTGCACGGGCACGGGCATGTTCTCGATGGGAAAGGTGAAGCCCGAGAGGAACAACATCGGAAAGAAGACGAAGAACTGCGCCGTCATCATCGCTTGCTGCTGCGTCTGCGACACGGTTGAGACGAAGAGGCCCAGTCCGAGGGTCGTCAGGACGAACAGGCCTGCAAGCGCGAACAGCAGGAGAATGCTCCCTTTGAGCGGGATACTGAACCAGAGGACCGCCACGGTGAGAACGAGGATGACATCGACGAAGGCGATCAATACGTACGGAACGAGTTTTCCCAACATCAGCTGTGAACGCGTCATCGGCGTCACGAGCAGCTGTTCCATCGTTCCCATCTCCCGTTCCTTGACGATCGCGACCGACGTGAACGTCGCCGTCAACAGCATCAGGATCATTGCCACCACCGCCGGGACCATATAGTTGGCACTCCGAAGGTCGGGGTTGTACCACACCCGGGTCTCCGCCGCCACCTGCGGGATGCGCATCGTGCCCCCCCTCCGCAACAGCTGTTCCACCAGCAGATTCTGCGAGAACCCGATCGTGATCTGACGGGCGTAGTTCAGGCTGATGTTGGCCGTATTCGCATCGGCTCCATCGGCCAGAAGTTGGAGCGACGTCGTCGTCCCCTTTTTCAGGTCGCGCCCGAATCCGCGCGGCATGATCACCGCCAGGACGGCACGCGCGTCGTCGAAGTATGCGTCGATGTCCGACGGCCGGGCGACATCCCCCACCACTTCGAACGTCCCCGTGTTCGTGAATCGTTCGACCAACTCACGACTCTCCGGGCTGTTGTCGAGGTCGCAGACAACCAATCCCACGTGCTTCACGTCCACCGTGGCAGCGTAACCAAGAAGCACGGTCATGACCACCGGCGCCACAAGGATGATGGGCCGCATCCGTTTGTCCCTGCTCAGCTGCAGAAACTCCTTGATGATCATCTCCCGGATCGCGTTCATGACGAAAGGTCCCGATGAAGGCGAATACTGCTGATGGTCACCGTCGCCAGGGTGAATAATCCGAGGGCGAGAAACTCAGGCCACAGCGGCCAGAACCCGACGTCCTTCAAGATGATCGACCGAACGATGATGAGGAAGTACTTCGTCGGCAGGATGGCCCCGATCCCCTGAAGCAGCCACGGCATGCTCTTGAGCGGGAACACGAAACCCGACAGCAGAAACGTGGGAAGGAGAGACGAGAATACCGACAGAAAGAATGCGACCTGCTGGGTCTGAGCGACCGCCGAAATGAGCAGGCCTTGTCCCAGACCGGCAAGGAGGAACAACAGGATCGCGCCATACAGAAGCAACAGGCTTCCACGGACGGTCACATCGAACAAGCCCCATCCCATGAGCAGGATGATGGTGGCCGCGACGAGGGCGATGCCGACGTACGGCAGAGCTTTGCCGATGATGATCTCGTAGGCGTGGAGCGGGGACGTCTTCAGCTGTTCCATCGTCCCCAACTCTTTTTCCCGAACAACGGACAGCGATGTGGAGATGACCGTCGAGAGCAGCAGGATAAGTCCAAAGACCCCCGGAACGAGGAATTTTGCCGTCTTCAACTCAGGATTGAACCACAATCGCGGCCGTATGTCGACAGGAAGAGCGATCTCCATCCCCCGGCGATCCATCCACTCCGTCAGGATGCGCGATGAGTAATCCCTGATGCCGATGAGCATGTAAGCCGCGGAGATGGAGGCCGAATTCGGGTTCGAGCCATCCACGAGCACTTGCACGGTGGCCGTCGAACCGCTCAGGAGTGTGTGGGAGAATCCGCGGGGGATGATGAGCACCACGCGCGCTTGGGCGCCGTCGAGAACGGCGTCCACTTCACTCCGGTCGCGGATCGACCACGTGTATTCGAGGTATTCGGAGTTCGTCAAACCTTCAGCGAGCCGGCGGCTTTCCGGCGTCCGGTCCTCATCGAGAACAGCCACGCCGACGTGCTTCACGTCGAAATTGAGCGCATACCCCACGAGGATCAGAAGAAAGCCGGGAAGGAAGATCAGGATCCCGAGCGCCCGTTTGTCGCGCCGGATCTGGCGGAATTCCTTGCGAACGATCGGCAGGATGGTCATGAGGCCTCCGTTCGTGTCAGACGCTTGTCCTCTTCGCTGATGAGGTGAATGAACACATCCTCAAGCGAAGGTGTGATCGACTCCAGGCGATGCAGCGCCATACCGGCCTCCGCAAGTGTTTTCCGAATGAGGTCAGGACCCTCGGCGGCGGACGTCAGTGTGACGTGGCAGTGGGAACCGAAGATCGAGGTCTCGGCGGCCCAGGGGAGTCTTTGGAAAAGATCGACGGCGTCCAAAGGACGCTCGCAGGCGACCTCATACGTCGCCCCTGCACCCATATGCTGTTTGAGCTCGGTGGGAGAACCAATGGCGACCAGTTTTCCGGCATAGATGAAGCCGATCGTATTGCAATGCTCCGCTTCGTCCATGTAGTGCGTTGTGACGAAGACCGTGGTGCCGGCGTTTGAAAGCTGGTAGATAAGGTCCCAGAATTCCCGGCGCGACACGGGATCGACGCCGCCGGTCGGCTCGTCCAGGAACAGGATCGGCGGCTCATGGAGGATGGCGCACCCCAGCGCCAGCCGCTGCTTCCACCCTCCGGATAGTGAACCAGTCAGTTCCCGTTCCTTCCCTGCCAATCCCGCCATCCGTACGGCCCACGTCTTTCGCTCGGCAAGGCGATGCCCCTCCAACCCGTAGATGCCGCCGTAGAAGCGAATATTCTGCTCGACCGTGAGATCCTCATACAACGAGAACCGTTGCGACATATATCCGATCGTGGCCTTCACAGCGTCGGGATCGCTGGCGACATCGATGCCGCCCACAGTTGCATTGCCGGAAGTCGGCGAGAGCAATCCGCACAGCATGCGGATCGTGGTGGACTTCCCGGCGCCGTTCGGGCCGAGAAAGCCAAAGACCTCGCCGCGACGCACCTGGAAACTGACATGGTCGACGGCGATAAATGATCCAAAGGTCCGCGTCAGGCTTTCGACGCTGACGGCGACATCGTTCATGGATGTTCTCCGAGAGCACGGCGGAGGCGCGCATCGTTAAGCCGTACTTCGGCTCCCGCACGAGTGAGCGCCAGGCGAGCCTGCAATAATGCGACCTCGGCGTCGAGGACGTCCGTGGTCGAGGACGTACCCCGGTCGAACTTTTCGCCAGCGATCCGGCGGGATTCTTCAGCTGCCCGGACACCCATCTGCGCAGCACGCACGAGCTCACGTCCATCCTCCACCTTCCTGACGTATTGAGTCACTTCCAATCGGACGGAGTTCGTCAGTTGCTCGATCCCCGCCTCGGTCTGACGAACTGCCGCCTGCGCCTGTGCGCTCTGTGACGCCGTCGTCATCCAATCCCACACGTTCCATTGCAGGGTCAACCCGATATCCCAGGTGCCGTCGTATCGATCCTTGGGCGGAATGATACGCTGGTTTGGCCGCGCGTAGTCATATCCGGCTGCGAGAGCAACTTGTGGAAACCAGCCGCCCCTGGATGCGGTGACCGTCGCTTCACCCATCTCGCGACGGTACTGCAGAGCACGAAGGTCCGGCCTCGCTTCAACGGCATGAGCAACAAGGGCGTCCATCCCGGTTGCCGGCCGCGCCTGCAACGAATCAAGCGGGCGTTCGGCAGGCGTGAGGACCGTCTCGAGTGGATTCCCGACGAGGTTGTTCAACGCCATCATCGCCAGAACCGAATTTGTCCGCGCTTCGATGAGCCGCACGTCGACGTCCGATCGTTTCACCTGCACGTTCAGAACATCGGACGAGGTGGCGAGCCCTTGGTCGGAAAGGCGTTGCACGATCCGTTCATGTTCGGCCAGCTGCGTCAGGGCACGCTGCAGAACCTCAACGGATTCCAGTGCCTGGACCCAGGACCAGTACGCCTGTTCCACCTGCAGAGCGAGGTCTGCGCGATCCCGGGCGGCTTCTTCGGATGAAGACGCCGCATTCGCACGCGCAGCATCCTCGGCGCCGCTCAGGCGGAATCCGGTGAACAGCGGTTGACTGACCGACACGCGGACGCCGGACTGCTGATCGATGGAGGGGAAGAGCGTGATAGGCTGAGAACCCGGGATCGGGAGCTGGATCGTGGTCGGGTCCACGTGGCTGAGCTGAGAGTACCGGGCGTTCAACCGCACCTGTGGCAACCGCGCGGCCGCGGTCTCGTCGAGCCGTGCCTCAGCCACGGCCTGACGCGCCTCAGCGACGCGAACGATGGGATGATGTGCCAGGGCCGCGTCGATACAGGATCGGACGGAAACAGGGGCCGGCTGCGCCGCAACAAGAACGGGAAGGACGAAGATCACGAACCGTTTCATGACAACCTCTCAGCGCTGTGTGCGCAGGATGAACACATCTTCCAGTGAAGGGAGCGTTTGACGGACAGATCTCGCGTTGATGTCGAGCTCCGTCAAGAGTGTTTTCAGCCGGGCGGCAGGCTCGCCAGGGTCCGACGCTGCTTCGAGCAGGACGTGGAGCCTGTCTCCAAACAGTTGCACTCGATCGGCCGTCAGACGCGGCCTGAGCCGCTCAGCCGCGGTCCGCACGTCGTCGACAACAACCTCGAATACTGCCATGGGGAACGATGCACGGACGGCCTCGGGGGTATCGCATTGGAGTATCTTGCCGGCGCTCATCAGCGCCACGCGGGAACTGCGTTCCGCTTCATCCAGGTACGGCGTGCTGACGATGATGGTCATGCCCGTCTTCAGGAGGCCCGACAGGATCCGCCAGAAGTCCCGGCGCGACACAGGATCGACACCCGTGGTCGGCTCGTCAAGAAAGATCACATCCGGTGCGTGGACGAGCGTGCAGGCCAGCGCGAGTTTCTGTTTCATCCCACCCGAGAGCCGTCCGGCGAGGCGGTCGCGGAAGGGGGTTAAGCGGGTCATTTCGAGGAGCTCTGCTTTGCGGTTCCGATACTCACGTACGTGATGGATCTCGGCGAAGAAGTCGATGTTCTCGTCGATCGTCAGGTCGGCATAGAGCGAGAATCGTTGGGACAGGTATCCGATATGCTGTTTCACTTCGGCCCGCTGCCGCCGGACATCGAGCCCCAGGATGTGAACCGAGCCCGACGTGGGCGGAAGTACGCCGCACATCATCCGTATGGCCGTGGTCTTCCCGGCCCCGTCCGGACCGACGAGACTGAAGACCTCGCCCTTGGCGATCGACAATGTCAGGTCATCGACAGCCCGGAGCGAACCGCCGCCCTCGCGGGGAAACTCCTTGATGATATTCGTCAACGCTACGGCGCTTTGTCTTCCGTCTTCCATCGATCTATTCCCGTCTCCCATTTCCCATCTCCCACCTGCTTCCCTTCTTTATAACACCACATCCGCCGGAATGCCCGCCTTGAGTGCACCATCCGGGTTTTCCACCCGAATCTTCACACCGAACACCAGCTTTGTCCGTTCATCCTTGGTTTGGATGTTCTTGGGCGTGAATTCCGCCGTCGATGAGATGAAGACGACGCGTCCTTCGAAGGTGCGGTCCTTGAAGGCATCGACGCTCAGCGACGCTGTTTGGCCGATCTTGATCCGCGGCAACTGGGTCTCGGGCACATAGATCATGAGGTCCATCTCCTCGAGGTTCGCGATCCTGATGAGCGCGGAGCCCATACCGACAAACTCTCCCCGCTCGACAAACCGGTTGAGGACGGTCCCTGCTGCGGGGGAGGTGACCACGCAATCGTCGAGCTTCTTCTGGAGAAGGGCCAGTTGCGCCGCGGCCTGGTCGCGTCGGGCTCGCATGGCATCGATCTCTTCGGGACGCGAGCCATTCTTCAGCTTTTCCAGCGTCTGCTGGGCGACGGTCGCGCGGAGTTCCGCGTCGTCGAGTTGTTTCTGCGGAATGCTGTTGCTCGCCCGAAGCTCCTTCATGCGTTCGAGGTCGCGCCGGGCGCTTACATCCGCGGCCTCGGCCTGCCGGAGATCTTCCGCCCGCGCACCGCGTACCGCCAGACGGTATTGCGCCTCCGCTGCGGCGAGATTGGCTTCGGCCTGTCGTGCCTGCAGACGCCATTCACGCTGGTCGAGGATGACAAGTGTATCACCGATGCCGACCTTGAGGCCTTCGTCCGTCCTCAGGGACACGACTGCACCCGCGACTTGCGCGCTGATGGTGACGTCTGTGGCTTCAATGGTGCCGGTCGCTTCGATGCGAGTGTCGTCGCCATCGCCACACGCGGCAATGAGGAGAAGAGAGAGCAGAAGCGGAAACGTCTTCATAGCGACCTCTGGGATGATTGTTGATTCAGGATCTCTTCGACTGCGTGGTAGCGGTCTTCGGCGGTCGATTCCATGGCGCCGAGGAAGAGGATGCGGAAGATGCTGCGGATCGCCTCGTCCGGCGAGACGGGCAGCTGCAGAAGCGAGTTCGGATTCAGGATGCCCTGCACGGCATGGAAGAAGACAAGGAAGAACAACTCGACATTGACTTCCTGGCGCAGCACTCCCTCCGCCTTCGCCTGTTGCATCAGAGTTTTCACCTTCTCGAAGATGTGCACCCGGCGAAATTCCTCGATATGCCTCCACACTCCCGGGAGGTTCCTGCGGACATCGTCCATAAAGGCCGGGCTGATCCGCTTCGTGACCTGTCCCGCGATGGCGAGGATCTGAGCCAACTTCTGTTCAAAGGGCTTGTTCGATGCGATGACCTCGTCGATCTGCCGGCCGACGCGTGCGAGCATGAAGTCAATGACGCCCTTGAGGAGATCGTCTTTGCTCGGAAAGAACTTGTAGACGGTCTTCTTGCTCATCCCCAGATCACTGGAGATCTCGTCTACGGTGACCTTGGAGAATCCGCTCGCAAAGAATCTGTCCCGAGCTCCAATGATGAGTCGCTCTTTCTCTTCTTGGTCTGCCATGCCAACCTCAAGGAAACTACTTCAGTGTTTTGCGTTTCCGAACTGCCCAAGAAAAGGCCCATTCAGTCGGGCCAATTCTAGATGGAAACTCATTTCGTTTCTTACGTTTCCAATATGGTTACTCTTCCCTCCCCTGTCAAGTCATTTTTCAGGAGGCGAACACATTTCCGGCTGCTTATCATTCCGAGAACATGAATCGGAGAGATAGGTATCGAAGTTAGGAAGTGTCGATGCATCTCCCAGAACGGACCTGATTTCAGCCCAAACAGGGGGAATTCCACCTCGGTCTTTGGTCTGGTTCTTGCAGCCTCGTGGTTTGGATCTCTCACACCGGGTTTCATACCGGAGGATTCTCAACGCTCAGATTCTACTCTAAGGGCTTGAATACATGTTCTTGCGCTGCTGCCGATCATTCCTGCTCGCAGGGCTTCTCGCACTCAGTCAGCATGTCCCGCTTGAGGCACAAGGATTTCTCCACGCCTCTGGCCTCTACATCGTCGACGGTTCAAACAATCAGATCATCCTTCGAGGCATGGGGCTCGGGGGTTGGCTTGTGCCCGAAGGCTACATGCTCGGCACCTCTTCGTTCGCCGACTCCCCGACGGCTTTGAAGAATGTCGTGACCCAGTTGGTAGGGGCCCAAAATGCTGACACGTTCTTCCAAGCGTATCGCGCCAGCTTCGTAAGGAAGACGGACATCGATAGTCTGGCAAAATGGGGATTCAACTCCGTCCGCCTCCCGATGCATTACAATCTCCTCACGTCGGCTCCCGGTGTGTACACCGAAAGCGGCTTCGCGATCATCGACAGCCTCCTCGATTGGTGTGAATCGAACCGGATGTATCTCATCCTTGACCTCCATGCAGCTCCCGGCGGACAAAACACCGGCGGCATCAGTGACTATCAAGGCCCCCCTTCATTGTGGGAAAGCACGCTCTACCAGGATTGGACCGCTTCGCTGTGGAAGACGATCGCTGCCCGCTACAAGAACGAACCCTGGATCGGCGGATACGACCTCATCAATGAACCGGCGTGGAATTTCCCGGCGGGCAACAGCACCTTGCGGGCATTCCTCGTCCGTCTCACGGACAGCATCCGTACTGTCGACCAGAACCACTTGATCTTCGCCGAAGGGAACTGGTACGCGACCGACTTCAACGGCCTCACGCCCGCGTGGGATGCCAACATGGCTTGGAGTTTCCACAAGTACTGGAACGTCAACGACTACGGCGCGATCTCTTACCTTCTATCGCTTCGGAGCAATACGCAGCGACCGCTCTGGCTCGGAGAATCGGGTGAGAACTCCAACCACTGGTTCAGCGAATGCCTGATGTGGATGGAGCTGAACAAGATCGGTTGGTCGTGGTGGACGCTCAAGAAGATCGAGAGCATCTCCTGCCCGCTGTCGGTCACAAAGACGGCCGGGTTCGACGCGCTCATCCGATACTGGAGCGGCCAGGGGAGCGCGCCGAGCGTCACGACGGCGATGACGTATCTCCTGGAACAGGCCAACAAGTTCGAATCGCAGAACACCACGCTGCGCCCGGATTATCTCAATGCGCTCTTCGGTTCCCCCACCCCCGGACAACGGAAGCCCTACGCCCGCCTCGTGATCCCCGGGACGATCCCGGCCGTGCACTATGACATGGGCAAGAATCAGGAGGCCTACGTCGACGTCGACTTCCAGAATGTGAACGGGAACGGGGGTTCCACGTACAACACCGGATGGACCTATCGGAACGACGGCGTGGACATCGAACGGTCGAGCGATCCGCAGGGAAACGGCTTCAACGTCGGATGGACGACGGCGGGCGAATGGCTTGGCTACACGGTGCATGTGGCGACCGGGGGGACCTACGCCATCTCGGCGCGCGTCGCATCGGCCACGGGTGGCGGGAGCATGAGTCTCGTGCTCGACGGAGGGGAATCGCTGCCGTACAACATCACGTCGACCGGCGGCTGGCAGAACTGGTCGACCATCTCACTGGGTCAGGTGAACATGACGGCTGGCACGAAGGACCTGCGCGTGAAGATCCTCGCCGGCGGTTGGAACTTCAGTTCGCTCGCGTTCACGATTGTAACCTCGGCCGAGGATGAGGCGACCCCGCGTTCCGTCCTTGTCTCGGCAGCATACCCCAATCCGTTCAATCCCGACACGCGGATCGAAGTGACGATCCCATCGGAGCGACGCGTCATTTTGACGATCACCGACCTGCTCGGGCGGGTCGTCCATCGCTCGGATGAAGGCATACGCCCCGCCGGGACGCACGCGCTCACGTGGAATGCCACGGGAATGCCGTCGGGCGTGTATCTGTATGCCTGCGAGGTGCGATCGGCATCGGGAACCGAGATGCCGCACGTCCGGACCGGGCGGGTGGTGTTGACGCGATAGCCCACGACGAAGCTCTCTGCTCAGATCAATCACAGCAATAGCGAACGCCGGCTCCAGGGCCGGCGTTCTTCGTTGATCGCTCGATCGAACGATCAGATTATTGAATGTAGATCATCCTATGCGGTCTCGACCGGAGACGGCCCTCGGCGACGCCAAGATAGAGCCCCGAAGGTAAGGGCCGCTCACCCGACCCTCGTGGGTCCCATCGGGTCGTCACGACGCCTCCCTCTTGCTGATCGAGTTCCTGCTGAGCGACCTGACGGCCCAGAAGGTCGTACACCTTGAAGGTCACGCGATCGCCGGCCGGTGCGCGCACGGCCACCTGCGTCGAACCGTTGAACGGGTTCGGATAGCTCCCGAGGATCGCCAGATCATCCTGATGCGGCACCTGGCCCGTTCCCTCCTTCACGCCGGTTCCGATGTAACCCACCATGATCCCATTGAGGAGTGGACGATCGACCGTCGCCCGTGCGTGAATGTTGATCATTCCATCGCTCACATTGGCCAGGACGGTACGTTGGTAAGCCGTCCGCCAACCGGCGTTGGCATACAGGTCGAAATTCGTGAGAACGGCGTTCCCCTCGACCGTGAGGGTCATGACACGCTTGTTCGCGGCCGAGAAATAGTTCTCGGCCATCATCAACGTGACCGTATAGATGCCGTTGGGAACCCGGATCGCGTACTCGGTGAATCCCGCCAGTTCAGACTGGTAGACCTCCTGGTACGTCGTGCCGTTGATCGATGCCCCCGGGAACGATCCGGCATACCCTTCGGCATACCCGTATTCGACCGTCGGTCCCCACGCCTGGTCGGGCAGGAACGACCCGCTCGACCCGCCGCCAAGGTTGATGTAGAGCGGCAAGGTGAGCGGCGTTGCTTTCGTCGGAACGATCGCCTTGAGCGCCGAGGTGTTTGGCGTCGGCGAGCGATCGGTGATCCCACTGACGGCGATGGAAGAGACCGTCGTCGTATGCGCTCCCGGCACATTGAGCACAACGGTCCGTGCATCGGACAAGAGTTCAGCTGACGTGACGGTGTTGGAAGGAATGAGGTAGTTCGCCAGCACCATGGCCGACGTGGCGGTCACTTCCTCGGAGAAGTGGATGCGAACCGCATCTTTCTCGATACGCGCCCACAGGGGAGACGGCGCCACCCCATCGTTGTAACCGAGCGCCGTCTCGGTCGTCAGGCACAGGACCAGCTTCCCGTCGTGAAACACGGCGTTGTCATACACAAAATCGCAATTGTTGCCGCCGAATGTGTGTGACGCTTTGTCCCATCGCGTCTGGTCCCACGCGTCGCAATCGTCACGCCATTGGGTGGAGAAGTTGTTTCCCGTACCGGTGTTGCCTGTGCCCGGCGTGTACGATGCGTACCTCACCCAGTCGTAGTACGCGAATGCCGGAAGGACGGCAGCATTCCATGGCCCCGCCCAATCCGGATAGGCCGGAGGCCAGACGTTCATCATGAGCTTCTGCGGCTGGTTGAGCGTGGCGATATGGTCTCCCGTCTGGCGGCAGACTTCGACCGAGTCGATGAACCACGCGACATAGTTCGGTGTCCACTCGAAGCCGTAGACGTGGAATTCCTGCGCGGTGTTGAACGGCACGTACTGATGGCTGACGTGATTCGCCTGGCCGGGCGTGATCGTGTTGAATTGCACGTTGTTCGTGTATCGCCCCATGATCTCAATATCGATCTCATTCCACGGCGTTGAAGGATACGAGTCGTTGTACGTGAAGAACGACGTCAGCATCCCGCTGCGGCCGTTGGCTTTGATGCGGGCCTCAAATCGGCCGTACAGGAATGATTGCTTGGTGCGGTACTCGGCTCCCTTGTAGATCTTGGCCGTCACAGGGAACACCAGACTCATCAATGACAGCACGATACCAACGAACGCTCGGGTCTTCATCGGCTCTCCGGGATTTTTCCACCCAACGCTTCAATATACGCCTTGTTCACGGTTGTCTGGTCAAATGCACAGTTCCGCAAATACTCCTCCAATGTCGCCGTCACGTCCGATCCGTTCGGGCGGTTGGCCCGTAGGTCGGCGTACGTGACGCGCGGCCGAGCCGCGAATCGACGGATGGTCTCCCAACCGTCCGGTCGTTTGATGCTCACGAAACAGCTCGTCGCATCCAGCTTCTTGTAGGGCCAGAAGTGCCACCCGATCTTGTGTCGATCGAGCAACGTCCGGTAGGTGTTGATCCATTCGTCCGTGTTCTCGCCCGACTCGCCCATATAGATCGGCACCTGCCAACGGTCCCGAAATTCAACGTACTCCTGGATAGCTTCGAACTCCGGGGGCATCCAGTATTTGTGGAAGGTATAGACGGCCTTCCGGTCGAACGGAGGACCGAAGATCTGGAAGTTCGTGTTCCAACGGGCACCACCCAAGATGACAATATGCGTCGTGTCCACCTCTCGAACGGCGGCCACGATACGCTTGTAGAGCGGCTCGAGGAGCGGATACAGCCTCGTTGTGTCGGCGAAGTGCGGGATCGGTTCGTTGAGCAGGTCGTATCCGATGACGGTCGGCTCATTGCGGAAGTGCTCTGCGATCCTCCTCCACACCTCGATCGTCAGTTGTTGGCTGAGCGGACTTGTCAGCAGGAAGGGCATTCCCCAGCTGTCGTCGATATTGTCGCCTGTCTGACCGCCGGGAGCGCAGTGCATATCGAGGACCACGAGAAGCCCTTCCTCGCGGCACCAGCCGACGACGCGGTCGAGCATCTCGAATCCGGGTCCACCCCAGACCGACGGCTCATCCTCGCGAACGAAGAGCCGGAAACTGAAAGGCACGCGGACGCTGTTGAATCCCGCCTGCCTAATAAAGCGAATGTCCTGGCGGGTGATGTAGACATCCCGGAACCGCCTCCAGAAATCGACAGCTTCACCGGGTCCGATGAGTTCGTTGAGAACTCCGTGGATCATTCGGGGAGAGGCCGCCGTGTCGAACTTGAACATGTAGCCTTCCGGCACGAGCCAATTCCCGAGGTTGATGCCGCGGAGCAGCAGGGGCTTGCCGTGGGCGTCGATCAACTCAGGCCCCCGGACCGTTACAAACGATTGTGCACTGAGCGTGCCGGCGATCAGCACCAGGCCGACGAGGAAGCGTAGCGATCTCATGCGCGTCACCGTAACGTTGCGATCTCTGCGAAACGAATGAGCCGTGAGGAGCTTCCGACCCGGATGCCGTAGTCACCCGGAGGAACCGTCCACCTTCCGGCAGAGGCGTCAAAGGTCGAGAAGGCGCGGGGCCCCAGCTCGAGACGCACCGTCCGCCGTTCCCCAGGCGCGAGGTCGACGCGGGCGAACCCGCGAAGCTCTTGACGCGGCCGTTCGACCTCTCCGGCCGGATTTGAGACGTAGACCTGGGAGACCTCCGCTCCGGCACGCGAACCCGTGTTGATAACGTCGAATGTCACCTCCAATCTCGGAGATGGCAGGCTCGACATGACCTTCACCGACAGGTTCTCATAGCCAAAGGTCGTGTACGATAGCCCATGCCCGAAAGCGAAGCGGGGCTCCATTCCCGTGCGGTCGACATGACGATATCCCACAAAAATGTCGTCCGTGTAGTTTGCAACCCCGGTCTCATTTGGATATGTGCCGAAGGATGAGTAGTCCTCCCAGCGCTTGAGGAAGCTCGTCGTCAACTTGCCGGATGGATTCACGTCTCCGAACAGGACCTGGGCGATGGCGTGCCCTCCCTCTTGGCCGGGATACCACGCCTCGATCAGCGCCGGTACATCACTGACCCAATCCTCCATCAGCACCGCCGCGCCGCTGTGCAGGACGACGGCCGTCCGTGGATTGGCCGCGGTCACAGCTTTGATCAGCGCAACCTGTTCATCCGACAGCGTCAGGTCGGGACGATCAAATCCCTCACTCTCATACCGTGCGGAATACCCCACGAACAACACCGCAGCGTCGGCGCCGCGGGCCGTCTCCGCCGCTTCGGCGATCTTGCCTTCTTGATTGACTGACCATCCGCAACGGGCAACCGCGCTCCCGCCGTCCTCATAGTATTCGATCTTCAGTTCGTACGCTTTGCCGGCCTCGAGTTGTACGGGCACGCTTTTGTAGATCTCGGCGTGGTTCGTCCAATCCTCGATGAGCAACTGACCGTCCAGCCACAGCCGGATGCCGTCGTCGCTTGAGACCTCCAGCCGTCGCTCGCCGGAGACGTCCGGCCTCAGCGTCGCCGTCCAACGGGCGGAGAACTGGTCAGACGGGATCCCCTTGTCGGGGCTGTCGCCGACCCAATCGTGGTTGATGATCGGTTCGACGCGCGTCAGCTTTGGCTTCCCGGCAAGCCTCATATTGTCGAAGTATTCCGCTTTCCAGCCCTTGCCGGACATGCCGCCGCCCGGCGTCAATTGCGCCGGATCGATCGGGATGAGATCGCCTTCGAGCTTGACCCCTTGGGCAAAGCGAACGTCGAGTCTCGGGGCAGCCTCACGGATGGCTGCCAGCGGAGAGACTGCGGACGTCGGACTCACCATCGAGCTGCCGCCGCCCCCTGTGCGCAGGATGTCCGCATTCGGGCCGATCACGGCGAGCGACTTCAACGTGGAGCGATCGAACGGAAGGATCGGGCCGTCATTCTTCAGCAGGACCATTCCGCGCGCTGCCGCTTCGCGGTTCAGCATCTGATGGGCGCGGCTCAGAATGACGCTCGTGTCGGCTTTCGGCGAAGCCTGATAGATTCCGTCCTTCAGCGCCAGCCGTACGATGCGCGTGACGTGGTCGTCGATGACCGCTTCTCGCACCTCGCCGGAACGAACGGCCGTCAGCAGACTGTCCCCGAAGTGCTTCCCGGTCGGCATCTCCAGATCGAGGCCTCCATTGGCCGCCTGCGCTACACTATGCGTTGCCCCCCAGTCTGACATGAGCACGCCGCGGAAGCCCCACTCGTTCTTGAGGATGTCCAGATTCAGGTGTGCATGCTGCGTGGTATAGGGACCGTTGAGGCGATTGTATGAATTCATCACCGCCAGCACATCCGCTTCGAGGACCGAAGCCTCGAAAGCCGGCAAGTAGATCTCGCGAAGGGCCCGCTCGCTGACCCGTGCATCGACGAAATCACGTTCGTGCTCCTGGTTGTTGACGGCGAAGTGCTTGACGGTCGCCGCCACTCCTTCGGATTGGACGCCCGTGATATACGCCACGGCCATCCGCGCCGCGACGAACGGGTCCTCGCCGAAACTCTCGAAGTTGCGCCCGCCGTGCGGCACGCGATGGATGTTGACGCACGGGGCGAGCAGCACATTCTTGTCCTTGGCTTTCGTCTCGCGCCCCAACGCCTCCCCCACGCGGCGGACGAGCGCCGTGTCCCAGCTCGCGGCCAGCGCAATGGAAGACGGGAACGCCGTGGCCCGGCCGGTGCGAACGCCGAGTGGTCCGTCGGTCATGCGGAGCGTCGGAATGCCAAGCCGCTCGATCGGCCGCGTGTCGAACCCCGTGCCGCCCAGGAGCGAGACCTTCTCTTCAAGCGTCATGCGCGCAACAAGATCTGCAACGCGCTGATCAAGGGAAACAGTTGGCTGACCGACCAACGAGCCGGCGATGCAGCCGAGGAGGAGGGTGCTGCGCCAGAAGGTATTCACGGTCATGTCCGAGGTGTCATGAAACATCGTTCAAGGGTACTGCAATGACGCGGGCATTCCAACCGCTCATTATCGCGCTAAAACCAGCTTTCGCGCAATGACAATGCCGGCCGTTTGCAGACGACAGAAGTACACGCCCGCCGGCTGGCCCGAAGCGTTCCACGAAATGATCTGCATTCCCGCCGGCCGGACTCCATCAATGAGCGTAGCCACCTGTCGTCCCAGCAAATCGAAGACCGCCAAGGTGCACTCGCCGGGCTCGGCCAGGCTGAATCGGATCTGCGTCGAGGGATTAAACGGATTCGGGAACGGCTCATCGAGGGCAAGATCGGAAGGGATGACCCCGGAGGGCTCCTCCACCGACGTCGTCGGCGAGCCGTTGACCTGGAACTCATACAGTGAATAACCGTATGGGGTCCCCCGCTGCACGCCGAGCATCATGATCTTCCGAGCCAGCGCTCCAACAGAGATACGATCCATCCCTCCATCGCCATTCGTCTCATGGTACACGTCCACCCATCCTCCAACGCCGTCGCTGATCTTGATGAAGTACTCCTTGCCGAACGCATCCTCCCAATACAGTGTCACGTCTTCAACGCACTACAGCGAATCGAGGTCCATAATGATCGCCTGCGGGTCCGAGAAATTCGAGGACCACCTGGTGCCCATGTTCCCGTCGACGGCGCGCTGCGGTCCATACTCGGTGCTTTCGGAGGACGTCGCAGAGGCCCTCTTCCACACCGCAAGATTCGGCTTGGCCGCCGCATAGACGCTCAGCGTTCGACCAAGCCCGTTGTTCCCTTCGTCGCCTTCGTCCACCCGACCGTTGTCGTCGACCACGGCGGACAATTGATGGGTCCATTCGCCCGCCGCCGTCCACTCGGGCGGGCCATTCGGACCGGCTGTCGCACACACCTGTATCATTCCCCCCGGCGCGATCGAACCGACCGGCGTCTCGCTCCAAGCCACCAGAGCGTCGTCGACCCTGAAACTCACCTTGAGCGGAACCGAGGCGGCAGTGGCAGCGGCACCGACATTTCGGACCGTGGCAACGAACGTCACCCGTTGTCCCGTCTGCGGGTAGGCCGGCACCGTCCGGATCGAACCCAGTACGAGATCTGGCACGGCGGTGGTGTTGGCCACTTCCAGTTCGCCCTGGAGCGGCAGGTCGTCGGACGCTCCTCCGACGAAGATGCGATAGCGCCCCGGCTCGACCGTAAAAGAACTGAGGAACTCATCGTAATACCAGAGTTCCTCACTGCCGATCGTGAAGGAGACGCCGACGGATTGTCCGGCCGGCACGGCAACGCGGGCAATGCCTTTGAGCTGCTTGACGCTGTTCGAATGGGTGGTGGCCGCGTCACTGATGTAGAGCTGAGCCACTTCGTCGCCGTCGCGGGAAGAAGTGTTCGTGATCGTGCAGGAGATCAGCGCCGAGCCACCCGGAACGATCACCGACGGCGCGATCGTCAGGCCGATGTAGCTGAAATGCGAGTAGCTGAGACCGTGACCGAAGGCGTATCGGGGGATCTGGCGGGTCTGGTCGAACCAGCGATAGCCTCCACCGTGATCGTCCGTGAAATCGTCGTTCCACGCCGGCAATTGACCGTCGTTGAGCGGCATCGTAACCGGCAATCGTCCGGACGGATTCGTGATCCCGAGCAGGATCTCGGCGAGCGCGGTGCCGCTCTCTTGGCCGGGGTAAAACGCATAGAGCAGACTGCGGACATTGGCGATCGAGCGGCTCAGGCCGCAGACGCCGCCGCTGTACATCACCGCCACCACATTGGAATTCTCGGCCGCGAGCGCATTGATGAGGTCCTGTTGCTTGCCGGGTAGTTCGATCGATCCGCCGACGCGGTCGAACCCCTCGCCTTCCTGCGACGGGTCCAGGCCGCCGACGAAGATGACCGCATCTGCACCTCGGGCCAACGTGCGAGCCGCCGGAAATCCCGACGTATCCGTCGAGTTGATATCACAACCCTTGAGATACGAGACCTTCGACGCGCCGAGGAGGGTCTGAAGTCCGGTGAGAGGAGACACCGAGACGGCCGGCTCCACCCAAGAACTGCCGCTTCCGTCGGTACGACAGACCGCGGCATTGGGACCGATGACGGCCACGTTCGTGACGGCTCCGGCATTCAGGGGCAGCATCGTTCCCTCGTTCTTGAGGAGTACGATGGACTTGCGCGCCGCCTCTTCGCACAGCCAACGGTGAGCCTGGCTGTTGACGTCCGCCGGATCTCCCGGGGGCAGAAAGCCCCACACGCCGGAGAGCAGCTTTGTCCGGAGGATGTTGCGGACGGCATTGTCGATCGTCGAGACGGAGACGGCGCCGGTGGCCACCAGATACGCCAGGTTGGCTCCGTACAGGTTCGACCCCATTTCGAGGTCGCATCCGGCTTCGATGGCCTTTTCGGCACTCCAGATCGAGCCCCAATCCGAGACGACGAAATACGGGAAGCCCCAATGATCCCTCAGGATCGTGGTCAGCAGGGTCGCATTCTCGGCGGACTTCTCCCCGTTGATAAGGTTGTACGCATTCATGACAGAGAACGCGCCGCCGGCCTGAACGGCCATACGGAATGGCAGACCGTTGTGCTCTTCGAGGGTGCGGCGTGAGGCGACGATGTTGTTCGAGGTGCGCCCGTTCTCGCGATGGTTCGCCGCAAAGTGCTTGATCGTCGCGAGCACTGGCTGCGATTGCATGCCTTGGACGACGGCCGTGGTGATCCGGGCGCAGAGGTACTGATCTTCCCCGCCGGTTTCCGGACTGCGTCCATTGCGGGGGTCGCGGTCGAGGTCGAGCGCCGGGCCGAGGGCCATGCTTCGCCCCTTGCCGCGGAACTCCTTGCCCATGGCCACGCCAATGCGATACGCCAACTCCGGGTCCCACGTGGCGGCCATGCCGATACCGACGGGAAATGACGTCGCCGTACCGTTGCGCACGCCGTGGGGTCCGTCGTCCATCAAGAAGCCCGGCACACCCAGGCGAACGTTGTCGGCCGTGCTCATGTTGCTCTCGCCGTGGAGCTGCAGGATCTTCTCCTCAAGCGACATCCTCACGACGATGGCATCAATGCGTTCGTCGAGGGATTGTCCGCGCGCGGTCGCGGAGAGCGCAAGGAACGCTCCACACAATGCCGCGGGCAGGGACCAAGCTTTCATGATAGTTCATTTCCGACGGAAGACCCTGACATAGTCCAAGGCCATCTGTTGCGGGAAGACGGTGAACTCGTCGGGGTTGCCGGGCCAGTTGCCTCCCACGGCGACGTTGAGGATCATGAAAAACCGCTTATCGAACGGCTTGCCGATGTTCGCCTGGTAGAATTTGACGTCGTCGACGTACCATCGGATCTGCGTCGAATCCCATTCAAGCGCAAACACGTGAGGGGCGCCGGCGAACGTTCCGGCCGGAAGGGAATAGTTGCCGCCCGATTGCTGACGGGTGGCAGGCGAAGTCCCGAAGTGGATCGTTCCGTAGGTCTTCCACGGTTCGTGGCCGAGCAGTTCCATGATGTCGATCTCTCCGCTCGAAGGCCATCCGCCGTACTCGGAGTCGGTCGGCATCATCCAGATCGCCGGCCAGAGCCCTTTGCCATACGGCAACTGGGCCTTGATCTCAAAGCGGCCGTAGCGCCAATCGCCCTTCAATCGCGAGATCATCCGGGCCGAAGTGTATTGCCGCGTCAGATACGCCTCTTTGCGAGCCTGAATGACGAGTTTCCCCTCCTCGATGAACGAGTTCTCCGGCCGCGCGGTGTAGTACTGCAGCTCATTGTTACCGCCGCCGTTATCGTTGACCTCGTACGACCATTTCGTCGAATCGATCCTGGGGCCGGAGAATTCGTCGTTCCACACAAGGGCATATCCGGCGGGGGCTGGAATAGTATCGGTCGGCGCCGTCGGCTGTTCACCGGTCGGCGAGGAATTCTCCTGGCAGCTCAACACGGCAATGGCGGCGCCCGCAAGGACAACCGCAAGTGATCCTGATCGTCTCATGATGGTCTTCATTGGTGGCGTATGTTGTTCCAAACTGATCGATAAGGCCGACTACAACGGCCAATTCGCCGATGCCGGCAGCTGGCGCACCCATTCCCACAACGGTAGGAGCATCGGAGCGCCGTTCATCGAGCCTCCAAAGCCCAGGTATCGCCGCGTGAACATCGGCACGGTGGTGATCGCTGTACGGCGGACGGCGTCGGGCTCAACACGTACCTGACGACGCATGGCCAGATCAGCGATGTAGGCATTCACACGGTCGTTGGCCACACGGATGCGAGCCACCGGGCCCAGAGAGCGTTGCAACTCGGGGCCCTTGATACCCGGCCGCGACATTCGAACTCCGAGCACCCGGATCGTGACATAGCCATTGTCGACGGCCACGGGACCCACCACGGCACCGGAGTCAGCCAGCAAGGCGTGGAATCCGACCACTGGATCATCGGTGGGGTCGATCCACCCGGAACGTCCGTCGGGTCCGATCCGAGGCAGTCGCCGGGCGCGACCGGCGGCCAGCGATGCGAACGGTTCACCCTGAAGCACGGAGCTGTAGATCTGAGCGGCCTCGGCGCGATTGGTGGCCCACACCTCTTCGTACAGGACCGAGGCGGAACCTCGCAGCGATTCTCGCTGGCGAATGAGCTCATCGACCAGATCGTTCCTCGAGACGAGCACCGTCTCGCGGACGGCGCGCAGCATCTCACCAGCGCCCCAATACTCCGTCCATGATCGCAACTCAGAGCGGACCGCCGGCGACGCTTCAAGGCTACGCTCCCGAGCCACCCGTGCGAGGTATTCCCCGGCGACGATGGACTGGACCCGTTCATTGAGCCGATTCTGGAACCTCACTCCTGCCGGTTCGGGGCTAACGAAGGTCTCGTACCGGAACATCTCGACGACCTGCGCGACGGTCAGTCCGCCATCGTCCATCGAGACGAGCTGACGATCATTCCATTCTCTGAGCCGGCTGTGCAGCACATCCACCATGTCCGAGGTCAGTTCATACCCCGCATCCCTCCGGTATCGGCTCGAATCTTCCAACCAGACCTCACTCACGAGCCGCGCGAAAGCGTCAAACGCGTCGGATTCGGACCGCGCGCGTCTCTCGGCCAACGTGCTGCGGAAGAAGCTTTCGGCCGCGCGTCCATCCAACCGTTGCTGAACGATCTGACCGGCCACCCGGCGTTGTTCGTCGGCCTCCTGACGCAGCGAGGAGGAACGCGGGCGTTGGTCGACCAACACCAGCACCATCCATTGTCCTTCGCCCATGCGGCGCGGTGTGGCGACGCCGGCCGGACCGATGTCGTAGGCCATCCGCTCCAGGAGCGTGTCGGTCATCCCAAAACTGACGGCGATCGTGTCCCGGTCGAGGATCAGCCCTCGCACCGATGCGCCATCCGACCGACGATCGCGTCGATACGACGACGCAACGGAATCGGCAGCCGACCGGCTTCGGGTCAGCAAGGCCAACACTGTCCGGTCTTCACGATAGCGTCGGTAGCCCTCTTCGAGCTCTTTTCGCGTTGGCCTGAGACGGCCGGCCACTTCGCGCTGGAACAGAGCGTCCTTCAGCAGCACCGTAGTCAGTCCCCACCGAAGCAGATCGTAGCGGCGGTCCATGGCGAGGCCTTCGCGCGTCGCTTCGGTCGCCAGAAGACGTTCCGCGATCAACGCGGAGAGGGCATGCGACTTCACCGAATCGATCGTCGAAGGTCGGACGGGGCCCGGCCAGGGCATCAGTTCAACCCGGGACCGAAGCTCGCGAGCAAGGATCGGCTGACCATCGACCCAGGCCAACGTATCCTGCGGCAACTGTCGGGACCCCTGGCCAAGACCCACCGCGGCCAGGAGAACCAGCGCAAATAGCACGTGAACGTGGCGCGTCATACGCTCATTCGTAATGGAGACCGAATCCCACCGGAAACAGAGGGTCGTAGTATGGGTCCCCCACATTCACGGGCACCTGGTTCATTGCCCGGGGCCAGGAGTGCGAGAGGATCCCTGTAGGATGGTAGTCCCCAAATAGGACATCTGCAACGCCGGCTCCTTCGGTCCCAGGCAGCCAAGCGGCCAGGAAGGCGTTGGAGGCATAGGCGATATCCGTGACGATCATCGGACGGCCAGAGACGAGGACGAGCACCGTCGGAACGCCGGTGGCCCGGACGCGCGTGAATGTCGTCAGGTCTTCGCTCGTGAGGTTCAGGTCGCTTCGGTCGCCGAGCATCTCCGCGTACGGAGTCTCGCCCAGGACGACGATGGCAACATCGGCGCCGGCAGCGCCACTGCCATCGCGCGAGTAGGTCACCGAGGTGTTGGCCGAGACCGCGTCGCGAATTCCCTGCAGGATCGTCGTGCCCGTGGTAATGGCTCCGCTCTGACCCTGCCACGTGATGGTCCATCCGCCGCATTGATTGCCCAGATCGTCGGCATTCTTGCCCGCAACGTGAATGCGCGTCAGGCTCTTCGATAGCGGCAGGAAACTGGAATCGTTCTTGAGCAGGACGATGGACTTCCGGACGGCCTGACGCGCCACGGCTCGATGGGCCGCCGAACCGACCGCCAGCGTGAGAGCGCGGTCGGTGAACGTACGCTCGAACAGTCCCATCTGAAATTTTACCCGCAGGATGCGCCGCACGGCGTCGTCGATACGGCTCATCGGCACCCGGTTGGCGTTCACGAGCCTCCGCAGGCTGCTGATGAACAGTTCGATGTTGATCGGCACCATGACCATGTCGATGCCGGCGTTGATGGCGGTCTCCACGGCGGCCTCGTATCCGCCGGGCAGCTGGTCGACCCCCTGCCAATCCGAAACAACAAATCCCTTGAATCCCAGTTCGACTTTGAGGACGTCGGTCAACCAATAGCGGCTTCCGTGCATCTTCTGGCCGTTCCAGCTGGAATAGGAGGCCATGACCGTCCCCACGCCCGCTTGGACGGCCGCCAGATATCCGGGGAGATGGAGCCCCCTCATCGTCAGCTCATCCAACTGCGTGTTGCCCTGATCGTCACCTCCCGTCGTGCCTCCGTCCCCCAGGAAGTGCTTCGCGCAAGCCACGATCCTTTCGCCGCCACGCACGTCCGTTCCCTGCAATCCCCGCACGGCCGCGCCGGCCATGGTCCAGGTCAGGTCGGGCGTCTCCCCGAACCCTTCATAGGTCCTTCCCCACCGTTCGTCACGCGGCACAGCGATGCAAGGTGCGAACGTCCAGTCGATCCCGGTTCCGGCCACTTCGCGCGCGACCACGCGACCGACCTCTTCAACGAGGGCTGCATCGTTCGTGCACCCGAGACCGATGTTATGCGGCATGATCACGGCGCCCCGCACGTTGTTATGGCCATGCACCGCGTCGATACCATAGATCAACGGGATGCGCAATCGCGTTTGCAGTGCGGCTTGCTGATACCGGTCGTACATGTCCGCCCAGCCGCCGGGACTGTTATCAGCCGGAGCCGAACCGCCACCGCTCAGCAATGACCCGAGGGTGTAGGTGCGAATGTCCAGCTCGATCGAGCCGCGGCTCCGTTCAGCTTGCGTCATCTGGCCGATCTTCTCGTCGAGCGTCATCAACGCCACAAGGCTGTCGACGCGCTCGTCGAGCGTCAACGCGGTCGGGGGCTCCGGTGCCGCCGTGGGCGATTCAGCGCACGCGAGGCCCAGTGCCGCCGTGACTAGGAGGAACCAACGCATATGAAAAGGACGAATCATCGCAGCAAGACGGCTTTCTGCATGGAGACGTGTTCTCCGGCGGTCAAACGCATGACGTACACGCCGCTGGCGTATCGGCCGGCATCCCATGTCGTATCGTGAGAACCTGCGCGAAGGTCGGTATCCACCAACCGCTCAAGCATCCGGCCCGAAAGGTCCACCACATCGAGCGACACATGGCCGGCCTCCGCCAGCCGAAATCGCACCGTCGTTCGGGGGTTGAATGGATTCGGAAAGACGGGGTCGAGGCCAAGTTCGCTGGGACCTGTCTCGTGACGGTCCAACGTTCCTGTGGACGAGCCCTCTCCAGCCAGGACGCCGGCCACGAAGACCAGAGGTGCATTCCAATTGATGGCGATCTCGTTTGACGCGTAGCTATCCAGTTCATCGGCATACCACCACGCCGGTGGATCGGCAGCCGTGAAGCGGGCCGACAGGATGGGATCGCCTCCGAATTGATTCGGGCCGCCCACGAGCAGCCCGGGAACCGGCTCCACAACGCCGTCCGCCGCTGAGGGCCGATGATGCGGCGCCATGGGTCGGACAGAACCGTGGCCGGTGACGAACGCTCGGCCATGCGGATTGACGCCGAGAACATAGTGCAGCTGGTCCTCCGCCCCATCGCGATACGATGTCTGGCCGTGGATCTTCGACGCCACGAGCAACAGCATCGCGTGATTCAGGGCAACGGAATTGCTCCCCCACACGAACTCACCCGGGACCAGCGTGAGATGAAGACCGCTTGTTGAACGTCGTGTCATGAGCCCGTCGGCAACGCTCTTCAGCGAGCCTGACAGTTGGGCGACCAGGTCGGCATCCCGCGTACGGTCGGTGGCGGTCAGATACGCCAGATGTGCGAGGTCGGTCACATTCTGCCACGACAGGCCGGTCGTGAACAGACCCCGGACCGACATGTTCAGCGAGTAATACAACTCGTGATCTGCGGAGCCGGTTGCGGCAAAGAGTTCCGCCGCCGCCCAGAGGCGTTCGTCGCGGTCATCGGTGTCGCCGTAGCCACCGGTGGACGTACCCGAAGGATTGACGAAACCGCCGGCCGGAATGATCGACGGCCGGGTGGCCAGGAACGCCCAGGCACGCTCGGCCGCCAGACGGCATTTCGCGGCGAATGTCGGGTCGATCGTCTGGTAGGTCCTGGATGCCCGTGCCGCCACCGCCGCCAAGTCGGCAGTCGCCGTGGAGGAGATCTGATAGATGTAGCGCGTACCGGCATCGTTCTGCGGCATCACCATCGATTCAAACGCCGTCTTCGTCAGTTTCGTGAAGACCCCGCCATTGGCGCTCTGCATTCGGAGCAGCCATTCCAGTTCGAACCGCACTTCATCCAACAGATCGGGAATGCCGTTGCCGCTTTCAGGCATGCCGACGTCGTCGGCCTGAAAGCGATCGGGATAGAGGTCGTAGGCCAGGAGAAGCGTGCCGATCGTGATACCGGCGTTGACCACGTACTTCCCGTAGTCCCCCGCATCGTGCCATCCGCCCGTCGCGACCACCGTGCCGGTGGATTCGGCCGTCGCATGGAATGTCGCATCGGCCGTATGACAGTAGCCATGGAGATACCAACCGGCCACGGAGAACGGGAGCGAGACGCCGCACCGCTGAAACGTAAATCCCTTCAAGGCGGCACGCGACACGCCTCGGAAGACCGAGTCCGCAACCGTGAAGTCAACCGATGTGGCGTTCGCACTCGTGCGGACCCTGTAGCGTCCCGGACGGGTCAGTTCAGAGAAATCTCCCCGGCGGACATTCCAGCCGGTCGCGGCGTCGTTCACCTTCCAGGCGATCAGCGGTCCACGGAATTCCGTCACCCCGCTGGCGGCATCAACCACTACGAAGCTGTCGGCCGACGACGGCGTGAAGACATATTTCGCCGCCGTGCGCCGGTATCCAAGTTGGTCCACAAGCACCTGGGCTGCCGCCGGAGCCGCGGCACACAAGAGCGAGAGAACAACGATGCGGTGTCCGTGATAGGTCATTGCCATTGTCGTTGGAACATCCGGAATGCGCTGCGCGGACGCCATTCGTCCATGCCGTCGGCGTTCGTGTCGGGGGTGACGGCGATCAGGCCCCACCATTCCTCGTTCGAATAGCCGTCCGGATGCTGGTTGGTGAAGTAGCCGCCGTCGTTGTGGCTGAGCGGGTCCCCCGCCTTCCACCATTCGTCGGTGTATTCGAAGACCGTCCCGCCGATGCACACGTCACTGGCCGAGAGGATCTGAGACCAGTTCATACTGTCGACCAAGGTCTGAACCGCTGCGAACTCCTGTCGGATGCGATGGTCGAATGCGTCGACGCCGAATTCCGTGAGGACGATCGGCTTGGAGGTTGCCCCTCGGAATTGGGCGAACGACGACGTAAGGTCGAGCCGATAAAGATTCGACGCCCAGAGGTCAACATATCGAAGTGAAGCGTCGTCCGCCCGCTTGGCAGGGTCGCCGATGTTCGTCACGCCGCCGTTGCTGATGCAGACCGGATGGAAGGCCGTTCCCTCTTCCTCGAACGCGGCGACGGCGAGCTCTTCGGCGAGGTCGTACCACAGCGGCGTGTCGCCGTTCACGTGCGGCAGATTCTGTTCGTTCCCGAGATTCCAGAAGAGCACGGCGGGATACGATCTGAGGCTTCGGACCATTTCGCGGAACGACCTCACCGTGTTCTGACGGAAGACCGGGTCGGCCATGTCGGCATCGGTCAGCACCCAATAGCCCACGATCACACGCACGCCGTATGACGCGGCGGTCCTCAGGAGCTCGTCGGTGGCGCCGCTGTAGGTCCTGATGGTGTTGGCGTTCAACGTGTCGAGGTACTGGAAGGCCCGCTGGAACATGGCCGGCGTCTGCGTGCCGCCCCCGATCGGCGTCGGTGAGAAAGCCACTCCGTTGATGCGGGCCGCGCTGTAGATCCCATCCCGATCGACGTCCTCGTGCAGCAGCCGCCCTTCGATCCGATAGCGGCCTGTTCCTAACGGCTTCAACGGCGGCACGTTGGCGCGGCGCAACGCCGCGAGACGCACCCTCGAGGTATCGCGCACGCCCGACGGTACTTCGACTGTCGTCGAGTCATATCCAGCCCGGTCGACCGTCACTCGGTACGTGGCTGGGACGACGCTGCTGAATCGGAACTCGCCCGCCGCGCTTGTCAACGCCAGCCGTTCCACGCCTGGGCCGAGCAGCCGGACGCGGGTGTACGCCAGAGGTCCTCCCGTCGTCGAGTCGGAGAGCGTACCGATAATGGCCGAACCGCTGATGACCGGGGGGAGTTCTTCGACCACGGGATCGTTCACGCAAGAAACGAATACGGCGCCTGTCAGGAGGAGGATGGTCCGTCCCAAGCGTCGCCGTCGAACAACAACGGCGGCTTGGAAGCCGCCGTCGTTCGTGTGATGCTGCATCTCCATTACGAACCCTTCGGCCCGGCCTTCAGCTCATTCCAGATGAGGGCCCCGGCGCCAAGTACCGCCGTGTTCCCGTTCGCGAGGCCAGAGGGCAGGATGGCCACCTTGTCTTTGAAGACACTGAGGACGTTCGCCTCGAGGTACCTCTTCACCGGCTTCAGGAGAAGGTCCCCGGCCGAGGCCACGCCGCCGACGAGGATGATGGCTTGCGGGCTGAAATACGCGACAGCATCGGCCAGGCTGGCAGCGAGCCATCGGGCGGTGCGGTCGAACGTCTCGAGGGCCAATCGGTCGCCGCGAGCGGCCGATTCCGCGACACGCTTGGCCGTCAGTTCGTTGAACGGGACGTCACGGAGCTCACTCGCCTCCATCGTGGAGGCGATCAGCTCATGGACCGTCCGCCGGACGCCGTTCGCCGAAGCATAGGCTTCGAGGCAACCGCGACGGCCGCAACCGCATTCCCGACCGCCGGGCACGGCGATCGTATGGCCCATCTCTCCGGCAAAGCCGTCGGCCCCATAGACCAGCTGGCCGTTGGCCACGATGCCGCTCCCAAGGCCCGTGCCGAGCGTGACGACGATAAAATCCTTCATCGAACGGGCCGAGCCGAAGAGCATTTCACCGAGGGCGGCGGCATTCGCGTCATTCGTCACGGCTACCGGCACCTTGAAGAACCGGGACATCTCCGAGACGACATCGACGTGGTCCCAGCTCAGGTTGGGAGGCTGTTCGATCGTGCCGCGGTAGTAGTTCGCGTTGGGCGCACCGATGCCAATGCCGCGCAGATCCCAGCGGCCCGAGAGGGACTTGCCGAGCACCGTCGCCGCTTTGTGGAGCCGGTCGAAAAGCTGCGTGGCCGGTTGATGCGCGCACGTCGAGATCGACGACTCACCCATGAGGCGGCCTGAGGCGTCCACGAGGCCGAGCACGGTGTTCGTGCCGCCAATGTCCACGCCGAGGCAGAGACCTTCTGAACTCATGGACGTGGCCCCCGTGCGGCCGGTCAGGGTTGAGCGAACGCCGGACGATGTCCGCGGGCTCCATAATATGCGATGTAGGCGTAGCACAGAACTGGAATGACAAATGCCATTTGGATGCCCACCGAGTCGGCCAGCATACCCTGCAGGACCGGCACAATGGCGCCGCCGACGATCGCCATACAGAGAATGCCCGAACCCTGGCCGGTATGGCGGCCGAGGCCTCGGATCGCCAGCGTGAAGATCGTCGGGAACATGATCGAATTGAAGAGCCCCACCGCCAGGATCGCCCACATCGACACATGTCCGGTCGTCAGAATGGCCGTGACGACGAGCGTCATGACCGCGAACGCGTGGACGGTCAGCACCTTGCCCGGTGCGATCGTACGCATCACGGCAGCCCCAATGAACCGACCCACCATGGCGCCGCCCCAGTAGAAAGAAACGAAACGGCCAGCTTCGGCGATCGACATGTCACCGATCGACGGCTGGCTGATGTAGTTGACGAGGAAGCTGCCGATGGCCACCTCACCGCCGACATAGACGAAGATGGCGATCGCTCCGAGGACCAAGTGCCGGTACTTCCAGGCGCTCCCATGCAGGTGGTCCTGATTATGCCCCCCTTCCGTCGCCGATTCCGCAGCTTCAACACGCGGAAGCTTGAACATGCCGATAACGAACGCAACGATCAACAGGGCCGAGGCCAGACCCAGATAAGGGATCTGGACCGACGCTGCCTCTGCCGCACGATACGCCTCGATATCGACGGGGCTCATCAAGCCCAATTCCGCCGGAGACTTGACGGCATTGGAAAGGATGATCCACGAACCGAAGAGCGGCGCGACGGTCGTGCCGAGTGAGTTGAATGCCTGCGTCAGTGTCAGACGGCTGCTGGCCGTCTCGGGTCGTCCGAGGATCGCGACGTACGGGTTTGCAGCGACCTGCAGGAGGGTGATGCCCGAGGCCAGAACGAACAGCGCAAACAGAAAGATGTCGTACGAACGCTCTGCGGCCGCTGGATAGAACAACAGACAGCCGATGGCCGCTGTCACAAGACCGACGATGATGCCAGTCTTGTAGCCGAACTTCTCGACGAACCATCCGGAAGGCAGCGAGACCACAAAGTAAGCCGTGAAGAAGCTAAACTGAATGAGCATCGCCTGAGTGTAGTTCAGGTCGAAGACGGCCTTCAAATGCGGGATAATGATGTCATTGAGGCAGGTCAGGAATCCCCACATGAAGAACAGGGATGTGAGCACCGTCAATGCCGGCGTGTAGTTCGCCGCCGGAGGCACCGTGGTGGACGTTTGCTGCGTCGTGCCGGGGATCGAGGCCATACGTGTCTGTCGGAGGATCGGAGGTGAGATTCGTGTGGTCCGGGCGCGCCCGGTGTCAGTAGCTCAGGCCGTAGCCATATGGGAACAGCGGGTCGATATTCGGGTCACCGACGTTGACCGGGACCTGGTCCATCGACCGAGGCCACGTGTGTGACAGCTTTCCGGTAGGAGCGACGTCACCGAACAGGACATCGGTCACGCCGGCCCCTTCGGAGCCCGGCAGCCAGGCCGCGACCAGGGCATGGCACTTCGTCATGAGGTCGTCGATGATGATGGGCCGCCCGGACAGCAAGACGACGATGGTCGGTCGTCCGGTGGCGAACACGGTCTCGATCACGGCCCGGTCGGCATCGCTCAATCGAAGGTCCTTGCGGTCGCCGAACATCTCAGCGTACGGCTCCTCACCGACGACCACGATGACGGCATCCGCACTGTCGGCACCCGTTCCGTTCGTCGAGTAAGTCACGGTCGCCCCAGCGCCGACGCTTTGTTCGACCGCGTGAAGGATCGTTGTCCCTCCGATCACACGGCGCCCTTCCTTCCCTTGCCAATCGATCGTCCAGCCGCCGCACTGTACGGACATATCGTCGGCCGCAGGACCGGCCACGGTGATCCGTTTCGATGTTTTCGACAGCGGCAGGACCTTGTTCTCGTTCTTCAGCAGAACGATCGACTTGCGCACGGCCTCGCGGGCCACCTTCCGGTGGGCCTTCGAACCGACCGTCTCCAGTCCGACGGCAGGGCCCGGCGAGCGGCGGAGCAATCCCATCTCCATCTTGACCGTCAGGATCCGTCGCACCGCATCGTTGATGCGAGACATCGGCACGACGCCTTCGTTGACGAGCTTCGTCAGCTCGGTGATGAAGTCCACGTAGTTGTTCGGCGTTCCCGGACCGTTGGGGATCATGGCCATATCCAGACCGGCGTTGACCGAAGCCGCGATCTGGTCGCGATACGTTCCAGGCAGCTGATCGATCCCCGCCCAATCCGATACGATGAACCCCGAGAACTTGAGCTCCCCCTTCAACACGTCGGTCATGAGGTAGCGATGACCGTGCAGCTTGTTGCCGTTCCAGCTGTTGTACGACGCCATGATCGAGCGGGCACCGGCCTTGATCGCGTCGATGTAACCCGGCAGATGGATGCGGCGCAACGTCGCTTCGTCAACCTCCGTGTTTCCCTGGTCTTTGCCGCCCGTCGTTCCACCGTCGCCGACGTAGTGTTTCACGCAGGCCAATGCCGACGTCGGGTTCGAAAGCGACGCGCCCTGCAGACCGCGGAGGTGGGCCACGCCCATCTGGCGGACGAGGTCTGGATCCTCTCCAAAGCTCTCATACGTCCGGCCCCAGCGTTCGTCGCGCGCGACGGCGACACACGGCGCGAACGCCCAGTTCATCCCCGTCGCTTGCATCTCGACCGCTGTCACGCGGGCAACGGCCTCGACGATCGCGGCGTCGCGAGTCGCGCCGAGCCCGATGTTATGCGGCATCATGACCGCGTCGGTCAGGTTGTTGTGACCGTGCACCGCGTCGATGCCCAGCACGAGCGGAATGCGCAGACGCGTCTTGGCCGCGAGTCCCTGCAGCTCACCCGACGCGCGGGCCCAGTGCTCGGACGAGATCTCCGGCAACTCGGTCCCGCCTCCCCACAACACGGACCCAAGCGCATACTTTGTGACGTCGTCAGTGCGGCCTTTGAGGGCACCGTAGTCAGCCTGCGTCATCTGGCCGACCTTTTCCTCCAGGGTCATGGACTGAAGAAGTTTATCCACGCGTTCAGCGGCAGGTTGTGCGTCCGCCGTGATGACGGAGACGAGTGCGAGGGCGAAGGTCCGCAACAGCTTTCGATCGATCATGAGTGGCTCCGATACGCGTCAGAACTGGATGCTGAGGGTGATCTTCTGGGCGCTGGCCAGGCGGGCGAACTCCTGGTAGGCGTAGTCGAGTCCCAGGCGGACGTTGCCGATGACGTATTGCCGGACGCCGAGGCCGAGTGCCAACCCTTCTTCCGAATCAGTGAGGAACAACGTTTTATATCCTCCCCGAATGTAAAGCACCTCGTTGAACTCAAACTCGCCGCCGGCGCTCACGCTCTCGTAGTCGTCGCTGGGGTGTTGCGCGTCGGCCGCCAGGGTCAGCCGGCCGATCTCTTCGAGGGGCAGATCGTACGCCAAACCCACGCGGAAGTTCAGCGGCAGTTCCCATTCCTCCGTCGCCAGCTGCGCCGGGATGCGACCATTGTTGCCCGAGCCGGACGGATCAGGATCGTACAGTACCAGCGAATTGTTCCCTTGCATCTGCATCTTCGTGCCGAAGTTCGAGATCGACATGCCGAGGGTGAAGCCTTCGAACGGCGTCCGGTACTTGACGCCAAGATCGATCGCGAACGCCGTGGCGCTCATCTTCCAGATCTTCTGGTGGACGAACTTCGGCGTGAAGCCGATGGAGAACGCATCGGTCAACTTGATCGCGTACGACAGGCCGACCGCCAGGTCCGACACGCCAAAGACCTCACCGGTCCCATCCTGTTTGTCGACCGTCGTCACGGCCATGTCGGCGATGTTCGACATCGTCACGTTGAGCCCGAGCACGCCGACCGGCCCGGCCGATACGGTGGCGCCGATGTAATTGTAGTGGATGTCCGCGATCCAAGTCGTATTGTCGACGAGGAAACTGATCCCTTCGACCTCGGTCAAGCCGGCGGGGTTCCAGTACATCGCCGACGGATCGTTCACGACGGCGACGAACGCGCCCCCCATGGCCATGCCACGCGCCCCTTGCGAGATCGACAGGAAGGTCGCGGCCGTGGTACCGCGTTTCGAGACATTCTGCCCCACGGCGCTCGTTCCGGCGACGGCGAGGCTGACGAGCACTCCAATGATCAGTCGTTTCATGTTCGCCTCACTTCACGATCGCAAACTTGCCGACGTGCTCACCGAGGCCGGGAGCTTCGACGTGATAGATGTAGAGGCCGTACGCCACCTCCATGCCGTCATCCGAGATCAGGTTCCACGGCAGCGAGCCGTCCATCGGCGATGAGTCCTTCCGGAGCGTCGCCACAAGTCCCCCGCTCACGGTGTAGATGCGCACCGTGCACAGCGCGGGCAGGTTCTTGAACTCGATCTTTCGCTCCCCTCGGCCTGTCACATAGAGCGACCGTCGCTCCCACGGTGCCGTCGCGATGTACGGGTTCGGTACGACCGAGATCCGGTCGAGGCTGTTCTTGGCCTCCTCCAGGTCGGTGCGCGATCCGCGCGTCGTGAACTGGAACTCGTCGCCCGTCAGGAAGGGCCGACGGGTCTTGATCACGTATCGGTCCCCGGGCTGCGGAAAGAGCGTGTCGGCCCCGAACGGGCGGCCGTACGTGAGTTTCCACGTGAACTTGAAGTTCGACGCGCTGACAAACTGCTCCAACACCCGGATCGTGTCGCCGACCGTCAGAGAGTTCGAGTTGTCGACGTCATGGATGATGAACTTCGACCGTCCTCCGGTGTAGAGATTTCGGACGGTGAAGTTGACGGGCAGCAGCGGATACCGCGATGCCGGGGCGTTGAGCGCCGTCGTATCGACGATCGTCGGATACCACTGGAGCTCATAGTCGGTCGGCCACGCGATCGAACGCGAACCGATCGTGACGTCGCGTGCCACCCGCATGAAGAGGTTGCTCCGACCCACCACCCAGCCTGTCGCGGTGTCATTCAGGACGACGGCGGTGTCGTTGGCAACGGACAGGACCATGCCGTCGAATGGCGGCGAGAAACGGCCTTCGCCGATGCTCGAGGAATCCAAGCCCCGATGGAGCGTGTCTGTCAAGGTCCCGCTCGTCCGGAGCAGGTCGAAGGAACGCGTTCGGTAGGTGGGGATCGTTGAATCGGCCTTGAACCTGACCGTGTAGCGCGCACCGTCGATCACCTGGCTCGGATCAAGGATGATCAGGCCGATCGATCCGGTGCCCAGGCCCGATGCGACTTTTCTCAGGTCCCCCTCCGTTTGGGGCGGTTGGTATCCAGCGGCCGGGCCGTTGGGCATGACGACGGCACAATTGATATCGATGAACTTCAGGTTTCCGGCAAAGTCCTCTGTGATGATCTTGGTGCACTCCGTCGGCTGCAACCCCTTCGTCCCGCGCTTTGGATCACCCATGTCGTACGACACGAGCGCATAGTAGTAGCGGACTCCGTTCAGGACCGTCGTGTCGATGAAGGAATGGACAAGCCCCGAATTCGAGCCGCGCCAGAAGCTCGCCCCGTTGATACCGACCGGATCGGGGCCGGCGATACTGTCAGCAAGGTCCCATTGCGCAATGGGCTTCCAGTACTTGCCCGAGCCTTTCGAATCGGTGATGATCTTGATGTCGTTAAACTCCGCTTCCGTACTGCGATACAGCAGGTATCCCTCGAAATCCCGCTTGTAGCCCTTCGACGGATCGGAGGGATCTTGCAATCCCATGAACCGGTCCACGGACCGCTCGGCCACGTTGTCCCAGTAAAGGAAGACGCGTCCGTTGCCGGGCACAGCTGTCAGCCGAGGCGTGTATGGAGGCTTCGAGAAGTTGTAGTTTGCGTTGTAGATCTCCTGTACCGTCTCCTTGTTAAAGATGAGATCGTCCAGGTCCTCCCCCATCGCCAGGGCCATCGAGAAGCGTTCGCGGCGTCCTTGGCGCAACGGGAACGGGCCGGAAGAGAACGTCATGCTGATGTTCGTGTTGGCAATGGCCGTGTCGCGGAAGCCGCTGTTCATCTTCTGCCACATGATCTCGTCGTTCTTCGGCCAGCCGCCCGATGGACCCTTGTCGGCCAGCCCCCAGATGGCGGCCGATGAAAGCCCGATCTGATCAGACTCATCCTTGTCTGTCTGGTCGAAGTTCGGCTCGCCCGGAGTCGGCACGCCGTCCCCTTCGCCCACATCCGGACCGGAATACTGCAGGTCCGTGGGACCGACGCCGTCACGGCCCAGGTCGTCGTTCAAAGGTTCGCCCGGGTCCCAGGTCGCGCTGGCGTTCAGGTCGGTGAACGACACCCAGTCGCCGTCGTTGTCGATGCGGTCGTCGCGCCGCTCGTCGATCATTCCGTCTTCGTCGTCGTCAATGCCGTTGAGCGCGTTTCCCGGGCTTTCGAGGTAGGCATATCCGACGTAGCCGGTCTTCCAGTTATCGGGCACGCCCATGCCGCTGGTGTTCCAAGCATAGGCCAGGTCCAACTGCGAGTTATACCGCGCGCTGTTGCCCGGCGCGCTCGGACCGCCAACGCCGGGATCGGTGTAAAAACCGAAGGCCGTCGAGTCGTAGTCCCAGTCGGAGATGTTGACGATGTCGTAGTGCCAGAAGATGATGTCTTCGGCCAGCACGTGCGACCACTGGAAGCCGCGGACCTCCACCCGCAAGCCGAGCCCACCGCGCGCAGAATCCCCAGCGATCGGGTAGTAGAGGAACGGCGGTCTGGTAAATTCCTTGTCTTTCGAATCGTCCATCACGTAGAACGTTTCGAGATCGGCATTCGTGACGCCCCGGCCGAAGTAGCCGTACCAGAATCCGTTCCAGGTGGCGTCGAGGCCGAGCGCCGCCGGCCAGACCCGCGGAAATGTCGAGGTGTCGCGGTTCACGGCCGGCGTGGGGCTCGGCCGTCGGCCCGGGTTGTCATAGCCTGGCAGCGGTTGCAGGACCCATTCCAGTCCGGTGACCGGGTCTTTGTCCACCTCTTCCCGATACGCCGATTGGATCGGAGAGATGACATTCCCGTTGCCCGGTGCGATCGTGCGTGCACCGATGAGGACGGCGACGCCGTCCATGTACGAGTGGTTCGTTCCTTTCGGCCAGACCACGGACGGCTGGAAGTTCCACTTCGCCACTTCACCGTGGTTGTAGAACAGCGTCGAAATGAGATTGCCGTTCAGGGTGCCTTCGCGACGGGCAGTGACCTCGCCGATGCGGTCATTGCGGTAGGCCGCCGTCGTGGGGTCGAGCACAACGTCGCCGATAACGGTCAACCGAACGCGCCGCGGCGGGGCCGAGGTATTGCTGGTGAACGTGACGGACGCCGTGTCGAACCCCGCCTTTCGCGGCCGCCAGGTGACGGTGACGATGAACGAATCGCCCGGGGCGATGACCGCCAGCGACGCGCCGATCTTGACGGCGAAGTTCGACGAGGCGATAGCCGTGACCGTCAGCAGCCCCGAGCCGGTGTTCCGCACGGAGAGCTGGCTTGACGTCAACGGCTGGCCCACCCTCACGCTTCCGATATGGAGGGAATCGACGGACGGCGTCAGGACGGGCTGAGCGACGGCAACGGCAGTGCCGGCGAACAGCAGCGAGAGAATGAACGTTCGGATCACTGTCAGCTCCTGGACCTTCGGGTCAGAAATTCCACGTGACACCCAACCGCACCTGGCGCGGCGCCGAGAACGAGGCCGGGTTGTTGACGTATTCGTCGATCGTGTTCAGGCCGATGATCCGGCCCGCCAGATAGGTGTAGAGGTCGATGTTCGCGCGACCGCTCGCCGCGTTGACGCCGTATTCGTTCCTCGTATCGAGAAGATTGTAGACGAGGGCGAATACCGTCAGGTCGACCGGACCGAAGGCCACGGTCTTCTCGGCGCGCAGGTCGACGTTGAACGTCGTCGGCCTTTTACCGCCGTTCTCGAACCTCAACCCGTTCGAGACGCGGACATCTTCGGTGTACGGGAAGCCGTTGCCATACTGGGCGATGAGGCCGACGTTCCAGTCGCCCGGATCGCCGACGCTGACGGACACGTTGAGCGTCGAACGCTGATCCCAGTCGAGCGGAACGACCTTCTTGTTCGTCTCGGTCGGAGGGTCGGACTGGTTGTTGTAGAAGACGGCGTACGGATCGGAGGCGTTGCCTTCGGCGATCTGATACGTATAGTCAGCCCGGACGCTGAATCCGCCGATGAACCGGCGCTCCACGCTGAAAATGAATCCCTTGACGTTGGCATAGTCCCGATTGATGAAGCGAGAGAACCGGAATCCTTCGTACGTGCTGAGGATCTCCATGCCGAGAAGATTCCGGATGTCACGATAGTAGATCGTGAAATCGATACCCACCTGGCCGAACAGGACCTGCTGGAGGCCCAGCTCATACATCACCGTCCGCTGCGCCTCGAGGTCGGGATTGCCTATCACGCTCGAGAGGTTGTCGCCTTGGTTCACGAGGTAGTTCGAATTCAGATAGAGGTTCTCGAAACTCGGGATCTGGAAGAAATGGCCGTACGAGAAGTGAATGATCCCTTCATCGGTGATCGGGAACGAGACGCCAAGGCGGGGGCTCACTTGGACCTTGGCCGAGGTCTTTTTGGAAACGCCGGCGTTCGGGAACTCGGGGTTCCCCGACGGATTGCGCAGGTCGAGCGGGTACGAGGCGTTAGGGTTGAAGTAGTCGACCCGAACTCCCGCGTTGATGATCATGATGTCGTATTCGATCTTGTCCTGCACGTAGGCCGAGAACTCGTACGGCTCCTTGTAATAGAGCGTGTGGTCGGATGTGCCGACGTCCGGATATCCGATCTCAAAGACGAGAGCGCCAGAACTGTCCGTGACGACCGTATTCCGGTTCAGGATCGTCTTCCAGTGGTTGTAGATCTCATGCCGGCGCCCTTCGATGCCCACACCGACCTTGTGGTGCGCATCGAGCTGCGACGAAAGCGCCCATTGGCCGATCCACGTTCGTGTGTGCCGGTCATACCGATCAGACGCCTGGCCGCCGGACCGGAAGGTGTAGTTCGAGATCGGCGTGCCTTGCGACGGGTCGACGTAGCGGGGATCGAGCTCGTTCTCGTACACGTAACCTTTGTAGTCAAACTGGTTGTAGGAAGCCTTGAACGTCTGATACGTATTCGCCGTCGGCGAATGGGTCACCTGGAACGAAGACACCCAGTTCGTTCGATAGTGGTTCGTCGTGCCGTCCGGCGTCCGCGAGAAGCCGTGGTCGTAGTACTTGTTCCAGTGGTCTTCCCACAGAAGGCTGCCGCTGAACTTGAGATACCCCATGCTGTACGACAGCTTGCCGTTGGCCGTATTGCGCTTCGAGGGGTTCATCGAGACGTACGCCCCGTCCCCCGATTGCGGAATGACATAGATCGCCTGGCCGTCGGGCCCGAGGATCGAATTGCCCAAGGGATCCCTGAGGGCATACGGAGACCGGTCCGACGTCAAGAACAAACGCCGGCCGTAGAGATAGCCTTCATCCTGATACGATCGCAGGCTCCCGAAGAACGACAGGCCCCCGGCGATCGGACCGCTGAGACTTCCCTGGATGTTGGCCGTCCGGAACGGTTCGATCTTCGCCAGATTCATGTAGGTGCCGTCGTTCGACGTGACGTAGTCGCCCGCATAGAGCGACAGCGAACCGTGGAAATCCGAAGCGCCCTCCTGCGTCACGATGTTGACGACGCCCGACATCGCCTGGCCGTATTCGGCGTTGAACGTACCGCTGATCACCTCCATCTCACGGATGGTCGTGTTGTCGACCTCGACGCTCATCCGCCCGTTGAACGGGTCGACGACGGAAACGCCGTCAATGAGGTAAGCCACTTCGTTCGAACGGCCGCCGCGGAAGTGACCGCCGACGACTCCCGCCTGGATATTGACGACCTGGCTCAGATTCTCCGTCGGAATGCGCTTGAGGTCATCCGCCGAGAGCGTCACCGAACTCGAGGTGAGGTCCTTCTGCACCAGCGGCCTTTCGGCCCGTACGATGACCTCCTCACCTTCGATCGCCTCTGACTGCAGCTTCGCGTCGACGCGCGTGGTTTGATCGATGCGCACCTGGACGTTCGTCACGGTCGTCCGACGATAGCCGACATAGCTCACCACGACCTGATACACCCCCGGAGGGATATTGTTGATCGTGTAGTAGCCGTCGAGATCGGTCGTCGTGCCGAGACTCGTCCCAACGAGCATGACGTTCGCCCCGACGAGCGCTTCGCCGGTCAACGCGTCGGTGATCGAGCCGGCGATCTTGCCGGTCGTGCCCGCCCAGAGAAGGACGGAAACGAAGAGGAGCGTCGACAGGAGACCGGCGACACGTCCGCCTCGCATGAGGGAGCCACGAAGAGCATTCATAGGTCGGCCAGGAAAAGGGAAGGGGCGCACCGTGGTGCGCCCCTCTCCAGGATGGTTACTTCACGAGCAGCATCTTCCGGATCGCGGTGTGGGCACCCGCGTCAAGCCGGAGGAAGTACACGCCGCTGGCCATGGCTCGGCCGGACCGCTCGGCGTTGAACGTCACGACATACGAACCGGCTTCCATGGTCCGGTCGACGAGTGTCTCGACCTCGCGGCCCATCATGTCGTACACCCGCAGGGCCACCGGTCCGGAGGTCGGAACGCTATACCGGATCTCGGTGCTGGGGTTGAAGGGATTCGGATAGTTCTGGCCCAACTCGAACGAGGTCGCAACGTCGCTCACCTGCTCAACCGACGTCGTGGTCGACTTGTCGCCGATCCAAGTATAGGTCCAGTAGAACGGGGCTTTGTACGAATCGTCATTGGACAGGATCGAATAGACCAAAATACCGTTACGAACGTCTGAATCGCGATCGTTGATGGCGAAATCGATCGGGATGCGCATGCCTTCGACCGGCGAGAAGACGATGTCATTGCCCGCCAACTTCGTGGCCAGGTCCGCCCAGGCGATCCGTGCTTCGACGACATAGCCGGGCGACAACAGCTTCTCTGTCCAGGCATAATTCGCGCTGATCGTGTCGATCCGCACGCCGCCGTTGTCGATCCAGATGCGGTGTCGCGAGAAGCGCAGATGGTAGTCCGGCTTTGCGCCGCGCTGATAGGCCGAATGCCGCTTGCCGCGCCAGTCGTACGTGCCGAAGAAGATGTCCGGGCAGTCCTGTTCGTAGTCGTTGCCCGTCGTCGCGGCCAGCACGATGTCGTCCGTCACATCGAACGCCACGTAGATATACGTGGCATCCACCGCCACATAGGCGTTCGCCGACAGGTCGGCGTCGCTCGTGATGGGGAAGTTCGGAACGGCGTGCGCCGTGCCAGACACCGTCGAGAGCACGAAGGGGGTGATCGACGACCACTCGCTCAGGTCGCCGTCGGCCACGAATGAGGCCGGGCCTGTCTTCGAGATCGTAGGAACACCCTTCGCCAGCGTCGTCACCGGCGAGCTCATGAGGACGGGCGAACTCTCGTTGCCCGAAGGATCCTTGGAGACGACACCATAGTAGAGCGATACGTTGGCGTCGGTCTTCGGGACGCGCAACGGATGTGTCGCAACAGCGCTCGTAATGTTGTACGGCGGCAGGTCTTCGACCGTCGAATCCTCGACAGCGGTCCACGGATGGTCGGCGAAGAAGACGTTGTAGCGAATGCCAGGCTCGTTCGGAACGTCGTTCCAGGTCACGAGATTCACAAAGCCCGTGCCCGCACCAGCCAGACCCGACGGGGCGTCAGGAGGAATGACGTCAAACACCGGACGTCCGGTCCACCAATCCGTGATATACAACTTCTTGCCGGCCACGCCCGACCCTTCGGCCATGAAACCGATCGTGGTGATGGTCGACGAATCGAAGTTCGTGGCACCGTCCTTCACAACAAAGTCACGAAGCGCAAAGGCATACGTATGCCAGTTGCCGTCGCTGTTCGGAGTGAAGACATGTCCGCGTTTGCCCGTCGTGGAGCCCCACGGGCCGGTCTCGAACTGCAGGCGGATCGGTCCGACACCCGCGTCGGTCTTCATCTTGAACGTGACGCTGTCCACCACCCAGCCACCGGCCAGGTTGAACGGCGCGCCGGCATTCTTGCCGACGTCATAGCCCATGCCTGTCCAGCCGTTGCCGTATTCGTTGCCCTGTGTCCACAAGATGGCATTGGTCTTCGGAAGCGGACCGGCGTTGGCCTCCACGGTCACCGATGACTGACCCCACGACCACGAACTCATGTTCATGTTCAGGTCGCGACCGTTGAACATGATGGCAGGAACGGCACGCAGACCGAACCGCTGGAAACCGTCCAGCTTGAACTCGAGTGAGTCGGCCGGAATGCCGTTGGTCGGATCCCAGCCCGATGTGACGAATGCGATCTTCCAGCCAACGATCTTGTCGCGGTCGAACTTCTTGTTGTTGTACGTGAATCCGCCCCATCCCGTCGGGGCAGACACAAAACCGGCGTCGTTCGGGACGACCGAACCGTCCGTCGCACGCTCGGTAAGTGGGATCTTCAGGTTCACCCAGCCGCTGACGGCATCCAGAATGGTTGCGTTCTCATACAGCCAGTCTTCTCGCGGCTCGCCCGATGTCGAGTCGATCAGATGGATGCGCATCACCATGTTCGCCGGGATCTTCGGCGCTTCGGTCACTTTGATCCAGATGCTCACCGAATCGCTGATGCTGATGTCCACCATGGTGCCGGCAACCCAGCGCGATTCGATCTGGGAAAAAGAACCCCACGCATGAAACGCGCCGATGGCCGTCCGAATATTGGTCGAAGCGATTCCCTCCTGCTTGTCCGCCACATCTTGCGTCATTCGGATGTAGGTGGGAGAACCCTCCGACGCGAAGTAGAACAACGAGTCGGGCTTAGGTGAATCGAAGGACTCGATCACGGTCTGGCCGAACACCGGGACCGTGAGCAATACCATGATCACCAGTAGGAACTGTAGCATCCGCATGTGCGGTCTCCTTTGAGACGGTGGATGAGAAATGTGCGGGTTGGCTGCCAGGAACACCGACGGCTCCGACGACCGGCAGCCGAGGATACCTGCAAGACACGCCACTCACCTCAATTGCCGTACCAAGATGGAGTCAGCCTTTTTTGGCATCGGCGGCCGTTCCAATAGATCTCGCGGTCTGCATCTTATCGTTACAATAATGCTACTTCTCGTTCCCAACAACGAGAAGGTCACAGGAGTGGCCGGATTGAGCGGTTTGCAGGACTCAGGAGGGGCATCGACCCCTCTCTATAGACGGGCTCGACTGACCGAAGCGGAGCTCAGTCCTTCAGACCGAGGTCCTTGCTCATGCGGTGGTAGTTCGGAGGGGCAAGACCGAGCTTCTTGGCAGCCTCGGCATCGGAAGCTGAATGGGAGCGCACAAACTGGAAGTACCGGAGACGGAAGAGGCGCTCCATTTCCCTGAGCGGCAGCAGTTCGTCGGCGCTTCCAAAGGCGATCGTGTGCGGACCATCGGGGGGCGGGTTGATGGGGGCCAGCGTGAGGTACTCGGAAACGACATCCGCCGTGATCACGGACTCTCCCATCAGCAGAAGACGTTGGATCACGTTTTTCATCTCTCGCACATTGCCCGGCCATGCATAGCTCGTCAGCACCTGATAGGCACCGTCCTCCGTTGTCGGCGACTCGTGCCCCATATCAAAGGTCATCTGTCGAACGAAGTGCTCCCACAGGACCGGCACGTCCTCTCTTCGGTCTTTGAGCGACGGAAGATGGATCGGAACGACATTCAACCGATAGAACAGGTCCTCGCGGAAGCGGCCGGCTGTGATCTCGCTTTGCAAGATCTTGTTCGTCGCCGCGACGATGCGGACGTCGACCTTCGTACGGTGCGTCCGGCCGATCTTTTCGATCTCCCCGTCCTGCAGCACGCGAAGGAGCTTCACCTGCGCCGGAAGAGGAAGCTCGGCGACCTCGTCAAGGAAGATCGTTCCGCGATGTCCGGCTTCGAAGAGACCCATCTTTGCTCGGTCGGCGCCGGTGAACGATCCCTTCTCGTGTCCGAAGAGCTCGCTTTCCACGAGGTGATCGGGGATGCTGCCGCAGTTGATCGGCACGTAGTTCTCGAGCCGGCGAGCGCTCTGATAATGGATCTGAGAGGCAACCAGTTCTTTGCCCGTGCCCGACGCGCCGCTGATGAGCACCGAGGCGTCGGTCGAAGCCACCTGGCGCACTTGCGCACGGACCTTCTGGATCGCGGGCGATACCCCGATCAGCCGCGTTCGGGCAAGCACCTCTTCGGCATTTCGCACGAGCTTGCCCTCGGTGCGGTCTTGTTCGCGCCGGAGTCGTCGCTGTTCGGCCGCATTGACGATGCTCAGGATGAAGTCCGTCGGTTGATAGATCGCTTCTTCGATATCCGTCGGATACTTCGTGCAGTACCAATATGCGCCCGACTTGAGCAGCCGGTTGGCGAAATCGGCGTCAGCGATGTTCACGGTCATCTTCGTGATGACGATGATCGGTAGAGACGGCTGCCACCGCTTGATCTCGCGGATCAGCGCCTCCCCCATGACGCCCCCGGCGATCTGCATATCCATGATGACGACGTCCAGCTCGTTCCCTTCGGCACGAACGAGCTCGATCGCCGCGTCGCCGTTCGAGATGACATGTCGCACCTGCAGCTGCTCGGCGAACGGCTGGAGCGTCCGATGAACGCGGCGCACGTCGAACGCTTCGTCTTCGATCAATAGGATCCGTACTGGACGGCCGACGAGCATGGCTGGCTTACGCCGTGAGAACGAAGGTGATCCGGGCCCCGCTGCCCGGGATATTCTCGGCGGTCAGCGACCAGCCGAGCCGTTGGGTGGCGATCTCGTGGGCGATGAAGCAGCCGTATCCGGAATGCTCTTTCGCGCCGGGGGTCGCCGCGCTGACATGCTCCAAAAAGAGGCGCTGGACCTTCCGTTCGTCGGCCTGGAGCAGATCGTTGCGAACGCCGCGGCCGTTGTCCTCGACCACGATCGTGGCGCGCCGCGTTGTCGCGTGGAAGGTCGTGCGCACCTGGACGACGACGCCCGACACGTTCGCATGGTCAAGAGCATTCTGCAGGATCGGCTCGATGATCTCCCACAGCACATACTCGTTGACCGCGACCCTCGGTAACCGGTCATCGAGATCGAGGTCGAATCGACACGCGTCCCTGCCGTCCGCGACACGACGGAAGACGTGGTCCACGATGAATCGGAGCACCTCGTTGATGTCGGTCGAGAACATCGGCCCCCGGACCGTTTGAATCGGGGGGTCGTACCACTTCATGTCGTAGATGACCCGGGCGACGAAGCTGGCGTATTTGCCGATCCGATGGCGCACCTCCTCCATGTTTCTGGTGGTCATCGTCCGCAGGTCTTCTTTGATGAAGCCGCTGATCTTCTCCGCTTTGTGGTGGGCGTGATAGATGCGCTTGGCGAACACAGTCTCTTTCTGGTGGTGGATCTCATCCGCCAGATGGCGCTTCTGCTCCTCGAAGAGCGCTTGGAGGGCGTCGTTTCGCTCCCGGAGCGTGCGGGTGGAGATGAAGTACATGCCGAGGAACCCGATGAAGATGAGCGCTGCATAGACAAGCGCCGTCTGGTCGTTGATCGAGGCCAGGGCTCCGGTCAGGAAGGACAGGTCGGGGGAACTCTTCATGTAAACGGCGCCTGAGAATTCCCCCTGCGGCACGAATGGCACGAAGACGTGAAAACCGCCATGGTCGTCGACGACGGTCGTGATCTGTTCCGCCTGCCGCAGCCGGGGCTCGAGCGTCCGGTACCATTGGAGCGCCTCGGCGTGGCCGCTCACGTCGGACGGCGGGCGAACTCCCTCCCGATAGAAGACGTCGAATAGCTGCTGGCCGTCGTCAACGATCGAGAGGCCGGCAGGCTCCGAGATGATGATGCAGACGCTCTGGACATTCTTGTCGAGCAGCTGCTGGCTGAAGATGATGTTGAATTCCTGGACGATCTGGAGCTCGCGGTCGTCGCTCATCGCCTGACGGGTCGGATGCGACTCCAACAGCAGCTCCAGCGACGTGGCGGACAGATTGGCGATGCGCTCCGCCGCATCCTGCCGATACCATTGCTGGGTCTGGTCGAAGACGACGTGCAGAGACCGCTGATTCAGAAAGAGCACGATGACCTGGAAGCCGATCAACACCAGGAGCAGAACCGTAAGATGCCGGAGCTCGAACCGGTACTTGCGCAGCGGCTGGAGCAGGGCGGCAAACCGTGCCTGGATCTCGGGCCTCATTTGAGCAACACCGAGTTGGAACGGATCATGGCGTCGGCCTGGCGAAGAGCGTCGTCGACGGTGAGGTCACCGCGGATCGCCCGGTGGAGGAAGTGTGAAGCGATGTCCGACGTTCGGGTGTAATCGACGATCATCGGCCGGTGGAACCCGCGCTGTACCAGCGCGTGGTAGAGCGATAGCTCCGGGTGCTCGGCGATGAGGCTCTTGTCGCGGTACACCTCGGCGTGCACCGGGATGTAGCCGCTCAACTCGAACAGGAGCCGCTGCGACCGGGGCGACTGAAGGAACTTGATGAACTCGACGGCTTCGGCCTTCTTCGACGACGCACGCGAGATCATCAGGTTCCAACCGCCAAACACCGAGCGGGACGAGCCGCCCCGGCTGTGCGGCAGGGGAGCGCGCGCCACGGCGCGGAGCTTGGACGTGTCGGGATAGAAGCCGGAGAAGTTTTCGATGAAGTTCGGCCAGCCGCGTACGAACACGGCATCGTTGTCGAGGAACCACCGATAGCTTTGGTTCTCATCGAACCCGGTCGCGGCGGCCGGCGTCCACCCTTTGCGCACGAACTGGACCAGGCGCGCCAATGCCCTGCCGGCTGCGGGTTCCGTCATCGCGAGCCGGTTCTGGTCGAGGTAGGTACTGTCGTCCCCCATCGCGTGCTCGAGGAAACAACAGATGAGCCCTTCGTAGGCTTTGGCAGGGTAGACGAAGAACGGCCGACGCTCGTAGCCCAGGCGCTTCCGCAGCGACTCCAACTCCTCCCACGTGATCCCCGACTGTAATCGCCGCTCGACGGCCGCGCCATCTGGGAGTCTTTGAATAAGGTCGCGTCGGTAGTAGAGGACGCCAACATCGAGGTAGAGAGGCATCGCCACGAGTGTATCACCCACGATGCACGACTTCAACGCAGTCGTCATGAAGCCCGCCCGCACCGACGGAGGAAAGTATGCGTCGAGCGGCTCCCCCCATCGCGCGAATCGTGAGACCCAGATCAGGTCCACGGCGAACACGTCCAGTTTCTCGCTCTTGCTGCGCAGCGACCGGGCCAGCAGCTCCTTGCGTTCGTTCGTCGAGAACTTCTCGAACGGAAGGTCCACGGGCACCACCTCGATGCGGCCGGCATGGAGCTGATTGAATTCGGCGATGAGCTCGCGGTGCGCGCGAGAGATGTGGTCCGCGTAGAAGACCCTGACCGGCTCGGAGCTGTTGGACGGACCCAGGGCGGGCTGCAGATACGCGTTCAACGCCAGCAGCAGCACGAAGCTCGCCGCCCCGAGCAATACGAGGGTTCTTAGACGCACGTACAGACCTTTCGACAGCGGACGATCATCAGCACTCTCCGATCGGCATCGGCCCGGGACTTCACCCGAAGAGCCGCCGCGATTCCTGCAGGATGGTGAGGACGGCCAGGTAGCCGTAGAACAGCGCGGACCAGGCGAGGACCGCAAGACGGATCCAGCCGATGCGAAGCGCCGGAACGAGGTGCCGGCGGTTGAGCACGATCAGCAGCGCCGAGTACACGGACATCGTCGTGCCGCCGACGCACGCCGCGATGACCAGCAGCACCAGCGGCTGATCGATGCCCGCCGCCAGGACCGTTACGCCGGACAGCACCAACGCCCAGACGATCCGGAAGTACATGCGGCTCTCTGAGACCGCGGGCTTCCTGCGACCTCCGGCCGTCAGTACGTCGGCGGCGAGGCGGCTCGTGTAGTCCACGATGCCCATGGCCGCCGTGAAGAGCGAGAGAGCGCCCACCAGCCAGAACAGGATCCCGAACCAGGGGCCGACCAGTTCCTGAAGCGCACGCCCCTCGAGCCCGAGGAACGCAATTCCGTTCGGCAGGTCCCCGCGCCCGTGCAACAGCGTGTGCGCGAGCATCGACGTCATCGCAATGGTGAGCACTGTCACCGCGGCGAAGGCGAGCGCCTGCTCGGCGTTGGCGAGCCGCCACCAACCGCGCCACCGTTCCATATGCTCGGGGGTCGGTTCGAACCGGTAGCGCGGCGCCCGAGCCGCGTTGGTCTCTTCGCCGGTCAGGGGGCTGACGAGGCGCGGCACGTATTGCCCCATGCCAAAGCCCTTGTCACGGATCCAGTTGCTCTGGCAAAGGTTCTGGCCGCCGCCGGCCCCTGCGAACGCGATGGCACCCAACAACAACGAGAAGTCCAACGCTCCCGGGAACTGCCCCGTGTGCGCCGCGCCAGCCGCGAGCGCCGTCCAGGTGTCCGCGCGGATCACCAGCGCGACCGCGAGCACGATGAGCACGAGGACCGCGGCGACCTTGACGAACACGAGCCGTTCGAGCGCTTCGTAGACCACGGGCGCGAGCGTCAGGCCGGCACCGATCACGAGCAGGCCGACGATGGCGATGACGCGCGCACTGCCGCCGAACACGTAGGTGCAGAGGGTGGCGGCGCTCATCGCCCACCCAGGCCACAGATTTCCGAAGCACACCAGCAGAACGAAGACCGGTCCGGCGTGCCGCCAGATGCGGTTGAAGCCCGCAAGCGCCGTCTCACCGGTGGCGAGCGTGTAGCGCTCGATCTCCATATTGATGAAGAACTGCGTCACGACGCCAAGGATGGCGCCCCACAGGAACACCAGACCCACCTGCGAGGCGATGTACGGCCACAGGACGAATTCGCCCGACGAAAGACCGACACCCGACGCGACAACGCCCGGACCGATGATGCGCCAGAGCTTCGAGGGTGCCGGCGGCAGCGGGCGGATCTCGTCACCGCCCGTGGTCGGCGCAATGGGACCTGCGCTCGCGGGCAGCGTCACGGGCGGGTCATCGCTTGGACTTCTTGGCTTTCTTGGCGACCGACCGCACCTTGGGCTTCGCCGGTGCCCCTGCCAGAATGGCCACCACATGCTCCTGCATCGGCAGTCCCGGAACGATCACCTCGCCGGTGGGCGATATGACCACGTCGATCTCGCTCCGGACGCCGAACTTGTCCCGCAGATAGACGCCGGGCTCGATCGAGAACGATGTGCTCGGGAGGATCCGGCGCTCGTCGTGTGTTTCGAGGTTGTCCATGTTGGCGCCGTTGCCGTGGATCTCCTCGCCGATGGAATGGCCGGTGCGATGGACGAAATAGTCCCCGTAGCCTTGTGCAGCGATGGACTTCCGGGCGGCATCGTCTACTTCCCAACCCTGGATCGATTTCTTTTCGGCGAACCGTTGGCGCACCAGGGCCAACGCCGCGTCCCGTCCACCCTTCACGATCTGAAAGATCTTCTCGTATTCGTCCGGTACTGTTTCACCGATAAATCCTGTCCACGTAATATCGGCGTACACCGAACAGGCCTTCTTCTTCTTCGCCCACAGGTCCAACAACACAAAATCCCCCTTCTTGAGCGGGCTGTGGACCTCTTTCGTCGGTTCGTAATGGGGATTGGCGCTGTTGGCGTTGACCGAGCAGTTGGGGTCGCTCTCGCTATAGATGCCGCGCTTCTTGAACTCCCCCAGCATGAATTGCTGGACGTCGTATTCCGTGATCTTCTTGCGGGCCGTGATGCGGTCGCGGATGAAGCCGAACGCTTTGTCGACGATCTCGCGCAGATGTTTCCCCGTCACGGCATTGTCACGCATCTGTCCTTCGTCCCATACCGCCTCGAAGGCGGCGACGAGGTCGGCGGAGGTCACGACTTGCACGCCGGCCGAGCGCACGAGTTCCACCGTGCCGGCGTCGACGTTCGACACGTACGGAATGGCGCAATTCGGAGAGTATTCCATGGCCACATTCTTCGATCCGGCGAGGATCTTCTTCAAGCCCTCGGCCAACGAAGGCCAGCTCAGATAGATCGTCTTCGCACCGGGGGCCGTGTCGAGATTCCACTCCTCGATCCGATGGACCAGCTTGCGCGGCTCACCATTGGCGGGAATGTAGTAGAAGTACCGCCGCGTGCACATGATGTGCTTCGGCAGGTCCATCAGCCGGGTGGCGAACACGTTCGAGCCCCGGAAGTTGTAGAGCAGCCAGCCGTCGAGGCCTTCGGAGCGAAGAACCCGTTGGATCTCTTGAATTCTAGCAGAGGTCATTGGAATACCCTGGTATTGTCGATTGGCGAGTGACGAGTGTCGATTCGCGATGACCCAACACGGGCGCGGCTTCAGAAGCGATCGGCTGGCGGTACTCCGAGACAACGATCGATAATCGACAATCCTCAATCGACACTCGAGAATCCCGCATGGGCCGTACACACTGGAGCCCGGGATCTCTCCCGGGCTCCAATGTAATCCGTCTTCTTCTTACTTCCCAGCGAGACTTTCCGACGTCGTCACCGCCTCGGCTGGGACAGGCATCTTCCGGCGCGAGGGCCGCTTCTTCCGCATGTACGTCCGCTCCACCGGATGCTGTTCCGGCTGTTGTTCCTCAACGTCCGGATAGGTGAAGATGTCGTACTTGTAGTTGCGGAGGATGATGTCCTTCCCGTTCCGTCCCAGCACGTACTGGGGCAGCAGCGGGATCTTGCCGCCGCCGCCGGGGGCGTCGATCACGTAATACGGCACCGCCAACCCGGACGTATGACCACGGAGCTTGTCCATGATCTCAAGCCCCACCCGCACGGGCGTCCGGAAGTGGTTCGTCCCCTTCGTCAGGTCGGCCTGGTAGATGTAGTACGGCCGCACGCGCATCTTGAGGAGCTTGCGGTGCAGCTCAAGCATCACGTCGGGATCGTCGTTGACCCCCTTCATGAGCACCGCCTGGTTGCCAACCGGGCATCCGGCGTCGGCGAGCATCGTGCAGGCCTTCTCGGCCTCGGGGGTGCACTCCCACGGATGGTTGAAATGCGTGTTCACGTAGATCGGGTGGTACTTCTTGAGCATCTTGACGAACTTTGGCGTGATGCGCTGCGGCAGCACGCACGGCATCTTTGTGCCCAAACGGATGATCTCCACGTGCGGAATGGCCCGCAGGCCCGACAAGACGCGCTCGAGCGCGTAGTCGGTCACCATCAGCGGGTCGCCGCCGGACAGGACGATGTCGCGGATCTCGGGATGGGCCGCGATGTAGTCGAGGCCCTGCTGGATCCACTTCGCATTGATCTTCGTCGAGTCGCTGACCTTACGCTTGCGCGTGCAGAAGCGACAGTACATCGAGCACTGGCTCGTGATAAGAAAGAGCACACGGTCGGGGTAGCGGTGCGTGATGCTCGGCACCGGGCTGTGGGCTTCCTCGTTCAGCGGATCTTCGAGAGCGCCGTCGTCCTCGAGCTCGATGGCGTCGGGAATGCACTGCAGCCAGATGGGGTCGCCCGGATACCGGATGAGGCTCAGGTAGTACGGGTTGACCCGAATGTGGAAGAACTTGTTCAGCTTTTCAGCGGTGCCCGTTTCGAACCCGAACCGTTCGACAAGGTCCTTGCCGCTGTCCACGCTCTGACGCAGCATTTCCTGCCAGAGTTCCATACAGTGGGGATGTCCTCCTTCCGCTACAAGTGTTTTGTGAAGATGACCAGGTCGTCGTCCGGCGCATAATAACCCCGGAGACGTGCCGTCTCGTCGTACCGATGCCGGCGATAGAACCGGCGCGTCGCATCGTATTTGGGCAGCGAGGAGGTCTCCACGACGATGAGCGAGCCTCCCGCCGCCGCGATGCGTTGCTCACAATGTGCGAGAAGCGCCGAGCCGATGCCGGAACCATGGCTCGCCGGGTCGACCGCGATCCAGTAGAGGTCGTAGGTCGACTGCGTCATCGGCGTCGGGCCGTAGCAGTAGTATCCGCGAACATTATCCGTCTCATCCACATACGTCGCCAGCACGTAGTCCCGTTGCTGGGGGTCGTCGATGGCAGCGTCCATCAGCTCCACCGCCACATCGACTTCCTCCGAACGGAAGACCTTCGTTGCCTCGATGAGCGCACGCAACGGCGCCCGATCCGCCGCTACGAATGGTCGGATGTGCCCCGGTGGCTGCTCCACGTTGATAGGAGCCGGTAATGCTATCGCTTCAGGCATACCAATGATAATCCGCAATTGACAATTCGAAATCCGAAATAGACTTCAAGGGGTCCTTTCCCACGCATACTCCACGATCCGGCCGATGATCTCGTTGAACGAAAAGCCATAGGCCCGGGCCGATCGTGCGAAGCCGGCGTCGTCCGAGATGTCGGGGTTCGGGTTCACCTCGAGGATATGGAGATCTCCCTTCGCGTCCAGGCGCATGTCGACGCGGCCGTAATCGCGGAGGTTCATCAGCTTGTAGGCCTTCAGCGCGATCTCCTTCGCCTTCTGCTCGACCTCTTTCGGGATGTCGGCGGGGCAGATCCCCTTGGTGCCGAGGTACTCCGGCGTCCCTTCCATCCATTTCGCGGCATAGCTGACGATCTTCGGGTAGTCCTCCGGCAAGCCAGAGAAATCGATCTCGGAGATCGGCAGGATGACCGGCCTCTTGTTCCCTATGATCGCCACGTTCAACTCACGGCCGGCGACATACTCCTCGACCAAGGCCGGCTGGCCGAACGTCTGGAAGATGTACCTGATGCGCTTCCGCAACGCCGGGAGCGAGTCGACGATCGAGTTGTTGTCGATGCCAACGCTGGCGTCCTCGCCCGATGGCTTCACGATCACCGGAAAACGCAGGTCAAACTCGTCGAAATTGAGGGCGCTCGAGTGCTTGAACAGAGCGAACCGTGGCGTCGGGAGGCCGTGCGCCGTCAGGATCTCTTTCGTGCGGAACTTGTGCAGGCAGGTGCCGAGCCCGAACGCCGATGCACCCGTATAGGGCACGCCCATCAGCTCATAGATGCCGGCCACGTGCATCTCGTGGATCGCTTCGTTCCCGACCGATTCGCAGAGATTAAAGATGACGTCCGGCTTCGATTCCTCCAAAAAAGCGATCAGCCGCTTGATGTCCCCGTTCATATTGAAGAGCGAAGCCTTGTAGCCGCACTCCTTCAGGGCCTGCTCGACATGTTCCCGCTCCTCGAGAACGCCGACCTCAGAAAGATCGACCGACGGCTGAGCTTTCATCTCCGCATGGCTCGGAACCGCCTTCAACTCGCCGTTCTCCGAGACGTACTTTCGCCCACTGCGCGTCTCGACGGTCGGTTCGTTGAAAATCACGGCTACATGCAGCTTTTTGGCCATGGCTCTTCCCGCAAGTTATTGGAGGATGGTGCGTTCGGTCCGACGTGCTCTGCCGGAAGTTGAGCGTTCGACGGCAGGTTTCATGTTGGCAACGAGTTGCGGCGTCCGATGCGCACTAGCGCTGCATCCAACACCATGTTGATCATCCGATCGTAATCGATGCCCGCAGCGCGAGCCGCCTGAGGGAAGCAGGAATGGTCGTCGGGATTGGGAAGAATACCGGGAAGCGGGTTCAATTCAATGAGATGCGGTTCGCCGGCCGCATCGAATCGCACATCGATGCGGCACCAATCGCGGCACCGCAGCAATCGATATGAGCGCTTGCACAACTCGGCGATCTTGTGCTCAAGTTCTGGCGTCAGCTGTGCCGGACACTCGTGGACATCGAGCGGCTTGTCGAGCGTGTCCCACATCCACTTCGCCTCGAACGACCAGATCGGGTTGGCCCCGGCCGGCAGGTCGTCGAACTTGATCTCAACGATCGGCAGGACGCGCACGTCGTCGCCGTTGCCGATGAGCGCGACCGTGAACTCGCGTCCGGTCAGGAACTGCTCGATGAGTGCCGGTTCATGGTATCGTTCCGTGACGCGGCGGACCTCTGCTTCCATCTCCTGCGGCGTCCGAACGACCGACGAATTCATGATGCCTTTGCTCGATCCTTCGTGCAGTGGTTTGACGATGGCCGGCAGCGGCAGATCGAGTCCGACAAGGTCGCTGACCGATTCGACGACGTGAAACGCCGGTGTCGCCACGCCGTGATACGCCAAGATCTCCTTCGCGCGGGATTTGTCGAGGCAGATGCCGAGGGTGAGCGGGTCGGAACCGGTGTACGGAAGTCCCAGCATCTCCAACACGGCAGGGATCTGCGCTTCGCGAGAGGGTCCGCGGAGACCTTCGGCGATGTTGAAGACGATGTCGGGCTGGAGTGAGGCGAGTACGTTGAAAGCATTGCGATCGGCTTCGACGAGACTGACTCGATGGCGCTGCTCCAGGGCTGACTTGACGGCGAGAATGGTTTCTTCAGTGTCCCATTCCGCGTATGTGTCGTCTCTCGTGAGGGCGGCGCGAGCAGCGTCGACTGCGACGCTGTTGTTGGTTCGCGGTGCCGTCGATGGCGCTTCCGTGGCGGAAGCGACCGGTGTTTCTTCGTGCTTGACGTTATAGACGAGAGCAACGTGCAGGGAGGTACTCAAGCAGCGCTATCAACCTCGTGTTGGTGGACGATCGTCGCGTCTGCCTGCCTGATGATCCGTGAGAAGCATCTCGTGCTCCGACCGTCAGGCAGGTCGTGTTCGACGCTCAACGTTGATACTAATATAAGGGTTTGACGTCCGTTGTCAAGTTTTTTCGCGCTTGGACGAGCGCCGAAGACGATCTCCGTCGGACGTTCGAACTCCGTCATCGGTCGTCGAGCGACGTCGATCACATGTCACGCTCCCCTCCTCGGTCGTCGGTCGTGTCTTCGATCGGTCGACGCGCGACACCTTCGGGTCGATGCGACGACGAACGTCACCGAGCTCAGCATCTCGGTTGACGAGCGGAGGACCGACTGACGACATCGATGAAGGAAGGACGTACGCTCCGAGGCGGATCGGTTGAAGCGGCGGGATGGATGACAGCGCGGTAAGGCGTCGGCGGAAGGTCGGCGGTCTCACCCGACCGACCCGAGGTCGAACAGGTCGCGGTAGTATTCCTCGAAATGCACGCGAATTTCGCGATGTTCCGGCTTCCTGAGGTGCGGGTCGGCCTCAACCACTCGTCCGGAGAGAAGGCGCGCCCGGTCGAGAAGGTCACGGTCTCTGATCGGGTCGGCCATGGTCAGCATCGGAGCTCCGCTCTGCCGGGTGCCGAAGAACTCCCCCGGACCCCTGAGTTCCAGGTCGACCTCCGAGATCTTGAAGCCGTCGGTCGTCTCTTCCATGGTCTTCAGCCGCCTGACCGCCCGGTTCTCCTCCGCCTTCTGCTCCGCCGGGTCCATCCCCTTGAGGCTTTTATGATAGAGGGGGGCATTGGAGACCAGGATGCAGTACGACTGGTCTGCCCCCCTTCCCACGCGGCCCCGCAACTGATGCAGCTGGGAGAGCCCGAACCGTTCGGCGTTCTCCACGATCATGACCGTGGCGTTCGGGACGTCGATACCCACCTCGATGACCGTCGTCGAGACCAGCACATCGGCGTTCCCCTCTTGGAAACCCCTCATCACGCGTTCTTTCTCTTCTGATGGCTGCCGGCCGTGGAGGAGCGCCAGCCGAAGCCCGTTCAACGGGCCTATCCGCAACTCGTCAAAGGCCTCCGTGGCGGCCTTCAGGTCCACCTTCTCCGACCGTTCGATGAGGGGAAAGACCACGTAGGCTTGCCGCCCCCGAGCCACTTCGCTCCGTACGAATTCGTACACCCTCCCCTTCTGTTCCTCCGTCCGGATCGCCGTCCGGATGGACCGCCTGTTGGCCGGCATCTCGTCGATGGTGGAGACATCCAGATCGCCGTAAATCGACATCGCAAGCGTTCTGGGTATCGGCGTGGCGGTCATGACGAGAACATCGAGGTCTGCCCCCTTCTTCCGCAGCGCCGCACGCTGCTCCACGCCGAACCGGTGCTGTTCGTCGATGACGGCGAATCCCAGGTCGGCGAATTCCACGGCCCCTTCCAGTAGAGCGTGCGTCCCCACGATCAAGTTCGCCGTTCCCTGGTGAATGTCCTCGAGGACGTCCTCTCGCAGGCGCTTCTTTTGACCTCCGATGAGCGAGCGGATGTTGATCCCAAGGCCCTCGGTCAGCCGGCGAAGCGTCCACGCATGTTGCTCGGCCAGGACCTCCGTGGGGGCCATGAATGCCGCCTGAGCGCCATGGTCGATGGCCCGGAGGCAGGCCAGCAAGGCCACGACGGTCTTGCCGCTCCCGACATCGCCCTGCAGAAGCCGGTGCATGGGTCGGGGCGACCGCATGTCAGCCGTGATCTCGTTGAGTACTCGCCGCTGAGCGCCGGTCAACTGATACGGTAGCGATGCCAGCAGTCGGTCGGCCATCGGAGTCGGACCGTCGAAACGTCGACCAGGTTGCGAGGCGACCGCGACCCGGCGCAAATGCATCATCAACTGAATGAAGAAGAGCTCGTCAAACGCCAGACGCTTGCGGGCCTCCCCCATCGCCTTCCACGACGGCGGGAAGTGGACCTGTTCGACGGCACGATGGATCGGAAGCAGCTGCTCGGAACCGACCAACGAGGCGGGCAGTCGTTCGGAGATGGACGCACCGACGCGAGGAAGGGCGTTCCGAACGATGCGACGGATGCCCCGGCTGTCGAGGCCGACGGCCGTGAGTTCAGCCGTGGAGGAGTACTTGGGTATGATCGCGCCGGTATTGAACAACTTGCCCCAGTCGGGCTCGTCCGCTTCGGAGCTTGCCAATCGGTCGAACTGCGGGTGCACGAACTGCACCTTTCCGTACCGGTCGAACACCGGAACGGCAGAGAGCGCCAGCACCTCGCCCTCGGCGAACGCATCCTTCAGCCACCGGTACCCCTCAAACCAAACACAGGACAGCGTGCCCGTGCCGTCGGAGACGCTCAGGAGGAACATCATCCGATGCGTCTTCTTCGTCTTTCGCGCTTCGACCTTGACGACGTTCGCGACGACGGTCACCTCCACCGCATCGACGACGACCTTTCGTAGGTCGCGGACGGTCATGATCCGGCTGCGGTCGAGGTAATCGAACGGGAACCGCAGGAGCAGGTCGCGGACCGAGCGGATGCCATGCTCCTGAAGCACCTCCGCGCGTCGCGGACCGATGCCCTTGAGGTACTGGAGATCAGTGGATGAAGAGGGCGCGGACATTATCGAAGGCACTCGCCGTGAAGTACGAATCCACGAAGAACAGCCGGAAGCATTTCATCATCATCGCGCAGCGATGACCAACTTCTCATCTGGATAGTATTTGGATAGCCGCTGTCGCGGCATGTGTGATGGGCCTCTGGCTGTTCCTTCGTGTTCATTCGTGGATCATCTTTTCTCGTTTATGTCGCGATCGTACACCACCCGCCCACCCACGATCGTCACGTCGACCCTCACGCCCTCGATCTTCACCGGATCGATGGCGAAGATGTCCTCGGAGAGCACGACGATGTCGGCTAATTTTCCCGGCGTGAGGCTCCCCTTCTCACGTTCCTCGAACACCGTATAGGCGTTGGTCAGCGTGTAGGCCTCCACAGCCTCGGCGACCGTGATCTTCTGCTCGGGGAACCAGCCGTCCGGTGTGGCCCCGTCGATCGTGCGGCGCGTGACGGCGGCATAGATCCCGAGCAGCGGATCGAGCGGGCCGACCGTCCAATCGCTCCCGAAGCTCAGCTTGATACCCGCATCGAGGAACGAACGGAACGGATACGTCGTGCGGCATCGGTCATGTCCGATGCGCTTCTCAGCCCAGCGCCCGTCGTCGATGGCATGATACGGCTGAGCCGACGCGATGACGCCGAGCTGTTCGAACCGGACGAAGTCCTTGGGATGGATATGCTGGGCATGCTCGATGCGGAACCGACGGTCCCATGCCGGATTCTCCCGGCGGATGCGGTCGAAGAGGTCGATCATCAGGCTGTTCGCGCTGTCGCCGATGGCATGGATGGAAAGCTGGAGCCGTGCTCTGTCCGCTTCGATCGCCCACTGCACGAGGCGGCCATCGAGCACGATGTCACTCGGCAATCCGCGGGTCGTCGGGTCGGAGTCATAGGGGGCGTAGAAGAGCGCTGTCGTCGAACCGAGCGAGCCGTCGGCGAAGGCCTTGAGAGATCCGACGCGGATCCATTCGTCGCCGAACGGCACTTCGATCCCAGCAGCACCGAGGGACTTCCACTCGCCGATCGGAATACGGCAGTGGAACCGTGCGGTCAACCTGCCGCTGCGACGGATGGCCTGGTAGGCACGGAGGTGGGCACCCGTCGAGACATCCTGGATCGACGTGACGCCAAACCTTCGTGCTTCGGCCAGCGCGAGGAGCGCTGCCTCCTCCAACTCTGCCGGCGTGTCGGCCGGCATGACCCGATACACGAGCGACATGGCTTCGTCCTTCAGCACGCCGGTCGCCTCGCCGGTCGTCGGGTCGCGGACGATCGTCCCTCCCGGCGGGTCGGGCGTGTCCTTCGTGATGCCCGCCAGTTTCAGCACATGTGAGTTCGCCAAGGCCATATGTCCGTCGTATCGGTTGACGAAGACGGGCGTCGATCCGGTGGCAGCGTCGATCAGTTCTTTGGTCGGGAGTGGCCCGCCGGCCCACGCGTCGTGGTCCCAGTCGCCGCCGGTGATCCAGCGGCCTGGCTTCGCCATCGCTCGCTCGGCAATGAGCCTGGAAAACTCCTCGGGGCTCTTCGCGGAACGCAGGTCGACCGACTGCAGTTGGAACCCGCCGGTCATGAAGTGCGTGTGATTGTCGATGAACCCCGGCACTACCCGGCGTCCTTTGAGGTCGATGACTCGGGCCTTAGGCCCAGCCAAGGCTCGCATGGCTCGGTTGGTCCCGACCGCGAGGATCCGATCCCCGGCGATGGCGATGGCCTGCGCCTCCGGATGTGATCGATCCACGGTCCAAACCTTGCCGTTGACCAACACAAGGTTGACCGTGGCGGTTTGGGCAGATGCCATCGAAGAGACGACGAAGAGGAGGGCAAAGAGTCGGTTGATCATGTTCTTGCCGTAACGTGGCGTGCGCCAAAGTACCGACTCAGCACCCCAATTTCAAACTCGCCCCCCCACGGAGGCGACCTCCATGGGCGGGCGTTCTGAAACGGTCAGGGTTGAAGATGAGCGAACCGAAACGTACGTTGTGAACAACTTCTCCTTCGACCCGTCACATGCGTTTCCGCCCTTCGTTCCTGCTCGTGCTCCTCCTCGTGCCGGCATCGCTCCTCCGGGCCCAATCGGTCGATGAACCGCCGATCCCCGTGACCATCGTCTGCCCGTACCATGAAGACAGCTTGCGTCGCGCGTATGAGTCGGGCTTCATGACTCCACGAGACGATCAGCGTCATGTCCTCGACTCGATGAACCTCTCCACCATCCGGGCCGCCGAGGCCATGACGGCCCAGATGGAGCGCTCATTCTTGTATCTCTATCTGCTTCTCGGCCTGCTGGCATTGACCTCCTTCGCCGCACTCCGCGTCGCGTATCGATTGCGGATCGAGCTCCAAGATATCAGGAATGCACAGCGGACGCCGCCGCTCGCCTTGCCTTCGCCGGTCCTTGTGACGTCGACTTCGTTGCGGCCTCCCCGGCCCAAAACGGCGACGAGAAAGAACAATCGTCGCCCCGCATCCGCCTCACGCAAGGTCACCCGCGCTCGACCATCAGGCCGTTGAGCATCTTAAGAGAATCGTTCGCTCTTCGACCGCAGCTCAGGGCCCTTTCTTCCACCCATCGTCTGTAAATTGTAGAAAGTACAATTCTCGTTTCTACAGACCAGCCTCCAGAGAGACTTTTTGGGCAGTTTGGAGGATGGCATGGGACTGGCATATCGTAATAGTGCCGACGAGGGAAGTGGTCGGCCTCTGGGCTCCCTTGCAGGGTTCTCCCAGGAGCAGTATGCGTGGGCGAGTCGTCTCGGGTCACCTCTAGGGTTGAAGGGCGCCACGAACGATCGTCATTGGTAGAGAAGGTCCGGCCTCCCCCCTCCGGACCTTCTTTTTTTTGCCCTTTCTGGACCTCAAAGCGAACGCAGATGACGCAGAAAGAAGAGATGACCGCAGTTCTTGATCAGCGTCGATCCCTTTTTCAGCGTGATCAGCGTTCCCGCTTCTGGACCTCAAAGCGAACGCAGACGACGCAGAAAGAAGAGATGGCCGCAGATATGTGTTCTTGATCAGCGTCGATCCCTTTTTCGGCGTGATCAGCGTTCCCTCTTCTGGACCTCAAAGCGAACGCAGACGACGCAGAAACAACGGATGATCGTAGATACACATTGTTGATCAGCGCAGATCCCTTTTTCAGCGTGATCAGCGTTCCCTCTTTTTCCCTGACCTCCATACCGACCATGGCCGACCAACAGAACGACCGACCGAAGCTTGAGCGCGTCCTGGGATTGCGCGAGGGGATCTCGATCCACATGGGCGTCATCATCGGTTCGGGGATCTTTATCGTGCCCGCGACGATCGCCGGGCACCTGGGCGCGATGGGACCGATCATCCTGGTCTGGTCGCTGGCAGGCATGCTCACGCTTTTTGGCGCGCTGACGCTGGCCGAGCTCAGCTCCGTCCTGCCGCAGTCGGGCGGTCCATACGTCTATCTCCGTGAGAGCTTCGGAAAACTCTACGGCTTTCTGTTCAGCTGGAACGACTTCTTCATCAACAAAGCGGGCTCGGCCGCGGCGATCGCGGTGGCGTTTGCGACGTACCTGGGCACCTTCGTTCCGGTGCTCGATCCACGCCACCGGTATCTCCACACGGAATTCGACCTGCTGGGCGTCCCGTTCGACGTGGGCTTCGGCCCGGTCCAGCTTGCCGCCATTCTCGTCGTGGCGCTCGTGACCTTCGTGAACGTCCGTGGCGTAAGGTTCGGCGCGTGGGTGATGAACATCTTCACGAGCGCCAAGGTGCTGGCCCTCATCGGACTGATCGTCGCGGCGGTGCTGTATGCGAACGGATCGACCGCGAACTATCTGCCGTGGTGGCCTGAGACATGGAACGCCGATTATACGGCCGCCTTCGGCCTGGCGATGATCTCGGCCCTGTGGGCGTACGACGGCTGGATCGACGTGACGATCACGGCGGGGGAATACAAGGACCCGTCGCGGACGATTCCGCGGGCGCTCCTGTACGGAACGCTAGCGGTCATCGCGCTCTACATCACCGCCAATCTGGCCTTCGCGTACGTCATCCCGATCGGCACGATGGCCGGTTCGCCCCGCATCGCCGCCGACGTCGCGAACGTCGTTCTGGGCCCGGTGGGCGCATCGCTCATCATCGTCGGCATCATAGCCTCGACCTTCGGGACGACCAACGGCATGCTGCTCGTCGGCCCCCGGTCCATTCACGCCGCGGGAGAGGACGGGGTCATGCCGCGCCGGCTCGGCGTCGTGCACCCGCGATACCATACGCCGGCGAATGCCATCGTCACGCTCGGCATCTGGAGCGCGATCCTGACGCTCAGCGGGACGTATGAACAGATCACGTCGTATGTCGTGTTCGGTTCGTGGGGTCTGTATGCCCTGACGGCCGTCAGCGTCATCGTGTTGCGCAAGAAGATGCCCGACGCACCCCGGCCGTACAAGGCGTGGGGCTATCCGTACGCAACGCTCGTCTTCGTCGGGCTGGCCGGATGGTTTGTCTACAATACGCTCGTCGAGGACACGCGCAATGCCGTCATCGGTATCGTGCTTCTGTTGGTCTCGTTGCCGATCTATTACCGCATGACCTCAAAGCGGTCATGATGCGATCACTTTACTGGCTACTGATCACTGATCACTGACCCATCGCTCGGCACGTCCGTGGTTGATGTCTAGCGACGTGCCAAGCTCAGGGCAAGCCACTGACCACTGGTCGCTGGCTTCAGGCCTCTGACTTCTGGCGTCTGACCTCAGCTCTCCCATGCCCGTCATTCAACACGATATCACGCAGTGGATCGCCTTCAACGCGGTCATTCTTTTCCTGTTGATCCTGGATCTCGTCGTCTTCAATCGCAAGGCGCACGAGATCACCATCAAGGAAGCCCTCGGCTGGAGCGCCTTCTGGATCTCGCTGGCGCTTGTGTTCAATGTGTGGGTCGCGTTCGAGTACGGGAAGGAGATTGGCCTGCAGTGGTTCACCGGCTATCTCATCGAGAAGTCGCTGAGCGTTGATAACCTCTTCGTCTTCCTGCTCCTGTTCACGTACTTCAAGGTCCCGGCCAAGTACCAGCACAAGGTGCTCTTCTGGGGGATCATCGGCGCGCTCGTCATGCGCGGCATCCTGATCCTGCTCGGCGCAGCGCTCATCGCGCGGTTCCATTGGATCCTGTATCTCTTTGGCCTCTTCCTCGTGTTCACGGGCGTCAAGATGTTCTTCAGCTCGGGTGAGGATGATGTGCATCCGGAGAAGAATATCGTCGTCCGGGTGTTCAAGAAGTTCTTCCCCGTGAAGGCCGAGTACCACTGGGACCTGTTTTTCATCCGCGTCGACGGTAAGCGGTACGCGACGCTCCTCTTCATCGTTCTCATCGTTGTCGAGACGACCGACCTCGTCTTCGCCGTCGATTCGATCCCCGCGATCTTCGCCATCACCCGGGACCCGTTCATTGTCTACACCTCGAATGTGTTCGCCATCCTCGGTCTCCGGTCACTCTACTTCGCCTTGGCCGGCATGATGGACATGTTCCACTATCTGCGACAAGGCCTGGCGATCGTCCTCACCTTTATCGGCGTCAAGATGCTCTTCATGGACATCTTCCCGATCCCGATCTGGTTGGCGCTGAGCATCGTCGGCACGGTCTTGGCCGTCTCGATCGCAGCATCAATCGTCAGGGCTCCCAGGCTGGGCCACCAGCCGCCGGCGGATCCTCCCGACCCAGAATAGCATTGCTTTGTTGCTTTCCGAATTATCAGAATGCAGGACGTCCGGCTTCGACCCGATTGCCGGACGTTCGCATTTTCGTCACATTTACAGGGTTTGACCCGCTCACCTTGGCGGTGCATTCTCCATTGCATGTTCTAACATGGCAGGGAATTTGATGCTTTCAGGGCCGAAAGAACTTCACAAGGACCCAGAACGCATGTTCAAGATCCGCGAGAAAGAATTCCTGTCTCCCACCATCGCACGCTTCGTTATCGAGGCGCCGTTCATCGCCCCCAAGAGGAAGCCGGGCAATTTCGTCATCCTCCGGGTCTCTGAACGCGGCGAGCGCATCCCCATCACTCTCGTGGACTCCGATCCCGGCGCAGGCACGGTGACGCTGATCGTCCAGGGCATCGGGAAGACAACAAAGGAGCTCCTGACCAAGAACGTGGGCGATGCGATCCCGGATGTGGTCGGCCCGCTCGGCAAGCCTACGCCCATCCACACGAATGAGACCATCGTCTGCGTCGGTGGAGGCGTCGGAACAGCCGAGCTCCTCCCGATCACCCGGGCGCTCCATGCCGCCGGAAACATAGTCTATTCCATTGTCGGGGCCCGGTCGCGCGACCTGATCATCCTCGAACAAGAGATGGCCGCCGCATCGGACGAATTGTTCATGACGACCGACGATGGCTCGTACGGACGAAAGGGATTCGTGACCGATCAGCTCCGGGACCTGCTAACGTCCCGAAAGGTCGACACCGTCTACGCCATCGGGCCCCTTCCAATGATGAAGGCCGTCAGCGGCGTTACGAAGGATGCCGGCGTCAAGACGGTGGTCAGTCTCAACGCGCTCATGGTGGACGGAACCGGCATGTGCGGCGGCTGCCGCGTGTCGGTGGGCGGGAAGATGAGATTCGCCTGCGTCGACGGACCGGAATTCAACGCCCACGAGGTCGATTTCGACGAACTGATCATTCGCAACCGAAGCTACAGTGAGCACGAGCGAGAGTCGGTGCAAAGGTTCGAGGAATCGCATGCCTGTCAGGCCCGGGGCGCGGAGGTGGCGCCATGAGCACCGCGAATGCCCTCAAGCCTTCGCAGCGGATGAAGATCCCTCGCGCGAAGTCCGCCGAGCAGGACGCACACGAGCGGGCCTGCAACTTTCTTGAAGTAGCGCTGGGGTTCTCGGTGGAGCAGGCCCTGTCGGAGGCGACGCGGTGCCTCGAGTGCAAGGACCCTGTCTGTATGACGGGGTGTCCTGTGAATGTCGACATCCGGTCGTTCCTTCAGTTGATGATGGTGGAGGATTACGCGGGAGCGGTTCGGAAGATCCGCGAGTCGAATTATCTGCCCGCCATCTGCGGCCGGGTATGCCCGCAGGAGACGCAGTGTGAGGCGGTCTGCACGATGGGAAAGAAGCACGAGCCGGTAGCGATCGGAAAGCTCGAGCGGTTCGTCGCCGACTATGAGTCGCTGCGCGGACTGTTCGTTCCTCCGGCGGGCGCTCCTCAGCGGGCCGAGAAGGTGGCCATCGTCGGCTCGGGTCCATCGGGTCTCACCTGTGCCGCCGAGCTCGCCCAGAAAGGATATCAGGTAACGGTGTTCGAGGCGTTGCACGAGGTCGGCGGGGTGCTTCGCTATGGCATTCCGGAGTTCCGGCTTCCCCGCACGGTGCTCGACATGGAGATCGGGCGTGTGAAAGACCTCGGCGTCGAGATCCTGACGAACTTCGTGGTCGGCATGACGGCCACGCTTGACGAGCTGATGGACACCTGGGGTTTCTCGGCCATCTATCTCGGAACGGGCGCGGGTTCGCCCTCCTTCATGGAGATCCCCGGCGAAGGCCTGATCGGCGTATACTCCGCGAACGAATTCCTGACCCGCGTCAATCTGATGCGGGCGTACGCCTTCCCGGACACAGACACGCCTGTGCGTATTGGCAAGCATGTGGCCGTCATTGGCGGTGGCAACACCGCCATGGATGCCGTACGCACGTCTCTCAGACTGGGCGCCGAAAAGGCCTATCTCGTGTACCGGCGTTCCAGGACCGAGATGCCGGCGCGTGATGAGGAGATACATCATGCCGAGGAAGAAGGTGTCGAGTTCCTGCTGCTGACGAATCCGCTGAGGATCCTTGGCAACGAAAAGCACGAGGTGCGGGGGATGGAATGCCAGCGCATGGAGCTGGGTGAGCCTGACAGTTCGGGCCGTCGCAAGCCGGTCCCGATCCCGGGTTCCGAGTTCGTGCTCGAGGTGGAGACGGTCATCGAAGCCGTTGGCCAGAGCCCGAATCCGATCGTCCAATCAACAACTCCCGGACTCAAGACCGGACGAAAAGGGGTCGTGGAGGTAGGGGAGAAACAGGAAACGAGCCGCCGAGGGGTCTTTGCCGGCGGGGATCTCTCTCGCGGCGGGGCCACCGTCATTCTGGCGATGAAGGATGGCAAGACAGCAGCGGCGGCGATCGATGAGTACTTGAACGGGAAGCGCGATCTGGTGGTGGTGGCTCCGGAAACGGCGGTTCCTCAGACGGCACGCTCTTGAACATCGGTCCAGGTGATCATATGCGCTTGCTCTTCATACATCTCGCCCTCTCGACCTCGGTCGCTTGGGGGCAACTATCCGAAGCAGCTGCGTTCTCTGCTCTCACGCCCGAGCGGTACTGGGTCACGCCGAACATCACATATGCCACGGCGAGCGGGTTCGAATGCAAGCTGGATGTCTACCGTCCGGCGGGGGCTGTTTCGCCGGTGCCCACGGTCATCTTCATCCATGGCGGCGGATGGGTCGTCGGCTCCAAAGAATCCGCCGTGCTGCACGTCATGCCGTATGTGGAGATGGGCTTCGCGGTGGTGAATGTGGAGTATCGGCTGGCGAAGGTCGCTCTGGCTCCCGCCGCCGTCGAGGATGTCCGGCGTGCCTTGCGGTGGGTCTGGATGAATGCAAGAACCTACGCCTTCGACACGACGAAGATCGTCGTGACCGGCGGCTCGGCCGGCGGACATCTTGCGCTGATGTGCGGCATGCTGAACGCTTCGGCGGGTTTCGACCAGACCACCGGTTGGGATCCGGTCGCCGTCGCGCCAAAGGTCGCGGCCATCGTGAATTGGTACGGCATCACGGATGTGGCAGACCTCATCGAGGGTCAGAACTATCAACAATACGCGGCCGCGTGGCTCGGTAGCCTCCCGAGCCGGAAAGAGCTTGCCAAGTCGACGTCACCGCTCACGCACGTGCGGAAGGACACGCCGCCGATCTTCACGGTTCATGGCGATGCCGACCAGTTGGTGCCCTACCAGCACGGCGTTCGGCTGCACGAGGCGCTGAAGAAGGCGGGGGTGAAGAACGAATTCGTGACGATCCCGGGCGGGCGGCATGGCGGTTTCACTCCGGAGCAGACCCTCATGATCCGCGAACGGATCAGGAAATTCCTTGGAGAGGTCGGGATCGAAGCGAAGTAGGGAACGAGGTGGCAGAACATGACAGAGCCCGGTGCGATTCCGGGCTCTTGTGTTTAGAAAAACGTTTCACAGAGTTCCACAGAGCAACAATACATTTCAATTCCCAGTGTATCTCTGTGTAAGCTCTGTGGATCTCTGTGTCATGCTTTCTTGCTCAGAGCCTCTGCCATCGTCCTCCTCGGCGTCACGATGTCCAAGAAACCATAGAAATGCAGCCGGTCGATCAGCTCGCCTGCCAACGCGCCTGCGATCGCGAGGATCGAAGGCGTTGCGCCCGAACCCCACACCACCATCGGCAGGACGAATCCGATCCCGATCCGCCCGACGATCCAGAAGAACTCCCGACCCGTGCGGCGATGCTTCGCCTGCAGCTTCATGCGGCCGATGAACCCGGCGAACCGGATGGCTCCGAAGAGAAAGGCGATCAGAATGTTCGCACCAATGAGCGCACCCAGGTAAGCCGCCGAAACAGCTGCGCCCCGTTCATCCCACTTCGAACGCCACGAACGCGCCATGGCATTGTAAACGCCGTCGACGGAGATCAAGAAGAACACTCCGGTCGCCACGGCGACCATGCGCCACACGTCGCTGTCGGGCTTGAAAGCCACCCATAGCACAGAAACGCCGAGAAAGATGGGGAAGGAGATCACCTCGCGGCTCAGCCAGGACCGCCGCCAATTCAGCAAGGCCCGCCAGGCGCGTTCCTTACGTCCCAAGTGCATCATGCTGAGCCCCATGCCGGCAAGGCCGACCAGCAGAGCGATCTCGGGAACGATGAGCGTCCTCCCAAATCCAGCGCTCAGCACCCATGCCACCAAGCCGATCCCGATGAACGTGAAGACGGCGAGGGGCCACTCGCTCTTCAGCGTCGTCTTGGACGTCGGCAGTGCCGTCTCTTCGAGTTCAGCCCAAGCTCTCGCCTGTTCTGGCGTGGGCAGTTCGACTCCCGACGCCGCCGGTTGCGGCTGCCGCCCCGTCATGGGCAGGAAGGCGATCGACGGACGGACATCGAACTGCGGGTAGCTGCTGACTTCGACACCTTCGACCGACCCCGGCGCTCCGAATGACAACGCTCCCGTGGGACACATGCTCGTACACGCCGGCTGACGTCCGTCCAACAAGCGATGGTTGCAGAGCGTGCACTTGGTCATCACGCCGTTCGATGCATTGAACTTCGGCGCATCATACGGGCAGACCCAGCTGCAGTACTGGCACCCGATGCACTTGGTGTCGTCGATCAGCACCGCTCCGGTCTTTGGATGTCGTTCGATCGCCACCGCGGGGCAACCGTCGATGCAGGGAGCATCCAGACAATGATTGCAGGCAAGGGAAAGATGGTAGACTGGGAGGTCGGGTATCCGGTATTGGTTATGGGTGACGATCTGGCGCCAGAAGCGGGACGGCTCGAGGCCGTTCTCGTTGGCGCACGCGATGACGCACGCGTGACACCCCACGCAGGTCTCGAGGTTGTGGATGAAGCCCGGGGCGATATTGGAGGCAGAGTCCATGGAACAACTATGTAGCCACAAAGAGCACAAAGATCACAGAGGAAGAGAGATGTGGTGTGTTTAAAATCAAAAACCTCTCTTTGTGCTCTCTGTGCTCTTTGTGGCTCATCTTTTTTTCCTGTTCGTTCTCTGCGGCTATGCCTACTTCGCCGCTTCAACTTCGACGAGATTCTCATGGAACGCCGCGCCATGGCCCATGTCGGTCTCGCGCGCCTTCGACAGCACATTTACAGCCCCGCCGTCCTGGAGCCACCAGCCGTTGTGGAGCGCCACACAGCCGGGACGGATCCCGCGATCGAGCCGCACCGGGACCGTCAATTCGCCACGTTCATTGAACACCCGTATGCGGTTCCCTGAGCGAATGTTTCGGCACTGAGCGTCCGCGGGATGCATCTGCAACACCGGACCCGGTTCGATCGCCTTCAGCATCTCCAGATGCCCGAACTGCGAATGGATGCGGTTCTTCGTGTTGGGCGTGAGAAGATGAAGCGGGAATCGGGATAGGTCGCCAGTTCTGGCCGATTCGACCGGTTCTTGGTAAGACGGCAGTCGGTCCACACTCCACAGCGAGGTCGCATCGGAAGAATCCAGCTCGATCTTGCCCGAAGGCGTGCTGAATGTCAGGTCGGCGAATGCCAGCTCGTGCTCGTCGGGCATGCGGATCGGACCTTCTCGAAGCCGTTCAAGCGTGACGCCGGGCAGGTGAGCAAGCCTGCGGTTCAGCCACGATTCGACGGCCGCATCATTCGGGGTTGGGATATGGCGCTCGGCCTCGGCTTTCGAAATCCCGAGTCGTTCTGCCAACAGCCAGTAGATCTCCGACTCGGGTTTGACCTCGCCCGGCGGCTCAATGACCTTTGCGCGCAGTTGCAGGTAATCGTGCCAATAGGCGCCGATGACGTCGGTCTGCTCGAAGAAGGTCTTGGCCGGCAGGACAATGTCGGCTTCGCGAGCCGTGTCGGTCATGACCTCTTCGACGACGACACGAAAGTCGACGGACCTGAACGCTGCGATGACCGTCGGCGTTTCGGGATTCTGCGGGATCGGATTTCCGCGTTCGACCCAGATGGCTTTGATCGGCGGGTCTTGCGTCGAGAGGATCTGCGGCCCGAGCATCGCTGTGGAGATCGACACGCGCACCAGCGGATCGGGAGCGTGCGGAGGATAGAAGGCGATGGGGTCCTTCTCGCCGAAGACCTGCGTGCGAAGGTTGGCGAAGATCCAGCCGGCCCCGGGCTTGCCGATGTTGCCCGTGATGGCGAGCAAGGCCATCATCGCCCGCATTGTCTGGCCGCTGTTGGTGTAGCGTTGCATCCCGAACCCGGCGCAGATCGTCACCGGCGCCGACGAGGCGATGAGCTCGGCGAGCTGCTTGATCTGTTCCTTCGGCACGCCGGATACTTGCGACGCCCACTGGGACGTGCATCCCAGGACCTGGTCCACGTAGGCATCGTATCCATGCACATGGGCGGCGATGAAGGCGCGGTCGATCCATTTCTTCGAGATGAGCTCGTGGCCGACGGCCAGGGCGATCGCCGCGTCCGTGCCCGGTCGAGGTTGAATGAGGAGCGACGCCCGCTCCGCCGTCTCGGTGCGTCTGGGATCGATGACGACCAGCTTCGCACCCCGCTGGAGCGCTTGATCGACGAACGTCATCTGGTGAATGTTCGTCTCAGCCGCGTTCTTGCCCCACATGATGATGAGCTTCGCGTTGGCCAGGTCCCAGGGCGCATTGTGCTCGTTCGACCCCAGCGTCAGGCGCGTTGCCTCCAACCCGGCCGGCCAGCAGAGATCGCCATACGTCGTCGTGTACCCGCCGAACAGCTTCCAGAACGATGCTCCGACCCCGTTCAGAAGACCCTTCGTGCCGCTCGAGGAATAGTAGAGAAGACTCTTTGGCCCATGCTCCTCTCGGATGGCCCTCAGCCGCTCAGCGATCGTGCCGAGCGCGAGGTCCCAAGAGATGCGATCGAACCCGCCGGAGAGGTTCCGCCTGAGCGGGTACAGAAGCCGATGCGGTGAATGGACCCGTTCGACATAGCTCAGCCCCTTCAGGCAAGCGCCATGGTCTGTGGCCCGGTTCTCCGGCACCGGCTCGATCTGCCGCAGACGTCCGTCTTCCACCGTCACGCGGAGGCCGCAGGTGCTGTAGCAGTTACGCGGGCAGGCGGTAGTGACAGTAGGCAAGGGAGGACGGTGAATAGTGAAAAGTGAGAAGTGGACAGTCAACAGTGAATAGAGAATACTGAATCGTCGGTAGGAAAGCGACTGGTTTGGCAGGCACGGTCCGTTGAAATTCGGGGCCGGGAGCACAGGCATTCTGTGGTGTCCGGGAGGTCGCTTGCGTGTTCCCAGACCGGTCACTACCATCGAGACAAGTCATCAGCGATCGAACCCCATCGACGAAGCGGATCCCGCCATGAAGAGCCCTATTGTCAGTTCCATCCTCCTGTTGCTTCCGATCTTAGCGTCAGCCCAGGAACGTCCTCGTCTTCGCGACTGGGGGATGGAGATCGGCATCTTCACTCCTGGTCCTTTGAATGCGATCACCGACGTGAAGGGGGTCGGGGTCGGTCAGGTGACGCTCGTGCGCGGTGATTCGGTCCGCACCGGCGTGACCGCCGTCGTTCCGCATTCGGGCAACCTCTTTCGAGAAAAGGTGCCGGCTGCGATCGTCGTCGGCAATGGATTCGGGAAGCTGGTCGGCAGTACTCAGGTCAACGAGCTCGGACAGATCGAGACTCCGATCGTGTTGACGAATACGCTCAGCGTGTGGGATGCGGCCAACGGGGTCGTCGACCACATGCTGTCACTGCCCGGCAACGAGAACGTGGGTTCGGTCAATCCGGTCGTCGGCGAAACGAACGACGGATTCCTGAATGACATCCGAGGACGGCATGTGACCCGAGAAGATGTCCGACGGGCGATCGCGATCGCGAGCGATGGGGCGGTGGAGGAGGGGAGCGTCGGTGCCGGGACCGGAACGATCTGCTTCGGTTGGAAGGGCGGGATCGGAACGAGTTCACGACGGCTTCCGGCGTCGATGGGGGGCTTCACCGTCGGCGTGTTGGTGCAGACGAACTACGGCGGCATCCTCGACATCGCGGGCGTGCCTGTAGGGCGATTGCTTGGCCGGTACTCGTTCAAGCAAGAACTCGACAAGAGTGCCGACGGCTCGTGCATGATCGTCGTCGCCACCGATGCGCCGATGGACCATCTTCAGCTTCGGCGGCTGGCGGCGCGCGCCCTGCTCGCGCTCGGGCGCACCGGCTCGGCGATGAGTCACGGCAGCGGCGACTATGCGATAGCGTTCTCCACATCCGGGGCCGTGAGAGTGAACCCCGTGCGCGATGCCTTCACGCGTGCCACGGCGGTTGTGAACGATGATGCCATCTCGGCCCTCTTCCAGTCCGCCGTTGAAGCGACGGAGGAATCGGTCCTCAATTCCCTCTTCAAGGCAACGTCCGTCACAGGACACAAAGGACGGACCGTCGGGGCCCTGCCGCTCGACCGGGTGCGGGAGGTCCTGGTCAGGTTCGGACGCGTGAAACCGTAGACCGGGCGGCGCCACGTCCCATTCGAGGTCTGTGCGTTTCCCAGCTGTTTCGCTCCTCGTGATGCTGCTTTTCGCGTTGTTCTCAGTTCTGACGAAGACGGGTGAAGGCGGCGGCCCCAACGCGGTCTGCCCTGGCAATTGGCTCTTGGATGCGATAGATTTGCTACTACAGAATTCAAGGAGATCATGCGATGCGGCCCCGTCCTGTCCTTCTTCTCTTCCTCAGCATCCTCTCACTTCTGACCGTCGGATCCTTCGCGCAAACCCAGGTCCAGAAGCTCATCGGAGGACCGGGCTTCGACGAGGGCTGGGTGGTATCCATCACTCCGGAAGGAGGTTACCTGCTCGCCGGTCAAACGACGAGTGCCGGCGCGGGGGACAAGGACGTCTTTGTGACCAAGCTCAGCCCCGCGTTCGAGTTGCAATGGACGCGAGTGCTCGGCGGGATCGGCGAGGACTGGGTCGCCAAGATCATCGGCCTTCAGGATTCCTCCTTCGTCTTCGCCGGCTTCACGGCCGTTCCGGGCCGCGAATGGGACGGCTGGGTGTTCAAAATGGACCTCTCCGGATCGCTCCTGTGGTCGAAACGGTACGGCGGCATGGGCAACGAGCTGCTCGTCGACGTCATGCCCCGGTCTGGCGGGGACCTGCTCGTCATGGGCCATACGACGTCGTACGGCAACGGCGGGTGGGACTACTGGGTGATCCGTCTCAATGCGCAAGGCCATGTGCTCTCTTCCCGCACGTTTGGGGGATTCTCGACGGAAGCCTTGAACACCTTCACGCCGACGTCGGACGGGGGATTCCTGATCGCCGGACACACCTATTCCTACGGCGTTGGCATGCATGATGCCGCCTTGGTCAAGCTCTCCTCCAGCCTCGAGCTGCAATGGATGAAGACCTATGGGACCGGCGCGGATGAGACGGTCTACGTGGTGCATGAGCGACAGAACGGCGGATACGTGGCCGTATGCGGCACACATGGTGGTGCCTTTGGCTCGCGAGACGCCATGGTGATCACAGTCGACAGCCTCGGAACTTTGCTGCAGGCATGGTCGATCGGAACAAGTGGCGAGGATCAGCTGGTGCGAGGCACTGACCTTGGGCATCTCGGACTCGTGGTGTCTGGATGGGCATCCGACGCCGCCGGCGTGCTTGATGGTTGGTACATCCATGTCTCAGACAGCGGGGACCTGCTGTCGTCCGTTCGTTGCGGAGGTGCGGCGTCCGATCGGCTCATAGGCGCGTCGCGCACATCGACAGGCGATCTGATCTTCTCCGGCAACTCGGCATCGGGAAGCGCGATGGGGACCGATGCGTATTTCGTTCGCACGCCGTTGTTCGGTCCGCCGCTGGCGGGTTCTACTCCAGGCCCGTCGGCGACCGCGCCGATCATACTTGGCGTCGGTTCCGTGTCCCTTGCGGGCTCGTCGCCCTCCGTCGAAGTGCTGCCCGGGCCCGATTCGATCCTCCCGGCCATCTTTGCGATCTCCGACCTGCATGCCCCGCAGGTCATTGCCCCCGAGATCCTGATACCGCACGTCTTCGGGCGAGCGGGCGATCCGGTTTCGATCCCGGTCATCCTTGACGAACCCTTCGGCGTTGCCGGCGCAGATCTGAAACTCGCCTTCGATACGTCGATCGTGACGGTCCACGGCGTGCGCCGCGGGTCGCTCACCTCTGCATTCTCCCTCGCCTTCAACGTCTCACGTCCCGAGAGTGTGCTGGTGTCGCTGGCGCATGCCACCGGGATCCAGCACAACCGATCGGGGTCGTTGATCGTGCTTGACGGTGCAATTCGTCCCGGCGTGCCCGATTCGCTCACGACGCCGCTGGTGATCGCGAAGGCCAAACTCTACAATACCGCCGGGCTGCCGCTCGATGTCGCCGTGTCGAACGGCCTTCTTTCCACGGGATTCGGCTGGAAGGGAGACGTCAACGCCGACGGAGAACGGAATTCTGCCGATGCGATCCTCGTTCTGCGTCTCGTCGCGGGGCTCGAACAACGCGGCGAACGGGACCGCTGGGCCGCCGACTTCGACGGCGACGGGTTGATCACGCCGTTCGATGCGGTAGGCGTGCTGCGTGCAGCGGTCGGGCTCACCACGCCGCCGCCGGGAGATTCGATCTCGTTGCCCGTCAGGATCTATGTGGCGCCGGTCTCAGCATCCGCCGGTCAGGTTGTCGACATGCCGGTGCGCATTGAGGGAATGCCGAACTTGGTGAGCGGATCGCTCGAGTTCGGCATCGGGGAAGGTCATGCCCTGGCGCAAACCTCCAAGGTCAACAACACCTTCGGGGGGATCGCCGAGATGGCGGTCGTCAGTCCCTCGCGTGTGAGGCTGGTCTTCGCGGCTTCTGATCCGTGGGGACAGCCCAGCGCCGAAGTGGCGTCGGTCCAGTTGAGGGCCGTGACGGGGCTGTCAGGCTTCGTCCCATCCTTCCTCGGCGGCAGTCTGACGGACAAGGACGGGCGGACGGTGAACACGTTCCAGTTTGTGACGACCGGCGTGGAAGATCCATCGGTGGTTGCCGCGTTCGCATTGCATCCCAATCACCCGAATCCGTTCAATCCGACCACGACCGTTCGATTTGACGTGCCGCGACGAAGCCATGTGCAGGTCTTCATTCGCAATCTTCTGGGACAGACCGTTGCCGTCCTCGCGAATGATGTTCGATCACCTGGCTCGTACCAAGCCGAGTGGCATGCACAGGTCGGCTCGGGAGTCTACTTCTGCACGATGCTGGCGACCGACGAAGTATCCGGAGATACGATCGCGACCGTCACACGCAAGATGGCGCTCGTGAAGTAACGCCGGATCCAGGTCCAACCATGTCGGAGCCGCGGCCAAACGGTCGCGGCTCTCGTATTTTCTAAACGTGCCGCCGTGAAACGGTCTGGATTCGGGCCGATGCCGTCGTGAAACAGGCGTTCGGTGTGTCAAGAAACTGCTATGCGTCCCTCGTGCTGCATCCGCCGGAGTCCCCTCCCGTAACATTACGTGACCACAGAGGAGGCCCTATGACGACCGGTCAAGATGCGTTCAAAGGACGGTTGCTGTGGAAGTCGGTGGAGGCGTTCAAACCTGTCTACGAATTGAGGTCGAACGACGTGCCGGTGGCACGGATCTCATGGACGAAAGAGTGGGGAACGCTGGCAGAGGCGCAGTATGGGGATCTGCGCTATGCGTTCAAGCGTAACGGGATCTGGAATCCGTGCCTGACGGTACGTGTTGAAGGGACCCCCTACGACATTGCTCGTTTGGAGTTCCGCTGGATGAGCGGTGCCGACCTCAAGTTGCAGAACGGAACGATCTACTCGTGGTCGATGACGAGCACCTGGCGCCAGGAGTGGGCATTCACCGCGGCGGACGGAACGAAGCCGGTGGTGTTCAGGACGAAGTACACGATGAAGGGACTGCAAGCGGACGTGACTGTGGAAGGCGGGTTCCAGCGCCACCGTGACGCGCCTTTGCTCGTCCTGCTTGGGTGGTACCTGATCGCCTCGTGCTACTCGTCGGATGGCGCCGAAACGGCGGCGGTCATGGCGGCCATCGGCTAGGACCGATACACCATCCTTTCGCTGTCGTCAAGCGAACCGGCTTTTGAGACAACCCCTTTGCTCTCCGTCGCCAGCGTCACGGCTTCAAGTACCGGTCATACCACCTGATGTTCCTCTCCAGCCGATCCTTGATGTAACTCGGCACGCTCAGGCCGTGGTGCTGACCCGGGTAGATGACAAGCTCCGTCGGTACGCCGGTGTGCTTCAGCGCCTGGTACATCTGCTCGGCGCCGATCACCGGCACATTGAAGTCGTCCTCCGAAGCCATGAACAGCGTCGGCGTCGTAATGCGGTCGGCTTGGAAGAACGGATACGAGACCTTGGTCCACTTCTCCGTGTTCTTCCACGGCACGCCCAGTTCGACATCGTACTGCTTGATGTATTGGTCGGAGCCGTACATGCTGAATTGCAGTGAGCTCCCCGCGCCGCTCACGGCCGCCTTGAAGCGCCGGTCGCTGGCCATGACGAAGTTCGTCGAGATCCCACCGTAGCTCCACCCGCCGATCCCCATTCGATCCGGGTCCGCGATCCCTTCCTTGACGAGGTGATCGGCGGCTCCGAGAATGTCCTTCACCTCAAGGATCCCCCAATCGCCATAGATCGCGCGCGTGAAAGCGACGCCGCGACCGCTGCTCCCCCGATAGTTCACGACCGCCACGGCGTAGCCGGCCCCCGCGAGAACGTGTGGCGTGACTGCGAAGCCGAAGTCGTCCTGGCCGACCGGTCCGCCGTGGATCACGAACACCAGCGGCAGCCGCTTCCCTGGAGCCATGTCCGCTGGACGATAGAGGATGGAGGAGATGACCGCCCCGTCTGAACTCGTGGACTGGAATCCCGTCACGTTTGCCAGTTGCAGCGGCGTCAGGAAGTCGTCGTGGAGCTTGGTCAGTTGCGCTAACGTGCTTCCCTTGAGCGCAAAGATCTCGGCCGGCCTCTGCGGCGTGCTGATCATCATGAGCCACCGGCCGTTCTTCGAGTCCCATTGAAGATTTGAAATGGATCGTTCCCCGTCCAGCAATCGCCGGTTGCGGCCGGCAGGGACCTCGAAGCTCACCAGCGGCGTCTGGCGGTCGTCGGCCATGACGGTCGCCAAGGAAGTGTTCGACGACCACCGCGGCGTGCTTGCTGGACGGTCAAGTGACGCCGAGAGGACTGTCGGCGTGCCGCCGTCCGGTGAGATGACGGCGAGCAGTCGCTGTCCATACATCGTGAACGGCTCGTCGCTGCTGCTCTGCAGGTACGCGATCCGCTTGCCGTCGGGGCTCCACACCGGAGTCGATTCTGTCCCCGGCCAGTCGGTCAGCTGGCGCGCGGGCGCACCCGGCCTCGCCTCCATGACGTAGACCGCCGTGTTCTCGTTCCGGTCCGGGTCGGACGTCCGGTTGCTGACGAAGGCGATCAGTCGGCCGTCGGGTGAGACGGCGGCTTGTGATTCGTCAAACGCGCCCGTCGTCAGCGTATCGAGCGCTTTGGTGGCGAGCGTGAACCGGTAAAGGTGCGTCGTCCGCCGGTCGCGGTAGCCTTCGTCATCCTCCTTGAAATGATATCGGTCGATCACGTGCGGGCGGCGGACCTTCGAGGCGGCCGTGTCGGCGGTGCTCGCCTCCTTGATCGTCAGCAGCAGTGCCGAACCGTCGGGAAACCACCGATGTTCGACGATCTCGCCCTTGACCTCCGTCGCCCGGATAGCTTCACCTCCGCGGCGGTCCAGCAGATAGACCTGTGAGTTCTTGTCTTCGCCGCGCTTGGCCATGAACGAAAGGAACCTCCCGTCGGGGCTGAACCGGGGCTGGCGTTCGCCGTCGGGACTGTTCGTCAGCTGGACCGACTGCGAGCCGTCGCCGCTGACCATCCACAGGTCGGCGTTCGACCTGTCCTTCACGGAGTCGACGGTGGAAAGTACATACGCGATCCATCCTCCGTCAGGGGAGACCTGAAGGTCCGAGACGGAGCGCAGACGGTAGACATCGGACGGCGTCATGGGGCGTTTGACCTGTGTCTGTGCCGCTGAATGCATGCCCATCAGCAACACGACGGAAAGGAGAAAGAAGAACCTATTCATGAGGCGAGCTCCGATGTGATGCGTTTGTCGATGGATGTTGGCTACGGGATGATCTCCAACTGAGTACGATCGCAGCAACGTAGAGCACGATTCCCGTCCAGAAGGTCGGGTACGCATAGGGCTGGGGCATCGCCCCGGCGAGCCCCGCGTTCGTGTCGCGCATGAACGTCCACAGAATGAGCGCACTGCCGGCGAACCCCAAGACCCATGCGGACGCTCCCGGGCGGAACGATCCGCTTCGCTCTGCTGCGAGGATCGCGATGCCGGCCGAGATGAGCAAGAGCGACACGACGACGGGGGCGATCACAGGTCCGATCCACGGAAGCGGGAGAAGGAACAGGATATCCCAGTCGAACACCGAAGCCGGCCATCCGATGGCGACCGCCAGCCAAAGATAGAAGAAGATGTCCCAGAGTCCGAATGCGATCGCAAAGTGGGCGAACCGTTCCCATCTGGTGCGGCCCGCCAGCACGCCGACGGCGGCGAGCATGATGATGGTCGCGAGTTCACGCACCAGTTCAACGCCTAGACGGTCCTGGTCGAGCTGGCGAAGAGGAAAGGAGAATCCCTGAGGATAGTAGAGGTCGCGCAGGTAGATCACCACGCTCGTCTCGACCCATGCGAAGGCGATCGCGAAGAGGGCCACGAAGGCGGCGCGCTGAAAGGCCGGGTGTTGGAACGGCACGGGTTGCCTGCTCACGGTACGGTAGGTGGTAAGTTCAGCGCCGACGCTTCGCCGTCGGACGCTTCTTGCCCTTCGTCCTCCCGAGCAACGCATCGGCCACCTGTTCCGCCACGTCTCGGCTGTACCAGTATCCGAGATGGGAATTGAAGATGAGACTCCCGGTGTCGACGTGCCGGTCAGACACCAGCCGCGGGAAGAAGCGTTCCAGCGGATACGCGAGGATGTCCTGGTGATTCCAGAAGTTCAGCCACGAACTTCGCGGACGCCTGACTCCGACGGGATTCCTCGACAGAGCCCTTGCCTTCAGCATCAGGTGCGCCTTGCGGAGGAGAAAGAGCGCGATCGGCGATCCGGTGGTGAAGAAATGCTCCAGCCGTTGCCGCCCGTCTTTCCTGATCCGCCGGCGTTTCGCCGGGGCCTTGCCAAACAGGTCGTAGAGATAGTCATACGCGATGATCGACCCCAAACTGTGCGCCAGGATCGAGAATGAGGGGGCGTCATTCCGTATGATCGTGTCGAGTTGCCGGTAGACATAGTTGCGCAATCGGCGTTCCCCCTCCGTCGAGGAGTAAGCCACGACGTCTCCCATGAACACGGTCAGGAAGTAGCGGCCAAAACCGATCTGCTTGTCAAACATCGGCGGGATGGTGCCGTGATATTCGGGGAACGATCGATGGAAGACCGACCATTTCGCGTCCTTCACGACCTCCGTGTAGTAGATGCGGTGAAGCATGATGTGTTCGTCGAAGTCGAGCTTGCGTTCCGCCAGGACCTCGCGGAGCATCGCCTCGAACGGTCCGTAGAAGCGCTGTTCGATCTCGAACTCGCCCATGCCGTGAAGAAGGATCAGGTGGTGCATGGAGTTGCCGGTGGAAGAATGCTCTTGCGTCGATGCCGGCCTGGCTTTGCCCGATCGCCCGTCATGACCGCCAGTCCCAGCCGGTCGGCGATCGTCGGTCGCAGTAGTAGCTCGATCGCGCGACGGGCATGTCGCTCTGCGACGGCCTGATGCGCACCGTTGTTGTCCTGGCCCTTGTCATTTGCGTCCACGCACCGTGATGCGATCTGCAAGGGGACAAGCGCGCCGTTCATCAACCTTACCCGATTTTCGCGTGTCGGGCAAGTGCCATCGATCATGCCCTCAAGCCCTTGGAGGATCGATCACTCGATCCCCACACGTCCTCGGGAGAATCGGTCTTGATAGGCCGGAATCATTGACAACGGAGGGGTCCCACGCAACAGCACAAAGAACGCCAATGCGCGGCCCGTCCGCGCACAGTACGCGATGAGGAAGGCCGATGGTTTTTGGCGAGCCTTGCGTATGCAACCTGTGGACCCAGTCGCAGAGAACCGGCCACCCTCCCGCTGTTGTCGTTCTTGAGAGTGGTCGCAGCTTGACACTTGCCCGTTTTCTTCTGATGTTATTGATATCCATTATCAATAACATGCGATGAAGCAAGTCCGCAGCTCTGAATGGACGGGCGCCTTCAAGCAACACCGGCTCCGCCTGACCAAACCCCGGCAGTTGATCGTCGATGTCCTCGGGGCGACCTCCGATCATCTCTCTGCCGAGGAGGTCTACCTTCGCGTGCATCCGAAGTACGCGAGGATCGGATTGACGACCGTCTATCGGACCCTCGACGTCTTGGTGCGAATGGGGATCGTCAGCCGGCTGGATTTTGGCGACGCTCGCAGCCGATACGAACTGGTGGAACGCAGCGGCAAGCCGTCTCATCACCATCATCTCGTCTGCTCCTCCTGCAAACGTGTCGTGGAGTATGATGACTTCATGGATGAAGAGGTGAAATTGATCAAGAAGCTTGAGAAAGCCCTGTCGCGCAAACACGGTTTTGGGATCACCGGACATGTGGTCCAATTCCTGGGCCTCTGTCCGGCATGTAAGACGTTGGCGCGCGCGTGAAGCGAACGTCAACACAGAAAGGAACGAGGGAGACCGACGATGAAGATCGCAGTCGCAACGGAGGACGGAAAAGTCATTTCGCAGCATTTCGGGCGAAGCCCGTACTTCGCCATCGCTGACGTCGAGGGAAAAGCGATCAAGGCGCTGACCCTTCGACCGAATACGTTCACCCATCACATGCAGGGGGGACACCAACACCACGACGAGCCTGAACAACAGGGCGGGCACCAGCACCGGCATGGCGACGCCCATGGGCACCACTCCGCGGCGGAAGGGCTCAAAGACTGCGCTGTGGTCATCAGCCACGGCATGGGCCGAAAGGCCTGGGAAGACCTGCGGGCCCGGGGCGTCGAAATGATCGTGACGAGCGAGACCGACGTCGAGACGGCCGTCCGTCGCTATCTCGACGGACAGCTGGTGGATGAAGTCCACAGATTGCACTAGAAGCGGTTTCATAACCCTAGGATTCGCAGAAACAAGCGTTACGCGCCCGCCTGACCGCTGAAGGTCTCGGAAGCGGCGGGCGAGCGCGAACGCCGCGCGATGTGTTCATGTGATGGCTTCTTACAAGAGTGTCACGAAGTCTTCTGAAGCCCTGCAAAGATCGTTCAGAACCTTCGAGCCTGAGACCGTCAGACGCTCATCGAGTGGCCGGAAGGTCGTTAGAGGCTCGTGGATGCGTCATTCGGTGTCGTGACGAGGGAACAGCTGGTCTATCGGATGAAGACAAGTGTACCGCGGCTTGATGGACATCTCAAGACCGCGGTGGCAGCGCACGGCGTAACCTGAGATGATCGTGTTCGTACCCAAGAAGATCTTCTTCACGAAGGGGGTCGGCCGCCACAAGGACTACCTACAATCGTTCGAGCTGGCCCTGCGCAGCGCTGGCGTCGAAAGATGTAATCTGGTCAACGTTTCGAGCATTCTACCTCCGGGTTGCCGGCGCCTGTCGTCGGCCGAAGCCGAAAAGGTCCTGGAGCCGGGAGCTCTGACGTTCGTGGTCATGGCGCGGACCGCGAGCAACGAGCCGAACCGGCTGATCGCCGCCTCCATCGGCGTGGCCCAGCCGGCCGATGAAACGGCCTACGGCTATCTGTCGGAGCACCATTCGTACGGCGAGACGGATGAACGTGCGGGGGAATACGCTGAGGACCTGGCCGCGACCATGCTGGCGACGACCCTCGGCGTTCCATTCGACCCCGCGGTTGATTGGGATGAACGGGAACGACAGTACAAGATGAGCGGAAAGATCCTTCGCACCTTCAACGTGACGCAATCAGCGCAAGGGGACAAGGAGGGACGATGGACAGCCGTGGTGGCCATGGCGGTGCTCTTCCCTTGATGGACCGGCACGACGCGAGATCGTTCCGTCGTTGACCGTCAGGAGGCGCATCATGAACGAACATCGGAAACAACGGCTTGGAAGCGGCGGGACCTGTGTCTGCCCGAAATGCGGCACATGTCTCCCTCATCGCAGTGGGATCCCATGCCAGGAGGAACGCTGTTCGACGTGTGGCGGCAAGCTCCTGCGCGAGGGATCTGAGCATCATCGCGCCTGGGAGGCCAGCCGACAACGGAAACACTGATGTTGCTTCGGGGCTCGATCAGAATTCCTGCCTCTCATGCAGTTCACCTGACCAACGATCACGATCAGAAGGAGATCACCATGTCACCATGTCGCCGATGGCTTGCCTACTTTGCTGTGCTCACCATGCTCCCAACAGTCCTGCTTGGGCAGCTCGTTTCCCCCGCGGCCGATCGGCCTCGTGATGGGGTGTTCGTTCACATCTCTCATGGTTCGGACGATGTCCATCGCTTGCTCATGGGAATGCAGATGGCGGTGACGATGGCGGAGGCGAAAAAGGACGTGATCATCTACTGCGACATCGAGGCGGTCAAGGTCCTGAAGGCCGATGCGCCAGACATCTCCATGAAGCCGTTCAGATCGCTTCATGAACTCTTGGAGCGACTGGCCAAACTCCACGTGCGCGTCATGGCATGTCCGACCTGCATGAAGGTGGCAGGGATGGAAGCGAATGATCTTCGGGCCGGCGTCGAAGTGGCGAACAAGGACCGATTCTTTGACTTCACGGCTGGACGAATGTTGACGATCGACTACTGAACCGACGGAGCGATCCCTTGCTGGTTCGCGTTCGTTCTTCCCAGCACAGAGCCCGCCCGGGGTGAATATCCGCGGCGGGTTCTGTGTTGTTGGTCGTCATTCAACCGCTCGAGGCCGCGGCAACATCCCGGCCTGGGTGTCACAGAGGGAAGGAGGTGAGTCCTTGGCTCCGGGGGGGGAGATTCGGATTTGATCGGTTTTGACGGGACCTGCCAGGATCGACGGTCTGATCGCATGTATGCAACACATGCCTGGGTCTCCTGACCCTTCGTGGGTCCGTGATACCTGTCGCCGTTTGCGCCGTTGAATGTCGTTCACGGTTTGCCTACCATACTCTATCGGTGGAGCGCAGGTCAGACTGGCACCGCGCGCGCCACGGTCGGCCGAGGACGCATGTCCCCGTCGACGCGGCGAGAAGTATCTATAGATCACTCAGAGAAGGGCGCATGAGTTGAAGCGTATCAAGATCCTGCTGGTCGAAGACAACCGTATCCTCCGCGACGGCATCAGGGACCTCATTAACGCACAGTCGGATCTGGTGGTCGTGTCGTCCACCGGGGGCGGGCATGACACCGTGGAACAGGTCCGGACCATGAAGCCCCACGTCGTGCTGATGGACCTCGGCTTGAGGGGCGAACACGCCGCCCGGATCGTGTCCATACTCGCCCGCGAGATGCCCCATGTCAGGGTCATCGGTATGGGCCTGATCCCCACCCAGCTTGATATCATCGAGTTCGTCGAGGTCGGCGCCGCCGGTTTTATCCTCAAGGACGCCACCGTCGCTGAAGTTCTGCAAACGATCCGACTCGTGGCCAAAGGGTCCAAGGTCCTTCCGCCGCCGTTGACGGGCTCGTTGTTCACGCATGTGGTCGACAGGGCGCTCCGGCGCGCCAAGGGATCGTTGACCGGTGCGGTGCGTATGACGAAGCGCGAGCGGGAAGTGATCGCGTTGATCGCCGAAGGAATGAGCAACAAGCAGATCGCCGTGGAACTGAACCTCTCCACCTACACGGTCAAGAGTCACATCCATAACATCCTGGAGAAGCTGGCGCTCCACAGCCGACTCGAGATCGCCTCGCACTTCAGCGATCGCTTACCGCCTCCTTGATCCGCGCGTATCCAGGCCCTCCGGACGCCCGGCCTGGTCTTCCCACCCCGCTGGCCCCCGCCATCCCCCCATTCTGTCTGATTATCTCAGTTTTTCACTCTCGAACGGTCCCGAGGTCCCGGTCGAACTAGTCCTCCTTTCATCCTTTGGAACGATGTATCCAAGTCGGGAACTCCGTAGGCTATATCTGCATGCCGATGCGGTGTGGAGTCGAATGCGTGCCCTGGGTCCGGTATGAGGTGGAGCCCATGGGAAGGTGGCTGGAAGCACCGTCGGTGGATGGACGCTTGCCAATACGGGAACAAGGATGATGGATGACCTGAGGACCATGGCCGGGCGATACGAGGAGCTCATTGGCAAGCTCCAGCTCCGCTACCGGGACGCTCATGAGAAGGCCATGAGGCAGGAGGTCGATTTTGCCAAGATCGTCCTCCAATTGCGCCAGGCGAATGCGCGGCTCGAGACCTTGCTCACACGTCTCAAGGAGACGAGGCACGAGGCCGCCCGCAAATCTGCGCGCGCTCCGTCTCGAAGGCCGCACAAGAGCAGGGTCAACGTGTACGTGCGTGCGAGACGCAAGGCGACAGGTCTCACACGACGCAGTGGACGCCGTCCTGCCTGAGCTGTCAGCGGGAGGAAGAAGACCCGCAGGTAACAGATGAACGCCCGCCTGTAAACCGCTATGCGGGCAGACGCGAAACGTTGTTCGGCACCAAGCGAGCGCCGATTAGCCCTCATGCACGATGAACATTCACCACCGGAGCCTCGACCATCATGAGCAAGAACCAGAGCAGCCGCAAAGACACAAAGAAGAAGCCGGCGAAGACAAAAGAAGAGAAACGCCAGGCGAAGCGCGTCAAAGCCGAAGAGAAACGTCCGACCGGCAGTCTGCTCCAAAACGTCGTTTAGATGCCGTCCTCTCGAACCTGCGACGTGATGAAGTGGTCCCGATCGAAGGAGCACAGACATGAAACACAATAGCCATGGCTCAACCGGTCGAGGCAGTTCTCCGCACGTGTCCGAACATCACGGCAAGGACGACTGGGTCAGGGGGATCCGATGGTCGAACGGCACATCGGCGGAATTCCTGGCCAACAACAAGGCCGAACGCCTCGTGGCGGCTCCCTCGGCCGATGTGACGGGTCACGATGTCACGTCGGACGATCGGTCCTAGGATCTCGCGACGCCTCTCGCCGCCTTGCACCTGCTTCTGATACCTCCTCGCTGACCTCGGTCACCCCTCCCGATCGAGGTCGGTCCATTTCGGCTTCCGGCAATTTCCAACCTCCGCGTCTTTTCGCGCACCGCCCTTCGGCGCTGGACGGCGACAGTACTCCGTTCGCGGTCTAGTTCTCTTTCCATCCGTTTGATTGATTCATTCCGCCGTACCCCTTCGTACGATGATCATGAAGCTTCTTCAAGGCCCTCACCGTGAGGGCTGCGAATTGCAGGATCGTGATCATGACGCATCGATGGAGGATGATCAATGAATTGGGATCAGCTGGAAGGCGGATGGAAACAGCGCCGGGGGAGGGCCGTCCATCAGTGGGGCAAGATCATGAACGATGAACTGACGAAGATGGCCGGCAAGTATGAAGAACTTGTGGGCAAGCTGCAGGAGAAGTATGGCAACGCCCGCGAGACGACGGTCCGCCAGCAGAACGACTTCGCCAAGATCGTCTCTCAGTTGAGACAAGCCAATGCGCGGCTCATGGCACTCCTGGCGAAGATCAATGAAGTCAATCCGGTGCGTCGCAAGAAGGCCATCGCCAAGAGGCCGAAGTCGGCCCGACGATCCACGACACGCCGGACGTGAAGCGGCCCCGTTTTGTCCGCACGCCAGCGTGTCATTCCCGACAAGGTCTGCCCAACAGAAGCAGGGTCGGCGCAGTGACATCATCGGCCGATGAACGAAGAATGTATCTGCACACATGAGGGAGAAGAGCGATGGTCGCACCCAAAACGGTTCTCGAACCCGGGGCCACTCCGGAGATACGGATCAAGAGACTGAACGCCGATAAGTCCCGGAAGGACGTCGGATCAGCCACGGTGTATCATCTGTATTTTGAACTGACCGCTCACCCGCCGGTGGAGTGGGTCACCCTGTTCGGCCAGGAATGGGAGAAGCTCCAGATGGGCCGCAGCGTGGAGGTCGATGCCGCGTTCCTGGTCGTCCACGGTGAGCTCCGTGAGGTCCACGAGACGCTCTTGTCAGCCTTGAAGCAGGCGGCTGCGAAAGCGAACGCGGCCTACGGGCAGTATGCGATCAGCGAGGCCTCGGCTTTGGAGCGGCGTGAAGATGTGTGGAAGCAGGAACGAAAGGACGTCGATACGCTTGCGGCATCATTGCGGTTCGATTAGCAGTCCACTCTGAGATCTGTATTCGTCGTCGGCAGTCTCCGCTGACATGCCGTCATTCCTCCCAGGTACCTGACAAGGAGTCTATCATGGTCTTCATTCTCTCGCTGTTGCTGACCGTCGTTGGCATTGCCGTATGGCGCACCGCCCGTGCCAAGGCACGAGATGGCGTTGCCGGATATCAGTCGGTGGCTTCGTTCGGCGGCCTCGGATCGGTGGTGTTCGGGCTCCTCGTCGTTCTGCAGTGCTTCACGCAGATCCCTGCTGGACGCGTGGGCGTGGTCGATTTCTTCGGGGTGGTCTCAGAGCAAACGCTCCGGGCCGGTATCAATCCGGTGAACCCGATGGCCACTGTCGTCAAGTACTCTATTCAGACACAAGAACACAAAGAGAACATGCAGGTGCTTTCGCGTGAAGGGCTCACGATCGGGCTGGAGGTCAGCGCCCTCTACCGGCTGAACCCTGATTCTGCAGCCAGGGTCTACGTTACCGTGGCGGGCGGAGACTACGAGACCATCATCCTGATACCGCAATTCCGCTCGATATGTCGCTCCGTCACGGCGAGTTTTCAGGCCAGTGCCCTGTATTCGTCCGAACGAGAGCGGCTTGGAATGAGCATTCAAGCAGAGCTCGCAAAGATCGTCGCGCCTCGTGGCGTGACGATCGAGAACACCCCCATCCGTAACGTGGTCCTTCCGACGCAGTTGACGGAAGCGATCGAACAGAAACAGCGTGCCGACCAGGAAAGCCAGCGGATGGAGTTCGTGCTAACAAAGGAGAAGCAGGAGGCGGACCGGAAACGGATCGAGGCGCGGGGGATCGCCGACTTCCAGACCATCGTGGCTGCCGGCATCAGCGATCAGCTCCTTCGCTGGAAGGGCATCGAAGCGACGGAGAAGCTGGCCGCATCGACGAACACCAAGGTCATCATCGTCGGCGCCGGCAAGGATGGATTGCCGATCATTCTCGACACCAAGTAGATGCGGGACTTGTGGAGAGTGCGCCAATGAGATCGGTCAACGTCATCTTTCGTGACCGGCACATGCTGATCTCCATCACTCACGACACGACGGATCCGGCAAACTGGGTCCTCCGTCAATGGAAGGTATCGTGGTGGAGGAAGCAGCAGGTCCTGTGCCGTTGGTTCATCGACCGAGAACAAGCCATCCGCCACGCTGAATGGCTGAAGAGTGTGTATACCGCCGGGATGCCCCGACCGACCTGATCCCTGGTTCCAGTATCGTGTGAAGGGAAGAGAACAACGTGAAACACAAGGGCCAACTTTCAACGGTCAGCCGGATCGCATTCGTGGGGAACTATCCACCCCGTCAATGCGGGATCGCCACATTCACCAGCGATCTTTGCGAATCAGTGGCTACGGTGTATCCTGCGACCACGTGTTTTGCCGTACCCGTCAATGATCTGGCTGAGGGGTATGACTATCCGGAGCGGGTGCGCTTTGAGCTGTCGGAAAAGGACGTCCATTCGTACCGGCGCGCCGCGGACTTCCTGAACATCAACAACGTCGATCTCGTGTGTCTCCAATTCGAATACGGGATCTTCGGCGGAAAGTCCGGCAGCCACGTGCTCACGCTCCTCAGAGATCTGCGGATGCCGGTCGTGACGACCCTGCATACGGTGCTCGATCAACCCTCGCCCGACCAGCGGGCGGTCCTGGAAGAAGTGGCGGCTCTCTCCGATCGACTGATCGTCATGAGCGAACGGGGGGCTAACTACCTGCGCAACGTCTATCATATCGCGCCGGACAAGATCGACAAGATACCACACGGCATCCCCGATATGCCGTTTGTGGACCCGAGTTTTCACAAGGACCTCTTCGGCGTCGAAGGGAGGACGGTGCTGCTGACCTTTGGACTGCTGTCGGCCAACAAAGGCATCGAGACGGTCATCTCAGCACTCCCCGCGATCGTCGCACGATTCCCCGACACCGTCTACATCGTGGTCGGAGCGACGCATCCGCACGTGCTCCAGCATGATGGCGAGACATATCGCCTTTCACTGCAGTGGCTGGCGCAACAGATGGGGGTCGAAAGCCATGTCATCTTCTACAATCGCTTCGTCAGTCTCGACGAGTTGGTCGAGTTCATCGGCTCAGCAGACATCTATATCACCCCCTACCTCAACGAGGCGCAGATCGTGTCGGGCACCCTGGCGTACAGTCTCGGGGCCGGCAAGGCGATCGTCTCCACTCCGTATTGGTACGCGCAGGAGATGCTCAGCGAGCGGCGAGGGGTCCTCGTGCCGTTCCGAGATCCGGACGCTCTGGCAGAGCAGGTGATCGAACTGCTCGGGAACGACTCGGAGCGACACGCGATGCGCAAGCGGGCGTATCTCTACGGACGCACGATGATCTGGAGCGAGGTGGCGAAACGCTACATGGAGAGCTTCGATCGGGCACGCGCCGAACGCCGGCACTACGTCCCGCCGGGGTTTGCCGCCAAGGCGCTCGATCGATACCCCGGTGAATTGCCCCCGCTGCTCACCGACCACCTGCGCGCCATGACGGATGAGACCGGGATCCTCCAGCACGCCCTCTTTGCGGTGCCCAACTACGCTCACGGTTACACGACGGATGATAACGCCCGTGCACTACTCGTCAGCGTGCTTGAGGCCGAGCTCGGCGATGAGAAGCACCTTGGGCTCGCGTCCCGCTATCTTGCGTATCTGGGGTTTGCGTTCAACCCGAAGAACAAACGTTTCCGGAATCTCATGGACTATCGGAGAACGTGGCTCGACGACGCGGGTTCGGACGACAGCCACGGCCGCGCCCTCTGGGCGTTGGGGACCGTCCTGAGTCACTCAACGACGCCGTCATTGAACAGCATGGCCGGTTGGTTGTTCGAGCAGGCGCTTCCCTCTATCCTGGCCACGACAAGTCCGCGGGCCTGGGCCTTTGCCCTCATCGGTATCTCGGAGTATCTGCAGAAGTTCTCCGGGGACCGCATGGCGCTGCAAGTGACGGAGGAATTGGCCGGCCGCCTGATGAGGTCGTACGAAGCCGATCGAACGGACGACTGGCGATGGTTCGAACGAAGGCTCACCTACTGCAACGCGGCGTTGCCGCATGCGCTTCTCATCTGTGGCAGGACGATCCCGAATGCGGCCATGACCGCGGCGGGCCTGGAATCGCTTGAGTGGCTGGCCGTCCTCCAGCGCTCGAGTGAGGGGCATTTCGTGCCGATCGGGTCGAATGGGTTCTATGAGTTCGGGAGCGAGCGGGCCCGTTTCGACCAACAGCCGGTCGAAGCACAAACGATGGTGTCGGCGTGTCTCGAAGCGTTCAAGGCGACCGGGGACCAGCGCTGGAACAAGGAGGCGCGTCGCGCATTTGACTGGTTCCTCGGAAGGAACGACCTCAAGCTTCCGCTGTATGACCCGACCACCGGCGGATGCCGCGACGGCCTCCACCCCGACCGGCCCAACGAGAACCAAGGTGCCGAGTCAACCCTGGCATTTCTGCAGTCCCTGCTGGAACTGCGCGTTTCGCAGCAGACACAACACCTTGTGAGGGCCTTATCACTACCGACCGTCAGCATCTAGAGTTGTTCCGCCGTCATGCGCAGAATCCCATCCTGACGGCTGCCCAGTGGCCCTATCCGGTCAACAGCGTCTTCAATGCCGGCGCCACATTACTGCAGGATGGCACGACGCTCTTGCTGTGTCGTGTGGAGGATCGGCGCGGCCTGTCACATTTATGCGCTGCCCGATCGGCCAACGGCATTGACGGATGGCAGATCGACGCGAGGCCGACGATGACGCCCGATCCGGACCGACATCCGGAAGAACTCTGGGGTATCGAAGATCCCCGTATCACGTTTGTTCCGGAACTGCAGAAGTATGCGATCGTCTACACGGCCTTCACGAGAGACGGTCCCGGCGTGGCCATGGCTCTCACGACTGACTTTCGCACATTCGATCGCCTCGGCGTGATCATGGCGCCGGAAGACAAAGATGCGGCGCTTCTGCCGCACCGGATCGACGGGAACTGGGCACTGATCCATCGGCCTGTCAGCGCTCCGCGAGCGCACATGTGGATCTCGTATTCGCCGGACCTGAAGAACTGGGGCGGGCACGCGATGATGCTGCAAGCCCGCAAGGGGGCTTGGTGGGATGCGAACAAGATCGGCCTCTCGCCCCCTCCGATCGAGACGCCGCGTGGTTGGCTCGTGATCTACCACGGCGTCAAGCAGTCGTGCGCCGGGTGTGTCTACCGGCTTGGCCTGGCGCTGTTTGACCTGAAACGACCGGAGCAACTCCTCCAGCGGGGAGCTGAGTGGGTCTTCGGACCGGGAGAGGTGTACGAGCAACGCGGCGATGTGGGGAACGTGGTCTTCCCGTGCGGGTACACCCTCGGTGCCGACGGCGACACCGTCAACATCTACTACGGTGCCGCGGATACATGTCTTGCGTTGGCCACCGGAAGCGTTCGCGAGATGCTGGCGTGGCTGGATGTCCAGAGCGAATAGCGGCTCGGCCTAGGCGGCAGACCTGGGCTATCGCTTCTACCTTCTGACTCCTCACTTCTGCCTTGGTGTAGCGGGGGAGGGCCCTCGGCGGCTCGACGAGCTCGCCGCTCGGGCCAAGGATTCGAACCCGATCCAAGGGAGAATTGGCCGACGACTTCGTAGTAGAGGAGAGTGAAGTCGATCGCTTCGCGATCATTAGTAGTAGGCCTTCGGCTGGCTGGATCATGATTCCGACGCTGCAACGGAGAAGTGTCTCAGAGACAAACCTAGGCTTGCTGTTTGTCGTTTGATTCTCTTCTGGTTTCCTTGATTTTTGTCACTTGGTGTTTGGCTTTTGCAACACAAAACCCGCCCGGCGGCATCGCCAGAAGCGGGTTTTGTGTTGTCTGTAGCGGGGGAGGGATTTTCCGTCGACGCGATGCGTCGACGTGGACTGGCCCCGACTTTCGTCGGGTCCAGCGAAGTGTTCGCTCCTCCTGATCCAGTACAAAATGCCGACGCCCCCATCAACCGGAAATCGATTGAATTGGGGGCGCGGCATTTTGTAGCGGGGGAGGGATTCGAACCCACGACCTACGGATTATGATTCCGACGCTCTAACCAACTGAGCTACCCCGCCGTAACATTGAAAATTGAAAATTGTAAAATGAAAATTGTCTAGTTAGGGCAGATCACCACGAACCCACGCTCGAATTCGGCCCACGAGGAGCGAAGCGACGAGTGGCTGCCGAATTCAGAGTCCCGCCGACCCTGAGCTTGTCGAAGGGTGGCGGGAACCGGAGCCTGCCCCGAGACGCCGAAGGCGGTCGAGGGGGATTATGATTCCGATTCATCCCGTTCAGCGATTTCCTTCTGCACGGGACTTGTCCCTTTTTCAAGTTGTTCTTGAGCACGGGACGCTCTAACCAGTCCGTCCTCGCCGTAGGCGAGGACGAGATCTCGTCTCCCGGAACGGGAGACGGACTGAGCTACCCCGCCAGCAGGATGCACACTACAAATATCGCGAAGCGATAATCAACTTCTCAGCGCGCAGACTGAACCAGTGCAGAGTGAAAAATGACGATCAATGCTTGCCAATACCTCTCTACTCGAACCCACGACCAAGTCCCGAGCTTATCGAGGGACGGAGCCTGCCCCGAGCCACGAGCGAGCACCGAGCTTGGCACGTTCGCCGAATTTGCCAAGGACGTGCCGAGCCGAGGTGCGAGTCGAGTGGTCGAGGGCGATCATGATTCCGATTCATCCCGTTCAGAGAACCGCCTCGTGCACGGGACTTGTCCCGTTTTCAAGTTGTTCTTGAGCACGGGACGCTCTAACCAGTCCGTCCTCGCCAGCCGAAGGCCCAATACAATTGCCGCGTAAGCGGCATCCCACTTCTCAAACTGCGTGCAACGCCAAGCAAAAATCTAGGACGCAGGCGGGGATTGAAAAAGGCGACTTGCGGTCGCCCACCAAAAAGATATCAAAAACTCCTCAATTCGGCAACTCCATGCTTCGCGTGACGAACTTCGCCGCTTGATCCTCCGTATCATCTGTGCATCGCTGTAGCGCTTCGCTCTTCTTGTACATCTAACCAGAAATGCCCCATCCAAGCGCACATCCCGACGAACCACGTTGGGTCGAACGAAGCCGGACCGGCGACCACACCGCATTTCGGTCGCTCTATGAGCATCATGTCGCCGGACTGTACCGCTTTCTTGCGCAATTCTCAGGTTCGTCCTCCGATATCGAAGAATGGGTGCAACGAGCCTTCGTCAAAGCCTATCAGCATCTGCGGGAATTCGACGGACGCTCGTCGTTCGCCACATGGCTCTTCCGCATCGGCATCAATGAAATGCGGACCGACCTCCGCCGCCGAAAGATCCTCGCATTCGAACCGGTCGAGCAGGCGTCAAGTGTCGTAGGAGACGACGAATCGGAGCGGCTGCCGTGGTCTGAAACGCTTCGGGAGGCGCTCGACCGCCTCGACGATCTGAAGCGCTCGGTCTTCATCCTCTACGAAGTGGAGGGCTTCTCGCATCGCGAGATCGCCGGGATGCTCTCCATCGAAGAAAGCCATTCGCGCACCATCCTGGCCCGCACCAAGTCCCTCTTGCGGTCAGGATTGTCCCAGGAAAGGGCTGCACGATGATCGATCCTGAACAGTTCTACGCACCATCCGACGCGCCGTCGGCCGAGTCGCGCCGCCGCATGTGGACGAGCGTTGAGTCTCGGATCCGCCCGCAAGGCCGGCCCTGGCTCGTGCTCGAACGCCGCAGCTTCGCGCTTGGCATGGCGGCCAGCGTGCTCCTGCTGCTGGCAGGATTCGGGACCTTCAGCACGGTCGAACGGATGCTGGACAACAGCCGTCCAACGGCCTTGCGCGTGGACCAGGCATACCGGTCGGCGATCCGGGAGTTTGAGATTCTGGCCTCCGAGCCTCCAAAGGCCCACACCGTGAGCACGCAGGATGCCGTCGTTCCCCGACAAGAGGTCTTCCGGTCGCGACAGGATGAACTGCGATCGATCGACGAAGGGATTGCGTCACTGCGGGCCGAAATGACCTCGGGAGATATCTCGCCGGTGAAGCGAGCCCGACTTCGGGACCTGTATGCCAAGAAACTGGTCGTGTTACAGAGTATGATCGAACAAGGAGAGATCACCCTATGACGTCACTCACTGTCATCGCCGCGGCCATCCTGCTGATGGCCGGTCCCGACGACCCCGTTGTAGAAAGGGACCGCACACTCGAACGGCGCATTCCCGTCGGACCCGCTCAAGAGGTTGAGGTTCGCGGTCTTCGCGGTTCCGAGATCGAATTCAAGACGTGGGACGAGGCTGCCGTCAAGGTCCAGCTGCGCATCGTTGTCTCTTCCTCCGACGAAGAATGGGAGGAACGGTATCTGAAGCATGTCGAGCTTTCGGTCGACAGTTCGAGGGAGAAGATCACGATCACGTATCGTGAGCCCGATGCCAACGAGGTCGTCTCCGGATCCTGGCTCAAACGGCTGTTCAATTTCCGTGGGTATCGCCAGATGGAGGTGAGCGGTGTGGTGATGATCCCCCGCAAGAACGGGTTCATGACCGACCTCCGTTTCGGCACGATCAGCCTTGCGGGCGTCGAGGGAGAGGTTCGTCTCGAAGGTCAAAGCAACACCGTGGAAGTGCGCGACTGCCCGCGCCTGTCCGTGATCCGCAACGACTACGGACATACGAAGGTCGAACGGTCCGGTGGAGATCTGCGGGTCGAGGCGAAAAGCGGTGAGTTGACCATCAAGGAGTTCAAAGGTGCGCTCGAAGCCGAAGCCGACTATGCCGGAGTGACCATGGCTCAGGTCGTCGGCAATGTGAAGGTCAACGACAAGAGCGGCACGGTGCGCCTCTCCGACGTCAAGGGCGACGTCGAGGTCGACGCCGATTACTCGCGCGTGACGATCGAGCGCGTCGCCGGTGTCGTCCGTGTCACGGACAAGAGCGGATCGGTCCAGGTGCGGACGGTGGATGGCATCGACGTGAACGCCCCCTACAGCGAGGTGGAGATCGCCAACGTCTCCGGGACGCGGGGCATGCCGATCGTTATCCGCGGCCAGTCGGGCCGGCTGCTCCTCGAACAGGCGGTCGGAGACGTTCGGATCGACAACTCGTATTCCAGGATGGATCTGGCCGACATCAAAGGCGATGTCGACCTCCGGGCGCAAAGTGCTACCGTCGAGGCCGATCGGGTCGAGGGGGATTGGAACAGCGAAACAGCCTACACGCAGATCCGCGTTCGTGCGCTCAGAGCCGCGAACGTCCTCGTATCCAATTCCAGCAACACGGTCTCACTCGAACTCGAGAAGTCGCCCGCAAAATTGAACGTGCGTAACTCCTACGGAAACGTCGACATCGCCGTGCCAAAGGGCTACGCGGGCAAGGTGCGGCTCAAATCGGAATACGGTTCCATCCGTACCGACCTTCCGCTCGAGGTCGACAACTTCGGAAGCGGTTCGCTGGCGACGGGTACGGTGGCGGGGGGTACGTCGAGCTTCACCGTGGAGGTGAAGTCGGGGGATGTGCGCGTCCGTCAACGGTGATGCGCGAGTGCGAGGCCCGTCAGACAGGCGCCTGCCGTTTTCGACGAGATGTCGAAGGAGGCAGGCGCTGGAGTGTACCGCTCAGGCCGCGGGAAGCGTGAAGTAGAAGGTCGCTCCTCGGTCGACCTCCCCCTCGGCCCAGATGCGACCGCCATGCCGTTCCAGGATCCGATGGACCGTGGCCAGTCCAATGCCGGTGCCGGGGAATTCGTCGGAGTCGTGCAGGCGTTGGAACACGCCGAACAGCTTGCCGGCATACGTCATATCGAAACCGGCCCCGTTGTCGCGAACGAAGAAGACAGGTCCATCTTCTCGAACGGTCTGCCCGAATTCGATCCGCGGGCTTGACGTCTTTGAAGTGAACTTGATCGCATTGGATAGAAGGTTCTCAAGCGCCACTTCTATCAGGCCCGGGTCCACCAAGACTGCCGTCGTCGGTCCGGCAACGAAATCGACGGTGCGCGGTGCGTCGGCCACCGCCAGTCGGGACCAAAACATCGTGACGAGGTACGTCAGGTCGGTCGGAACGATGCGCATTTCAGCCCGCGAAAGCCGCGATAATCGCAGGAGGTCGTCTATCAGCTGCGCCATGCGCTGAGCCGATTGTTCGACCGTACGAAGGAGCCGCGACGCCTCACCGTCCATCCGCGCTCCCAACTCCCCCTCGAGTAACTTCAGATATCCCAGAATGTGCCTGATCGGCGCCCGGAGGTCGTGCGAGACCGAATACGAGAACGCCTCGAGTTCCTGATTCGCCCGCTCGAGTTGCTGGGTACGTTCCCGCACCCGGACCTCCAGTTCGGTGTTCAAACGCCGGATCTCTTCCTCGGCCTTCCTGCGCTCGGTGACGTTCTGTGCGAGGATCATGCCGTATTCGACCGATCCGTCGGGGCGTCTCAGCGGCAGATACATGTAGTGGTAGGTGTTGGGGCCGTAGGGAAGTTCGGCGTCGAACGTGCGTCCGTCCAGGACCGCCCGCATATTTGGTTCGAACATCGCCACATACTCAGGCGGAAAGGTCTCGAACAGGGTCCGGCCAAGGAGACGGTCTTTCGTCAGTCCCGTACGCTCGGTCTCGGGTCCGTCGACAAGGATGAATCGCAGGTCATGGTCGAACAGAACGACGGCGCTGTTAGGGATGTTTTCGATCAGCGACCGGTAGGAATTCTCGCTCTTCCGAAGACGTTCCTCGGCTAGCTTGCGGTCGCTGATGTCTCTCGTCACGCCAATGAACCCTTCGGGATTCCCGGAGTGGTCGTAGAGGAACCGAGCGACGACCTCTGTCCAGAAGACCTTTCCGTCCTTCTTCTTCAGCCGCAGCTCGAGCGTGACGTTGCGGTGCAGATCGACCTCCGGCTGGGCGTTCCGAGCCAGTTCGGTTGCGATCGTTTTCTGCGCCATGTCGATCGATTCAGGCGTCAGATAGACCTCGGGACGATGACGCAGCCATTCCTGCGGCGTCCAGCCGAAGAGTTTCTGGACCGAATCACTGATGTAGCGGAATTGAAGCCGGAGGTCCGACGTCCAGATGACGTCCGTGACGTTCTCCGACAGCATCCGAAATCGCGCCTCTCCCTCGGTAAGCGCCGCCTGCGTACGTCGGCGTTCCTCGAACGAGCGTTGATTGAAGATGCCGATGGCGAGTTGATCGGCCAGCATCTCGAAGAAAGCGACGTCATCGGGCAGGAACGCGTTGATCCGTTCGGGATCGTCGAGCCGCAGGACGCCGATGGCCTCATCCTGCAGAATGATCGGCACGGCAAGGCACGATCGCAGCCCCAACCGGTCGACCCACTCTCTCGGAATGATATCTGTGTTGGAGCAATCACCGATCAGGATCGGCCGCCGTTCGACGAAGGCCCGTCCGCTGATGCTCTCACCGGGCTGCGTGACCCCCACCAAGGCCGGCCGGTCTCGGCGTTCAATGCCAAGCTGAGCGTCGCTGACCAATCCTCCCGCCTCCGCGTCGTAGACCAGCACATTGGCGACCGTGCCCGGGAAGTACTGCGGAAACACCTCGTAGACCCTCCGGACGAGCGCCCGCAGGTCGAGTTCCTTCGCATACAACAGACCGATCTCCCGCAGCAATTGGAGCTTCCGCACTTTGTCCGAGAGCGACTCCTCACTTGCACGGACCTTCGCGAGTGCCTTCTCGGGCGCCTCCATGAGCAATCGGATCGCGATCGCGGTGATGGCCATGATCAGCGTGATCACGATCCCGTCGCTGAACAACGTCCGCTCCGGAACGTGAATATACGGGAGGTACCCGTACACCTCGCCCAGGACGACGAAGAAGACAGAGAGCGTCACGAGAAAGAGGAAGAACACCAGGCCTCGGCGGCCGACCAGGGCTCCGGCGAGGATCGCGATCACCGGGTAGAGGATGATCCCGATGTCATGAATGCCATTCGCAATCGAGATGATAATGGTCAGGATGACGAGGAGGAGGCTCAGCAGAACGAAATTGGCTGCCTGGGTTCGGCTCCGCGCGATCAGCCAGAGGACCAACAGGAGGAACGGCGAGCCCGCCGCCACCAAGAGCAGGGTCGTTGGAAATCCATCGAGGAGGTTCAGAAGACCGATCGCATAGGCGACAGCCACTACCGTCAAGGTGGTGAAGTACGACTGCCGGGCAAAGCGGATCTCCTCCGAGGATCCGGTCGGAGGCGCCAGCCAACCCAGTGTGCGAGCGATGGTCATTGGGCTTGAGGATGTCCTGATGCGAAACGTACGGAGGAACAATTCTCGCCACAATTGCCGGATCAGGATGGGGAAGAAATTCCTTAGGTGATGACGAGCATCGAAGTTCACCCTCCCCATTGAAAGGGAAGGCCCCAATAATGGGGCCTTTTACAGATTCTATGTGCGAGATGTCAACTCTTGGCTTCGCTCGTCTGATTCGAGAGATACGAGGAGAGCCCCATCTGGGCGATCTGCTCACGCTGGATCTCGGCCCAATCCACATGGCCTTCTTCCATCTTGAGGATCTTCGTCAGCAGGTCCGCCGTCGACTGATCGTCCACCTCGTGACAGAGCTTGATCGCTTTGTTGTAGGCCTTGATCGCATCGGCCTCCGCCTGCTCGTCGTTCCCCACGATCTCCTGCACGTTCTTTCCGATCTTCATGTCCTTCAGCTTGTTGACGACCGGCATGCCTTCAAGGAACAGGATGCGCTGGATCAGCCATTCAGCATGATGCATCTCGTCGATCGCTTTCTTCTCGATCGACTTGTGGAGCTTCTCGTAGCCCCAGCTGTCGCACATCTCCGAATGGACCATGTACTGGCTGATGGCGGTCAGTTCATCCGCCAGCAATTCGTTCAGAACGGTGATGAGCTTGTCGTTGCCCTTCATGGGTCGATCTCCCTTGCATAAGTGGTAGGATGACGCTCGCAATATACGCACCAAAGTCCCGCGCCGCCAGCCCGGCGAAGGCGAGCGCCAACGACGGCGCTGCCGGGCTGAAGGCAATGACCGATCGGCAACCCTACAGCGATCGCTGAATGTAGGATTGGTAGTCGACGATAGCCGGTTCGTACCGCTCCGTGAACAGGGGCGAAGAGATCATGAAATCCGCCGTTGACCGGTTGCACGCCGTCGGCACATTGTAGAGAACGGCGATGCGAAGAAGGGCCTTCACATCCACGTCGTGCGGTTGTGGCTCCATGGGGTCCCACAAGAACACGAGCATGTCGATCTCGCCTTCGGCGATCAGGGCGCCCAGCTGTTGGTCGCCCCCCAATGGACCGGAGCGCAACTTGCGGATCTCCACGGACCGTTTGCCTTCCTTCCCCAACTTTTTCTTCAACGCCTTTTCGACCAGGGATCCGGTGGTCCCGGTGCAGACCAGTTGATGGTCCAGGAGTGCGGACCAATTCCAGTCGACCCACTCGATCAGGTCCTTCTTCCGGTTGTCATGCGCCACGAGGGCGATGCGTTTGCTTTTTTCCATGTCGTTTCCGTTTGGTGAACCTGGTTCGTCGACTCTTCGTCGAAGGTCGCGTGTTGGCGCCGTTGTGTTCGTCTGCGAGTCCGGTGGGCTCGATGTGGACCAGGACCTCCGCCACGGATGGATGAGCCCGAATGATCGATCGCTTCACCGCCCTCGCGATCTCATGACCGTCTGTGACGCTGATCGCTTCTTCGACAGAAGGAGGGGGCGATGCGTCCATCACTTCGTCGATCGCGGGCCGCAGGATGCGGAGGGCGTTGAAGACGATGACCCCCGAAGCCGCCAGTGCCGCCCAGTCGTCGGCGCTTTCGTAGCCCGGCCCGCCCACGAGCGAAACGACGATGCCGACGAAGGCTGCCGAAGAGGTCAAAGCATCGCTGCGATGATGCCAAGCGTCGCTACGGACGGCCGTACTGCCGATCGCCTCACTGACCCGGAACACCCTTCGGAAGAGGGTCTCCTTGGTGACCACGACCAGGACGAGAACGATGAGCGTGAACGGCTCCGGGGCATGGTGCGGAGTGAGGATCTCGCGGACGCTCTCGATCGCAATGCCGACGGCGGCCGCCGTCAGGGTCAGCGAGACGGCGACGGCGGCCAGGGGTTCGGCCTTGCCGTGTCCGTAGGGATGGTCTTCGTCGGGCGGCAGGGACGAGATCTTGAGGCCGCCAAGGACGATGAGAGAGCTGGCCACGTCGGTCGCCGACTCGATGGCATCGGCGACCAGCGCGTACGAATTGCCGACAACGCCTGCGATACCCTTGATCGCGGCTAGGAGAATGTTGGCGGCCACGCCGAGGAGCGTTGTGCGCAGGCCGCGACGGGCGAGTTGTTGAGGCGTGGTCAAGGGGGGGGATCGGTCGTCTGTCAGCCACCATGAAGTTCCGCGCTTCTTTGCCCGGATTCAACTCTCGTTGAGCGGAAAATGGACCGCGAATTGGATATATTTCCGCATGCGAACGATGATCACTGCCGCCGACGCCGAGGATCTGATCCGAACCTCCGTGCGACGGCTTGCACCCCGTCCGGTCTCCCTCGCGGATGCGCTGGGAAGGGTGTTGGCCGAGGAGGTGGTGGCCGACCTCGACGTTCCGGGATTCGATAATGCCTCCATGGACGGCTACGCGCTCGCTGTGGACGGCACCGGGCATGGGCCTCGTCGTTCGTATGCGATCATCGGAGAGGCGGCGGCGGGCCGGCCATTCACCGGAGAGGTTCGCGAGGGCGAAGCGGTCCGCATCATGACCGGCGGTCCGTTACCCCGGGGTGCGGAGTGTGTGATCGAGGTAGAGAAGGTTCGTGAATCGGCCGACGCGATCTCGTTCGACGAGTACCCGGCGTCCGGAAGGCATATCCGCCGCACGGGCGAGGATATTCGTCGCGGAACGGCGGTCCTTCATCCCGGCATGCGGCTTCGTCCAGCACACCTCGGCGTCCTTGCCTCCATGGGACGAGCCACCGTCAGCGTGACTCCAGCACCGCACGTCGCCGTCGTCAGCACCGGTACGGAGCTCGTCGCCCCGGGCCAGGCGCTCGCGCACGGTCAGATCCATAACTCCAGCGCATTTGTCGTGCCGGCCTTGCTGCGCGAGGCGAGAGCCGAAGTGACCAGGGTCGAGACGGTGAATGACGACCCGGCAATGTTGCGGGCATCGATCGGGCGCGCGTTGTCTGACGATCTCCTGATCACCACAGGCGGCGTCTCAGCCGGAAAGCACGACCTCGTCCTCGACGTCCTCCAACAACTTGGCGTCGAAGTGATCTTCTGGAAGGTCCGGATCAAACCAGGCATGCCCCTGGCGTTTGGTCGCTCCGCCCGTGGCGTTCCCGTGGTCTGCCTGCCCGGGAATCCTGTCTCGACGGCCGTCACCTTCCAGCAGTTCGTCCATCCCGTCCTTGACGCTCTGCAGGGGGCCGCGGTTCCTTCGACGTTGCGTGGGAGGGCCAGGCTCGAACACGAGATCTCCAAGAAGGACCGCAAACGGCATTTCAATCGGGGCGTTGCGCTGTTCCACAACGGAGAATGGCGGGTCAGGACCACCGGACCTCAATCGTCCGGCATCCTGACGTCGCTCGTCCTGGCCAACTGTCTGATCATCGTACCGGAGGATGTCGAACATCTTGCGGCGGGAGAAAGCGTGGAGATCGAATGGCTGTGAACGTCACGGTTCGCTTCTTCGCCGTTGCCCGCGAATGGATGGGGACGGCCTCAGTGGAGTTGTCCATCCCCGACGGGTCGACGACCGAGGCCGTATGGGACCTTCTCGTGCAGCGCGAACCGAAGTTCTCCACCTGGCGCGACCGATTGCGCCTGGCGGTGAACAATGACTATGTGTCGGCGCCGGTCGCTCTGAGAACCGGCGACGAAGTGGCGGTCATCCCGCCGGTGAGCGGAGGTTGACGCGCATGGTCCGCCTTCAGCGAGAGGCGATCGAGCTCGACGCCGTACTCCGCTTGGTCGCGTCGGGATCCGCCGGGGCGATCGACATCTTTGTCGGAACGACACGCGACAACGCCGACCGACGGTCCGTCCGGTCGTTGGAGTACGAAGCCCATGAGGCGATGGCCCTCAAGGAGATGGAGCGGATCACGGCCGAAGCGGACCGACGTTGGAAGCTGACCGGCGTGGCGGTCGTCCATCGCACGGGCCGCGTTCTGGTGGGCGAGGCGAGCGTCGCTATTGCGGTTTCGGCGCCGCACCGCGCCGAGGCCTTCGAGGCCTGCCGGTTCATCATCGATACGCTCAAACAGACCGTACCGATCTGGAAGAAGGAAGAATTCGCCGACGGCACCACCGAATGGTCCGGTCTCGGTTCTGCGAATCCCCCAAGCCACTGATGACTGACGACTGCGCACTTTCCACGGACCACTGATCTCTGACTTCTGATCTCTGCCCTCCCCATGCCCTCCACCGTCCCCCATACGCCCCTCGTCGATTCATTCGGCCGCACGGTGACCAACGTCCGCATCTCAGTCACCGATCGTTGCAACTTTCGGTGCCGCTACTGCATGCCGGAGGAAGGGACGCAATGGCTGGACCGACACGAGATCCTCTCCTATGAGGAGATCGCGAGGCTCGTCCGGATCCTGGCGCAGCATGGCGTTCGCAAGGTCCGCCTGACCGGCGGCGAACCGCTGATGCGCAAGGACCTCCATCAGCTGGTTCGGTTGCTCGTCTCCATCCCCGGCATCGAAGACTGCGCCCTGACGACGAACGGCTTCTTTCTGGCCGACCAGGCGGCGGCATTGAAAGCCTCGGGGTTGCATCGCGTGAACGTCAGCCTCGACTCTCTCGACCCGGAAACGTTCATGGCGATGACGCGACGCGACCACTACGTTGAGGTCTGGAAGGGTATCGAAGCCGCACATGCTGCGGGTCTGCGCCCGATCAAGATCAACGCGGTCCTGGTCCGGGGCGTGAATGAGCACGAGATCCCGCGGTTCGCGCGGCTCGCGCGTGAACGCGGCTTCATCCCGCGGTTCATCGAGTTCATGCCCATCGGGATGGGGGACGGCTGGAGCCGGGACAAGGTGGTGGCCGGACGCGAGGTCGTCGCCGCGATGGAAGCATCGACGGGTGTACGCTTGCTCCCGGTGGAGCGGGCGGGAGGGCAGCCGGCGGACCGCTTCGTCTTCGAAGACGGCATCGGCGAGATCGGCTTCATCAACTCCGTGTCGGAGCCATTCTGCGGCAACTGCGATCGGGTCCGGATCACGTCGGATGGCAAGTTCCGGACCTGTCTCTTCTCTCTGCAGGAGACCGATCTGCGGGCCATGCTTCGGTCGGGACAGAGCGATGATACGATCGCCGCCGCGATCCGCGCGGCCGTCGCGCAAAAAGAAGCCGGCCATTTGATCAACGACCCGGCGTTCGTCCGGCCGGAACGGACCATGTCACAGATCGGAGGATGACAATGAAACGAATGCTGGCGCTCCTGATCCCCATCGCCCTGATCGGCGGCTGCGCCGACGAAGACTCGACGCCGGGACCGCAAGACCAGGCGGCGGTGGAGAAGGTCGTGACGCATTTCCATCGGGCGCTCGAGGCGGCGTACGCCGGGAAGAGCATCGACCTGGGTGCGGAGATCGACCGGGCCTTCGACCCGAACGCCCGCTACGTCACGTATTGGGGGCAGGAAGAACCGGTCGATACGACCCGGGCCCGCATGCTGGCCGGCGTCGGACGTGTGCATGAATACACCAATGCGGTCGAGAACATCGAGTCGCGCGTCTACGGCGAGGGCGCAGTCGTTTCTTGCATCGTCCGGCAGGAGTATGAACTGAACGGGCACCGGATCGACGAATTCCTGCCGACGACCTATGTCCTCGAGCGGCGCGATGGGGCCTGGAAGATCGTGTTTGCGCATCGGTCGGCCGACTTCCAGACGATCCAGCAGCAGCTCGAGATCACGAAACAACCCTAGAGAGCTCCTCAATGCCTTTGCTCCGCTGTTCCAGCTGCCCCTTGAACGGTCGAACCATGGCGATGGACGATCGTAGAACGGTTCTGGTGAACACATGACGCTTCGTCAATGGAAACGGTGGCCCATGGCCGCTCTGGCGCTTGCGGCCGCTGCACTCGGTGTTTGGGAAGGACGCGGGCCGGAACCTCGTGATCGCGAACGACTGTGGGAGGGTCAGTTCATCTCCCGCAAGGCGATCGCCCCGAGACCGTCGGAGATCGGGCACGGCGAGGACCCCGGCTCACGGGCGCGATGGGAGTGGATGATGATGCAGGACCCTTCAACCGGCCGGGTCCCGGAACGCATTCGCGAACGTGAGTTGGCCTTCGCCCGTGCCCTTCCGAAGCGCATGCCTTCTCTTCTGAAGGGTGGGCGAGAGGCTGCGGTCACCTGGGAGCGCCGCGGTCCGGTCAACGTTGGCGGCCGCACCCGAGCCCTCGCGCTTGACCGTATGAACCCGGCGATCATTCTGGCCGGCGGGGTGTCGGGCGGCATGATGCGATCGACCAACGGCGGCGTGACCTGGCACCGCGTCGGCGCCATCAACGACCTGCAAAGCGTCACGTGCATCGTGCAGGATCCTCGGCCGGGCCGTTCGGCCAACTGGTACTACGGTACCGGTGAGCTGCGCGGCAACTCGGCGGCGGGCGGTGGCGGCGCCCTCTATCGCGGCGACGGCATCTACCGATCGACGGACAACGGGCTGAGCTGGTCAGTCCTTCCGGCCACGCGAACGAGGAACGTTCTGTTCGACCAGTCGTTCGACTACGTCTGGAACCTGGCCATCGACCCTACCGATACCGTTAACACCGTCATCGTCGCCGCCACGATCGGCGGCGTCCAAACCTCGGCCGACGGCGGCGCCTCATGGACAACACGGTTGGGCGGAAGCGACATTCCGGCCGGGCCACGCTACACGGATGTCGTCGTCACCTCGGGCGGCGTGTTCTATGCTACCGCCAGCAGCCGTAACAGCAACGGAACACTCGCCACGCCTGATGCCGGCGTCTGGCGATCGACGGACGGACTGACGTGGGCCAATGTGACTCCGGCGCTGTTCCCGGCCGATTTCAACCGCGTCGTGGCGGCCGTTGCACCGTCGAACGAGTCGATCGTCTATTTCGTCGGCGAGGCGCCCACCATCACGCCCACCGGCCATGGCGTCTGGCGGTATGACTACCTTGGCGGCAACGGCAGTGGGGCCAATGGAATCTGGACCGACCGGTCGGCGAACCTGCCGAACGAAAGCGGCCTCTCCGGCAATGCAGTGTTCGGCACCCAACAGTCCTACGATCTGGTGGCAGCCGTGTCGCCCAACGATCCGAATCTCCTGTATGTCGGCGCCATCAACCTGTACCGCGCGCCGGACGCCTTTGCGACGCCCGGCAACTGGACGCGGATCGGCGGCTATGCCAGCGCTTCGACATACGCTCGATACGCCGACAACCATCCCGACCACCACGCGATCGTCTTCCATCCGAGCCTCCCAAGCGTGCTCTACAACGGGAACGACGGCGGGGTCTTCCGGACCGACGACGCAGCGGCGACGCCGGCCGCATGGACCTCGCTCAACAATGGATACGTGACAACGCAGTTCTACGCCATCGGGATCGATCCGTTCAGCTCGGGTAGCCATCTGCTCATGGGCGGTATGCAGGACAACGGCACATGGTACGTGGACGAGCTGGCCGGCCAGGCGCTCTGGAGCGAAGCGGCGGGTGGAGACGGAGGGTTCTGCGCGATCACGACGGAACCGGCGCCGGACGGACTGATCGCTTACATCTCGCTCCAGAACGGCGTCATCTATCGGCTCACGCAAATCACGAACGGCCGTGTCGACCCGACCGGCGGAACGGGCTATCTTTTCATCAACCCGTTCATCCTCGACCCGACGCAACAGAAGAGGATGTACCTGGCCGGAGGAACGACGATCTGGAGGAATAGCGACCTCAGGGGTATTCCGATGGGTTCGTCGAATACGACGAGCGTCAACTGGAGGAACCTCACGCAGACGTCCACCGGTGGCGCATCGATCAGCGCCTTGGCGGCCTCGACGATGCCGGCGAATATCCTCTACTACGGAACGTCGGGTGCCCGTGTCTACAAGTTGACGAACGCCCACCTGGACGATGCGACCGTGACCGACGTCAGCAGCGGCAAGGGCCTTCCAACGAGCGGATACGTTTCCAGTATCGCGGTCGATCCCATGAACGCCGACCGCGTGCTGATCGCGTACTCGAACTACGCTATTCGTAGCATCTTCATGACGACGAACGGCGGTGGGATGTGGACCGACGTGTCGGGGAACCTCGAAGAGCGCCGGGACGGCTCGGGGAACGGGCCCTCCGTGCGGTGGGTGGAGATGTTGCCCGACAGCGGCGCCTACTCCTACTTCGCCGGTACGAGCACCGGCCTCTATTCGACGCGTTCGCTGGCAGACACGTCAACGGTGTGGAGTCAGGAAGGTGCGGAGTCCATCGGCTCGCATGTCACAACGATGGTCCAGGCCCGGCGCGTGGACGGTGTCGTCGCGGTCGGCACGCATGGAGGCGGGACCTTCTCCGCCGTGTTCCCGACTGTGCCGCCGAAGCCGCCCACTCCGGCCTCCGTACCGCGCACGTTCATGGTGTCTCGCAACTTCCCAAATCCGTTCAATGCTGGAACGTCATTCAACATCATTGTTCCGTCCGCCAGCCGCGTCCGCGTCCGCATCGTAGACCTGGCAGGCCGGACGGTGGCCACCGTCTACGATGAGTCGGTTGCCGCCGGCACCTACCCCGTGAACTGGGACGGACGGACGGCGGACGGGCGACCCGCCGCTTCGGGCGTGTATCTGTACGTGATGGATGCTTCCGGAAACGTGGCGGCCGGAAAGCTGACTCTTCTACGCTGAGACTGGTTCAAGGAGGCTGCATGCTTACCCGATCTCTCCGAAGCTTCGTCGTGGTCTGTTCGCTGGCCCTGACGTTGGCCGAAGCCCAGCCGATGCCTTCGTCGTATCTGGAGTACGACGTCGACCGTCTCCCCCCTTCGGTCCATCGGGCGCGCCGCGACTCCCTCATGACCCTCTTGGGCGAGCGGTCCGTCGTCATCCTCGCGGCCGGTCCAGTGCGCGTGCGCAACCACGACGTCGACTACCAGTACCGTCAGGACGACAACTTCTGGTATCTGACCGGATTTCCGGAACCCAATGCGGTACTCGTGCTGGTCCCGCGCGGCATCCAAGTTGCCGACCCCGCCGACAGCACGCGCCGCATCACGGTGCGCGAGGTCCTGTTCGTCGAACCGCGAAACCCGCAGCGGGAGCGGTGGGAGGGCCGGCGATACGGTCCGGAAGGAGCGATGTCTCTCCGCGGGTTCGCCTACGCACTCTCGCATGACCGCATGGGGGCGGTACTCGCCCGGGTTCTGATGGAGGGCGTTGAGGCGGTCTACTGTCCGACGATGCGCGATGAGGCAGATGAGGCACGGGCCGAGGTCCTGCGACCGGTCGAGTCGATGCTGGAACGGGTGCGGACCCGCTTCGAACGTCGAGATCCGACGCCCACGATCCAACGCATGCGCGCGGTCAAGTCATCCGAGGAGGTCGCCCTCTTGCGAAAGGCAACCACCATCTCGGCGGTGGCACACGCCGAGGCGATGAAGAGCGTGCAGCCGGGAATGCGGGAGTATGAACTGCAGGCGATCTACGAATACGTCTATCGGCGGATGGGCGCCGAATATGCCGGGTATCCCTGCATCGTCGGTGCAGGGGAGAATGCGGTCGTCCTGCACTACAGCACGAACCGTCGCGAGATCCGGTCGGGCGACCTCGTCCTGGCCGATTGTGGAGCGGAGTATCGCGGCTACTCCTCCGACATCACCCGCACTTATCCGGCGAACGGTCGTTTCAGCCGTCCTCAGCGCGCGATCTATGATATCGTGCTGGCCGCCAATCAGGCGGCCATTGCGGCCATCAAGCCAGGAGTGGCATGGAGGGATGTGACGGCGATCTCCGACCGGACGCTCGAGGCGGGCCTTGTGCGGATCGGTCTCGTGAAGCAAACGGACGGTCGTGAGTTCCGCAAGTTCGTCTGGCACGGACTGGGGCATGCGGTGGGGCTGAATGTCCACGATGTCGGCGTCGATACGTTGCGGGCGAATGTTGTCTTCACGGTCGAGCCTGGGATCTACATCGCCGAGGACATGGAAGGAATACCGCCCGAGTACCGGAGCATCGGGGTCCGGATCGAGGACGTCGTGCTCGTCACGTCGGGCGGGAATGAGGTGCTCTCGAAGGGAGCACCCAACGAACCGGCGGCCATCGAAGCGCTCATGCGTCGTTCCGGCATCGGTAACGTGCCGGTCGAGTAACGGCCGGCCGATCCGTCGCCCCGGACATGAGAACGCCGGGCCTCGGTGCAGTGAGGTCCGGCGTTCGAATGTACAGCAAGATGATGCTTAGAAGGGATTCTCCATCGCAGCGCGTTGGGCGCGCCGGACGGCCTTGGCGAGCTTCATCCGCTTCTTCACGGACGGCTTGGTGAAGAAGGCACGTCGCTTCACTTCTTTCAGAATGCCGGAGCGTTCGTACTTCTTCTTGAACCGCCGCAGAGCGCGGTCGATCGGTTCGTGTTCGCCGATGATGATGCCGACCAAGAGATCACCTCCTTCGTTCTGGTCAATTATCCGGTGACAGGTACGACCTCGGAGTCGTCCACCGGAAGATCATGAGTGTTTTCGAGCAGTTTTCGTTCCCCGGTACGTTCGAAGGTCACGACGATCGAATGAATGCCGCCGGAGGTCTTGTCTTTACGGACGACGCGGCCGACATCGTCCAGGCCGGCGTGGTAGATCTCCTCGCCGATCTTGAACAGCTTGTCAGCGCTGTATTCGGTGCACGCAGCCCGATCGATGATCGCAGATGCCCCCTTCTTCTCTTTGCCGACCGAGGCGATGTCGAGGAGGGCGCTGTGCTTGCACCGGCTGCAGCGATACCAGAATTTCTGCGGCTCCGACCCCTCGACCTCAGCCGGCATGCTGCCGACCAGTTCCATCTTGGTCGCCTTCCGGCAGTACGCGCACTCGTGCACAATGTACTTGGTCTTAGCCATGGTGAACCGTCCTCACTCTTGAGAGCCATCGGACTGCGGGAGCCAACGGACGCGGAAGCGCAAATTGCAGTCGGTGCGGCAGTCGGGATTTTTAATGTACCCATTCCTGAGAGGGAAGTCAAGGATGTCATCCCAAGCATGCAAAGCCGCGATTTGCACTGTTTCGGGGGTTTGTTGCGTTGACTTCGCTGGGTTTTGCTCGTATATTTAAATTCATCGTTTTGATGGACAATTCTGGGGATTTTGCGGCATGGCGGACCGAAACCACCATAGCTCCAAGCGACGACACTACACGGTCGTCCTCGTCCCCAACGAGGAGGCATCCGAGTCGCGCAGTTTTCGGTTCAAACCGTGGCAGGTGCGAGCCGTCGTGACCATCGGGGTCATGATCGTCATCGCCCTGTTCACAGCGCTACTCTATTGGACCCCGCTTGCCGGCTGGTTGGACATTCCGAATCCGGAACTCGAGAACCAGTACGGCAGGGAGATCGTCGCCCTCAACGACCGAATGGTGACGATGATGGAGCAGATGCTCGAGATGCGCTCGTACAATCTTCAGTTGCGGAACGCGCTCGGCGATCGAACCGTATCCGATTCCTTGCGCCGTGCGAGCGCCGCTGTTCCTCTGGAACGGAGACGGACCTCCGACGTAGACATGATGCCAGGGCGCGCGCCATCCGTGGCGTTGTCGGTCCAGGCGCCGGCCACGCGCGTGCTGGCCTCTGAGACGGTTCCCGCGACCGTTGCGTTTCCCGCGTCGTTCCCGACGACGGGCTATGTGACGCGGGGCTTCGAACCCGACCGCGGCCACCTCGGAATGGACATCGCCGGCAAGGCTGGCGCAACGATCACCGCCGCAGCAGATGGATACGTGATCTTCGCGGGTTGGACCCAGCTCGACGGCAACATGGTCATCCTGTCGCACCCCGGGGGGTATCTGACGTTCTACAAGCATGCGCAGTCGCTCACAAGATCGGCTGGCATGTTCGTCCGGCGCGGCGATCCGATCGGCACGCTTGGCGATACGGGGGAGACCAGTCAGGGTCCCCACGTTCACTTTGAGATATGGAAGGACGGTTCCCCCAGGGATCCGTCGCTGTTCTTGATGAATGCGGCATCGTGACCCGAGCCAACGACGGAGGCTGACGTGGGAAAATCCGACCCCATCAAAGAGCTGAACATCATCGGCGCCGGCACGGTCGTCGAAGGGAAGATCCGCAGCCAGGGGAGCGTCCGCGTCGACGGCAAGGTGCTCGGCGAAGTGGCGGCCAATGAATCGCTGGCTATTGGCGTCACCGGCGAGGTCGAGGGAAACGTCTCCGCACGCAACATTACGGTCGGCGGAAAGGTGCGCGGCAGCGTGACCGCCGCCGAAAAGGTCGTCTTCGAAGGCAAGTCTGTCGTGCGCGGCGATGTACGCGCCACACGCCTCGTCATCGACGAAGGATCCGTGTTCGACGGACGCGTGTCGATGACGGAGAAGCCGTCATCGGAACTCCGGCACTGATGCCGAAGCCGACCGCATCGGGCCCGGAGCGGCCGCCGGGCGGTTGGTGGGACGATTCGTTGCGCGAATTCGCGCCGTTCGTCGGTCTCGGGCTGCAACTGGCCGCCGCGGTGCTCGTGTTCTTCTTCATCGGCTGGTGGGTGGACAACGAACTCGGCTTGACTCCCTGGGGACGCCTGGCCGGGGTCGTCGTCGGCACCACTGGTGGCATGATCAAGTTCATCAGAACTGTGACGGGTCCCAAGTTCAAGGACCAGCAAAGACCGCCTCATGAGCATTGATTGGAAAGAGTTCCGCCGTCCATTGTGGGTGTTCGTGCCCATCATGCTGGTGATCTGGATCGGCGGTCCGGCGCTTATGGATGTGCAAACGCAACGGAGTGTCCTGGCCGGCGGCACCATGTGCCTCTTACACGCGTTGGCAGGGTCGATACTCCTGGATTGGTCTTCCGGACGATCGCCCATCTCCTTCCTGAAGCGGGTGCTGGGAGGCATGGGTGTGAGGCTGATCGTGATGCTTGGGCTGGTCGTGGTGCTTCTCAAAGTGCACGCGTTCCGTCCGACGTCGTTGATGCTGAGTCTGCTGGGTTGGTATGGCGTCGCACTCGTCTTCGAGGTCGCCGCACTGCAGAAGCGTGTCAAGCTGCAACAGGAATGAACTGACGCCCCATGAACGAACCCAATTCCGCTGCCGATACGCTCCAGACCGCCGCCCACGGCGGAGGTCACGGCGAGGGATTCGACTTCGCCCATCTTCTGGATCACATGAAAGATGGCCGGTACGTCGAGGTCCCCGGCGGACACGTTGACCTGCCGCAATTCCCGCCCGTGACGATCGGTGGCATCACGCTCGACCTTTCGCCGACCAAGCACGTCGTGTTCCTCCTCCTAGCCGCCATCCTCCTGACGGTCTGGGCGGTCCGCGCCGCGAGGGCATACCGGAAACATCCGGTCCAACGCGGCATGGGGAATGTGCTCGAGCTCATGGTGCTCTTCATTCGCGATGAAGTGGCGATTCCTAACATGGGTCCGTCGGGTCTGCGCTACGTGCCGTACCTTCTGACGACCTTCTTCTTCATCCTGATCATGAATCTCCTGGGCTTGGTGCCGTTCGGCGCCACGGCCACGGGCAACATCGCCGTCACAGCCGGATTGGCCGTGATCGCATTCATCATGATCCAACTCTCCGCGATCCGTGCCCAAGGATTGGGTCACTATCTGGCCCACCTGACGGGGGGCGTGCATTGGGCGCTGTGGCCGATCATGGTGCCCATCGAGATCTTGGGACTCTTCACGAAGCCGTTCGCCCTCTGCATCCGTCTCTTCGCGAACATGACGGGCGGGCATATCGTCATCGTGTCGCTGATAGGTCTGATCCTCCTTTTCCGGTCCCTGTGGGTGGGTGGGCTCTCCGTTGGATTCACCGTGACCATCATGCTGCTCGAGATCATGGTGGCATTCATTCAGGCGTACGTCTTCACGATGCTCACGTCGCTCTTCATGGGGCTCGGGATGCAGGCGGGACACGGCGAGGCGCACGACGGCGAGCACGCGCATTAGTCAAAAGCTTGGCAGCAACGACACACAGACATTCATTCCATCTTTCCATCCTCATTTCACGTTCTCTCTAAGGAGTTGTCGCATGGAAGCTAACGCCATTGGTTACCTCGCCGCAGGGTTCGGTGCTGGCCTCATCATTCTCGGTGCGTCGTTCGGTATCGGCAAACTCGCCGCCGCCGCGATGGATGCCAGCGGCCGCCAGCCGGAAGTCGCCGGCCAGGTCCGGACGTCGATGCTGATCGCCGCGGCCCTCATCGAAGGCGCCACATTCTTTGCGCTCGCGATCTGCATCATCCTCGCCACCAAGTAACGACCGCCCGCCCCGTCACGCACGAGGACCCGCCGTATGTTTGACATCAATCCCGGCCTTATCGTCTGGACGATCGTCGTCTTCGTCGTCCTGGCGGCCCTCCTGGGGAAATTCGCCTGGCGTCCGATGCTGAAGGCGCTCCAGGACCGCGAAGATTCCATCCGTGCGGCTCTGGAACAGGCCGACCGTGCCCGCGCCGAGGCTGCCGACATGATCCGGCAGAACCAGCAGAACATGGCCAAGGCCGAAGAGGAATATCAGAAGATGATGCGCGAGGCCCGGGCCATGGCCGACCAGGTCAAGGAAGAGATCGTGGCCAAGGCACAGCAGCAGGCGAAGCACGACCTGGAGAAGGCGCACGAAGAGATCCAGCGTGACGTCGTCGCCGCGCGTCAGCAGTTGCGGGCCGAGGTGGCCGACCTGGCCATCCGGGCGGCAGAGAAGATCCTCGACGAATCCCTCGATGCGGCGAAGCAGAAGAAGATCGTCGACGGGGTCATCAATCAGTTTCCGAAGAACTGACCGATGAGCGACAGCCGCGTTGCCCGACGGTATGCCCAGGCCTTGCTCGACGCCGCCGCAGGTGTTGGGCGAGAGGAACCGGTTGCGGCCGACCTTGAGATGCTCCGCACGGTCATCCGAGGGTCGTCTGAGCTTCGGCTGCTGCTGAAGAGTCCCGTCGTGAAGCAGGAGAGGAAGCAGGAGGTGCTGCGTGCTGCCTTCCAAGGGCACGTCGAGCCCCTCACGCAGGAGTTCATGGCCCTGCTGACCGAAAAGGGCCGCGAGCAGATGCTCTCGCAAGTGATCGTCGAGTTCCAACGCCTTCGCGACCGAAAACTCGGCATCGTCACGCTCGAAGTGGGCGCGGCGACGACCTTGTCGGCCGACCAGACTGAGGCCCTCCGGCAGCGGTTCGAGGCCCTCACGCATAAGACAGTTCAGATGACCGTCACCGTCGACGCGAGCCTCAAGGGCGGGCTAACCGCCCGCTTGGGCGACACGGTCTACGATGGCTCGATCCGTCGTCAACTAGAGTTGTTGCGCAAACGCTTCGCTCTCGGCGATGGCGCGAACTAAGAACGTTTGATCTCCGAAGGACCTCTCCATGGCTGTCGTTCGACCTGACGAAGTATCGACAATTCTCCGCAAACAGCTTGCCGGATTCGAGAAGGAAGTCGACATCTATGATGTCGGCAACGTCCTGCAGGTCGGCGACGGTATCGCCCGCGTCTACGGCCTTTCCAAGGTCATGGCCGGTGAACTCGTCGAGTTCCCGGGCAACGTCTTCGGCATGGTGCTGAACCTCGAAGAGGACAACGTCGGTGTCGTCATCTTTGGCGAGAGCACGCACGTCGGCGAAGGCGACCAGGTGAAGCGTACCGGCCGCGTGGCATCCATGCCTGTCGGCGAAGCAATGCTCGGCCGCGTCATCACGCCGCTGGGCGCACCCCTCGACGGCCGCGGACCCATTAAGACGGAGAAGCTGCTTCCCCTCGAGCGCAAGGCCCTCGGCGTCGTCGCACGCCAGCCCGTGAAAGAGCCGCTCCAGACGGGCATCAAGGCCGTCGACGGCATGATCCCCATCGGCCGCGGCCAACGCGAGCTGATCATCGGCGACCGCCAGACGGGCAAGACGGCCGTCGCCATCGATGCGATCATCAACCAGAAGTTCACGCACACAGAAGAGGCGAAGAAGCTCGGCGTCAGCCCGGTCTACTGCATCTACGTGGCCGTCGGCCAAAAAGGCTCGACCATCGCCCAGGTCGTAGCCAAGCTCGAAGAGCATGGCGCCATGGAGTATACGACGGTCATCCAGGCGAGCGCCTCGGACAGCGCGCCGATGCAATTCATCGCGCCGTATGCCGGTGCGACCCTCGGCGAGTACTTCCGCGATTCCGGACGGCACGCCCTCGTCGTCTTCGACGATCTTTCAAAACAGGCCCAGGCCTACCGGCAGATGTCGCTCCTGCTCCGCCGTCCTCCGGGACGCGAGGCCTATCCTGGCGATGTCTTCTATCTCCATTCACGACTGCTCGAGCGCGCCTCGAAGCTGAGCGATGAGCTCGGAGGCGGTTCGCTGACGGCTCTTCCGATCATCGAAACACAGGCCGGTGACGTGTCGGCCTACATCCCGACGAACGTCATCTCCATCACGGACGGCCAGATCTATCTGGAGCCGAACCTCTTCAACTCCGGCGTCCGACCCGCCATCAACGTCGGTATTTCCGTCTCTCGCGTCGGCGGCAATGCGCAGATCAAAGCGATGAAGCGCGTCGCGGGCCGACTCCGGCTCGAGCTGGCGCAGTACCGCGAGCTCGAAGCCTTCGCCAAGTTCGGCTCTGACCTTGATAAGGCCACGCAACAGGCTCTCCGCCGAGGATCGCGGCTCGTCGAACTCCTCAAGCAGGGGCAGTATGTTCCGGTGCCGGTCGAGAAGCAGGTGGTCGGCATCTTCCTGGGCACCAGCGGCGTCCTCGACGATGTGCCCTTGCCCGACGTGTCGCAGTTCGAGCAGGGATTCCTCGAGATGATGGACCGCAAGCACAAGCCGGTGTTGGACCGCATCTCCGCGTCGAAGGACCTGTCGAAGGAGACCGAACAGGAGCTCAGCGCGATCGCGAAGGAGTTTCGGTCGCGGTTCCAGGTGACGAAGGATTGAGGCTTTGGCAGAAATGAGGTAGCCACAAAGAGTCGTGAGCATCGTTCTCTGCGGTCTTTGTGGCTAAGACATGAAGTCGTAACGAGATTAGAGCACGAGAAACGCTTGGCAACCCTCCGAGAAATTCGGCGCCGCATCGGCGGCGTCAAGAATACGCAGAAGATCACCAAGGCCATGAAGATGGTGGCGGCGGCGAAACTGCGTCGCGCCCAGGACAGCATGATCGCGGCCCGCCCGTACGCGAAGGCGATGCGAACGATGCTCGGCAACCTGGCCGGCGAGGTGACGGGTTCTGCGGGCCCTCTGTTCGAAACGCGTGAGATCCGCCGCGTGGCCGTCATCGTCGTGACAGCCGACCGCGGTCTCTGCGGCGCGTTCAACAGCAATGTCATGCGGGCCGCCGAGGACCACCTTCGCAGGAACTATGGCGCGTTGTTGGCGCAAGGCAACGTCCGGCTGGTGGCCGTCGGGAAGAAGGGGGCCGACTATTTCACGAAACGCGGACCGGCCCCGGCCGCCAAGCACGTCGGACTCTTCTCGGGGCTCGACTTTCAGTCCGCCCGTCAGATCTCCCAGCAGGTGGTCGACTGGTATCAGAAAGGTACCGTGGACCGCGTCGACGTGGTCTACAATGAGTTCAAGAACGTCGCACAGCAGCGGGTGATGATCGACCAGTTTCTGCCGGTCCCGCCGATCGAAACCCAACGCACCGGAAGTGGTGTCTCACCTCAGTACATCTATGAGCCGTCGGGTGAAGCCATCCTGGCCGATCTGCTCCCCAAGCATCTGAATTTTCAGATCTGGCGGATCCTTCTGGAATCGAACGCGGCCGAACAAGGGGCCCGGATGACGGCGATGGCCAACGCGACAGAGAATGCCAAAGAGATCATCCGCGACCTGACGCTCTCGTACAACAAAGCCCGGCAGGCCGGCATCACGAAGGAGTTGCTTGAGATCGTTGCCGGGGCTGAAGCTCTCCGAACGGCAGACTAGGGCTGATCGGACCTCACCCAGCCGTCTCGTCCCATTGGCAGGTGGGGCGAGACGGTTTGCCTTTGTGGGGCGCGCCCCCCCCCCAGGAAACTCCAGCCCTGTTGTCGATCGGGGGCCGTTGGAGCGCGGCGTCGGCCTTCGCTCTTGGAGAGCCATCCTCAGCGGTCCGGCCCGCGAAGCTCAGATAATTCTTGAAATCCGGCCTTTTTCTGGCTACCTTAACCTTCCTGTCAACAATCGCATTCAAGCGCTGAGTCCCCCCGGGAGAGCGCCGGTTCGTGGCGAGGTCCGATGTTTGAAAGTCTGAGCAAGAAACTCGAAGCGGTCTTCAAGACGCTGAGGGGGCAGGGGAAGATCACACCCCAAAACGTCGAGGATGCGCTCCGTGATGTGAGACGGGCCCTCCTCGACGCGGACGTGAATTTCCGCGTCGCGCGCGATTTCGTCGAGGCGGTGAAGGTGCGCGCGCTCGGTCAAGAGGTTCTGGCGAGCGTGACGCCCGGACAGCAGATCGTCAAGATCATCCATGACGAAATGGTCGCGTTGCTCGGCACGAGCCGGGCGGACATCGCCGAGAGTCCGACGCCGCCGACGGTCATTCTCATTGCCGGCCTGCAGGGCTCCGGCAAGACGACGTTCTCGGGGAAGCTGGCGAAGTGGCTTATCTCGAAGGGGCGCCTCCCGTTGCTCGTGGCAGCCGACATCCACCGTCCGGCCGCCATCGATCAGCTGGAGCTGCTCGGTCGCCAGATCGATGTGCCCGTCTTCGCCGATCGTTCGACGCGTGATGCGGTCCAGATCGCCCGCAACGGCGTGCGCTTCGCGCAGAAGAACATCCGCGACACGGTCATCGTTGACACGGCCGGACGGATGCATGTCGACGAAGAGATGATGCGCGAGGTCGAGGCGGTACGCGATGCCGTGACGCCGCACGAGACCCTGTTCGTCGTCGACGCCATGACGGGTCAGGATGCCGTCAACACGGCCAAGGCGTTCCACGACCGATTGCGGTTCGACGGCGTCGTCCTGACCAAACTCGACGGCGACAGCCGGGGAGGCGCGGCGCTCTCGATCCGGTCGATCGTCCAGGCGCCGATCAAGTTCGTCGGCATCGGCGAGAAGCTCGAGGCGCTCGAGCCGTTCCATCCCGACCGGATGGCCTCCCGCATCCTCGGGATGGGGGACATCGTCACCCTCGTCGAGAAGGCGCAAGAGGTCTTCGACAAGGACCGGGCCGAAGAGCTGTCGGAGAAGTTCCGGTCGTCCCGCTTCACGTTCGATGATTTCCTCACGCAGCTGCGCGAGGTGCGGAAGATGGGGCCGATGGATCAAGTGATGCAGATGATCCCGGGTATGAGCCAGCTCCCGGGGCCCGTCAATGTGGATGAGAAGGAACTCGTCCGCGTCGAGGCGATCATCCTGTCGATGACGCGCCATGAGCGTGAACGTCCTTCGATCATCAACGGCAGCCGTCGCCGGCGCATCGCGACGGGGAGCGGCACGACGGTGCAGGAGGTCAACCGCCTCCTGAAGCAGTTCGACGACATGCAGCGGATGATGAAGAAACTGAGCCGCGGGGGATTCAGGCGCGGCATGCAGGGTCTTCCATTCCGAGGCCGCCCCGGCGGCTTCCATCGGTGAATCTCATAGCGGTCATTCTTTCATCACAGGAGCATCATCGTGGTCAAGCTTCGATTGCGGCGAGAAGGCAAAAAGGGTCACGCGATCTATAAGGTCGTCGCGGCCGATGAGCGGTCCCCGCGTGACGGGGCGTTCCTCGAGGTCGTTGGTACCTACGACCCGAACACCCGTCCGGCTCGCATCAACCTCAAAGATACGCGGGTAGAGCACTGGCTGCGCAAGGGCGCCCAGCCCACCGACACCGTCCGCTCGTTGTTCCGCCGGACCGGTCTGTGGTTGCGATGGACCCTCGCTCGGCAGGGGAAGGACGAGGCGACGGTTGCCAGGGTGACCGAGCGCTGGCAGATGCAGCAGGCCGACCGCCAGGCCCGCGATGCGGACCGCAAGGCCCGCCGCGCCGAGCGGAAGAAGAAGGCTGCCTCGCCCGCCGACAAGCCCGCGGCCTGACCTGACGCCGTTCCCGATGGTCCGGGACGCCGGAGGCACAAGGAACCGAGTCCGTGACGCGCGAACCGAATGTCTCATCGGGCCTGACCGCGGTGGCCAAGATCCTGACGACGGTCGGCCTCAAGGGCGACCTGAAGGTTGAGCTGTTGTGCAGCGGTCCTGATCGTCTTGACCGTCTGAGTGCGGTCGCCGTCGGCCCTGATCCTGCCAGCACCGTAGCGTATCGCTTTCAGGGCGTACGGGTCCAGACGAACGGCATCATGGTCCGACTCGCGGAAATTGCCGACCGGACCGCGGCTGAACGGTTGCGCGGACAGTTCATCTTCGTCCCCGATGCGGAAGCGGAGCCGCCCCAGGAGGGCTCGGTGCGGGTAGATGATCTGATCGGTTTCACGGTGGTTGACCAAGATGGCCGAGAGCGAGGCGTGGTGCGTGAGGTTTACGCCATGCCGGTCTACGATCTCTGGGGTGTGTGGACCGGTTCGAAGGAAGTGCTCATTCCGGCCGTTGCCGCATGGATCGACCGGCTGGATCGTGAACGCCGCCTGGTGGTCCTGGCCTCGATCGAAGGGTTGTTCGACGCATGATGCGCATCGATATCCTGACCGGCCTTCCGAAGCTGCTGGAGAGCCCCCTTCAGGAGAGCATCCTGAAGCGCGCGCAAGCGAGGGAACTCCTGACGTTGGCGGTGCACGACCTGCGCGACTACGCGCACGACAAGCACCGTACGATCGACGACACGCCGTACGGCGGAGGGGCAGGCATGGTGCTCAAGCCAGAGCCTATCTTCGAGTGTGTCGACCGGCTGAAGCAGGAGCGCTCGTATGATGAGGTGATCTTCATGGCGGCTGAGGGCGAGCGATTCACGCAGACGATCGCTGCCGAGCTGTCGCTGCGGACGAACCTGATCCTCATTTGCGGGCACTACAAGGGCGTCGACGAACGTGTCCGGACGGGCCTCGTCACCCGGGAGATCTCGATCGGCGACTATGTGCTGACGGGCGGAGAGTTGGCGGCGGCCGTTGTCGTGGACGCGGTGACCCGGCTGATACCGGGGGTGTTGAACGATGGCGAGTCGGCGCTCACCGACTCTTTTCAAGACGGATTGCTGGGAGGCCCTCAGTTCACCCGGCCTCCGGAGTATCGCGGAATGCGGGTGCCTGAGGAGTTGCTGAGCGGCGACCACAAGCGCATCGAAGCGTGGCGCGAACAACAGCGGCTGGAGCGAACCAAACAACGCCGGGGTGACCTGCTCAGCGGCGACAGGACGTGAATCACGTTAGAACATCAGGAGTGACGTATGGATAAGATCAAACTCGTCGAAGCCACGCAGCTGCGGAGCGACATTCCCGACTTTCGCCCGGGCGACACCATCAATGTGCACGTGAAGGTTCGCGAAGGCGAGAAGGAGCGCGTGCAGGAGTTTCAGGGCATCGTAACGGCACGTCGCGGAAGCGGCGTCAATGCCACCTTTACCGTCCGGAAGATCTCCGACGGCGTCGGCGTCGAACGGATCTTCCCGCTCCATTCGCCCCGGCTGGCGAAGATCGAAAAGGTCAAGGCCGGCTCGGTCCGCCGTTCGAAGCTGTACTACCTCCGCTCGCTCGCGGCGAAGGCCGTTTCTCAGAAGACGAACGCCTGACGACCATGCGACCGCGGGCCGCGATTCCGGACGCGCTGGCATCCATGCCGCTCGTCCAGGGATTGGAAGCGGAAAGCGGTCTGTTCACGCTCGGCCGGGACGTCCCGGTTCGCGTGGCGCGGGCGCTGGCAGATGCGTCTGACCAGACGAAGGTCGCGCTGATCTCGCCGATCGACTATGCCCGGCACGCCGGTTCCTACCGGATCGTTCCGGGCATCGCCGTTTCCACTCGTTCTGCCACCGGCACTGCCCGCGTGCGCGTGAACGGGAGAGCCCGCGCGATCAAGACCCTCGCCGTCGACCCCCGCGTGACCTCGGAGACGGTCCTGGCCGCCATCCTTGTGGCGGAGAAGTACCCCGCGTTGAACGAATCCGAACGACAGCTGCCCAAGATCATCCCCGTGGCCTCTCCCGAGCAGGCGGAGTTCACGACAGCCGATGCGATCCTCGAGTACCATCCGTGGCCCGATCGTCTCGGCCACGACGAGGGATTCAGCTTCGACCTGTACGAAGAATGGACCGATCTGACCGACCTTCCGTGGGTCTCGGCGTTCTGGGTGATGCGCGTGGAGGACGGCGAAGCCGAATGGGCGAAGGCGCTGGCCGACGCCAAAGGCCGGGGGCTTCCGCTCATCGAGCGGATCGGCCATGATGCCGCGCTGGCGCGAGGTCTCCCGCCCGTTCCCACCGCCGATGTGCTTCGGTCGTTCTCGTACGATCTGCTCGAGGAGCATGAGGACGCCGTCCATGAGTTCTTTCAGTACGCCTTCTATCTCGGCATCCTGAAAGACGTCCCCGAGTTGGCCTACTTCGACCCTTCCGAACGGGAAGACTGACGATCGATTCGGAACGATGACTCTGCTGGTCGAAGCGTCGCCCGGTACGAAGCTCGCGTCGGCGATCAGATGCTCTGCGACCGCAGGCTGTGCGTCTTCCATCCGTGATCGTCCGTCCGTCGAAGGTCCGGCCGTCCCTCGCGACTCTGGATATTCCCTCCTTTTTTGGTACATTGCGACGATCCTGCATGCTCCGCCATCTCTCCATTCGTAACTTCGCCCTGATCGAGTCGGTGGATGTTGAGTTCCAAAGCGGACTCAATATCATCACGGGCGAGACGGGGGCCGGAAAGTCGATCCTGATCGACGCGTTCAGCCTCATCCTTGGCGGCCGTGCGAGCTCCGACGAGGTGCGCAAAGGGGCTGAGAAAGCGGTTGTCGAAGGGGTCTTCTACGTCAAAGGGCACCGGGCCGTCAAGGACCTGATCTTCACCAATGAGCTGGAAGAAGCCGAAGACCTCATCCTGCGGCGTGAGTTGTCTGCCAAGGGAACGTCCCGATGTTTCGTCAACGACACACCGGTCTCCCTGGCGGTCCTCAAGTCGTTCGGTGACGCGCTGGTCGACCTGCATGGCCAGCACGACCACCAATCGCTCCTGCGGCGCGAAACACACCGGGAACTGCTCGACGACTACGGCAGGCTGGACGGACTGGTCAGCGAGTATCGTGACGGACACGCCGAGCTGGTCCGGTTGGCTGCAGCGCTGCGCGAACTCAGATCGCTTGAGGCCCGGCTGATGCGCGAACGGGACCTCTACGAATTCCAGATCAAAGAGATCGACGAGGTCGGGCCATTGGCAGGAGAGGAAGAGGACCTGTCGGGCGAGCTGCGGATCCTGGAGAATGCCGAGAAGCTCTACGACGCGACCCTCCGGCTGCACCAGAACCTGTATGAAGGTGATCAGGCGGTCCACGACCTGCTTGTCACGGCCCGCAACCAACTCGAAGACCTGTCGGAGATCGACCCGGCGTTCAACGGCCCCCGCGACGAATGTTCGGCGGCGGCGGTCATCGTGGACGAACTGACGAAGTTCATACAGCACTACAATTCGCGGATCGAATTCAACCCTGAGCGCCTCGAGTACATCAGGGAGCGATTGGGCCGACTGGCGCTCCTGAAGAAGAAGTACGGGGGCTCGCTGGAAGCGGTCATCGCTCACCGTGAGAGCATCGGAGCAGCCTACGCGACGGCATCGAATTTCGACGCCGAAGTGAGGTCGCTCGAGGAGCTTCTGGAAAAGAGCCGCGGATCTGCATCGGCGGCGGCACAGCGTTTGTCGGCCAAGCGCCGCGAGCTGACGGCGAAGGTCTCACGCGGCGTTCTTGTGGAGCTGTCGACCCTCGGCATCCCGAGCGGGAAGTTCGAAGTGCAGATCGAGCCCCTGGCGGCCCCCGCCGACGGTGACCCGATCTTTCTGCGACTTGGGAAGGAACGCATCGCCGCCGGACCGCACGGAATGGATGACATTGAGTTCCTCCTGTCAACCAATCCCGGCGAGGACCTGAAGCCGCTGGCCAAGGTCGCTTCAGGGGGCGAAGTGTCGCGCGTCATGCTGGCGCTCAAGACGATCTTGGCCAAGTCCGAGCGGCTTCCGCTTCTGGTCTTCGACGAGATCGACGTGGGCATCAGCGGTCGCATCGCCCAGGCCGTCGGCAAGAGCCTGCGTTCGCTTGCGCAGTACCATCAGATCATTGCCATCACGCATCTGCCGCAGATCGCCGGCCTTGCCGACCTCCACCTGAGCGTCGAGAAGAAGGAGCGCAAAGGCCGGACGACGACGACATTGCGTGCGCTGGAGCTCGAAGAACGCGTGAAGGAGGTGGCCCGCCTTCTGTCCGGAGAATCGGTCACGCGCAGCGGGCTCGATAGCGCCCGCGAACTGATGGGCCTCGAACGGTAAGCCACCATGCCCCTGACGATCTTCAATTCGCTGACGCGTTCGAAAGAGGTCTTTTCTCCGCTCGTCCCCGGACACGTTGGGATCTATGTCTGCGGTCCCACCGTCTACAGCCACTCGCACGTCGGCCACGGAAAATCGTATGTGTCGTTCGACGTGCTCGTCCGCTTCCTGCGATCCAGCGGCTACAAGGTCGTGTATGTGCAGAACATCACGGACGTCGGCCATCTGCTCGACGACGGCGAAGACCGCATGCTCAAGCAGTCGCGCATCGAACATGCCCATCCGATGATGATCGCCGAGACGATCACGCGGAGCTACTTCGACGACATGGACGCCCTGGGCATTCAACGGCCCGACATCTCGCCGCGCGCGACGGGGCACATCATCGAACAGATCGAGGTCGTCAAGACGCTGATCGAAAAGGAATTCGCGTATGAGGTGGGCGGCTCCGTCTACTTCGACGTCAGAAAGTATCCCGAGTACGGCAAGCTCTCCGGCCGGACGATCGACGAAGCCGTGGGTGGCACGCGCGTCGGCACGCGTTCCGAGAAGCGGAATCCGGAAGATTTCGCGCTTTGGAAGAAGGCCGACCCGGAGCACATCATGCGGTGGCCCAGCCCGTGGGGTGAGGGCTTTCCCGGCTGGCATGTCGAGTGCTCGGCGATGTCCATGAAGTACCTGGGCGAGACGTTCGACATCCATGGCGGCGGGCTCGACAATCAGTTTCCGCACCATGAGTGCGAGATCGCGCAGAGCGTTTGCGCCACCGGCCATCCCTTCGCGCGCTACTGGATCCATAACAACCTGGTGACGGTCAACGGCCAGAAGATGTCGAAGTCGTTGGGCAATTTCACGACGCTCAAGGACCTGTTCAGAACCTTCCATCCGCTCGTGGTCCGATTCTTCATCCTGCAGGGGCACTACCGCAGCACGCTGGATTTCAGCGAACAAGCGATGCAGGGAGCGAAGACAGGGTTTGAGCGGCTTCTGAATACGGTCAAGGCGCTGCGCCAAGCGACGCAGTCGCCGACCCCGACGGCTTCCGCATTCGATGCTTCGCCCTATCAGGCCCGCATCGTCGAGGCGCTGGAGGACGACCTGAACACGCCGCAGGCCATCGCCGTTCTCTTCGATCTTTCGAAGGAGATCAACAGCCGGCTCGCGTCGGGCGGGATGACGTTCGAGGGTCTGACGTCGGCCGACGCCGTTTTCCGGGAATTGGGCGGCGGCGTGCTGGGGATCATCTCGGACGAGCTGACGGCGGCCGGGGGAGAGGGAGGGAGTGATGGAGCGAAGGTGATGGAGCTGTTGATCGCGCTTCGCAACGAGGCGCGGGCCGCGAAGAACTTCGCCCTCTCGGACCGGATCCGGGACGGCTTGAAAGCGATCGGGATCGTCCTCGAAGACCGTAAGGACGGCACCGGCTGGAAGCGGGCCTGACCCCATGACCGTTCACGATACCGTGAAGATCATCGATCGGGTCTACGTCCTGGCGTGCGACTCCGCCGGGTCAGGGGGCCTCTCGACGGTGGTGATCCGGAACGACCGCATCTCGGCGATCGGTCCCGTGAGCCAGGCGTTCCAGGCGCAGTTTCCCAATGCCGAGCGCATCGACGGCAGCGGTCGCGTGCTCCTACCGGGCTTCATCGACGCGCACTATCACGGTGAATCGTCGCTCTTGTCGCTCCTCACGGCCGGGGCGCCCGCCAGCCAATGGGGCCGGCTCAAAGGCTACCGTGCGCTCGACGATCACTTGCGCACCAAAGCGACCCACGATGACTGGTTGACGCTGTATCGGGCCGCGTACTTCCATGCCCTGCGGGCAGGGGTCACGACCGTTGCCGAGTACGGGCGGCCCGACACCGACGCGGCCTTCGCGGCCAGCATCGCGGCCTTTCATGTCACCTCGCTTCGCGGAATGCTGTGCGTCCACAACGGCGACCAGTTGGAGTCCTTGCGGTCGGCGCGCTCTTCATCGATGGCGTTCAGCCTCGCTTTGCCGGCGTCCGAAGAGCTGACGACGTACAACCTTCAGACGACGATGCGTCTTGCTCGCGAGCACGGTCTGCCGATCGCGATCCACATGGGAGAAACAGCGCGCGACGCAGAAGCGGTACGGAAGAACTTCCGCAAGTCGTTCGTCGACGTGCTGAATGAATTTCGCGTGATCGGTGCGCCGAACCTGGCCATCCACTTCTCGGCCGTCGACAAGGACGAAGCCGCGCGTCTGCATGCATCCGGAGCGTCGATCGCCGTGTCGCCGTTGGCGAGCACGGCCAAAGGCTTCGAGCCACCGCCGATCGCTCTTCTGATGTCAGCCGGTATTCCGACGGTCTTGGTGACAGACTGGGGGCCGGTGCGGCCCTGGCAGAACGTGCGCCAAGCACTGCAATGGTACAGGGCTCCGGCCATGGATCTGTTGCGACAACATACCTTGCTGGCGGCGCAGTATCTTGGCGTTGGACAGGAACTCGGCTCGGTGACGGTCGGAAAGAAGGCGGACCTCGTGATGCTCCGTTCGCCCTTCGCCGATATGCGGGCGGCGCTGCAGGTTCTCGATCCTGCGACCGTGGCCGAGCTGCTCGTCGAACGCATCGGCGAATCGGATATCACCGATGTGATGGTGAATGGAGAGTTCTACGTGCGTGAGGGAACGATCATGATGTACGCCGAAGAGGATCTCGCGTCTGACCTGCGTCGTCTGTTGGCGTTCGCACCTTTGGAAGTACAGACCGGACAAGCCCCTCCGGCGGTCCCGGTAGAACCGGCCGGGGCAGAGCGGGGGGAAGAAGAGAACGCGGAGTTCGAAGAAGGATTCAAGATCGTGAAGCGTCCCGTTGCGAACCGCACGGCCGGTCCGATCCTGCCGCTTCATCCGAAGGCGCCCCCGGCTCAGGAGCTTCCTCCAACTGTCCGGCGGGTGTTCGGCGAAGACGATGTGTGAACCTGGAGACCGTATGCGACCATTGACTGTTTCGATCCTTCTCACGGCCCTTCTGGCGACCGGCGCGGTGGCGCAGGGATACGCCGGTGACGCGGCAACGAACGAGCCCATAGCGTTAGTCGACAAGCCGACCGCTGGCATCTTGAAACGCGCTTCGTACCTGGTCTCATCCACCTACTTCCAGAACGGAGGCATGCTGGTCGGACTCTCGGTCGGCGTATTCGACCGCTTCATGTTCGGCATCTCATACGGGGGGACGGACATCATCGGTCCTCATGCCATCCGAATGAACCCACTACCGGGCGTCCAGGCGAAACTGCGGGTCTTCAACGAAGGAAGCCTGCTTCCGGCGATCGTCGTCGGGTTCGACTCGCAGGGTCGGGAGACATTTCTTGACAGCCTCGATCGCTTCGCCATCAAGTCGCCTGGCGCGTATGTCGCCGCAAGCCGAAACTATGCCTTCTTGGGCAACCTGAGCATCCATGGCGGCATCAACTTCACCGCGGAGAGGAAGGACGGCGACAAAGACATGAATGCCTACCTCGGCGTGGAGAAATCGATCGGGCAGGACATCTCGATCGTCGCCGAGTATGACTTTGGCTTCAATGATGATCATGGCCGTGCTGTCGGCCGGGGTCGAGGCTACCTGAATCTGGCCTTCCGCTGGCATTGGGGGAAAGGGGTCGTCGTGGGCTTTGACCTCAAGAACGTGATCAAGAACCAGCAGAACGTGAGCGTCGGCAACAGGCTTCTTCAGATCGACTACGTCGGCACGCTCTGATCAGATCAACTGCCGGTGTTCGACAGGGTGTCTGGGGGAGGATCTCCCTCGGCGCCCTGTCGCCGTTTTGGCTCGATTTCGCAGATCGATTGTGTAGTTTGCCGTACACTGTTCCTGCGGTGCGTGCCGTTGCCCCCCAATATTGCCGAAAATCAAAGGAAATCAGGCCGTTGGTGGTATAAACCACGGCACAGGGATTGAAGCCATGGAATCGACTGAAAGAGAATGCCCATGAAAAAGTCCATTGTGTCGCCCTTCCTGCTCGCCGGGAGTCTCATATTCCTTCAGGGCTGCTATACTCAGTTGGCGACGTATGATGAACCAGATAGGTATGCGACGTATCAACAGGAAGATGCCGCATATGACAACTCGGCCGATGTCCTTCCTGAGGATTCCGTCGCGATCTCCGACTCCAGCAGTGCATACGACGAATGGAGTGAAGACCGCCGGCCGCCCATCGGATTCGACTACTACTATCCTTCCAGGTACCCTTCTGTCGTCATCTATGACCCTTGGTATGCGTGGGATCCCTGGGGATGCACGGTTGCCTATCCCTGGTGGTGGGAGCGGCCGTGGTACACCTGGAGTGGCTACGCCGGCTGGTACTACTACTATGATCGCCCATGGGTTGATGGTGGCCACCATGGCGGATGGTACTCGACCGACAGTCGCACGACCACACGATCGTCAGGCACACGGCGCTCCGGCACGACGACACGTAGCGACTACGACGGAGTGCGCTCGATGAGTGTGGGGGGCGGTTCGTCTTCGGGTTCGTCTTCGGGCCGCAGCTCTGCGGGCCGAACGGATGTGCGAGCCACGACGCCCGGCACGGCGGGCCGCAGTCCCTCGGCCACCACGTCGACGCGTCCTGCACCAAGCGCAAGCCGTACGCGGACTTCGACGGACCGGAGATCTTCGACGCCGGCACGCAGTTGGTCGTTGCCCGAGTTCTTCGGGCGATCGTCGGGCTCGTCATCCTCCGGCGGGTCGTCGTCCTCAGGTTCGTCGGGTTCATCGGAGCGCTCATCGGGCCGAACAGAATCGGCCGCTCGTCCGGCTCCTTCGTATTCGCCACCGCCGTCGGCCCCGGCGCCGTCGCGTAGCTCGTCGCCATCGCCGTCGTCCTCGCCGTCCTCGTCGAATGGCGGAAGTCGCTCTTCAGGCAGCACGCGATCTCGCTAACCAGCACTTGTCAAACGCACACCTATGATCTCGTTCAGGATCCGATCGTTCGCCCTCACCGCCCTCGGACTGTTGACCTCCGGCGCGGCCTATGGGCAGTTCGCCGAGGATGCGCTCCGCTTCTCCACCTTCAATGCCCCTGTCGGGGCGCGCTCGATGGCTCTCGGCGGAACCTCCGTGGCTCGCGCCGAAGACTACACTGCGCTGTTCTCGAATCCGGCCGGGCTTGCGAGCCTGCGGGACTACGAATTCTCGATCGGATTCGCGCGGAACGGCATCACGAACGACGCAGGCTACCTTGGAACGGTGACCGGGTCGGACAATTCAGCCACCCTGCTTGATCATGTCGGGTTGGTCTATCCGATACCGACGACCCGTGGAAGCCTATCCTTCGCCCTTGGGTATGGACGTGTCGCGAACTTCACTTCGACAGCGAACTTCGGCGGCTTCAATGCCACGAGTTCGATCGTGCCGTCCATGTTGCCTGGCTACACTCACCAGAACAAGGCAGTGGACCTCTATCAGCTGACGCTGGATGAGGAGCGCGAGCTTCTCCGGCGCAACATTCCTTATCAGATCTGGCTGGCGGATACGATGAACGGGTTTCTCTATCCGATCCTCACCGACAGCGTCGGTCAAACCGGGACCGTCTTCGAAGGGGGAGGAGTGAATCATTGGTCGTTCGGCGGAGCGGTCGATGTCGCACGTAATCTGTCGTTGGGATTCTCGTTGAACTTCGTATCGGGCACGTATTCGTATGACCGGGAGTTTGTCGAGACGGACAGCCGTGGAGTCTATCAAAGCTCCTATGCCTTTCCCTACAATGTCGACCGGTTCTCGTACGTCAGCACCATTGAAAGCGAGCTGAGCGGGTTCAACATGCTCTTCGGATTGCTGATGCGCCAACAGGGTCGATATCGGATCGGCTTGGCTCTGCGAACGCCGACGACGCTGGAATTGCAGGAGACGTTCACCGACGAGGGGAAGAGCTTTTTCGACGACGGTAGCAGCTACGAAAAGTCGTTCTCGGACCGGACCACGTACAAGGTTGTGACCCCAGTGGTGTTCAGCGGCGGAGCGAGTGTCAATGTCACGGATTGGCTGGCATTGAGCGGGGACGCGGAGTACACCGATTGGACGCAAGTGCGATTCGATTCCGATCACCCCGATCTCCTGGCCGAGAATCGCTATATCAAGAAGAGCTTTCGCGAGACGGTCAATCTGAAAGGCGGGGTTGAGGTGCACTTGTGGGACCTCGGCGTCGTCCTTCGCGGCGGGTACAGTCTGGTTCCGTCTCCCTACAAAGATGATCCGTCGAGCTATGATCAACGCGTAGTGACGGGAGGCCTGGGCGTACGACTTGATTCGAACGCCATGCTGAACGTCGGCGGCTCTTTCGGTCGATGGTCGTCGTTCCGGGACAACTACTACATCGATGGTCTGCCGCCGGCCTCGACGACAGAGGCGCTCGAAAACCTGAGGATCTCGGTCGGCGTCACATACCGGTTCTAGCAGGATGCGGAGGTCTTCCGTTCGAGGACCGGACGTCGGATGAGCGGTTGAGCCTTGGTCCCGTTCGCTGCAGGTTTCGGGGTTGGGCTTGGTTGAATGGCGTTCGGCCTTTGGGTACATTACGCCCCGGTTCGCGCATAGCGGGCCGGGGCGTTCTGCGTTCCATCCAACTGACCTCATTGACGTGACCGACCGATCCCGACGCCTGTGGGGCGTTGTTTCCATCCTCCTCATCATCGTGCTGGTCCTCGCTGCGGTCGGCGCGTGGCTGGTCCGGCGTTCCTTCCCTACCGTTGATGGTCGCGCCATCGTGGCCCCTCTGAACGCAAGCGTCGATGTCGTCCGTGATGCCTACGGAATGGTGCATATCACCGCGTCATCGACGACCGATGCGTACCGAGCTCTGGGATATGTCCATGCCCAAGATCGCTTGTGGCAGATGGAGCTCATCCGCAGGGTGGGGATGGGACGATTGGCCGAGGCTGTCGGTGCCGCGGGTATTCCTGTGGATCGTCTCCTGCGCACGATCGGTCTATGGGAGGTAGCAGTCCGGACGGAGGGGATCCTCGACGCGGAGACGCGTGATGCTCTGACGGCCTACGCTGAAGGAGTGAATGCTCACATCAATTCGACGAAGGGACGTCGTCCGCTCGAATTCGACCTGCTCGGTCTGGAGCCGGAGCCGTGGACCGTACGGCATTCGCTGCTCGTCAGCCGCCTGATGGCATGGGAACTCGACTATTCGAGGTGGATGGATGTGACCCTCGGCGTGCTCGTAGAGCGATTCGGTCTCGAACGCGCGATGGAGCTCTTCCCATCCTGGCCTGGTGATGCGCCGCTGATCGTGCCGGCACAAGAACGGAAGGCGCGAGCCCTGGGATTCCGGGAATTCCTGGATGCCGAACAAGCCGCGCGTCGCGTGCTGGGGTGGTCTTCCTTGGGCCATGGCAGCAACTCATGGGTCGTGGCTGGCTCACGCACGCGATCGGGAAAGCCGATCCTGGCCAACGATCCCCACCTGATGTTGATGACGCCCGGACGCTTTCACGAATCGCACCTGACGGCGCCCGGGTTGGAGGTCTCCGGCCTTTGCATTCCCGGTGTTCCGTTCGTCATCATCGGACGCAACCGGGCCATCGCGTGGGGGTTGACGAATGCGATGATGGATGACCACGACTTCTACGTCGAGCGGGTGGATGATCCGGTCCACCCAACACGCTATGAGGTGGACGGTTCCTGGCGGCCACTGTCGGTGCGGGAAGACACGATCGTCGTACGGGACGGCGACCCGATCGTCCTGACGATCTACGCGACACATCGCGGTCCCGTCGTCAATCGGATCGAAGCTGCGGCCAAGTTCTCGAGGGAGCTCTTGTCGATGCGGTGGAGCGGCCATGAGCCGTCGAACGATGGTCGGGCCTTCTTCATGCTCAACCGGGCCACCTCATGGTCGGAGTTTCGTTCGGCGTTGGAGCATCTTGCGGCTCCAGCCCAGAATATCATCTATGCCGACACGGCCGGCAATATTGGGGTCCAGACCAGCGGGCGGCTTCCGATCCGCCCGGAGGGCCATGCGTGGCTTCCCTCTGCCGGATGGCTCTCGGCGAGCGACTGGGACGGCTTCATTCCGACCTCTTCGCTGCCGTTCAGCTACAACCCTCGTCAAGGCTATATCGTAACGGCCAACAACAAGATCATCGGCGATGAATTCCCGTATCACATCTCGCACATCTGGGAGCCGTCATGGCGGGCCGAGCGCCTGCATGAGGTCCTGCGCGGGGATTCGCTGATCACGGTCGAGGACATGGTACGACTGCAGCTCGACGTCCTTTCTCCGTTGGCGCGTCGGGTCGCTCCGCTCATCGTGTCTTCCGTACCCGAATCGAGCGCCTCGAACACCGAAAGGCGCGCGCTCGTGTATCTGCGGTCGTGGGACCATCGGCTCCAAGAGAGTTCGCCGGCGGCAAGCATCTTCGAGGCGACGTACAACCGCCTTGTGACTGAGACACTCGCGGATGAGTTGGGTCCCGACCTCTTGTCGGTCTACGATACGCTGGCCAGCATGCCGTTGACCACGGTCGAGCGACTGCTGCACCGGCCCGCGTCGCCGTGGTTCGATGATGTTCGCACGCCGGCTGTCGAGTCGCGTGACGATATCATCCGGCGCGCGTTCAGCGCCGCGGTCTTGGAGCTTTCGGACCGTCTGGGTCCTGAGGTTCGCACGTGGAGTTGGGACCGGATCCATACGGTGACCTTCGAGCACGCCTTCGGCGCCGACCCCCGGCTTGCGCTCATCTTCAACAACGGGCCGTTCCCTGTCCGTGGATCGCATTCCACTGTCAGCGTGGGCTACTATACGCTGACGCAGCCGTATCGCATGACCGTCGGGCCGTCGACGCGCCAAGTCTACGACCTGTCGGATGTGAATCGTACGCGCTCAGTGCTGCCGCCCGGCCAGTCGGGGCAGGCCTTCCACGAACACTACGACGACCAGATCCCGCTGTGGCTGAGCGGCGGGTCGCGCATCGTGCCGATGGATCCTGCACGTGTTGAGAGGACCGTAACGCGTCGGCTTCGGCTGGAGCCGGAACGATGACCGTGCCCGACGCGCTTCGCGCGACGGTGTCCCGCATCCGGCGCGTTGTGGTGCTTACGGGGGCCGGCATCTCGGCTGAAAGCGGTGTGCCGACCTTCCGGGGCGAACAAGGGTTATGGAAGCAGTTCCGACCTGAGGAACTGGCCAATGTCGACGCCTTCCTATCGAACCCGTCCCTCGTCTGGGAATGGTACGCTTACCGGCGCAAGCTGCTGTCGGACGCACAGCCGAATGCGGGGCATCGCGCCCTCGTTCAGATGGAGCGATTGGTCGAGGATTTCGTCCTCGTGACACAGAATGTCGACGGACTTCATCAGGTTGCCGGCTCGACGAAGGTGCTGGAGATCCACGGGAATATCCGCCGGAACCACTGCCAGCACTGTCGCCGCCCGGCTCAGGTCGACCTGTTGCAGTCTGAAGGCCCTCCGAAGTGTGACTACTGCGGCGGTCTCGTCAGGCCCAGCGTCGTATGGTTTGGGGAGCCGCTGCCGATGGAGGCGTTCGGCGAGGGTGACCGGGCGGCGCGCCGATGTGATCTCTTCATCGCGGTCGGAACATCCGGCGTGGTGTACCCGGCCGCCTCATTGCCGCTCACCGCGAAGAACGCAGGGGCATATTTTCTGGAGATCAATCCGGAATCGACCGACCTGAGCCGCTACGCCGACGGGGCCCTTCGGGCGTCGGCGTCGGACGGCCTCACCGAAGTTGTGACAGCGATCGCATCAGGAAGGAACTCACCATGAGCGGATTCGAATCCATCGGTAATACCAAGGTCATCTGTACCATCGGGCCGGCTTCGCAGTCGCCAGAACGGCTTCAGTCCTTGATCTCGGCGGGTATGGACGTCGCGCGCCTCAACTTCTCCCACGGATCACGGGAGGAGCACCGCGGATGGATCGAACGGATCCGAACGGCGGCTGCGGCCCAGGGCGAGCCGATCGCGATCCTGCAAGACCTGAGCGGTCCGAAGATCCGCACCGGAACGGTGGCCGGAGGTGCGGTCGAGCTGGCGGACGGCCAGAAGTTCACCTTCACCACTGAGGCGGTCCAGGGTACGTCCGAGAGGGTGTCGACGACGTACGAAGCGCTCCCGCGCGATGTCCGGCCCGGGGACACGATCCTCGTCGACGATGGTCGGATGAAGTGCGTCGTCCAAGAGATCGAAGGGAACGAGGTCCGGTGCATCGTCGAGCATGGGGGGATGCTGAAGGACAAGAAGGGGATGAACTTGCCCGGCGTACGGGTCAGCGCCCCTTCGCTCACGGAGAAGGACCGGACGGACCTGCTGTTTGGGCTGGAACATGGCGTGGACTATGTCGCACTTTCCTTCGTGCGGACGGCCGAGGACGTGCGGGAACTGCGACGGACGATCGAAGCGGCGACCAGTCGCCGAGTGCCGGTCATCGCAAAGATCGAGCGCCAGGAAGCGGTCGAGCACTTTGACGAGATCTTGGGGGTGGTCGACGCCGTGATGGTCGCCCGTGGAGACCTGGGCGTTGAATTGCCGCCAGAGGAGGTTCCCATTATTCAGAAGCGGATCGTACGTCGCTGCAACATGGCCGGCGTGCCCGTCATCATCGCGACCCAGATGCTTGAGTCGATGATCGAGCAGCCCCGCCCGACGCGTGCCGAAGCCAACGATGTCGCGAACGCCGTCATCGATGGCGCCGATGCCGTCATGCTGAGCGGTGAAACCTCCGTCGGCCGCTTCCCAGTGGAAGCGGTGAAGGTTATGGACCAGATCATTCGGCGTTCGGAATCGGAGGCGATTCGGGGCCGCTCGCCGGCCTGGGATGCGGTCACGGTTGGGCACCAGCGATCGGATGCGATCGCGCGGGCGGCGTGCGTTTTGGCCGATGAGATCGGGGCTCGGGCCATCGTCGCCATGACGCATACCGGCGGCACGGTCCTCTCCGTCTGCAAGTACCGTCCGAATTCGCGCGTCGTGGCGGTTACGGACCAAGAGTCGGTCCTGCGGCAACTGAACCTCGTCTGGGGAGTCCGGGGAATGGTCATATCGGACCTTGTCAAGGATTCAGACGAAGCGTTCCACATGGTCCGCGAGGAGCTCAAGCGTCTTGGCTATATCGGAAAGGGCGACCAGGTGGTCTTCACGGCCGGCTTGCCTTTCTGGACGCGGGGTGCGACGAATACGCTGAAAGTGGAACTGGTGGATTGAAGAATCAGAAGAGCAGAGGAGAGGCGTTCGAGGTGAAACCTGACGGCAGCGAGGTATATGCCTGATGAAACAACAGGCGGGCCTGAGGAGGTCCGCCTGTCGCGTTTCTGAAGGGAGATGCCGGCCGCTATTTCTTTGCCCCCTGTTGTATCCAGTCGTAGATCAGCTTGAGCTCCGCCTCGCTCAAACGTTTGCGATTACGCGCCATCTGTTTCCCGAAGGGCGGATCGGGGAGGAGTTTGATGTAGAGGTTGCTCTTCTCCGGCTTGCCCGGGATGACGATGTCGCCGTGCTCGCCACCCTTCATCAGGACCTCGTAGGAATCCATCGACAGTTGGCTCGGGTTCTCATTCTCCGCGAGATGACACGGAAGGCAGTATTTCTTGATGATCGGCGCAACATCCTTGGCGTATGCCAGCCGGTCCTGCGCGGTCAAGGCTGCTGGAAGTGCAAGGATGAGCAAGAGTCGTGCGAAGATCCCAGTCATTGGTCGATCGCTCCTGTCCATGTGTTGTGAGAGATCCATCAGAGATACAGATGGATCATGACCTGAAACTCATTGTTCTGGAGCTCGGTCGGGTCTTCGAGGTTGATGCGGTACAGCGGCCGGAGCTCGACGCCGCTCAGAAGGAAGAGCTCGGCTCCAACCACGGCGCGCGAAAACCCGCCGTTCTTCAGGTCTGTATCAGGGTCGTAGAACTCGTAGCCGAGTTTCATGTCGATGCCCGGTGTGAGCAGGATGTTCAGCTCGTTCCAGAAGATCAGGCCCGCGCGATCGGTCCCAGGATGTTCGATCAGAACATGGTCGACCTCGGTGTTCCACGTGTACCGATCGGCGACAGTCACGGCGCCGAAGACCCCGCGATACAGATGTGTCGATCCCCCCACCGGTCCACGATAGATCGACCCTCCAACCATCACGTTCGCCGTCGACAGCTTGAATCGAGCATCGCCACGGAGGGCGATCGCCTTCTGCCTCGTCCCGGTGACGCCATTCAGGCCGGGACCGGGTGCGCCGTTGAACACGCCCGCCGTCAGCGTGAAGCCGGCTGGGGCTACTCCGAGTTCGAGTCCTGTATCTTCGGATCGCTCTCCAAACAGCAATCCGGAGGCGTAGCCAGTTGAGCTCAGCGACGCGTATGGACCGATGAAGGCCCCTCCGCCGAACGGCCCGCCGCGGATGAAGGCATTGTGGTCATCTGTCCTTGTTCCGTACGCTGGCGTGAACTTGCCGACCTTCACGTAGCCATCCGAGGGGAGCACTCTTGCAAGCGCAAAGGCCTCGAAGCCGTTGTAGAGTCCCTTGTCGAGGTAGAAACGGACCTTTTTATTGAGGCGGAGGTCGAGGTAGAGATCGCCCTGCATCATCAAGGCGCTCGACGAACGGGTGCGCTGGTCGTAGAAGAGGAGCGCTCGCACGTCCATGCCGATATCGATGTTGGGCGAAAGCGCAACCGAGAACTCGTCGAGATCGGACCCATCCTTCCAGATCGGCAGGGCGATATCGTCCATGCCGTACATCCTGCCGAACTCATTTCGCATGCCCTTGCCGGCGGGATTGACATGGCATGACTGGCAGCTGGCGCCCGTGCGGCTGGCGAACTTTGGCAGAGCGGACGTTGGCTGCAAGATCAACGCAGAGATGGCGAGGAGGATGAGAGTGCGAGCCATGACGATGGGATGGAGGATGGACGTCGAGTCAATATAGACACGGGGCGACCGATTTGCAAGAATGAGAATGCGGGATCTATGGGCCATGTCACGAGTCGAGGCCCTCCCTGACAGCGTTGGCTACTTCGACGAGGGACGAACGGCGTGGGCGGACCGAACCTGGTAGCGCAGAAGGTCGCCGACCGTTTCGAGGCCAGCATGACGACGAAGGTAGGAAAGGAACTTGATGAGGACGAGAGCCGTCGCGTAGGCGTCACCCGAAGCCCGGTGTCGTTCCGGGATGCGTATCTCGAGGTGCTGCGCGACGACCCCGAGCGATTTACTTGGGAGATGGGGCAGGATACGGCGGCTGAGTTTGACGGTGCAGAGTTGCGCGTTCGCGATCACGAGCCCGGTTTCGCGCCGCAAGGTATGGCTGACGAATCCCCAGTCGAAGGCCGCATTGTGGGCCGTGAATACGTCGTCCCCGAGGAACTCCCGCATGTACGGCGCGATCTCGCGGGCGGTGGGAGCGTCCCGGACCATCACGTTGTCGATGCCGGTGATGCGCGTGATGTTCGCCGGGATCGATACGAGCGGGTTCACGAGCGTCGAGAATTCGTCCTCGAGCACGCTCCCCCGGACCCGGAGCATCGCGATCTCCGTGACCCGGTCGTGCGCGGGGTCCATGCCCGTGGTCTCGACGTCGACCACCACGAACGCCGCTTGTTCGAGAGGGAGGTCGACCATCAGGTCAGTTGCCGCTTGCCCTGCAGGAACTCCTCGCACTCGGCCACGTCTTCGTCGCTGCCGATGAACAGCGGCGTGCGGGCGTGGAGTGACGTCGGCACGACGTCGAGGATGCGGTCCTTGCCGTTGGTGGCGCGGCCCCCGGCCTGTTCGACGATGAAGGCCGTCGGATTCGCCTCGTACATCAGGCGGAGCTTTCCATTCGGATGGCGCTCATCGCCGGGGTACATGAAGATGCCGCCGTAGAGCAGCGTGCGATGGAGATCCGCGATCATGGAGCCGATGTACCTTCCAGAGAAGGGGCGGTTGGTGGCCTTGTCCTCCTGCTGGAGGTATTTCACGTACTTCTTCATGCCGTCATACCACCAGCGATAGTTGCCCTCGTTGACGCTGTAGATCTTGCCTCGCTTCGGGATGCGGATATCCTCGTGCGAGAGCAGGAACTCGCCGATGCTGGGGTCGAGCGTGAAGCCGTGGACGCCGTCGCCCGTGGAGTAGACGAGCATCGTCGACGAGCCGTAGACGACGTAGCCGGCCGCCACCTGTTTGTAGCCAGGCTGCAGGCAGTCCTGCATCGTTCCATGGCCCGAGGGGGTCACGCGCCGGTAGACGGAGAAGATGGTGCCGATGCTGACGTTGGCGTCAATGTTCGACGAGCCGTCGAGCGGGTCGTAGAGCAGGACGTATTTGCCTTTGGGGTACTGGTCGGGGATCTGCAGCACGTCTTCGTTCTCTTCTGACGCCATGACGCAGAGGTGGCCGCCGTGGTCCATGGCCTGGTAGATCTTCTCGTCGGCGAAGACGTCCATTTTCTTCACTTCTTCGCCGTGGACATTCTGACGGCCCGCCATGCCGAGGATGTTGACGAGGCCGGCCTTGCTGACCTCGCGGTGGATGACCTTAAAGGCCAGGGTCAGGTCGCGCAGAATGCCGGAGAAATCACCCGATGCCCCCGGATGTTTGCGCTCTTCCTCGATGATGTGCCGCTCGATCGTAATGACCTTGCCATGATGCTTCATGCGTCACCCAGGTGGGGGATGAAAGGGGTCGAAGGAATGATACGCCGCGATGTCCGGAAGGGCAAGGAAGCGCTCGGCACGCCCCGCTACGGGGCGGCCGCCACGCCGGGTTCCTGCTGCCGATACTGCAACTCGTAGAGTCGCCGGTAGATACCGTTCAAGGCCAGCAGTTCTGCGTGTGAGCCAGTCTCGCGGACCTCGCCCTTATGCAGGACCAGGATCCGATCGGCCGTTCGGATGGTGGACAGCCGGTGCGCGATGACGATCGAAGTGCGGTGCAGCAAGAGCTTGCGAATGGCGGCCTGGATCAGGCGCTCCGACTCGGTGTCGATGCTGGAGGTCGCCTCGTCGAGGATGAGGATCTTGGGCTGGTAGGCGAGCGCTCTCGCAAAGGAGAGCAGCTGCTTCTGACCGACCGACAAGGTGGCGCCGCGTTCCTTCACGAGCCCATCGTACGCTCCCGGCAGTCGTTCGATGAAGTGATGTGCGCCGACAACGCGAGCGGCGGCCTTGACCCGCTCGATGGAGATCTGTTCGTTGCCGAGGTCGATGTTCTCGCGGATCGTGCCGGAGAATAGGAAGACGTCCTGGAGGACGACCGCGATATGGCGCCGCACGTCGCGCGGGTCGAACTCACGGAGATCGACGTCGTCGACGAGGATCGATCCCTTCTGCAGATCGTAGAACCGCGATAGAAGACTGATGATGGAGGTCTTGCCCGCTCCCGTATGGCCCACAAGGGCCACCGTCTGTCCCGGCTCGATGACGAATGACACATCCTTCAGGATCCATTCCGGTTCGGAGCCGTCGGTCGGCAGGGGCTGATAGGTGAACCAGACATTCCGGAACTCCACGCGGCCGCGGACCAGTTCCATCGATCGTGGCCGATCGGGCCGATGAACGGCGGTCTCGTCGTCGAGGAGATGGAAGATCCGCTCGGACGACGCCATCGCCGTCTGCAAGATGTTGTACTTCTCCGAGAGGTCGCGGATGGGCCGCCAGAACATCTCGTTGAACTGTACGAAGGCCATCACCGTGCCGATGGTGATGGTACCGTCGAGCGCGTTGAACCCGGCATACCAGATGATCAGGCCGACCGAGACGGCGCCGATCAGGTCGACGCCCGGATAGAAGAGCGCGTAGTAGAAGATCGACCGGATGTTTGCGTCGCGGTGGGCCGCATTGATGCCGGCGAATTGCTGCGCCGAACGGTCCTCCCTGGCAAAGAGCTGGTCCACCGGCATGCCCGTGATATGCTCCTGCATGAAGGTGTTGATGCGGGCCACCTGGAGCCGAACGTCGCGATAGGCTTCGCGCGCCTTTCTTCGGAACAGAAACGTCCCCCAGACCAGGAACGGAAGAACGCTCAGCGTCACGAGCGACAGGGTCACGTCCATCGAGAACATGAAGTAGAAAATCCCGATGATCGTAAAGACGTCAGAGAACACCATCACGATTCCCGACGAGAACATCTCGTTCAGCACCTCTACGTCGTTCGTGACCCGCGTGATCAACCGTCCGAGGGGATTCTTGTCGTAGAACCGCATAGACCGCGACTGGAGATGCCGGAAGATCTCCATCCGGAGGTCGTAGATCGTCCGCTGGCCGATCCACTGCGTCAGGTACGCGTTGGCGTACTGCACAAGTCCGCGGACGAACAGAACGCCGGCAAACAGCAGGATCGTCATCAGGAGGCCATGCTTGTCGCCGTTGGCGATGTCGACGTCCACCGCCATCTTCGTGAAGACCGGCCTGACGGCTTCCAGCCCGCTGATGACGATACTCGTCAGAACGCCGGCCGCCACGTGCCACCGGTAGGGTCGCAGATAGCGGAGAAGGCGCCGCATCAGGCGCGCGTCGTAGGCCTTCCCGAGGGTCTCTTCGTCCTGCATCAGAGCTCCACCAATTCCTGCTCGAGCATCTGTCGCCGCACGAGTGTGGCGTACCGACCGCCCAAGGTCACAAGCTCATCGTGCGTGCCCCGTTCGACGATCCGGCCCGCTTCCAGAACGATGATCAGGTCGGCATGCTTGACGGTCGAGACCCGGTGGCTGATCACAATGCTGGTCCGGCCCTTCATGAAGGCCCCGAGCCCCCGCAGGATACGCTCCTCGGTGCCGGTATCGACGGAGGACAAGGCATCGTCAAGGATAAGGACGCGTGGATCGATCAGCAGCGCGCGGGCGATGCTCGTCCGCTGTTTCTGGCCGCCCGAAAGAGTGATGCCCCGCTCGCCGACCATGGTGTCGTAGCCCTTCGGGAATCCCGCGACGTCTCCGTCGATCTGCGCGATCTCCGCCGCCCGCCGGAAGGCTTCGTCTGTGGCCTGGGGTTGGCCATACCGGATGTTGTCCGCGATCGTTTCAGAGAAGAGAAAGGTCTCCTGAGGCACGACACCGCAATGCCGCCGGAGCAGTTCCAGGGGGATGGTGCGCACGTCATGACCGTCGAGGAGCACCTGGCCGGCGGTGACGTCGAACAATCGCGGTACGAGGTTGACGAGGGTGCTCTTCCCGGACCCGGTGGCGCCGATGATGGCGAGCGTCATGCCTGGTTCGACCATGAGGTCGATGTTCGACAACGTCTCGGGGCCTTCGGGGGTGTGCCGGAAGCTGACGTTGCGGAATTCCACCCGGCCCGGCAACGTGGTGATGGAATGATCGGTCTGTTCTCCGTCGCGGATCTCCGGCTCCGTGTCCAAGATGGCCGCCAGGCGCTTCATGGAAGCGGCACCCTGCTGGAGGAGGTTCATCACCCAGCCGAGCGCGATCATCGGCCAGATCAGCATCATCAGATACGTCAGGAACGCCGTCAGGGTGCCGATGGTCAGCTCACCATCGATGACCTTCAGCCCGCCGACATAGACCGTGATGACGATCGAGATGCCGACGAGCATGAACATGAGCGGCCAGAGGATCGACTGGATACGGGCGAGGACGAGGTTCTTCTTCAGATACTCCCAACTGAGCGACTCGAACCGTCGCGTTTCGTGCTCCTCGCGGACGTAGGACTGCACGACGCGTATGCCCGAAAGATTCTCCTGGGCGCGTGTCGTCAGAAGGGAGAACTGTTCCTGCCGTTCGTTGAACTTCTGATGGATGAGGGTGCTCAGTCGATAGACGACGAACGAAACGATCGGCATCGGCAGGAGGGCAAGGAGCGTCAGCTGCCAGTCGCGTACGAACAGGAGCGTCAGGACCATGACGAGCGTCAGGGTCGTATCGGACGGGTACATGATGCCGGGGCCGACGACATTGCGGACGGCGCCGATGTCGTTCGTGGCGTGGGCCATCAGGTCGCCGGTCGGCGTGTGCTGATAGTAGCGATGCGACAGGCGCTGAAGATGGACGAGGAGGTCGCGACGGAGGTCGTATTCGATGTGTCGCGACGCGACGATGATCGTCTGGCGGGTAAAGAACGTGAACGTGCCGGCGACGAGGGAGAATCCCACGATGAGGCCGGCCCACATGAGGAGGTCGCCGGCTGCGGCCGTACCGCTCTTGACGCTCTCACTGAACGCATCGACCGCACGGCCGAGGAAGATCGGCTGCGCGACCGTGAAGAGGTTGCTGCCGACGACGGTCAGAAGACCGAACCACAGTGCGCGCTGGTGCCGGCGGAGATAGGGAAGGAGGCGAAGGAGGGAGCGCACACCTTACCCGATCGTTTCCCAGCCGGTGTAGCGATGCAGTACCTTTGGAATGATCACGCGGCCGTCGGGAGTCTGGTAGTGCTCGATGAGCGCCGCGAGCACGCGAGGCAGCGCCAACCCCGACCCGTTGAGCGTATGGAGGAATTCGGGCTTGCCGCCCCCCGTCGGTCGGTATCGGAGGTTCATGCGCCTCGCCTGGAACGACTCGAAATTGCTGCATGACGAGACCTCGAGCCAACGACCCTGTCCGGCGGCCCAGACCTCGAGGTCGTACTTCTTGGTCTGCGTGAATCCCATGTCGCCGGTGCACATCAGCAGCACCCGGTAGGGGAGCCCGATCTCCTGCAGCAACCGTTCGGCATCGCCCCGGAGCGATTCGAGCTCGTCATACGAGCGATCTGGATGCACGAACTTGACGAGTTCCACCTTGTCGAACTGATGGAGGCGGTTGAGGCCGCGAACATCCTTGCCGTACGACCCGGCTTCGCGACGAAAGCAGGGCGTGTACGCGGCGTACCGAACCGGCAGGTCGGCTTCGTTCAGGACCTCGTCGCGGTGGAAGTTGGTCACCGGCACCTCGGCCGTCGGGATCAGATAGAGGCCGTCGCGCTCGGCGACGTACATCAGATCTTCTTTGTCGGGGATCTGTCCGGTCCCGCGCGCACTGTCTTCGTTCACGACGGCCGGGGCCCAGATCTCGCAGTAGCCGCGGGTGGAGGCCTGATCGACAAAATAGTTGATCAGGGCCCGCTGGAGCGTGGCTCCCTTTCCGACGTAGAACGGGAACCCGGCGCCTGCGACCTTCGCGCCGCGCGTGAAATCGATGAGCCCCAAACGGTCCGTGATCTCCCAATGGGGCCTCAGGGCGGCATCGCCCTTCGGCGGTTCACCCCACGACGAGATCGGCTGGTTGTCCTCGGGCGTCCGGCCGACCGGCACTGAGGGGTGCGGGAGGTTCGGCACGGTCAGGAGGAGGCCGTTCAGCGTCACTTCGACCTCGCGCAGCTCGTGGTCGATCCTCTGAATGCGATCCTTCACCGACTCCATCTCGGCGATGATCGGCGCGGCGTCGCCCCCTTCCTTTTTCACTTTTCCGACCTGGGCCGAGACCTGGTTGCGCTTGGCCTTCAGAGCCTCGCCTTCCAGGATCAGGGCGCGGCGTCGGTCGTCCGCCGCCAGCAGCCCTGTTAGATCGACGGCGATCCCTTTCGCTTCGGCGCCTGCGCGGACGCGGTCGGTGTTTTCGCGGATGAATTTCGGGTCGAGCATAGTTCTCTCATTGGAAGCGTTCGACGATCCACAGCACGCCGATGACCAGGCTGGCGGCCCCTGCCGCAGCCCGAATGAACGAGATCGCGTGGACCGATCGGGACAGGTGAATGGCAGCGTTGAAGAGGTACGAGAACATCGCCATGGCGAGCATCGTGCCGACGCCAAAACAGGCGAGGAAGAGAGCGGCGCTCATCGGAGATGACGCCATCGCCACGGGCACGATCACGATGACGGCACCCGTCCCCGCCAGGCCGTGTGCCACGCCGACGGCGAACAACGAGTTGCCGTGGTGATGGTCGTGCTCGTGCGTGCCTTGTGCCGGGTGTTGGTGGAGGTGGATGTGCTCGGCGCCGTCGTGCACATGCCGGTGGACATGCTGTTGCCGGTCGCTTCGGACCTTCCAGATCGTCCAGAGGCCGATGCCGACGAGGAGCACGCCCACCAACGTTTCCGACCACCATTCGACGGGCGGCGGGATCGGGAGCTGCAGCGCGACCAGCGTTCCCCCGACGAGCAGCAGAATGGTGGAATGTCCCAGACCCCACAGCAGTCCCATTCGCATGGCAACGAACCCGCGACGCGTACGACTCGAGAGCGCGGAGACGGCGGCGATGTGGTCGGCATCGAACGCGTGCAGACAGCCGAGCGTGAAGCCGGATATGAGAGCGAGAAGAAACTCCATTCAGTTCGTCGAAAGGTGAAACAGCTCGTCTTTGAATCGACGGCAGGCATGGTCCAAGGTCATGGGTCGATAGTCCAATTCGCGGCCCGCCTTGTCGAGGCGGAACCCGGTCGAAGGCGGACGTGCCGCCGGCAAGCGCAGATCGCCGGCGTTCACGAGCTGGACGAGCGCCGGGTCGTATCCGAAGACGTTCGCCAAGGTTCGCGCGAACTCGTAGCGGGTGGCGAACGTGGCGCCGGACACATGATAGAGGCCCGTCGTCCCCCGTTCGAGACACGCCACAGCCGCGTCGGCGGCATCGGCGATGTGCGTCGGGTTCGTCCCGATATCGTTCGTGGCCCGAACGATCGTCCCCTCGCGCAGCATGCGAACCGTCTTGAGGCCGAAGTTCCCCTTGACGCCGGTTCCGGAACCGAACAGCAGACTGACCCGGAGGATCGCGGTCCGAACGCCGGCGGCGAGCAGGGCGTTCTCGGCGGCCAGCTTCGTCTTTCCGTAGTAGTTCACCGGGCCGGGCCGGGCCGATTCGTCGTACGGCCCTTGCCGGCCGTCGAACACATAGTCCGTGGAATAGTGGATGAGGTGTGCCCCGGTCTTTCGGCAGGCCTCGGCCAGATGCTCGGCCGTTGCCACGTTCCCCTGCCACGCCTGCTCATGATGCAGCTCGCACCAATCGACGTCGACCGCCGCGACGGTGTTGATCACAACGTCCGGTTGAAAACTCGAGATGAGGCTGCGAACGTCGCCGCGCTGTGTGAGATCGAGCTGGGTGTAGTCGAACAGATGATGGTCAAACACGAACGACCGCTGACGTCCGGTGTTGAGGACCTCCAGATCGGCCCGCACACTCAGCGAGAGCGCCAGTTGCTGCCCGAGAAGACCGTTGCTTCCGCACAGAAGGACCCTCTTCATCGCAGCGCTTGCTCGAGGGCCGTGCGGGCATTCGTATGATCGTCGCGGTATTTGACGATGACCGGCGTCTGCAGAGCCAGCCCGTGCTCTGCCCCGAACGCACTGCGGATGGTGCGGCTGCCAGGCATGACGACGGCACTTTCGGGAACCACGAGCGGCAGTCCGTTCGAAGCGCGGATGACCGTTCTGTTCACGAGGTCGAAAAGCGGCACGGCCGCGTTAAGGATGACGCCCGCTCCGATGACCGCCCGGCGTCGCACGACCGTACCGCGGATGGCCGCCAGGTCGCTGACAAACACGTCGTCTTCGATGATCGAAGGCCAAGCCGCCGACGGTTCGAGAACTCCGCCGATCTGTACGCCTGAGGAGAGGTGGACCCGCTTGCCGATCTGGGCGCAGCTGCCGACGAGGCTGTTGGAGTCGATGAGGGTTGCCTCATCCACGAACGCGCCGATGTTGACGTAGGAAGGAGACATGATCACGACCCCGCGTCCGAGATACACCCCGTCACGTACCGCCGTCCCGCCCGGGACGATCCGGACGGCGTCCTCGGCCGTCAGCCGCCGCAACGGCAGGGTATGTTTGTCGAAGAACTGCTGGTCCCGGTGGGGATGCGTCTCATGGATGTTGCCGGAGCGGATGCCCAAGAGGATACCGTTCCGCACCCAATCCTGGACGGTCCATCCGGTCGGAGTGCCTGGTTGCGGGTGCGCCGCCCGGACGTCGCCGGTATTGAGGAAGAACCGAAGCTCGGAAAAGACCTTCTGAGCTTCCTGACGCCGCGCAGGGTCCGAGAGGTCGGAGACGGTGGCGGCTTCGATGCGTTCTTTGAGGGTCATGGCGTTCGCGCGGCGGTCGGCCGCAGATGATCGACGAGAGCAACGAGTTTGCCCGCCGCCGGTGTGGCGGCGTGTGCGGCTGCGGCGGCATTCGCCTTCGTAGCGGCCTCCAGATGCGACGCTCCTGAAACGACCGATGAAAAGTAGGCGGCGCCGAACACGTCACCGCATCCGGTCGCGTCTTGGGTGTTCACGGAGACGCCCGGGATGTCGTGGCGCGTCAGCCGTTTGTGGACATCCTGGGTGATGAGGGTCGCCCCCCGGTCGCTCCGCGTGATCAGCAGCGCCTGGACCATCAGGGGCATCAGTTGATTGATGAGCGTCGGCTCGTCGTACCGCTCCGCCGACAACCCGGCTGCTTCCTCTTCGCTCATCTGGATGGAGTGCAGCATGAAGCACCAGCGGCGCCAATCTGTGAGGGGCCGGCGGAACCGCCGGGCTTGCGGGTCGATGCCCAACGTCAGCGAGTGAAAATCGAAATGGATCGGGATCCTCGCCTCGCGCGTGTTCATCCGCACGTGGTCCAGCGTTTCGAGCGTCAAGTCCGACCCGGAGACCATATTTACGAGCACGCCGTTCGTATCGAGGTACGGCTTGATGCGAGAAAGGAGGACCGGGTCGGCAATGTGACTGGAACATTCGATCCGCGGCGCCTTCGGCGGGCCGTAGATGAACGTCACATCGTTCGTCATCCCTTTGACAGGAAAGATCCCCGAAATGTCCACGTGCGGGAGAGACCGCAGCAGTTCTTTGACCTCTTCGAGGTCCTTCTGCCCAACGCCAAAGACCGGATGGATGGTGTCGTCCGGACCGGCCAGCGCGGCCAGCGTCGCCACGGAATACATGATGCCGCCGTATTGCACGACGGGAGGCGCTCCCTCGACCGGGCCGAGGATGTTGTCCTTGCTCAGATGTCCGATGACGGTGAGGTCCATGCGAGTCAGATCCTGCGGGTCGGTCCGAGGTCGGTGAGCTGTTCTTCATTCAGGCGCCAGAGCGCCTGGCAAGGGAATCGGTTCTCGTACAACGGCCGTCCCAGGATGACCGAGTCGACGCCGTAGCGCTCCAACGTCTGCAGGTCCATCAATTCACGGTACGATTCGACGCCGCCCCAACAGGTCAGCCGGATGTTGGTCCGTTGGGCCAGGTCGCGCAGCAGCGGCAGGGAGAGCTCTTCGCGGGTGCCGTCGAGGGTGCGGTTGGCGACGACGATACGTGAGACACCGATCCGTTGCATCTCGAGCGCCAGGTCCATCGGTGTCCGCTCGGTGCGTCGATGGCCCCCTTCGACATACACACGGCCATCGCGGACGAACATGGCGATGGCGATCTTCCGGGCTCCAAAGGTGTTCACAAGCCGCTCGATGAGCTCAGGCTGTTCAGCCGCGACGGTGCCGACGACGACGCGATAGACCCCCATGGACAAGACCCGTTCGATCTCCTCGAACGTCCGAAGCCCGCCGCCGACCTGGATCGGAATATCGACCGAGGCGACCATCCTCCGGATGATCTCATCGTTGATCACCTTGCCTTCTTCGATCCCGTCCCGATCGATGACGTGGAGCGTTTTCGCGTTCTCGCCGCGCCACAGGATCGCCATCTGGACGGGGTCGATCGAATACGTACGCTCGTGGCCGGCCACGCCGTGCACGACCTCGACGCAGCATTCCTTGCGGATCTCGATGGAAGGGAAGATGAGGAGCATGGGCAATCGGCCCGCCAGGGAGCCTTTTTGGGGCCGGGCCGAAAAGGAAAATCGTCAAAAAGCGCCTGAGACACAAGAAAACCGGCGCTCAGGAGGCGATGCGACGGCGGCGATTCTTCAGGTAATCGACGAAGATGAATTCGCCGAGTGCATCGAGAGAGGAGAAGTACGCGCGTCCCTGGTTCGCTTTCGTGAATTCCTCGACGAAGTCGACCAGCATCGGGTCATGGGCGATCATGAACGTACTGACCGTCACCTTTTCCCTCCGGCACTGGACGGCCTCGTCAAGAGTCTTGTTGACAATGCGCGGGTCAAGTCCGAAAGGGTTCTTGTAGATCCTGCCGGCATCGTCCGTGATCGCCGAAGGCTTCCCGTCGGTGATCATGAAGACCTGTTTGTTCGCGTTCCCGCGCTTTCGAAGCAACTGTCGCGCGAGTTGCAGACCAGCCCGTGTATTGGTGTGGTACGGGCCGACCGTGAGGAAAGGGAGTTCGGCAAGACTCACGACGCGGGCATCGTCTCCGAACACGGCGCAGGCGAGGTAGTCCTTCGGGAACCGGATGCGGATGAGTTCGGCCAGCGCGAGGGCCACTTGCTTGGCGGGCGTGATGCGGTCCTCGCCATACAGGACCATGCTGTGGCTGATATCGACGAGCACGATCGTCGCACAGGATGAGGTATGCTCCGTCTCGTAGACCCGCAGGTCCTCTTCCTGGAGTGAGAACGTATCGATACCGCCGCGGCGAAAAGCGTTGCTGAGCGTGGAGGTCAGGTCGAGGTTTGTCGCAAGATCGCCGAAGTGCCACGACCTCGTTTCGCTGAGTCGATCGACACCTTCGCCGGTGTGCGGCGTCTCGTGCTCGCCGCCGGGAGCCTTTTTGAGATTCTGGAAGATCTGCCGAAGAGCATCCTGGCGGAGTTTCTGCACGCCCCGCGTCGTCATCGCGGGGGTGCCGTTCACCTCTTCGATGAGGCCGAGGTCTTTGAGTTTCTGCAGCAGGTCCTCGAACGAGAGTGCCTCGTCGAAGACGCCGTAGCGCTTGGCGATCTCGCGGAGCCACTCCAAGGCCTGCTCCACGTCGCCGCTCGTCTTCACGACGAGGAACGAGAAGAGGGAAAGCAGGGACTGAAGCCGTTGCTCGTCGGTCTGCGACCCCGGCCTCCAGCGGCTGTAGGTGAATCGGCGGCTCATGGGTCTTCGTCGGGCTCGCTGTTGGGGGAGAAAATGCTGCCGACCATGTCGGTGTACGACGTGCGCCGGTCGGCTTCGTCCTTTGCGATCTTGGAGCATTGATGCAACGCTTCAAGGACGAACTCCATGGCCGAGGCGAGCTCGTTGGCGTCGAGATCGGCCAGATGCTTCTTCGTGATGGCCTCGAGCCCATCGATGCGACGCAGCTCTTTGAGGAAGTCGGCAGACGAAGCCTCGTCCGTGACCTCGACATGGTTCCCCTTCTCGAACCAGCCAACGACGGGTGCATAGACCTGGTCTCGTGCCACCCGCTCGGGTCGCTCGGTGCGTTCACGCGGCTGCTTCTGCAAAGGGTCGGGAAAGTACTTAGTGAAGATGGTCCGAATGGCCTTTCCGATGAGCGCTTTGCTGACCTTGACGGCCCCTTCCTGTTCCCCTTCGAAGACGAGCTCCATTTTGCCGGTCATGCCCGGAAGAGCGTGGTGGAGGTCTACGATCCTCGGTACGGCGACGGCCTCGCCCGTCATGATCGCGCGCCGCTCGGCATTGCTCACCAGGTTTTCCATGGAAGCGATCGTCAACCGGGCGCTGACGCCGGACTTCTGGTCCACGTATTCGCTGGCGCGAGCTTCGAACGCGATCTGCTCGACGATCTCCCGGAAGAGACGCGGGATATGCACCTCCGGACCGCCCCGGCGGACCCAGGCCTCTTGCTGGGTGATCGTGATACCATCCTCAAGGGTGTGCGGGTAATGCGTCAAGATCTGCGCATCGATCCGGTCCTTCAGCGGTGTGATCAGGTTGCCACGATTGGTGTAGTCCTCGGGATTGGCCGTGAAGACGAGCAGCAGGTCGAGCGGGATCCTCACGTTGAAGCCACGGATCTGGATGTCCTTCTCTTCCATGATATTGAAGAGGCCGACCTGGATGCGTGGTTGCAGGTCTGGCAACTCGTTGATGGCGAAGATCCCGCGATTGCTCCGCGGAATGATGCCGTAATGGATCGCCCCTTCGTGAGCGTAGTGCAGACGCTGGGTCGCGGCCTTGATCGGGTCGATGTCGCCGATAAGGTCGGCGATCGTCACGTCGGGTGTGGCCAGCTTCTCCGAGAACCGTTGGTCCCGGTGGATCCACTCGATCTCGACCTCATCGCCATACTGGCGGACGAGGTCCACTGCTGCCTTGCTGACGGGCCGGAACGGATCGTCGTTCAGCTCGCTTCCTTTGATGATGGGGATATGTTCGTCCAACAGGGAAGGGAGGTGGCGTACGAGCCGGGATTTGGCCTGCCCGCGGAGGCCGAGCAGCAACAGGTCGTGACGTGCCAGCAGTGCATTGATGAGGTCGGGGATGACCGTCTGCTCATATCCAATGATGCCGGGGAACAGCGGCTTCCGGTCGCGAAGCCGGGCGATGAGATTGCGGCGGATCTCGTCCTTGACGGGGAGGATCTTGGTGCCGGCGGCCCGGAGGGCGCCGACCGTCGTGGGTCGTTGCATGGTCTGAGATCAGAAGTCGTGTCGATGAATATATCCGCTCCACCAGGTAAATGCAAAGTATTGAGCCATCGAATTGCACCTGCAACGGGCATATCGTACTTTTTGAGGTGAACGTTCCTTCCAGGATCCTCATCATTCGATTCAGCTCGATCGGCGACATTGTGCTCGCATCTCCGCTGATCCGGGCGATGCGGTCGCGCTTTCCGACGGCTCAGATCGACTTCGTGACGAAGACGGAGCACGCCGAGCTCGTCCGGTCTCACCACGCGCTCAACTACACGTTCACGTACGACAGCGGCACGGGATTCGACGGATTGCGTGCGTTGAAGCGTCGCCTGGCGGCCGAGCGGTATGATCTCGTCATCGACATCCACAACAGCCTGCGGAGCCGGTTCATCCGAAGCCTGCGCGGTGTGCGGGACATCGTCGTGATCGACAAACGTGTACTCGAGCGGACAGCCCTCGTCAAGTTCAAGAAGAACCTCTACCGCGAGATCGTTTCCGTGGCCGACCGGTATCTCGAACCGGTTGCGCCGTGGGGCATCGTGAACGACGGCAAGGGCCTTGAACTCCACATCACGGACGAGGTGCTATTCGGCGTGAACGCCCGCATGGCCCGCCTCAGACTGCACCGCTACGAAGCGGCCTTCGGACTGTGCCCCGGGGCGCGGCACTTCACGAAGCGGTGGCCGGCGGAGCGGTTTGCGGCCGCCGGGACCAAGCTGGCGCAGGAGTTCGACGGCGTGATCCTCCTGTTCGGAGGTCCGGAGGACAGGCAGATGGCCGAGGAGATCGCGGCGACGATCGGAGCGGAGGCGGGGCCGGAACGCGTCATCAACCTTGCCGGCGAGCTCTCGCTCATGGAGACGGCAGCGGCGTTTGAGTACGTCGATGTTGTCGTCACGAACGATTCCGGACTGATGCATCTTGCGTCGGCGCGGCATCGTCCGCTGGTGGCCGTCTTCGGATCGACCGTACGCGAGTTCGGTTTCTTTCCCGTACATTCTGAGGCGACCACGATCGAAGTGCCCGGACTGGGCTGTCGGCCCTGTTCGCACATCGGACGAGCGGCGTGCCCCGAGGGGCATCTCCGCTGTCTCACCGACACGACCGTCGAAGCCGTCGTCCGGGCGGTCAGGGAACGAAAGACCTCGTCGGGAGGCCGGATCGGCACGCCCTCGACGTGACGCAGTTCGAGAAGGAACGACCAATGATGAATCGCACCAGAGATCTGTTGCTGATGCTTCTCTACGCCATCGTGATCAGCTCCGTCGTTGTGTTGCACTACGGTTGCGAGGAAGAACCGACGGGGCCCGAACAGAATTGCGGGTCGGGACCGTTCAGCTACGATTCGAAGACCGGCATTTGCCGCGACATGTCGACGAGCAGCATCGTCGATCGCAGTTGCTGCTCGCGTTGATCCGCCTGCGATGCTGGAGCGTGCTTTCGCACGCTGTTCCGTGGATCTGTTGCGTACGAGAGTCTGACCTCGTCGCCTCGTTTCGCAGAGCAAGCTTCGGCGGAGATGCGAAGGCGGGCGTGAGGTGAACACCGTAGACCCCGTAGCTCAGTTGGATAGAGCAACGGCCTTCTAAGCCGTAGGTCGCGCGTTCGAATCGCGCCGGGGTCGCCAAGCTGAGCAACGGCCTTCTAAGTCCCGTCTCGCCCGAACTCGCTTCGCGAATTCGTTGGCGGGACGAGGATCTGCGTCCCGATCTCTGATCGGGACGGGACCGTAGGTCGCGCGTTCGAATCGCGCCGGGGTCACGAAGGGTTTTCGATCGTCGATCGGGGGTTTCGATCGGATGCCCTCCGAGAGAGGACGAAGCTGCGATTCGCGCTGTGATCTCTGCGCGATCAACAATGAAGGCCTCCGCGTGGAGGCTTTCATTGTGTACAGCAGAGTCAGTCGGCAGGTCCCTCGTGCCGTATGGCTTCGGCTGGGTCGAGCATGGGGGTCCGCGGTGCGATGTCTGATCTTCGTCGAAACGTCGAACGTGCCCCGGGAGCGAACACCGAGAGCCGTATCACATTGTCACGCAAGGATTTGAGGCGAAGTGCAACCGATGAGCGGGTCACACGTTCTAGGATGACGATCCTCGCTTCTCGGGACCTCGAAGAAGTGCTCGGTCGCTGAGCGACGCGAGAGCGATCGAGGGTCAGACCATCCATTGAGGTTGTGGGAATCGGTCAGTATTTTACTTCCGTAGTGCCGGTGATGAGGCCATTTGCCGGATACCGTTCGTTGTCGTTGTTGTCGCAAGGCCGCCTCGGGCGGCGATCACCTTCGCATTGAAAGGACCAGTCATGAAGAGATCGATCCTCTTGTTGTTGGTACTCACACTTCTTCCTGTGATGGCGGCGGCTCAAGTGGCCATCATCGCAAATCCTTCGGTTCAGGAGTATACGATCGACCGGTCGTTGGTCGTGAAGTTCTACACGCTGGCAGAGTCGAAGTGGAGCGATGGTTCCATGGCCACCGTGGTTGACCTGAAGCCAGATCACCCGGTCAGGGCCAAGATGCTTGATCTGATCGGCAAAGAGCCGATCGAGCTCCGTCGCATTTGGCTGAAGGCGGTCGCATCGGGTGCCGCGAAGTCTCCCGACGTGCTGGCGACCGAGGAAGAGATCATGGAACGTGTGGCATCAACGCCGGGCGCCGTCGGATACGTTTCGGCCAACAAGGTCGGAAAGGGCGTGAAAGTGCTGATGCGATTCGGGAGGTGATCTTCGGGTCGTTCGTAGCCGTTCAGTGGCCGCCGGGTGAGTCTTCGCCCGGCGGCCTTCGTTTGTACCGTCCGCGAACGATTCCCAGTTTGCCGGTAGGACTTTTCCTATAGCGTTCCAGCCATTTTGAAGTTGATGCCGTCCTGAGAGGCTTGTACACTCCTAGTGGATAGACCGCGGTCACGCGACCCGTTCCGCGGTGATCCTTTCGACGGAAACATGTCCTCCAAACCCTCGTTCGCTCTCCTCCTATGACCGACCCCGCCGCATATCATCGGGGGCCCGGTCGCTTCGGACCGTTCACGGTCCGCGCCAAGATCGCGATGCTCATCTTGCTGCTGGTCGCGATCGTTGCGATCTATGTCGGTGTACGCATGCCGACGGTGATCGAGCGGGAGGTCCTTGGCTCGGCCCTGCGCCGCAGCCAGCAGACCACGGCAATGGCCGGTCGCATTTTCATCGAGACCCTGCCCCGGCAAGGTGTCCTCTCAGCGTCGGGCACGCTGGCGCGGGTACCGTTCGATTCCACTGTCGTGTACGCGGGCGTGTTCGATGAACAGGGGACTCCGTTGGCCTGGCTCGGTCCGGCGACGGAGAAGGCACCGAGTCTTTCGGCAAGCCGCGCAAGCGAGTTGACCCGGCACGACCGGCTCTTGCGCACCGTCGAACGCCTGGAAGTGCACGGCCATCACCTCGGAACCCTCGTTGTCGGCTACGACCTCACCTCTGACCTGATCGAGATCAAGGCAGAGGTTGCCACCTTCCATATTGGAAGTCTCGTCCTGTTGTTCTTCGGTATCGCTGTGGCCTTCGTCGCGAGCAATTGGCTCACGCGCCCTCTTACGGAACTGGTCCGCACCATGTCGTCCATTGCGTCGGGCCGTCTCGACGCACGAGCGGACGCATCGTCGAGAGATGAGTTCGGCGCCCTCGGAGCGGCCTTCAACAGTATGGTGGAGCAATGGACATCAGCTTCGACCGAACTACGACGGAGCGAGGAGCGCTTCCGGTCGTTGGTGGAGAATCTGAGCGAAGGGGTCACCATCGTCGATGCCCATGAGACCATCCTGTACAGCAATCGCGCGGCCGACGAGATCTTCGGCGAGTTGGAGCATGGGCTTGTGGGTTGCCGATTGACCGACTACCTCGAGAACGGCCAACTCGAGTCCATGGAGCGGGAGATCGAGGAGCGGAGAACTGGTCGCCGTTCAATCTATGAACTGTCGATCCGCCGTCGAGACGGCCAACACCGAACGATCGAGATCACCGCCTCGCCGCGTGCGTCCACCCCCGGCACCTACGACGGAGCGCAAGGCATCTTCCGCGATGTCACGGACCGAAAGTTGGCGGAGGCGAGACTGGGGGAGAGCGAGGACCGGCTGCGGCTGGCGCTCGAGGCGGCCGAGATGGGGACCTGGTCGTGGGACTTCGAGACCAATCGCATGGTCTGGTCTGAGCAGCTTGAGCGGATCTTCGGGTTGGTGCCGAACGGATTCGGCGGCGATCCGGAGGAGTATCTTCGGATGATCCCGGGTGAGGAGCAGCGGCGGGCGCGCCGTACCATGTATGATGCGCTCTACGGCTGGACGAAGGACCTTCATACCATCACGCACCGCATCCGACGTCCCGACGGCTCGATCCGATGGGTGGAAGTACGCGGCACGCTGTACCGCCTTGAGAACGGACACCCGCGCAGCATGGCGGGGACGATGGCCGATATCACGCACCGCCGCATGACCGAAGGAGCCCTCGAGGCGATCGTGCGAGGCACGGCGACGACGACCGGCCGGGAGTTCTTGCAAGACCTTGTGCGTGAGCTGAGCCGCGCCCTGGGCGTACGGCTTGCTTTCATCTCACGCGTCGTCTCCGGACCGTCCCCGATGCTCCGGACCCTGGCAGTCGCGGATCAGGGGACGGCAGCGCCTCAGTTCGAATGCGACCTTGTCGGAAGTCCGTGCGAGCATGTCTACGGCCGCAAGACGACCTTCTTCGCCAGCGGTCTCCGGGAGCTCTTCCCCGCGAGTCCGATGCTCCACGACATCGGCGCCGAAAGTTACTTCGGCGTTCCGTTGATGTCATCTTCGAACAAGCCCCTCGGCGTCTTGGCGGTGATCGGTATGCATCCGATCGACGACTCCGACATCCTGTCGTCGATCATGACGGTCTTCGGTGCCCGTGCGGCTGCCGAGCTGGAGCGTATGCAGGTGGAGGAACACGTGCATCTGCTCGCCCACGCGATGATGAGCATCTCGGAGAGCGTGACGATCGAGGACCTGACGGGCTCGCTCATCTATGCCAACGACGCGTTCGAGGAAACGTACGGCTACACGCGGTCGGAGGCGATCGGGCGCCGGCGTTCGGAACTGCTCTCGATCGAAGAGCCATCCGGAGGCGGTCTGGCGGACGTTGCAGCATGGCGCGGAGAGCAGGTCCACCGGCGCAAGTCGGGCTCGGAGTTCCCCGCCTTCCTTTCGACATCCGTCATTCCCGGTGAGGACGGCATCCCCCGCGGGCGCGTCACGATCGCGACCGATCTGACGCTCACGAAGCAGGCGGAGGAACAGCTCCGGTCGACCTCCGAGGCGCTACGGACCGTGCTCGAGGTCTCTCCGCTGGCGATCCTCATCGTAGGTGAAGACAGGACCGTGGAGTTCTGGAACCGCGCCGCCGAGCAGATGTTCGGCTGGGGTAGCGTCGACGTGGTCGGAAAGCCGCTGCCATTTGTCCCGGCCCACTTGGCCGACGCCGAGGTGGACATGCAGGATGCCGTCCTCGGAGGCGGATCGATCACGAACGCGGAGTCTCAGTACCGGCGCAAAGATGGGAATACGGTTGACGTGGCGATCTCCGCGACCGGGTTGCCGGACGCCAGCGGCCGCATCGTCCGGATGATGTCGATCATCACAGACATCAGCGAGCGCAAGCGTGCGGAGGTGGAGTTGCGGAAACTCTCCGTCGCCGTGGACCAGAGCCAAGTGTCGATCGTCATGACCGACGCTCGAGGCGCGATTGAATACGTCAATCCGTTCTTCACGCACACGACAGGCTATGCGCGTGAGGAGGTCCTTGGCCAGAATCCGCGGATCCTCAAATCGGGCACGACTCCGGGCGAGGTCTACCAGGACCTGTGGAAGACCCTTTCGTCGGGCCACGAGTGGCACGGTGAGCTCTGCAATAGGCGGAAGAACGGGGACCTCTATTGGGAATTCGCATCGATCTCCCCCGTGCGTGATTCGCAGGGCGTCACGACCCACTTTATCGCCGTCAAAGAGGACATCACCGAGCGGCGTCGCTCTGAAGAAGAGGTGCGACGCCTCAACGCGGAACTGGAGCGTCGGGTCATCGATCGAACGGCCCAACTGGAATCCGCCAACCGTGAACTGGAAGCGTTCAGCTACTCGGTGTCACACGACCTCCGGGCACCGCTCCGTCACGTGTCGGGCTACGTCGAGATGCTTCGAGACCACATCAATGGAACGCTCGACCCCACGAGCCGGCGCTACCTCGAGGCCATCATGGGTTCCGCGAAACGGATGGGGATCCTGATCGACGACCTCCTCGCGTTCTCGCGGCTGGGTCGTACCGAGTTGCGGCGCGACAAGGTTGACACCGCGGAACTGGTCCGCGAAGTGTGGATGGAGCTGGAGCCCGACCGGGTGGGGCGTCGCATTGACCTCGACTGTGAGGAATTGCCGACGGTCCAAGCCGACCGGACGCTTCTGAAACAAGTCTTTGCGAATCTTCTCTCGAATGCGATCAAGTTCACGCGCGGACGCGACGAAGCGAGCGTCGCGATCACCACGTTGCCGGCCGACGACGGCAGCGGACGGATGGCGTTTCACATCCGGGATAATGGAGCGGGATTTGATATGGCCTATGCCGATAAGTTGTTCGGCGTGTTCCAGCGTCTGCACACGGTTGAAGAATTCGAAGGGACGGGGATCGGGCTGGCCAACGTGCGGAGGATCGTTCATCGTCATGGCGGGAAGACTTGGGCTTCCGCGAAGCCCGACGCCGGCGCGACTTTCTCCTTCACCGTGTGAGCCGGAGAATCTCCTGGAATCTTCGTATACTACCTCTCAGATCGGACCATGAACCCTAATCGTCGTATCCTTCTGGCCGAAGACGATCCGCAGGACCGTGAGCTGACCCTGAAAGCGCTCAGCGATGCCGGCATGGGGTCGCGCGTCGACGTGGCCAACGACGGCGCCGATGTTCTCGATTATCTGCATTGCCGCGGACGTTTTGCCGGCCGTCCACGCGCGATCCCGGCGCTCCTGATCCTCGACCTGAAGATGCCGAAGGTCGATGGACTAGAGGTCGTCCGGCAGATCCGCGAGGATGAGGTCTTGCGGACGCTACCCATCGTCGTTCTTTCGTCGTCTCGCGAGGAGCGCGATCTCATCGCCTGCTATCGAGGAGGGGTCAACGGGTACGTCGTGAAGTCGATGGAGTTCACGGACCATCTGCGGCATGTGCGGTTGCTCGGTGAATTCTGGGGGTCTGTCAACGAGCCGCCGCCGGAATCTTCGCGCAGTACCGCCTGATCCCTCTCCCACGCACCGGCATGGATGCGCCGCTCCAGATCCTATCGCTCGAAGACGACGCTACCGACTTTGATCTGATCTGCCATACCCTTCGACGCGAAGGGCTCGTGTTCGACGTCGTACGTGTGCAGACAGAGCGTGAGCTGTTGACGGCGCTCGAGGAACGACGCTTCGACATCATCCTGTCAGACTATTCCCTCCCGTCCTACAACGGTATCGCAGCCCTGCAAGCGGTGCGCGGCCGTTTCCCCGACCTTCCGTTTGTTTTTGTCTCCGGCGCGCTCGGAGAAGAGGTGGCCATCAGTTCCCTCCGGACGGGCGCAACGGACTATGTGCTCAAAGACAAGCTCACGCGCCTCGGGCCGGCGGTGCGCCGTGCGATCGAAGAGACGCGCCACCGTCTGGCAGGGCGACAGGCGCAGGAAGCGCTGGCCGAGAGTGAGGATCGCTACCGACGTCTGGTCGAGCATTCTGCCGATCTCGTGGCCGAGTTGGATGCTGCGGGCATTGTGCAGTACGCCAGTCCAAATTTTCGGTTGCTCTTGGGGGTCGACCCTTCGAGCCTCGTCGGTACACCGATCGGAAAGGGATTCCACGCTGACGACCAGGCGGCGCTGCGTACGGAACTGCAGGGTTCGCGGCCGCGGGGTGAGTTCCGATACCGGGACGGCTCCGGGAACTGGCATTGGCTTGAGCTTTCGGGACAGAGGTTCCATAATCGGACCAGCATCGAACGGGTGGTCCTTGTCGCGCGCGACGTCACCCAGCGCAAAGAGGATGAGCGAGAATTGGCCTCCCAGCGCCGTCAATTGCAGTTGTTCGCGGAGCGCCTGGAGCGGGAACGGGAAGCCGAGCGGATGAGGATCTCGCGGGAGATCCATGATGAACTTGGACAGATGCTGACGGTCTTGAAGTTTGACCTGAGCTGGCTTAAGTTGAACCACGCTCAGGGCGGTCCGGCTGTCGACGAGCGACTGGACCAGGTCCTCGAATCCCTGCAGGAGTCGTTGGGATCGGTCAAGAGGATCGCCCGGGAGTTGCGCCCGCCCCAACTAGATGCGTTGGGATTGGGGGGTGCCCTTCAGTACGACGTCACGCAGTTCACCAAGAAGCTTGGGATCCGGGCCCTCGTCACGATCGACCCGCCGGAGATCGCGTTGGAACGCGACCTGGCGCTGGCGTTGTACCGGGTCTTTCAGGAAGCGCTCACGAACATCGCCCGTCATGCGCATGCGCGGTTCATTGAGGTCGAGTTGCGCATGGACGACGGGATGATCCGTCTCAGAGTGCGTGACGACGGACGCGGCATCAACACCGCTGAGTTACAGGGATCGACCTCCCTGGGGCTCGTCGGGATGCGCGAACGGGTCCGGCCGTGGAATGGCCGGATCACTATCACCGGTCGCAAAAACCATGGCACCACGGTCGTCGTCGAGATGCCCGTGAGTGCCGCACCGCAAGGAGCATCTCCGTCATGATCAAGGTCCTCATTGCCGATGACCATCCCGTCGTTCGGCGCGGGCTGAAGAACATTCTGAAGGAAGCGAGCGATATCGAGGTGGCCGGCGAAGCGGGGGATGGGCTGGAGGTGCTGGAGAAGGTTCGGGGCGAGGAATTCGATGTGCTCATCCTTGACCTGACCATGCCGAAGTTGGATGGACTCGAGACGATCGGACGATTGAAGTCAGAGCAGCCCGACCTTGGCATTCTGGTGCTCAGCATGAACCCGGAGGAGGTCTTTGGCATGCGGGCCCTGCGGCTGGGTGCCTCAGGTTACCTGTCGAAGGACAGCGCTCCTGAACAGCTGATCACGGCCATACGGCGGATCGCGGCGGGCAAGGTCTATGTCTCCGAAGGGTTGGCAGAGTCGTTGGCACTCAACGTCAGCAAGGGTTCGCCAAAGATGCCGCACGAGACCCTCTCGGACCGGGAATACCAGATCATGCTCATGCTGGCCCGCGGACGTTCGCTCAAGGAGATCGCCGCGGAGCTCTCTCTGAGCGTCAAGACCGTCAGTACCCATCGGACGCACATCCTCGAAAAGCTGAACATGGAGAACAACGCGCAGATCGTCACCTACGCGCTCCACAACAAGCTCCTTTCGTAGCAGCCCTCCACCTCAGCGTTTTCCTGCCGGGGTAGGAAATATCCTACCCCGGCCCCTCAAGCGCGGCGTCTCACCCCCCACCGAGTAGGAAATTTCCTATCCGCATCAGAATATTCTGATGCGACTCCCCGCACGACGACGAAAGCTGTCGGGTCGTATCGGCGAAATCCTATGGGCCTAGGAAATCTCCTACGGCCACCGCAAATCTCGCATATTTTCGGTGTGCATCCATCGTGTTCCGCCCTCTCGTCGGCGGGGAAAGCGGCGTTCCGGGGCGCCCACCTCCATGCCTTTGGCGGCCGGGTCGACTACCCGGGGGGTGTCTAGGACTTTTCTGATGTCCATCGGAAATGTCCTATGACCTTCGAGCGATGCCTTCGGTCGATCTACCTCACGATTTCCTACCACACCTCATCCGGACGGGGGGTGCGTGTCGGATTCATCTCACGGCACAATCGTCCCGGCTCTGATACTGCCACCCCCGGCGCCCTGCTAAATTGGAACCGTTGATTCGTGAAGAAGGATCTCGACAACGCGATCTCCCGAGGCAGATGATGCGAACACTCACTGTGATGCGTACGTGGATGCTCGACCTGAAGATCAGGACAAAGCTGGCGGTCGCCACCGTCGGCGCCATCGCTTTCACCGTCTCCATTGGGATCACAGGGCTGGTCACGATCGATTGGATGTCCGACACCGTGGCAGGGAGCTTCCATCACGAGATCGAGCATCTTGATGCCCTGAAGGAGTTCTCGGAACGGTTTCACACGTATCAGGCCGACGTGATGAGTGCGACGCTGCTCCGACAGGTCGACCCTGTCATGCTGAACCGCGCCCAAGAGGAATTGCTCGAATCGATGCGGACCCTCAAGGGGTCCATGACCGGGGACGAGGAGCGCAGCGTGTTCGTCAGCGTCGAACGGCACATGACGGACTTCTTCTCGGCGGCGCAGGAGTTGCAGGCTGCCGTTGATCGTCGGCAGACCGCATCGGTCGGACCGATCGTCAGCGGACGGATGGCAGCGAGCGTCGGCGGGATCAAGGCCGGTTTGGACGCTCTGTCGGCGATCTCGGTCCGCGACGGCAACGCTGTCATTCAGGAAGCCAACTCAGTGACCGATCGGGCTCAGTTGATCACGATCGGGCTGGTCCTTTCCATGATCGTGGCCGGGTCGGTCGCCGGCATCTGGATCGTGCGATCGATCACCGTCCCGATCAGACGGGTCACCAAGAGCATCGAAGCGGCCGACTTGCAGACGCGATTTGACGCCGAGCGCCGGGATGAGGTGGGGGATCTCATGCGCTCGTTCAACATCTTCACCGATACGATCAAAGACACGCTCCTTCGGGTGGGCGAGGCCTCCGCGGCCGTGGCGAGCGCCGCATCGGAGATCTCGGCGAGCACAGAGCAAATGGCGGCGGGAGCGCAGGAACAGAGTGCCCAGGTCATGGAGGTGAGCGCGGCCGTCGAACAAATGAGCAAGACGATCCTCGAGAATTCCCGAAATGCGTCGGTCACGGCGGAAACGGCGCGCGACGCGCAACAGGCCGCGTCGAACGGCGGACACGTGGTCGGCGAAGGTGTGAACGGCATGCGTCGGATGGTGGACGTCTTTCGCGCGTCGGCCGACACGGTGCGGTCGCTGGGGCAGTCGAGCGCGAAGATCGGCAAGATCGTCGCCGTCATCGACGACATCGCCGATCAGACGAACCTGCTGGCCCTGAACGCGGCGATCGAGGCTGCGCGTGCCGGTGAACAGGGGCGCGGCTTTGCCGTCGTGGCCGACGAGGTCCGTCGGCTGGCCGAGCGGACGACGACCGCGACGAAGGAGATCGCCGAGATGATCCGTCACATCCAGGAGGATACGTCATCGGCCGTGTCGACGATCGAGCGGGGTGTGCGCGACGTCGACGGCAGCATGTCGACCGCCGATGCGGCGGGATCGTCGCTCCGCGAGATCGAATCGATCTCCCGCCAGGTCTCCGACATGGTCATGCAGATCTCTTCGGCCAGTGAACAGCAGGCCCGCACGAGCGAGCAGATCGCCAAGAGCGTTGAAGGGATCAGCAGCGTCACGCAGGAGACGGCGACAGGCCTGCAGCAGGTGGCCCGCACGTCCGAGGACCTCAATCGGCTTACCGAGAATCTGGAAGCACTTATGGCCCGATTCCAGCTGTCCGGGCCGGGCAAACACGAACCCCGCCGCGAATCGATCGGCGACCTGGCGGTCCGCGCCAACGGCCACGTCGTCCCGCGGACGACCTCACGCGTCACCCCGTCATAAGAGAGGAAGAGACATGGCATCCGCAATGCAAACATCCGCTCGCACCACGACCTCAGAAGAGCTGTTGCAGCTGGTCAGCTTTCACATCGGGTCGGAAGAATTTGGACTCGACATTCTGCGGGTCCAGGAGATCAACCGCATGGTCGAGATCACACGGGTGCCGAACGCGCCCCCGTTCGTGAGCGGAGTCATCAACCTGCGCGGCCGGGTCATTCCCATCGTCGATCTGCGCGAGCGGTTCGGCCTCTCCAAAAAAGAGAACGACAAGAACACCCGCATCATCGTGGTGGAGTTGAAGGGCCGCGTCGTCGGCTTCGTGGTCGACAGCGTGCAGGAGGTCCTTCGTATTCCAAAGAACATCACCGAGCCGCCTCCGCCGATGGTGGCCGGGATCGGGTCGGAATACATCACAGCCGTCGGAAAGCTCGAGGACCGGCTTCTCATCCTCATCGACCTCGAGCGGATCCTCACGTCCACGGAACAAGAACAACTCACGGCGGCTTGACCGACCGCCCACGCCCTCGGTCACGCAAGGAGAAGAGAGCCATGAAGACCATCGCACGTACCCTGAGCCTGCTGCTGGCCATGTTGATCGCCACGGGGTCGACCTTCGAAGCTTCCGCCCAGGTCAAAGGAGCGTACGGGCAGCGCTTGTTCCTGCTCAAGTCCCTCAAGCCGGCGTCGAAGACCCTCGGCGTGATCGGGGCGGAGCTGAGCGACGAAGATGTACAATCGTTGACCCGGGCGGGATTGGGGCAGGGTCTCACGGTCATCGTGGCCCGTCCGAAGAACGCGCGCGAGGTGTCGCTCCTCTATAAGAAGCTCGTCAGCGAGAACAAGATCGATCTGCTGCTGGCGATGCCGGGCGGCGGAGACTGGTTCGAAGGCGCAAGCGTTGAATTCCTGCGTGAAAACGCGGCGCTCGACCGAGTGGGTCTCTGCGTCCCGACGATGCAACAACTGACGGGCGGGGCGCTATGTACCATTCAGAGCGAGAATGGCAAGTTCGTGGTCCATGTGAATCAGAAGGCGGCCAACGTGGTCGGCGCGGTGGTCCCTGCCGAACAAAGTGGTTCGATCGCCTACGTCGTGCAGTAGTCAGTGCCCACGGGGCACAAGGAGCTTTCTATGAAGATCCAAACGAAGATACAACTCATGACCCTTGTCCTGCTGGCGATGCTGGCCGTCTCGCTGTCGGTCGTCTTCAGCCTGCTCATGAACAGCGTCATCGATGACGAATTCCGGAAGCGCGGAGCTTCGGTCGTGTCGGAGCTTGCGTCCAACGGTCGCATGGGCGTCCTGATGCAGGATTCGAGCCAACTGGCGCCTCTCGTCGAATCCGTGCTGTCGACGGCCGATGTCCGGTACGTCGCGTTCCTTGACGCTGGTCAGGCGAAGCTCATCGAACGGGGACGTTCGGCGGGCCTGGCGGTCGACGGCGAACGCTTTGGCGACGTGACGTGGGCGACGCTCGCCGACGGACAGGGAAACGATCGGGCGCAGTTCCAGATGCCGGTGTACTCTCGAGGCGGCGGGTCCCCCATCGGCATGGCGCGTGTTGAGATCTCGTACGAATCGGTGAATGCGACGAGGACGTCGGCGATGCTCTGGTCGGTCTTCATCTCGTCGGCGTTCCTCCTTCTCGCCCTCGGGGCGACGATGATGCTTGGCCGTGTCCTTCAGCCGTTGAAGGACCTGGCCGAGAAGGCTGAGCTCATCGCATCGGGAGATCTGACAGTGGATATCGTCAGCACGTCCGGCGACGAGGTCGGACAGCTGGCATCGTCATTCATGCGAATGGTCGAACGGTTGCGGGGCACCATCGGGCGCCTTGTCGAGGCCTCCGCGGCGGTGGCGAGCGCCTCGGCCGAGATCTCGGCGAGCACGGAAGAGATGGCGGCGGGTGCACGCGAACAGACCTCGCAGGTGACGGCCGTGGCCGCATCGGTGGAGCATCTCTCCCGCACGACAGCCGACAATTCCCGTGGGGCCGTCGGCACATCAGAGACGGCTCGCGCCGCGCGTGCTTCTGCCGATGAGGGCGGAAAGGTCGTGGAGCAATCGGTCCAGAGCATGAAGCGGATCGCGCACGTGGTCCAGGCGTCGGCTGAAACGGTCCGTGCCTTGGGCAAGTCAAGCGCCCAGATCGGACAGATCGTCTCGGTCATCGACGATATCGCCGACCAGACGAACTTGCTGGCCCTCAACGCGGCCATCGAAGCGGCCCGGGCCGGAGAGCAGGGACGGGGTTTTGCGGTGGTCGCCGATGAGGTCCGGAAACTGGCCGAACGGACGACGACGGCGACGAAAGAGATCGCCGACATGATCCAGAAGATCCAGACCGACACGGGTGAAGCGGTCCGGTCGATGGAGCAGGGGACGGTCGAAGTGGACAACGGTATCAAGCTGGCCGACGCCGCCGGGTCGTCGTTGCGCGGCATCGTGTCAATGTCGCAGACGGTCACCGAGATGGTGGCGCAGATCGCGTCGGCGAGCGAACTCCAGGCGTCGGCGAGCGAGCAGATCTCGAAGAGCGTCGACGGCATCAGCAGCGTTGCGCGCGAGACGGCCACTGGCATTCAACAGATCGCCCGTACGGCGGAGGACCTCAACCGGCTAACGGAGAACTTGCAGGAGCTCATCGGCCAGTTCCGATTGAAGGGGGAGGCGCCGGCAGCGGAACGGGTCAGCCCGGTTCTCGCCGCCACGCACCGCCCGATCCGACGGGTCGATTCACGATACGAGCTGGAGTTGCCGCATGCCTGAAGGACTGACCGGCATGAGCGCCGTCGCCACTGCCACGATGAACGATGAACAGCGCAGTCTCTTCAGCCTGGTGTTGACCGCCCCGGACCCCGACGCACGGCGTCAGGCGGCGGAAGCGCTGGCCGAGGCAGGCGGCCCCCACGCCGAGATGGCCCTCGTCGCTGCGTTGGAGGACCCGAACAAGGGGGTCCGGGATGCGGCCGCACGGTCCCTGCTTCGGATCGGCGGACCCTCCGTCGCGCGCGCCCTGGCGCCTTCCATCGCGTCACGCAACATCGGTACGCGGAATCTGGCTTCGTCGCTCCTGATGCGGCTTGGCCAGGTCGCCCAAGCCCCCTTGCTTCCGTTCGTCAAGGATCCCAACAAGGACGTCCGGAAGTTCGCCATCGATATCCTTGGCGAGATCATGTCGACCGAAGCGACCCCGTGGCTCGTCGAGGCTTTGGACGACCCCGATCCGAACGTCGTTGTTTCATCGCTCGAAGCCATGGGGAAGATCGGCGACAGGGCCGCGGTGCAGCCGATCACGGAGATCTTTCCGCGCTGCACGTTCGCCCATACGCAGATCGTGGAGACGCTCGGCCGGCTGGGTGGGCCGAGGGCGACCATCTTCCTGTCAGAGCTGGCCCGGATGGACAACGAGCATCGCTTCCTGGACGATGTAACATGGTATGCGCTGGCGGAAGCGCTGGCCGTCTGCGGCAACGAGGCATCCCTCGAACCCCTGCGTCAGCGACTGTCACGGTCCGCAGATACCCTGCGCCGGATGATCCTCCACGCCATCGTTCTGATCGCGGAGCACTCTGACGGTCATGTGGACCTCGGGGACTGGGTGGAGGACCTTCGTCGAAGCCTGGCCGAGGACCCGATCCCCGTTCGTCTGAGCGCCGCCAGGGCTCTGCAGGCGTTCGAAGGCGAGGCGATCACGAGCGACCTCGCGCGCGCGCTCGGGCATGATGACGACCTCGATCTGCAACTGTTCGCGCAACTCGCCCACCGGCCGCGGACCTTCCAGGCCCTGTCTTCCGTGCTGGGCGAGCCGGTCGCCGGACGACGGGAGATCGTGTTGCTGCTGGGCAAGCTGGCTCGTGAGATCATGGAGGGGTATGCCGAAGGCCGCCTCGTCGACATCACAGCCGAAGATGTCGACCGTGCTTCGGCGGCCGTCGAAGCGCTGTGGCCCGATGCAGACCAAGAGGTGCGCTTCTTCCTGCTTGAGACCATGTTCCGCCTCGACGGCGATCGCGCCGTTGGATTCCTGATGTCGATGTTGTCAGGGTCGGACCCGTGGTTCAAGGTCCATGTGCTCGAATTGCTGTTCGACGTGGAGGACCAGCGTGTCCTGCACATCGCACTCGCCTGCCTGCAGGACGAGGAAGAGACCGTGCGGATGACGGCCCAAGCCGCCCTCGAAGCGCGAGGCATCTCCCTGCCGGGCTTCGAAGCCGTTACCGCCAACTGACCCGATCCGGTCCCCCCGTGCTCCCCCCGATCGATATACGCTCGATGACGGTGACCGCCCCCGCCGTGGCGATGAGCGATGCCACATTCCGCGTCTTGCGGGACTTCATCTATGAACGATTGGGGATCTATTTTCAGGAAAAGAAGAAGTATCTGCTCGAAGGGCGTCTGGGGAAGCGGGTCCAGCTGTTGAGACTGGCAGGGTTCGAGGAATATCTCCACGTGCTCCGGTACGGGGCTCAGAAAGACCTCGAGTTCGAGTATCTCTGCGACGCCGTCACGATCAACGAGACCTTCTTCTTCCGTAACGAGCCGCAGTTCGACGCGCTCGAAACGGTCGTGCTGCCGGAGGTCTTCCAGGCGCGACGGGCCGCTGGGGCAGACGCCGTCCGGGTCTGGAGTGCGGCCTGCTCCTCCGGTGAGGAGCCGTACACGCTGGCCATGATCTTCCACGAGAAGCTGCGGCATCGCTTTCCCGGCATGCGCATGGAGGTCGTGGGAACGGACATCAGTTCGACGGTGCTTCACACGGCGAAGAAGGGTACGTACGGCGACTACGCGACCCGGAATACTCCGCCGCACTACCTGCAGAAGTACTTTACCGTCGACGGACAGCGACGGACCGTCAAAGATGAGATCCGGGCGATGGTACGCTTCCAACATCTGAACCTGTTCGAACGGGGCTTCATGCGGTCGATGCGCGACTTCGACCTCATTCTGTGCCGGAACGTGATGATCTATTTCGACACTCCGGCGAAAGTGCAGGTCGTGTCCGACCTGTACGACAGTCTCCGCTTCGGCGGATATCTGGTCATCGGCTATTCGGAACTGCTGCACGGGATCTCCAACGCATTCCGCGTCGTGAGCTTCCCGAAGACGACGTTGTACAAGAAGGAACGGTAGCGCCATGAAGAACGTGGTCCTAGTGGTGGATGATTCGGCGACGGTGCGAAAATTCGTCTCGGCCGCCTTGCAACTGGAGGGGATCCGGGTGGTCACCGCCTGCGACGGCATGGAGGCGCTGGAGCGCCTGCCGCTAGAGCCAGTCGACCTGGTGATCACAGACCTCAACATGCCGGAGATGGACGGATTTGAGCTCATTCGAAATCTCCGCTCGTCAGACGCCTACCGAGACCTTCCGGTCATCATCCTCTCGTCCATCACCGATCAGCCGGAAAAAGAGCTGGGGCGCGAGCTCGGAGCCTTTGCCTACCTCGAAAAACCCTTCAGTCGGGAGCAGGTCTGTGCAGAAGTCCGCCGCCTGCTCGCCGACCACCCGCAGCCAGCCCCCTAGGCTCGATTTTCGGGCAAAATCGCCCTTTGCGTCGCCCCCTGCCATGGGACAGAGGCCCGACCGACCCTCGTCCCAGACCCGACCCCTCGTAGGAAAATTCCCACCCGCGAATCAAGAACGGGCCGATACTCACGGGACGACGCGATGTGTATGTTGCATCCACAGACGACGCGATCTTCGTGCGATCATGCTGACCACGCTCACCTCTCGATCGAAAGGGCCTCACATGGCATCGATGAAATTTCTGGTGGTGGATGACTCGATCACCATCCGCCGGATCATTACCAACACTCTCAAGACCATCGGCTACTCCGAGGTCGTCGAAGCTGCCAACGGCAAGGAGGCTCTCGACAAGCTTGCCGCCGTGGCGATCGACTTCATCATCACCGACTGGAATATGCCGGAGATGAACGGACTCGACTTCACGAAGGAAGTTCGGAATGCCAGCGCAACGGCGGAGCTTCCGATCCTCATGATCACGACGCGCGGAACAGAGTCGGACGTCATCGAGGCGCTGCAAGCGAAAGTGAACAGCTACATCGTGAAGCCCTTCACGCCGCAGGAGCTCAAGGACAAGATCGACGAGATCGTGAAGGTCACGTCCGTCAACGCCGCCTGAACCGATCCTGATTGAAGTCCGCCATTCACACGAGACCACTATGAATGCCCAAGAGCTTGACGGCATCCTTGAAAAAGCTTCGGAGCTGAAGGTCTTCTTCGAGTTCGGTCAGAAGACACTGCCCGCGCTCGAAGAGGTCGGATCTTTCGTGCAGCAGATCGGTCCGCTCGTCGACGGGATCCGTTCGTTGTCGGCGATCACGTCGGAGCGTCTGCCGAAAGCGACGGCCCAACTCGAGCGTGTCAACCTGTCGTCGGAGAAAGCGTCGAACGACATCCTCAACACGGTCGACCGCATGATGAATCAGGTCGAGGACCTCAAGCGGCAGGTGCGCAGCCATCTCGGTGCCGAGAACCTCGTCGAGTCGTCGCGCGACGTTCACGCCGCCATCGACACGATCGCGGCGAAGCTGCCCGCCGACACCGACCTGACCTCGCTGTTGTCGGCCTGGGACCTTCATCGGCAGAGCATCTCAGCCCTCCAGCCTTCCTCCGCCTTGAGCGCCAGCCTTGAACAGCTGAGCGATGATTGCACGAACGTCATGATGGCGCAACAGGTGCAGGACATCACGGGCCAGCAGATCGCGTCGGTCATCGGTCTCATGCAGGCCGTCGGCGATGTGCTGCGCCGGTTGGTTGCTGACATCGGCGAAGCGGCGCCGGTCGAATCGCCGGAACCCGTTGCCCCCGCTGATGCCGCCGTCCCGCCGCAGGGATTCGTCGGTGCGGACGAACGGAAGCGCATGGTCGAAGCGCTCCTCGCGAAAGCGCGCAGCGGCGATCTTCGGTCCAACCCCTGAGCCGCATCGGAGCACAACCGTATGGAAACCCTGAACGCTGAGTCCACGATGAGCACGACGACGCCCACCGGCGCCGTCGAGAGCGTCGTCATCGCCCTGCACAAGGTGATCGACCTCCTCGACCGCATCAAAGGCGCCATCGAAGAGAGCTCGAACAAGATCCCGAAGGCCGCCATCCAATTGTCTACTGTGACGCAGGCGACGGAAATGGCCACGGTCGAGATCCTCAATGTGCTCGACATGATGTCGCACAAGATCGAAACGGTCGAAGAGGCCGTGGCTCGTATGTCGTACGGATCGGTGAACGGTCAGGCCGACCTGGCCACGTCGGTGCAGGGCACGCTCGCCGAGGTCCGGCAAGATACGATGAACATCACGATGGCATTGCAGGTACAAGACATCACGGCGCAGAAGATCGCCGCCGCCAATCATCTGATCGAATCGGTCCGGCTCGAGCTGATGCATGAACTGAGCTACTTCGAGGGGACGGAGCTTCGCGACCGCCTGATCGTGCCGACAGTGACCCTGCCGACAGCCGGCGCCGTGGTGGCGTTCGACAAGAACGCGTCCTATCTGAAATCCACCGAGACGCAGGAGCGGATCGACGACGTCGTTCGTCAGTTTCGCGAACAAGGTCGATCAGCGCAAGACCCGTCCTGAGACACTGTCATGAGCGAGACCCTCTCCCCGAACAATGCGGCGCTGTCAGACGCGATGAACGACGAACTCCTCGAAAGTTTTCTCGTCGAGGCGCGCGAGATCCTCGAGACTCTCGGCCATGACCTGGTCGAGCTCGAGAAGCGGCCAGCCGACGCTGACCTGCTCAACAAGATCTTCCGCGGCGTCCACACGCTCAAAGGGACGTCGTCGTTCCTCGGTTTCACCGCGGTGTCAGAGCTGGCGCACGAGTACGAGGACCTGCTGAACAAGCTGCGCAAGGGCGTCCTGCAGGTGCGTTCGTCGATGATGGACGTCATGCTCGAAGCCGCGGACCAGCTTCGAAGACTCGTCGCCGCGGTGGAGCGAAAGGACCTGTCGCCGCAGGATGTGTCGGTCGTCGTCGACCATCTGCAGCGAGAGATCCGGGGCGAGTCGGCCTCCGCGCTGACGTCCGGCGGTGAGGCGGTGGATGCGGCAAAGGCCGCGGAACCGAAGAACTCGGACCTGACGATCCGCGTGGACGTCAGCCGGCTGGACCATTTGATGAACCTGGTCGGCGAGCTGGTCCTGGCGCGCAACCGGCTGTCGCAAACGGCCGTCGCCATCGGACAAGAGTCTGCCAACACCGGCCGCTCCTCTGAGCTGCAAGAGGCCAGCACTCAGGTGGACTTCATCACCACCGAGCTCCAAATGGCGGTCATGAAGACGCGCATGGTCCCCGTCGCCCGACTGTTCAATCGTCTGCCGCGCCTGGTCCGTGACCTTGCGCGCGAGACAGGCAAGCCGGTGGATCTTCAGATCTACGGCGAAGAGACCGAACTCGACAAGTCGATCATCGAGGAGCTCAACGACCCGCTCGTCCATCTCATCCGCAACGCCGTCGACCACGGTATCGAAGCCGAGGCCGAGCGCCGAGCGTCGCACAAGGACCCTCGCGGCACGATCGTCGTGAATGCGGAACACCAGGGGAACCACATCGTCATCTCCATCGAGGACGACGGTCGCGGCATCGACCCGGAGCGTCTTCGCCGCAAAGCGGTGGAGAAAGGGATGATCACCGAAGACCAATCGAAGGACTTGACGGACCGCGACGCGATCAACCTGATCTTCGCCCCCGGATTCAGCACAGCGGCGTCGGTCACCTCCATCTCCGGACGAGGCGTGGGCATGGACGTCGTTCGGTCGAACATCGCCCGCCTGAAGGGCATCATCGACGTCCAGTCGCAGCCCGGTCATGGCACACTCATCACGCTCAAGGTTCCGTTGACGTTGGCCATCATCCAGGGTCTGCTGGTCCGCGTTGCGCGCGAGATCTTCGCCGTGCCGCTTGCTTCGGTGCTCGAAGTGGTCCGAGTGCATCGCGACGACCTCCAGACCGTCCACGGACGGTGGACCATTCGTCTGCGCGATTCTGTCCTGCCCCTTGTCTCGCTCGGAGAGATCCTCCAGGTGCCCGGCTGGCAGCACGAAAACCCATGGCTCTATGTCGTCGTGGTCGGGTGGGCGGACCAACGGACCGGCCTCGTCGTCGATGCGATGATGGGCCAGCGCGAGATCGTCATCAAATCGTTGGGCGACTATCTCAGCCACACCACGGGCATCGCCGGGTCAACCATTCTGGGCGACGGACGGACGATCTTGATCGTCGACGTAGGTCAACTGATGACGCTCGTTGGCGGTCGCGCCGGCGAGGACCGTCGTATGAACATGAATGCAAACGCTTGATCAAAGGGAAGACGCCCATGCCTGTCTCGTGGATGCACTATCGCAACAAACCGATCCTGTTCGCCGACTACCGCGGACTCGACCAGCGCCACAAAGCCCGGCTCTACCGGCGGCAAGCCAGTGAAATGGACCGTGTGGACAGCGGCGTGGCAGTCATCTGCCGATTCGATGGAGCGGCACTTGAAGGCGGAACGATGACGCGGGTGCTGCGGCTTGCCCGCGCCGTTCTTCGCACAAAGTCGGGGCGCGGGGCGGTCGTCGTCGAGAACCCGTTTTCGCGCGCCGCCGTGCGGGTGTGGGCCCGACTCGCCGGACCACATCTTGTGCCGTTCTCGACGGAACGCGAAGCGTTGGAGTGGGTGGCGCGATGACCGATCGGGGCCATATCGCCCCGGGGGCCTCACCGGCTCCGGCACGCGGCCTTGTGCGGCCCATCACCGTCGTGGTCATTGACGACTCGGCGTTCATGCGCAAGGCCCTGAGCTCGATGCTCGATTCCGATCCGGAGATCAGGGTGGTCGGCGTGGCCCGAGACGGTCAGGAGGGTCTGGAGAAGATCTGCCGTCTCCGGCCCGATGTCGTGACGCTCGATGTCGAGATGCCCGGCATGGACGGTCTCTCGGCGCTCCGCGTCATCATGCGCGACCATCCGGTACCCGTCCTGATGGTCAGCTCGCTGACGACCGAAGGGGCGCAGGCCACGATGGAGGCGCTCGACCTTGGCGCCGTCGATTTCATTTCCAAGGAGATGTCGTTCGTCTCGGTCGGTATCCTTCAGATCCGCAACGAGTTGATCGCGAAGGTGCGCGAGATCGCCACGAGCCGCTACATCCGGCTTCGGTTTGAGACCCTTCGGCAGCGGCAGCAGCCGGTCAAAACGGCCCCGGCCCGCCGGGCACCTTTGCCGGTGAGCATTCCCTCATCAGGCTTGTCGGCGGTCGCGGTCGGAGTTTCCACCGGAGGTCCGTTGGCGCTCTTGCAGATGATCCCGCAGTTGCCGGCGTCATTCCCGCTTCCGATGGTCGTGGTGCAGCATATGCCGCCGCATTTCACGCAGACGATGTCGCAGCGGCTGAATTCGGTGAGTGCCGTCGCCGTCAAGGAGGCTGCGACGGGCGACCGGCTTTCCGCCGGTTCCGTGTACGTTGCCCCCGGCGGTCGTCACTTGACCTTTGAACGGGACCGCGACGACATCGTCGTCGTCGTGTCGGACGAACCCCGGACGACGCTCTACCGGCCGTCGGCCGATGTGATGATGCTCTCGCTCGCTGCCGTGGCGCCGCGTCCTGTCGTCGGTCTCATCATGACCGGGATGGGAAAGGACGGACTCAACGGCCTGCGGTCCATCAAGCATCGAGGCGGCATCATCCTTGCACAGGACGAAGCCTCCTGCGTCGTCTACGGCATGCCGCGTGCTGCCGTCGACGACGGTTTGGCCGACGCTGTCCTCAGCCTTGACGAGATCCCTTCGGCCCTTGTCGGCGTCGCGCAGCGCGCGGCCCGGCCGGCGCTGATGCACCAACAGACGACCCATGACCACACTACCTGACACCGAGATCCTGCTCGTCGAGGACGATCCGCAAGATGCGGACCTGACGATGCACACACTGCGCCGGCACGGGCTCACCGACCGCCTGACCCATGTGACGGACGGGGTCGAAGCGTGGAACTGGCTCGAGGCGTACGTCGCGTCGGGTCACCACTCGCTGCGTCTCGTGCTGCTGGACCTGAAGATGCCGCGGCTCGGCGGCGTGCAGGTGCTCGACCGCATGAAATCTCATCCGGGGATGCGCCGTATTCCGGTCGTCGTCATGACCTCATCGCAACAGGAGGCCGACCTCATCTCCTGCTATGACCTCGGCGTCAACAGCTACATCGTGAAACCACTGCAATTTGTCGATTTCTCCCGGGTCGTGGCCGGCCTGGGTCAATACTGGATCGAATTGAACACCACCCTGGCTAGCCGCTAGGCGGCCTTCAACGGAACGACCATGGACAACCGAGTCAACATCCTCCTCGTCGAAGACATTCCCATCGATGCCGAGCTCACCGAACGGGAGCTGATGAACGCGAACATCCCGTGTCAGGTCACGCGCGTCGCGACCAAGAAGAAGTTCCTGCGAGCGCTCGACGAGGACCGGCCGGACGTGATCCTCGCGGACTACACGCTGCCGCAGTTCTCGGGTCTCGAGGCGCTCAAGATCGTCAAAGAACGTGCGCTCAAGGTGCCGTTCATCCTCGTCACGGGGACGCAGCGCGAAGAGGTCGCCGTCGAATGCATGAAGGAGGGGGCGGACGACTACATCCTGAAGACGAGTCTCAAGCGGCTGCCGGGTGCGATCCATAACGCCCTCGCCAAGCGGAAGGCCGAGCAGGAACGGATGTTGCTCCAGGAAGAGCTTCAGCGGTCGGCGGCGCGAACCCTGACGATCTTCGAGAGCATCACCGACGCCTTCTTCGCGGTCACGAGCGACTGGAATCTGATGTATCTCAACCCGAAGTCCGACGACTTCCTGAAACGGATGCAGAAGTCGCGGCAGGACCTGTGGGGGAGGGTCTGGTGGGATGAGTTCCCCATGCCCGAGTCGTCGCCGGGGCGCAAGGCCCTCTTCCGGGCGATGACCGAGGGCGTGCCGGCGGAATTCGAAGAGTACTTTCCCGCGTTCGGTGCGTGGCTGTACGTGCGCGCCTATCCCGCCGACGACGGTCTGTCGATCTATGCCCAGGACATCACAGACCGGAAGCGCTCCGAGACCCTGCAGCGGGCGGTCTACCGCATCTCCGAAGCGACGAGCAGCGGCGGAAGCCTTATCGATCTCTTCAGCCGTCTCCACGAGATCGTCGGCGAACTGATGCCCGCCCGCAACTTCTCCATCGCTCTGCGCAACGGCAGCTCCGATGAGTCGTCGTTCGCCTACTTCTCGGATGAGCACGAGGACACGATGGCCATCCGGAGTACCGGCCGATGTCTGGCGGAGTATGTGCTGCGGCAGAACCGCCCGATGATCGTCTCCTCTGAAGAGTATGGCCGCCTGCTGGCGGCTGGAACGATCTCGAACGGGCCGGCGGCGTTCATCGACTGGCTGGGTGTGCCGCTTCGGTCGGCACAAGGTCCCACGGGCGTTATCGCCGTGTGCAGCTATGCCGAAGGGACGCGGTTCGGCGAAACGGAGCAGAATATCCTCTCGTACGTCTCCGAGCAGATCGCCATGGCGATCGAACGGAAACGGGCGGAAGAGAAGATCCGCGACCAGGTGCGGCTCCTCGACATCGCTCAGGACGCGATCCTTGAGCTCGACATGGACCACCGGGTGATCTTCTGGAACAAGAGCGCGGAACGGATCTACGGCTGGTCGGCGGACGAGGCCACGGGGCAGAAAGCCGAGGACCTCTTCCAACGACAGCAGAGCCACCTTGAGGCGGCGATCGAGGAGGTGATGCGCTCGGGCCTGTGGTTCGGGGAACTGACGCAGGTCGACAAGAAGGGACAGCCGGTCATCGTCGAAAGCCGATGGAACCTCGTGCGCAGCGAAGACGGGCAGCCGACGTCGGTCCTCGTGATCAACACCGACATCACCGAGAAGAAGCAGCTTGAGCGGCAGTTCCTTCGTGCGCAGCGGATGGAGAGCATCGGAACGCTGGCCAGCGGCATCGCGCACGACCTGAACAACGTGCTCGCTCCGATGCGCATGGCCATCCCGCTTCTGCGCGACGCCCTCACGACCCCGTCGTCCAAGACCATCCTCGAGACGCTCGAGATGACGGCGAAGCGCGGCGAAGGCATTGTGAAGCAGGTCCTCTCGTTCGTCCGCGGCATGGAAGGCGAAAGGTCGGCGCTGAAGATGAAGCACCTGGTGAACGAACTGTCGCGGTTTCTGCGCGAGACGGTCAACCCGTCGATCAAGATCATGACGCGATGCCCGGCCGAGTTGTGGCAGGTCAAAGGAGATGCAACGCAGCTGTCGCAGGTCCTCATGAACCTGTCGATCAACGCCCGCGACGCGATGCCCGACGGCGGGACGCTCCGTATCGAGATGCAAAACCTGACGCTGAGCCCCGAGATGGCCAACCGCCATCTCGACGCAAAGCCCGGGCCGTACGTTCTTCTGACCGTCGCCGACACCGGCACGGGCATTTCGCCGGAGAACTTGAGCCGCATCTTCGACCCCTTCTTCACGACGAAGGAGCCGGGGAAGGGAACGGGTCTCGGTCTCGCGACCGTCACGACGATCGTGAAGAGTCACGGCGGATTCATCGACCTCCAGAGCGAGGTTGGGCGGGGCACGCAGTTCAAGGTGTATCTGCCGGCCACGGAGGTCGAACAAGCAGAAGTGGAAGCAACCGCCCAGGAGATCCCGTCGGGCCATGGCGAGACGATCCTCGTCGTCGAGGATGAAGAAAGCGTGCTCGGGCTCATCAAGACCATCCTGACCGGCAAGAACTACAACGTCCTCACGGCGACGGACGGCACGGAAGCGCTCGCCGTCTACATGGCGCATCGCGACCTCATCCAGCTCGTCCTCGTCGACATGCTGATGCCGGTCCTCGATGGAGCTTCGACGATCCGGGCCCTCACAAAGATCAATGCCGACCTGAAGATCGTGGCGATGAGCGGCCTGTTGCTGGAGAAGACCTCGGACGAGAACGCCGCATTGCTGAAATCTCTGCCGTTCCTCTCGAAGCCGTTCGACCCCGAAGCGCTATTGCGGATCTTGTCCGCGGCGCTCGTGACGGAAGAATCGTTGGTCGAGGCGGCCTAAGCCAAGGGAACGCATCATGTCCACGCCTGCGAACTGGGAACAGAAGCGGATCGGCTTCGTGCGAGACGTCACGACGAGCGGACTGACGGTCGAGATCGACCCGAAAGTGTCGAAGCTCATCCTGCCGCTGAACGGCAAGAGCTATCCGATCGGTCAGATCGGCACCTATGTGCTCGTCCCCGTCAACAAGTCGGTCCTGCTCGGCATGATCGCCGGCTTCCACAAGGTGGGGGTCCATGAGAACGGGAGCATCCATTCGATCTATCAGATGAACGTGACGCTCGTCGGGATGGTGAGGAACGGCATGTTCGAGAGGGGGGTCTCGACGTTCCCGACGGCCGATACGCCCGTATATCTGCTGGAAGACAAGGATCTGTCGGTCGCATTCTCCGTCTACCAACGATACGGGTTCTCCATCGGTCGGCTCTCGCTGTTCGAGAATGAGCGCGCCTACCTCGACCCGAACCGCTTCTTCGGCAAGCACCTTGCCGTTGTTGGCGCCAGCGGGTCGGGCAAGTCGTCGACGGTGGCCTCCATCCTCCAGAAGGTCGTCGGCTATCCGGATACGAATGTCATCATCCTCGACATCCATAACGAGTATCAGAGCGCGTTCCCGGAGAACAGCCAGTATCTGAACTTGACCGAGCTCGAGCTTCCGTTCTGGCTGATGAACTTCCAGGAACTGCTGGAGCTTTTCATCGACGACACGGATGAGAACGCGGCCACGCAGATCACCGTGCTCAAGGACCTGGTCTACCAGGCGAAGCGAGACCAGAACCCCGAGCTCAAGAATGTGCTCACGGTCGACACGCCGGTTTACTACAACCTCACGGAGGTGCGGACGAAGATCGAAGCGCTGGACAGCGAAGCCGGAGGGCCGTTCCAGGGCAAGTTCGCCCGGTTCCTCGTCCAGCTCGACACGAAGTTGAACGATCCCCGCTACGACTTCCTGTTCCGGCCGCGGTTGTACATCCACTCATCGACCATCGAGGAACTGCTCGGAAAGATGTTCGGCATGAGCGGCAAGTCGAAGATCACGATCATGGACATGAGCGGCGTGCCGTTCGACATCGTGAATACGATCGTTTCGCTGGTGGCCCGATTGGCCTTCGATTTCAATTTCTGGAACACCAATCGCCGCGAATTTCCCATCCTGCTTGTCTTTGAAGAAGCGCACAACTACCTTTCTTCGTCGGGAGACGGGACCCGCGCGGCCCGGCGCACCATCGAGCGCATCGCCAAAGAAGGACGGAAATACGGCGTCAGTTGTATGATCGTCAGCCAACGGCCGTCCGACATCTCTGAAACGATCCTCTCGCAGTGCAACAATTTCGTCGTGCTCAGGCTGACGAACCCCGTCGACCAGAACTACGTCCGTCGGCTCGTCGCTGATACGTTCCCCGGTCTGGAGAACCTGCTGCCTTCGCTCCGTCCGGGCGAAGCGCTCGTGGTCGGAGATGCGGTGCCGATGCCGCTCCGGGTACAGGTCGACATGCCAGAGCCTGAGCCGACCAGCGCGGACATCAAGTTCTTCGACAAGTGGAAGTTGCGTCAAGCCCCGACCGACGTGAGCGACGTCGTGCGGCGGTGGTGGTATCAGGAACGAGCGTAAGCGGTTCGTCCGCGGGACCATGTCTACAGCAACCCCCCATAGTCTCAGCAAGCCCGAGGAACTGCGCAAGCAGGCGAACGAAATCCTCAAGGGCGTCGACCAATTGATCAAGGCGGGCAGCCTCGCACAGGCGCAGTCTGAGATCAGCCGGGCGAAGTCGATCGACCCCAACAATGCGTACATCTACGCGTTCGAGGAGCGGATCTCCTTCTTGCGGGCAGAGGACCAGCGGAAGCAAGGCGATGCCGCTGCGCGGGCTCAGAAAGAAGATGAGGCCAAGGCGCGTTTGGAAGCCGAGCGCAAGCGCCTGGAGGAGGAGCGGAAGGCCAGAGAGGAAGAATCCAAGCGGAAACTCGAAGCCGACCGTCTGAAGAAGGCGCAGGCTCAGGCCCCGGCGCCGGCTGCGAAGCCGGCCGGTCTCACTGACCGGCAGAAGGCAGAGCTTGAGGCGAAACGAAAATTCGAAGAGGACTTCAAGAAGGCGGAGTCCGATCGTCAGAAAGCCGCCAAGCCCGTCGTCAGCAACGACGCGAACGACCCCGCGAACATCTACAAGAAAGTGCTCCTCCTGGCCTGGGCCGACGGCGCGCTGACCAAGGAAGAACAAAGCCAGTTGTCGGCCATGCGGGCCACGTTGAACATCTCTGACGAGATCCATCAACGGCTCGAGGCCGACGTCAAGCTCGAATCGTACGCGCAAGCGTTCAAGATCGCGTGGACCTCCGGACTGAACGCGAAGGACCGCGGGTCGGTCGTCGCCGAGCTGCGCAGGAAGTTCTCGATCGCGTCGACCGAGCACGCCAAGGTCGAATCGAAGGTCCTGGCCGAGCTCGGTCCCGATCATCATCAACAGTCCATCGTCATCGTCGACGACGAAGATGCCATGCGCATGCTGATCGCGCAGGTGCTCGAAGAGTCCGGTTTCGTCGTCCAGGCGTTCGCCACGTCCGACGAAGCGATCGTTGCGTTGAAGGACCTGAAACCCGATATGATCTTGTCGGACATCAACCTCGACACCTCGACGATGGGCGGCTTCTCGTTCTACGAAAAGGTCCGACTCTACCAGCACTTGGCCATGGTGCCGTTCATGTTCCTCAGCGGCCTCAAGGACGAGGGAATGATTCGGTACGGCAAGGGGCTCGGCGCCGACGACTACCTCACCAAGCCCTTCTCGAACGATCTCCTGGTCGATACCATCCGCGGCAAGATCAAGCGATATCGCCAGATGCGGCCGCAGGCCGTGGCGACCTCCTGAACCCCTCACCGGCGCAAGACCAACCGATGTGATGTCCGCGGCCCGCTCGCTTGCATGGTGCGTTCGGGCGTTGCGCCACGGCCTTCTCCGATCGCCTCTTCCCGTCGCTCCTGCTCTTCATGAGCGAGGTGGAGATCGGCGACCTGTTCGCATCGGTCATGCCCATGGGCGTTCCCGTGCCTTTTCCCTGCAGATCGCCTCCGATCGATTGCGGCATGATGAACGGAGACGTACATTGCGAACCAATGCCCGAACTCCGGCAGAATATCGTCACCCGTGATTGGGTCATCATCGCCACGGAGCGCGCACGCCGTCCCGACGCCTTTGCCGTGCCGCGCGTCGCGACCCCTCCGCCACTGACATACGATCCTCATTGTCCGTTCTGTCCAGGCCGCGAAGCTGACACCGCCGAGGAGCACACCCGCGTTGACAGCCCGGAGGGTTGGCGCATCCGGGTCATCGCCAACAAGTATCCGGCCCTCGTCCGCGAAGGCCTTCCGATGCGCAAGCTGAACGGCATCTACCGCTCGATGAACGCCGTCGGCCATCACGAAGTGGTCATCGAGAATCGGCGGCACGACCTCCATTTGCACCAGGCGTCTCTCGACGAACTGTCTGCGTTGTTGGGCGTCTATCGGAAGCGATACCAGGAGCTCCGCACCGATCCGCGCATTGAGGCGGTCGTCATCTTCAGGAACCACGGCGCGGCCGCAGGCACGTCGCAGCCCCATCCACATTCGCAGATCGTGGCGACGCCCATCGTTCCAACACAGGTCCGCAACCGGCTTGAGATCGCCGTGCGGTACTTTGACGAAACAGGAGAGTGCGTCTTCTGTCGCACCGCCCGCGATGAACGTTCGGTGGCCGACCGTGTCATCTGCGCCAACCGAAACTTCGTCGCCTTCATCCCGTACGCCGCGCTGTCGCCGTTCCATCTGTGGGTCTTTCCGCTTCGGCACATGTCCTCGTTCGACGCCTCGACCGACGAGGAGCTGGCGGACCTGGCAGCGATCCTCCGCACGCTCCTCGGAAAGCTGCACGCGGGGCTCAACGACCCCGACTATAACCTGCTGATCCGGTCGCTGCCGGTCAGAATGGTCCAATCGGACGCCTTCCACTGGTACATCTCGATCGTGCCGCGCATCTCGATCGCCGCGGGGTTCGAAATGGGCAGCGGCATCTTCATCAACCCATCCATCCCCGAGGAGAGTGCCCGCTTCCTGCGCGAGGTGACGCCGAAAGGCTGAGAGCCGATCGGCCGCCGTTCGCAGAGAAGGCACGCGCGCACGCATGTCCAGAGTCTGGGACCAACGTTACCGGACGGAGGCCTACGCCTACGGCACGGCGCCGAATGATTTTCTGGCGTCGATCGCCGACCAGATCCCCCGGGGCCCTGTGCTTTGCGTCGGAGAGGGCGAGGGGCGCAACGCCGTCTTTCTGGCGGAGCGGGGACATGCCGTCACCGCGATCGATTGGTCCCCGGTCGGATTGGCGAAGGCCGAACAGCTCGCGGCATCCAGAGGCGTCCACCTCGAGACGGTGTGCGCCGACCTGGCCGAAGTCCCGTTCGCACCGTCGGCATGGAGCGGCATCGTGGAGATCTTCGTCCACCTCCCCGCGCCGGTCCGGACGGCGCTGCATGAAGGGGTCAAGAAGGGATTGCGGCCCGGGGGCGTGCTCGTCGTCGAATCATACACGCCGAAACAGCTGGAGCACGGCACGGGCGGGCCGACCGATCCGGAGTTGCTCCCGACGATCGAGGACCTCCGTCGGGAGTTGTCGGGACTCGACTACGTGATCGCCCGAGAGATCGAACGCGACATACACGAGGGAGTGCTGCACGACGGGTGGAGCGCTGTTGCGCAAGTGCTGGCGCGCAAACCCGCCTGATCCATACGGTCATCGTCCATCCCGGAACGAACCATGAAACCTCGATTCGAAGGCGTCTACTCTGTCCTGCCCACGCCATTCACGCCTGCCGACGAGATCGACGTCGCCGGGCTGAAGAAGATCATCGACCTGTTCATTGCCGCGGGCGTCAATGGCTTCACCGCGCTGGGTGTGACGAGCGAGGTCGCCAGGCTTTCGGAGCGTGAGCGGTCCGTCGTGCTCGAGACCGTGATCGGGCATGTCGCCGGTCGCGTGCCCGTCGTCGTCGGCACGACGGCGGAAGGATTCCGCACGTGCATCGAGTTCACCAGAACGGCCAAAGAGGCCGGGGCCTCGGCGGTGATGATCAGCCCGCCTCGGATGCCAAAGCTCAATTCCGATGCGGTTGTGTCGCACTTCAAGGCGGTGGCCGACGCGGTCGACGTGCCGATCGTCCTTCAGGATTTTCCACCCATCTCGGGATTTGCGATGGAGGCGGCGCTGCTCGTCCGTATCGCGCATGAGGTCGCGGCGATCGCCTGTATCAAACTCGAGGACGCGCCCACGCCGTCGAAGGTCACGCGCATCCGGGCGGAAGCGGCCGACCATCCGGTGAAGGTCCTGGGCGGACTGGGCGGCGTGTATCTGTTGGAAGAACTCATCGCGGGCGCTGACGGCGCCATGACCGGCTTCGCATATCCCGAGATCCTTGTCGACATCGTCAAGACGTATCGCTCGGGTGACCATCGGAAGGCGGCTGACCTGTTCTATCGGTTCGTGCCGCTCATGCGATTCGAGTTTCAGGAGGGTGTGGGGATGGCGATCCGCAAAGAGGTCCTGCGGCGGCGCGGGGCGATCGCCAACGCTCGCGTTCGGCCGCCGGCGCCGCAGGCCGACCCGCTGACACAACGCATGCTCGATACGCTGCTTGCCTATTACCACGGGAAGGAGGATGCACCATGGATCTGAGGCTTCGGGGAATGGTCGCAATGGTGGCGGGTGCCAGCCGCGGCATGGGCTTCGCCGTTGCCAGGGCGTTGGCGATGGAAGGGGCCAAGGTGTCGTTGGCGGCCCGGAACGAGGCGACACTGAGATCTGCAGGCGAGCGTCTGACGAAGGAGACGGGCGCGGAGGTGCACACGTATCCCGCCGATCTGCATCTGGCCGGTGCCATCGATCATTGGGCGGCCGCAACGGTCGAGCGCTTCGGCGGCGTTGACCGGCTCTTCGCCAACACGGGAGGCCCGGCATCGGGAACGGTCCTATCGTTCGACGACAACGCCTGGAAGGATGCGCACGAGCTGCTGGTGCTGAGCTCGATCCGCATGGCGCGGGCGGTCGTCCCGTCGATGAAGGCCCGCGGCGGAGGAAGCATCCTCTTCAATACATCCACCTCGATCCGAGAGCCGATCGCCAGCCTGGCGCTGTCGAACGTTGAGCGCCCCGCGGTGGCGGCGTTGTCGAAGACGCTGGCCGTGGAACTGGCTCCGTTCAAGATCCGCGTGAACGTTATCTTGCCCGGTCGCATCGATACGGACCGTGTTCGGGAGCTCGACGCGATCCGCGCGGCGAAGGAAGGTATCGCTCCCGAGGAACAAAAAGCGCGAACAGAGAGGACGATCGCCCTCGGACGCTACGGGAACGTTGACGAGTTCGCGAACGCTGCCGTGTTCCTGCTGTCGGACGCCGCGTCCTACATCACGGGCGCGTCGTTGCTCGTCGACGGCGGATTGGTGAAGTCGGTCATGTAGGCAGCGCCGCGCCTCGGAAGAAATGTTCATCCATCTGACCGACGGTTGCGCGGTGGGCGACCCTCGATGTCAGGGCGATGGAGTCGACAGTCAAGGAGCCTGAGGCTCATCGCGCTCTGTGAGCTTTGCGCTGATTGTGGCTGTTGAGCAGGCTGAACGGCAAGGGAGGTTCGTGCATGGGCATGATGCGCAATGCGCTGCTGTGGGCTTCGCAAAGCCCGGGGTTGCGTCGCACATTGCCGCGCTATCGGTTCGTCCGGAGGGCGGTCAGACGATTCATGCCGGGCGAGGACCTGGAGTCGGCGCTGCGGGCGGCCGAGGAGCTTCGGGCGGCCGGGATCGCCAGCACGTTCACTCGATTGGGTGAGAACGTCACGAATGCCGAAGAGGCGAACGGCGTGCGTGACCACTATCTGACGGTGGCCGACCAGGTGAAGCGAAGAGGCCTCGACACGCACATCTCCACGAAGCTCACGCAACTCGGCCTGGACATCGATCCCGACCTCGCCTACCGCGGCATGCGGTCGATCACGGAGAAGGCGGCACGGCTCGGACAGTTCACGTGGATCGACATGGAGCAATCGTCGTACGTCGAGGTCACGCTCGAGATCTTCAAGCGCATCCATGCAGCATTCCCGAACATCGGCATCTGCCTGCAGTCGTACCTGCGTCGGACCCCGAAGGACCTCGATTCGCTCATGGAGGCGGGGGCGGCCGTACGCATGGTGAAGGGGGCGTACAAGGAACCGCCGAGCGTGGCCTTTCCGGAAAAGTCTGAGGTGGATGAAGCGTTCTTCCGGCTCTGCGCCGACTACCTGAAGGCCGTCGATCGCACGAAAGCGATCCTTCAGTACGGCACGCACGATTTGACGCTTGTTCGCCGGATCGCTGCGGAAGCCGAGCGATTGGGACTGCAGAGAACGGCGCCGGAGTTCACGATGCTCTACGGTATCCAGACCGGAGAACAACGGCGCCTTGCCGCGAAGGGCTACCGCATGCGGGTGCTCGTGGCGTATGGCGAGTACTGGTTCCCCTGGTACATGAGGCGCCTGGCGGAGCGGCCTGCCAACGTGTGGTTCGTCGTGAGAAACATCCTCCCGTGATCGGCCGCGACGTCGCTCAACATCCGGACGGATGCTAAGCACGCAGAAGGTCATCTCGCCTCGCGTCAGGGCGTGCCAAAGAACGGAAGAGCGTTAGGTCGACCTCGACAGGCGCTCTTGACGCTTCAGGCCCCGGCTTCGACCGGGCTGCCTTTGCTCCTCAGGGCGCAGCGCTCTACGGAAGCGCGCGCCCCCGGCCTGCCGTGAAGAGTCGGTACCATTCCTCCCTCGTCAATTCCATTCCCATCGACTCCAGCGATCCCTTGATGCGCTGAGGATCTGTGGAGCCCAGGACGGGTTGGATCTGCCCCGGATGCCGGAGCAGCCACGCCAGTTGGACGGCGTCGGCCGAGCAACCGCGTTGCCGGGCCGTCTCATGGACGGCCTGGGAGACCGATCGCGTCCGATCGTCGGCGTCGGGCGGCGGGGATGTGATGCGGCCCTTGGCAACGGGCGAATACGCCTGAATGCTCATCCGGTGGAGCCGGCAATGGTCGATGGTGCCGTCTCCGATGAGGCGCGTCCGTTGGGGGCTGTCGACGGTCACCCCTTCGTCGATAAGGTCGCTGTGAAGGAGGTTGATCTCCAGCTGGTTCGCCACGAGCGGCAGTGCGAGCGCCTTCTGGAGCAGGGCCGTCTGAGCTGCGTTGTGATTGCTGACGCCGAAGTATCGTACAAGCCGCTGTGAACGCAGATCTTCGAACGCGAGGGCGACCTCTTCGGGCTGGACGAGCGGGTCGGGTCGATGGAGAAGCAGGATATCGAGGTGATCGGTCTTAAGACGCTGGAGGGTCTGTGCGACCGACCAGAGGATATGCTCGCGACTCAGGTCATAGCGATGCGGCGATCCCTGAGGCTCATCCGGCCGCCGGATGCCGCACTTGGATTGGAGGACGACCTGTTCGCGCCGGAGTCCGAGCTCGCCCCACGCGAGGGCGAACACTTGCTCCGACTTGCCGCGGCAATAGATATCGGCATGGTCGAAGAAGTTGACGCCGCCGTCAAGCGCCGCGCGAATGCAGGTGAGCCCTCGGTCGATGACCTCGCGGTCCAGCGGTTCGTCGGTCCATGAACCGCCGATCTTCATGCAGCCATACAGGACGGGGGAGACGTCCAGGTCGGTATGATCGATCCGGAGGCGTGGGGCGCTCACTGAGTGGTTTCCTTGTAGGAGATCACCTGATCGTTCCGGATCAGGACGAGCACCAGCATGCGCTGGCGGACCGTCCGCCGGCCTTCACTCGCCGGCCGCGTGAAGTTCACTTCGACCTCGTAGCCGAAGCTTGGGTTCCCGCTCTCCAATGCGCTGGGCATATGATAGCCCTTGGCCGGTGTGCCGAATTGAATGTCGCGAAGACCGGCCTGCTGGTAGTCTCCGTAGGTATCCTTCAGCCATGCGCGGAGCAACTCGACGTGGTTCGTCGGGGGGTTCCCGAAATCGGCGGCGGCCAGCTCTTCGGCTGATGGCTTGGAGGATGAGCAGGAGAGAAACAGGAAGGTCAGGAGCACAAGAGACAAGCGCATAGGGTCCTCGATGGATGACGAAGCAATGTAGGCGAACGTTTGAGAGGTGTCAATCGAAGACGTACATTGCGTCATCTGAGGTTGTCATTCCTGGGATGGGGGGATGAGATCATCTGGAAATCTGGTCAGGATCTACCTGCACTTCAATTGGTCCACGAAGAACCGCGTTCCGAATATCGATGAGGAATCGGAGCGCATCATCATGCAGGTGGTCAGATCAAAGGCGATTGAGCTTGGCCTCTATATCGTGGCGTTCAACGGGACTCAGGATCATATACATGTGTTGGCAAGTATGCCACCCATGCTGAGTCCTTCTGAGGTTGTCAAGCACTTCAAGGGAGCTTCGGCATTCGCGATCAACAAGGCCCGGGCTCCACGGATGGCGCGATTTGAATGGCAGAGAGGATTCGCCGTGATTTCAGTTTCCCCAGAAGCCGTGAAACGCATTCGGAAGTATATAGAAGGGCAGAAGGAACATCACGCACAGAACCAGCTGATCTCGGATCTTGAAATGGATGGTGAAGTCGGCACGGATGAGTAGGGTGGCCCAGACTTGGGAGGCTCTGCCCCGGAATGAATTCCGGGGCAGTTGTGAATGAAACCCTTCGGGTTTCTGTCGGATTTCTTCCCACATGCCACCGGGTTTAGCCTGGGCAGGTTTACGAACGAATTCCGGGGCAGTTAGGAATGAAACCCTTCGGGTTTCTTTCCTACATGCCGCAGGATTCATCCTGCGGCAAGAT
>JALONQ010000024.1 GCA_025454835.1 Bacteroidota bacterium | reverse complement strand
TTTGAACGCAATGCTGTAGCGACGTATTACCTGTGTCATCACCCGTCCTCCGTTGATAGGTCATAAATACCTGTCAACATTTTTCAGGACGAGGCATTTTCGGTTTTCTTGCTGTTTGAAGTTTGCTCTTTGGTTTTTCGATCTCAACAGTATAACCACAAGGTTCTCACATGAACTCACCCGATCAGATCAAACACGAGGTCCGCAACCACTACACCAAAGTGGTCAACACCTCCTCTTCCTGTTGCGGTTCAGCCTGCGGCTGTGGCACCGACGTCACCTTCGCCGACCCCTACGCCGGACACGAAGGCTACGTGGCCGAAGCCGACCTGGGCCTCGGCTGCGGCATCCCGACCGACGTCGCCGACATCCGCCCCGGCGACACGGTCGTCGACCTTGGCAGCGGCGCCGGCAACGATTGCTTTGTCGCCCGGCATCTGGTGGGGGAGAAGGGACGCGTCATCGGCGTCGACTTTACGCCGGCGATGATCCGCAAGGCGCAGGAGCATGCGACGAAGCGGGGATTCGCGAACGTCGAGTTCGTCCGCGGCGAGATCGAGCAGATGCCGCTGGAGCATGGCGTGGCCGACGTCGTCGTTTCGAACTGCGTCCTGAACCTCGTCCCCGACAAGGTGAAGGCGTTTGCCGAGATGTATCGCATCATCAAGCCCGGCGGACACTTCGCTGTTTCCGACACGGTCATCCGTGGCACGCTGACTCCAGACGTGAAAGAAGCGGCCGTGCTGTATGCGGGATGCGTCTCGGGAGCCATCGATCGGGACGAGTATGTGCGCCTCCTGACGGAAGCGGGCTTCCAGGAGGTGTCCATCCGCAAAGAACGGGCGTACGACCTGACGGACGAATTCCTCGCCGAGACGCTGAGCGCCGGCCAGATCGGAGCATTCCGCGCATCGGGCGCCGCCGTCCTGAGCATCACCGTGACGGGAAGGAAGCCGGCGTGATCGACCTGATGCCGGCCGTCGGGCCTGAACGCGATCTCGCCGAGCAACTCTTGATCTCGGCGAAACTCCCGACGGACATCCTCACGAGCGGGCTCGGAGAATTGTGGATCGCCCGCAGCGGCGAGGCGACGGGCGTTGGCGGATTCGAATTCTACGGAGAGGATGCGTTGTTGCGGTCCGTCGCAGTCGATGAGACGCATCGCGGCACGGGTCTCGGCGGGCGATTGACGGAAGCGCTACTGGTGATCGCCATGGAGAGGGGAGTGCGACGTGTCTGGCTGTTGACGGAGACGGCGGAGAAGTTCTTTCAAAGGAAGGGGTTTGCGCGGGTCGAGCGCTCAGCCATCACGAATGCCGACCTGCTCAGTTCGCCGGAATTCACGCACGTCTGCGCTTCAACGGCCGCATGCATGATGAAAAGACTTTCATGACTTTGCTGTGACCCCCACGGCCACCCTCCCGAAGTCATCGATGATTCTGCCCAAAGTCCGCCGCCATTCCGTTGGGAGCGCTTCCATCAAATCCCCGCGTACGGGCGCGTGTCCATGAGAATGTGACCGGTCGCAACGCATCTGTGGCGGGTATTCCGTTCCATGTATCCGCCTTCAACCCTGTGCCACTGTTTCCGAGTCTGATCATGTCTCAGACCCTGTCCCAACAGAGGGTCCGGGCACGCGTGTCCCGTTCGCTGGCGCCAGAACTTCCTGCCGGCGTCGAGCCAGCGGCACCCGTGTCTCCGACCTTTTCAGAGCGGCTCAAGCGCACGTTCAAGAACCCGCTGGTGCTGGTGGGCATCACGTGGGTGGTGATGGCGGTGCTATTGGCGCGAGAGATCCTCGCCCAGTAAGCAAAACACCGAAGGACCCTTCGAAGGAGAGGAGAACCCTCTCCTTCGTCATGTTATGGCGGAGAAAGATCGGCGGGCAATGAGATCGCCAACGTGTCGCTCGTGATTGCACCGAAGAATCCGAGTGCTCCCGACAGATTCGAATAGTCAGGACGGTCGACGCGAATGCTGTTTGGGTCGAGGAAGTGATTTGCCAGACTAAAGTAAGCGAAGAAGTGCCTGTCGATCTGGTGAACGACGAAGAGTGCCCGCCGCATTCGTACCGAGCCAGAGGCAACTCCATAGATCCGTTTCAATGTTTGCTGATATGTAAGGTTGCTGAATCCCTCCCACTCTTGCCGCGGCTCTCCCTCCATGATCACAAGCGTGGTCCGCCGCCGAGGATATGGATATACTCCTTTGGTCTGTGTGGGATCATCCGACGAGCTCCAATACGCCAGAGGGACCTCCATCCGCTTGCTCGCCCAACCCGATCCGAGGGATTCTTCGTACTCGACCACCAGCCGAATCAGTAAGCCATAGGCTTCCTTGGCCAAGACCGCTCGACAGATGATCACCTCAAATGGCGGCTGATGGTAAGGATCCTGCATGATCCATGCCGAGCTGGAAGAGATGGTACATGCGCCCGGTACGGTGACGTCGCTCGTTGCATCGCCCTGAGGCGTCCGAACGAGAAGCTGGTACGGCACTCCACGAACCGGAGCCCATCCGGTTGCAAGAAACGCCTCAATGGAGCGGCTGCCATCCATGATTTGGACAGATCGATACACGACGTCCCCTTGGGAGCCACGAATAAGAACGGTTGCCCCTGGAACAGACGGATATCCAGGATCGACGGAAGAAGGGCGGCTTGTTCGATGCACCCGTACGACCTGGGTGTCGGCTCCCGCATTCAGCAAGGCGTAGACGACAATAGGTCGCTCCCCTTCGGCCACCGGATCGAAAGGAACATCGCAGGCCAGCAGGCCGACTGAGATGATGATGCCGAAAGTTCCAGATCTCATCGGTAGGTCACCCCGATCTGAGCCGTTGGAACAAACCCGAGCGAGTTGACGCGCCGTCCTGTCTGTCGATCGACATAGAAGATATTTTGCCGAGCGTAGACATTGATCACACTTCCCGACAGACCGCACTCCAGCGGACCCACATTGAAGCGCCACGACACCGCAATATCCAGCCGATGAAAAGCCGGAAGCCGTGAGCTGTTCTTTGCTCCTAGCGCGATATAGGGCTCTCCCGGCTCAAGGACGGTTGGCTTACGGAACACCTCTTCGTACGTGACCCTGTTGTAGTACGCCAGGCTCGGTGTGAACGGGAGTCCCGAGCCATACTCCCAGCGAGCCGAGGCCTCCAGACCCTGTCCGATCTCGATCACCGCCATTGACTTCAGGCTGTGACGCCGGTCGTAGCGGGGATGATATGTCACCCGGGCGACCGAAAGGGTGGTCCATGCGAGGGAATACGAAACCGACAGGTCGAGTCCGCCGTCCGCATATCGAGCAGTCAGCTCTGTTCCGTACGATCGTCCTGAAGCGCTAGTAAAATCCGGATCCGTCGGGACCAGCTTCTCCGGATTGTACGTCAGGAGGGCGCCATAGCTCTTGAAATACGTCTGCAGATCGATGCCCAGATGTGAAGTGAGCGTTCCAGTCAAGCCGGCCACGACATGATCGGAATGCTCGGGCCCCATGTCGTCGGGCACGGCGATCCAGGCGTCGAACAATGACAGCACATCGTCTTCATTGTTGACGGTCACTTCATTCTGCGTGTAGCGCCCGTACGCCATCTTTGCCTTCCACACATCATCGAGCGCCGAGCTGAGGGCAAGTCGGGGCTGAAGGGCATAGCCGGACCGACCGAGTAAGAGAGCCCCGGCATCGACATGCAACCCAACATCCCACGACCACCGACCAGCCGTGACGATGGTTCGCCCCCATGCCGAAGCATTGGCGAGCGTCTTCTTCACGAGTAGCGATCGCCCCAGCGTATTGACGAGACGATACTCCAATGTGGGGAAGCTGAATTCGAACCCGAGCATGACCTCATGGCCGGAAGCGGAGTACACGGTCGCATCGGTCCGAAATGTCAGATCAGCCACGGAAGAGCTCGCCGGCGTGAGGAGCGACGCTGCGGGCTCGCGGGATCCTTCGAATCCGCTAAACGAGAGTTGAGAAGAGACGTACAGTCGATCGGCCAGGAGCCCGTTCCAGCGAACTCCCACCGCCGTATTGCGCCAGGAGTAATCTGCATCTTCAGGTGCTGTGGGACGGAGCCGGTCCCCGGAGAAGAAGACTGTCGCAGCGAAGCCTCCCGAGCTGTTCGGGGAATCGCGGGTCACTCTGGAAAAGAGATCGTAGAATTCAAGGGGCGCGCTTCGGCCGAGAAAGTGCTGCATCGGTGTGCTGGAGATCGAACGACGGCCACTCATCACCACCCGAAACTCGGTTCCGACAGGTCCTTCAATCCCAAGCTTGGCCGCCAGGGGGTTCACCGCGACGTTGACGGCTGCCATGGTTGACATCCCTCCCCGCGGGGAGAGTGCGATGACGGAGGACAGACGTCCCCCGTAGCCGGCGGGATATGCGCCGGTATAGACTGTCACGTCACGGAGCAGGTCGGCGTCGAAGATGCTGAACAGCCCCAGCGCATGATACGGACTGTAGATTCGCATGCCGTCGAGCAGGATCGAGTTCTGGTCGCCAGCTCCGCCACGAACGTAGAACTGCGTCGTCACATCGCTCGTGGAGACGATGCCGGGGAGGGCCGAGAGGCTTCTGAAGACATCGACCTGAACCACTGAAGGCATCGATCTGATTTCACGCTGGTCGATGACAATGACGCCAGGCCGGACCTTCGTCAGCGCCGCGGAAGCCGCTCCGCTCACGCGCACAACACCCATCTCAATCGGAATCGCATGAAGAGCAACCCGAATGGACGCCGTCAGTGCATGTGCGTTCTTCACAAAGAACGACGTATCACGGTATCCCACGGCGTGAATCGAGAGGCAGACGATTCCAGCAGATACGTCCGGCAGGAGGAAGAATCCCGAAGTATTGGCGTTGGTCCCTTCCGAACGGTCACAGAACGTCACGCGAGCATACGGGACTGGATCGCCGGAGTGGGCGTCGATGACGACGCCGGCGAGATCGTGTACCTGGGAACTGACAGAGGTCACTGCTGTCAGGCAGAGAACTGCGGTTGCCAACAATCGACCAACGGAATGCCATGCTTGCAGCACTCGGCATGGCAGTCTTGGGCCGATTGCACTGCCTTTGAGCTGTACGATCGGCTCAGAACAGCTGAACACAGGAGCAGAGAAGTCGGCGCTCATGTAAGTTAAGAACACCCAAACAAACAATAGGCCGGACACGACGTCCTGATATCTCCACAGAAGCACTCGATATCAGGTATTGGGTAGCCGGGCCAACACATTCCCCGAAGCATGCGCACATGCACTGATACGGTTCCGCAGCCGCTAATGTCTGCACCACACCCATTGTGGCCGCGACGAGAACAACAGCGCTTCAGCGACAAGTTGAACACAATATCCAAGGCAATGCAATCTCTAAGCGACAAATCGAGTGATCGCAATCTATGTGCCGCACCAATACCAGCGGGAGATCTAAACAGAACAGACAAAACTTGCTGCTACTGCACCCAGTCGGCGAAAACCCACGATGCCTCTGTGTGCAAACTAGAAAGCTGGTGTTCCGATGTCAAGTTTGATGTGTTGATTGACATTCTCCACCCAGAGGATGCGCTGAGACGTGTTGTTGACCCCTAGCGGTCTGTATTCGCTACCACGCTTGGCAGGTGAGAACGGTTACCAAGAAGACCCTCTTGTCGACACTGAGATCGAGAATTCTTCATTGGTGAGGATGCCGAGAAAAGAAGGTACCTGTAACCGTCCATTCGCGATTCGTCATTTCGCGAAGGTGAGAGCAGAGACACTTCAGCCGTGGAGGTCAAGAAAGCGGTGTCGTGCCTCGGAGGGGGGAAGCGGACAGGAGTCGTAGCGGCCAAAGACACGGTAGCGCCATCGAGCCACAAGGCGATACAAGAGGTCGCTGATAAATGAAGGGAGAATTTGGAAAATGAGTACAGCTTTCCAACCGGTTCGAAGCTGCCGTAGGATCCGAAATGCCGCTTCACTGCGCACGAACGCCCGCCGATCTTGCACGAGAATGACGGTGTCGAGCGCGTCAACGGGAAGTCCAAACCGCTCCTGCCACTGACGGCCGATATCCGACTGCAGCCGCGCGAATCGAAAGACGCCGACCGGGTCCCGGTCCAGAATGAACCGGACCGCCCAGTTGCAGAGCGCGCACACGCCGTCGTAGAGCACCAACGGCGCCCCTTCCGGGTCAGCAAGGTTGTGCGTATGTTGTGTCACGAGTCGTTCAGGTTGGCGAAGATCTGCCTAGGTCAGAAGCATGTACCGCAAAGACGCAGAGACGCCACAACATTTGCATTCCGCTCAGCGTCTTTGCGCCTCAGCGGTGCAATGCTTCCCTACTCGAACCTACCCATCCCTCCACCGAGATGCAACGCACTCCACGACGCCTTCTGCTCTGTGCGGATATCCACGGCGACTACGCTGCCGTTGAACGGATGATCGCTTCCAATCCCGGCATCGATGGGCTCATCATCGCCGGCGATCTGACGACGCGCGGAACGGCCGAAGAGGCGCGCACGGCGTTACGTTCGTTCGTCTCCCGGGTCCGCGTGGCTGTCGTAGCGGGCAATATGGATCCACGTCTGCTTGAGACCGTCTTCTCCGAAGAAGCGCATTTCGTCGATGGCCGCACCGTGTGGTGGGACGACATCGCCATCTTCGGCGTCTCGGGCTCTCCGCCGACGCCGATGCACACGCCGTACGAGATCGGCGAAGACGACATCATGGCGCGGGCCGAACGGGGATGGTCCAACGCCACGCAGGCCCGATGGCGCATCTTTGTGCCGCACGCCCCTCCGGCCAACACCACGCTCGACCTCATCGGAAGCGGTGGCGGCAAACGGCACGTGGGCAGCACCTCGGTGCGGGCGTTCATCGATCGGCGTCAGCCAGACCTGGTCGTGTGCGGTCACATCCATGAAGCACGGGGCATGGAGATGATCGGCCGAAGCGTCGTTGTCAACTGCGGACCGGGCCATCTTGGCAACCACGCCATCGCTACGGTCGGCGGGTCGATCTCGGTGGAGATGCGTCCATGAGCCTTCCGCGAGTCGTGTTGTTCGACCTTGGGAACGTACTGGTCTATCTGCGGCTGGAGCGATTTTGGGACACCCTGCATGAACCCGATGCGGAGCGGCGTCAGCGCATCGGCCACGATCTGCGGGAGATGGGGAAGGTGTATGAAGGGGGGAGGATGACGACGGACGAGTTCCGTCACGAAGCGTTGAAGATCGTCGGTAGCCGCAAGGCGGCCGATATCGAGCGAGCGTTCCTCGGAGTTCTGCCGGAGCCGGTTGAGGGAATGGAAGAACTGGTGCGAAAGGTCGCCGAGCAGGCTTCCACAGCGTTGGTCAGCAACACGAACCCGCTCCATTTCGACCATTGCCTGCGGACCGCGCCGTCGCTGCGCCATTTGCGCCGATTCTATCTGTCCTACGAGCTCAAAGCCCTCAAACCCGACCCAGCCTTCTACGAAGGCGTCGTGCGAGGAGAGAGACTCGAATCGTCCTCCATGCTGTTCATTGACGATCTGCCGGAAAACATTGAAGGGGCGCGGCGGGCTGGTGTGCAGGGGATCGTCTTCAGGGGGATCAAGGAACTGACCGAGGATCTGCGGTCCGCGGGGTTCGAGGTCTGAGGAAGCGCGAGATACGAAACAAGCTCGCATCGAGAAGCATGAAATCGAAAAGGCGCGGTTGGTCGCATGACCTCCCGCGCCTTTGGCACGTCGTAGAGAACTCCCTCAGCGCGTGTTTGTGCGCTTCGGCCCCGCGCTTATGCCCCCGCCACGTCCTTCCCTCGGATCCTGCTCACCCATCGATGCAATGCGTCCGCCGTCTCTTCCACCTTCGAATACACCACGGGCACCACGACGAGCGTCAGGAAGCTTGACAACGTCAGACCAGAGATGATCGCCACGCCGAGCGGTCCCCAGAAACCGGCGCTCTCCGCGCCGATGACGAAGTGCAGCTCACGCCAGTTGAAGTCGAAGCCCGTCGCCAGAGGAACGACACCCAAGACCGTCGTTGCCGCCGTGAGCATGACAGGACGCAAGCGCGTCTTGCCCGCTTCGACCAGAGCTTCGTCGAGGGTCATCCCCCCTTCATCACGCTTCTGTTTGACGAAGTCCAGCAACACGATGGCGTTCTTGACCACGATGCCCACGAGGGCGATGACGCCGACCCCCGTCATGATCACCGAGAACGGCATGCGCGTGACGAGCAGTCCAAATAATACGCCGACCAAGGCCAGCGGCACCGTGAGCATGATGACGATGGGCACTTTGATAGAATTGAACTCCATCACGAGCGTCAGGAATACAAGCAGGATCGTGAACAGGAACGCGCGTCCGAGGAAGACCATCGCCTTGTTCTGCTCTTCGTCCTTTCCCGTGAATCGAACGGAGTAACCGGCCGGCAGGCTCTTTGATTCCAGCCGTGCCTTCACGTCGTCAAGGACCTCGGACGCCACGCGTCCTTCCACGTTGCCCGACACCGTGATGACCCGCTTCAGGTCCTTCCGGCGGATCTCGCTCACACTGGCGGAGCGCTGAATATCAGCCACGGCCACGACGGGGATCGAAAGCATCTGCCCGCGCCGGTTCATGAAGCTGACGTTGATGTTCGACAGATCGTTGACGGACGAGCGCTGGTCTTCGCGCAGACGCACGCGGATCTTGTACTCGTCCTCGCCGACGCGGTACTTCGACGCTTCCGTACCCGTGATGGCCGAGCGGATGGTGCCGGCGATCTGGCTTGTGGACGTCCACAACAGTCCCGCCTTCTCCCGGTCGACGACGACGGCGATCTCGGGCTTTGCCGGGTTGTAGTCGTCCTTCAGGTCGACAAGGCCCGGGATATCGCGGATCGTGCCACGCACGTCGCGGCTGATCTCGGCCAGCTGCGCGTAGTCGTCGCCGGCGATCTCAATGCTGACGGCCGCTCCGACCGGCGGCCCCATCTCTTGCTTGACCACGCGGATGTCGGCCCCCGGCATCACCTGGACGGCCTTCCGGATCTCCTCGACCGTGGTCGTCGAGCTCTGCATGCGCACGGCCTTCTCGTGAAAGTTGACGCCAAGTCCAGCTTTGTTCGACGTCCCCTGACCCCCGAAGTCGAACATATCGTCGGAGGAACCGACGCTCGAAGTCAGGAATTCCACATCCTGGCGGCCCGACACGCCGTTGAGGCGGCGCTCCACCTCAAGCGTCAAGGCGTCGGTCACTTCAAGCGCCGTGCCTGGAGGGGCTTCGATGCGTACGTTCACCATCTGCGGGTCGGTCGTCGGGAAGAACTCGATTCCGGTACCGAAGAGTGCGGTCAGGACGAAGGCGACCACGAGCAGACCGAATGCGCCGCCGATCGTCTTCCACTTATGTCCGAGCGCCCAGCGAAGTGTGGTCGCGTAGATCTCCTGCATCCACGGGAACATCTTCTCGTCCGTAAAGTGGTAGACCTTCGTAATGGGGTTGTGCTTGCGCCACCAGGTCGGATGTTCGAGCGCCAACTTGGCCTTGGCGATCTCCTTCTTGTAGTCGATCCACTTCGCCCCCTGTACCGGACTGATGACCATCGCCACGAAGAGCGACGCGCCGAGCGTGGTGATCAACGTCATCGGGAGGTACCACATGAAGTCGCCGACCACGCCCGGCCAGAAGAGAAGGGGGATGAAGGGGGACAGCGTGCTCAAGGTCGAGGTGAGCACGGGAACGGCCACCTCGGCCACGCCGTCGCGGGCCGCCTGGACCGGCGACTTGTGGTAGATCTGCTGGTGGCGGTAGATGTTCTCGATGACGACGATAGCGTCGTCGACCACGATGCCGAGCACCAGGACGAGCGCGAACAGGACGACGAAGTTAAGCGTAATGCCGAGCGCGGACTGAACCATGAACCCGATGAGCATCGAGATCGGGATGGCCGTCGAGATGAGTAGCGAGTTCTTGAGTCCGAAGAACATGAAGAGCGCCACGACGACGAGGAACATGCCCGTGAAAATGCTGTTCTCGAGTTCTTCCACGGACCGCTTGATGTTCTTCGATTGATCGTTCGACACGCTCAGCTGGATGCCGGCCGGGATCGTCACCTGCTCCGCCTTGACGATCTTGTGCACCTCATCCGCGATCCGTATGAGGTTCTCGCCGGCCCGTTTCCGCACCTGGAGTGACACGACATCCACGCCGTTCAGGCGTGCCATCGTGCGCGTATCTTCGAACGAGAATTCGATCTGGGCGACGTCGCGCACGTAGATCGGCTTGCTATTCTGGATCTTGATGACGATGTCCTCGATCGGACGGACCTCCTTGAACTCGCCCGGCACGCGCACGCTGAAGGATTGGCTGCCGTCGTCGATCGAACCACCGGGGATGGAGAGGTTCTCGCCCCGGATGGCATTGACGACATCTTCGAAACCGATCTGGTAGGCTTTGAGTCGGTAGACGTCGCAGTTGACCTGGATCTCGGGTTGAAGGCCGCCGTTCAGGTCGGCGCGAAGGACGCCCGGGATCGCCTCGACCTGGTCCTGCAGGTCCTCGGCGATCTTCTTGAGACGCGCCAGCCCGACGTCGCCGCCGACGTTGACGTACATGATCGGGAACTCGCTGATGTTGATCTCCGACACGATCGGCTCGAGGATGTCGTTCGGCAAGCTCGGCTTGGCCGAGCTCACCTTGTCGCGCACGCGTCGGAGTGCTTCGTCAATGTCGACGCCCGTGTTGAACTCGACGCGGACTGTTCCCATCCCCTCTTTCGATACCGACGTGATCTGCTTGACGTCGGCCAGCGATTGCAGGTCGCGCTCGAGCTGCTGCACGACGAGCCCCTCGATGTCGGCCGGCGACACGCCGGGGTAGGGGACGTTGACGATGATGATGGGGATGGAGATATCGGGGGCAGCTTCTCGCGGCATCGAGGTGTAAGAGATGAATCCCACGATGACGATGAGGAGCAGCATGATGTAGACGGCCACCGAATTGTCGATGGCCAGATTCCAGGGTCGCATATCGGTTCTCGTTAGGGCAACGGATTTTTCTGAAGAGGATTACCGCCAAGTCGCCAAGACGCAAAGAAAACGTTCATCGTCTTTTAGCGTCTCAGCGTCTCTGCGGTGAACGATTTAGCCGGCCACGCTCACGGAGGTGCCATCGGTGAGCTTCTGGAGGTCAGTCACGATGAGCCGGTCGCCGCTCCGGAGGCCGCCGAGCACTTCGACGCGGCTCCCTTCGCGCGCGCCCAGCGTCACAACGCGCTGCACAGCCTTGCCGCCGACCTCGACGAAGACGACGTACCGATTCCGGTCGACCAATTGTACGGCGATCTCGGGGACGAGCAGGGCGCTTTCCTTCGAAGAACGGAGCACGAGCACTTTGCCGATCATCTCCGGCTTGAGGCGTCCACGATGATTGGGCAGGATCGCTTCGACCGTGAGGGCCCGGTTATTGGCGTTGACCGTCGAGCCGACGAACATCAGGCGCGTGCGGAGCGTGTCGTTGGGGAACGCGTCGAAGATCACCAGCATCGCCGCTCCGGGGGCGATGGCCGCGGCATATCGCTCGGGGACCTCGGCCGAGATCTTGAGCGTGCTGAGATTCACCAGGTGCGCGATCGGCACGCCCGGCGGCGAGAACTCGCCTTCGTCGAAGTACTGATCGTCAAGAACGCCGTCGACGGAGCTCTTGATCTGCGTCCGTTCCCAGCGGGCCTTCATCAGGTCGGCGTTAGCCTTCGCGGCGTCGCGGCCGAGCCGAAGGTTCTGGTATTGGAGGTCGCTGATCCCCTGCTCCTCATACACCCGCTGCTGCTTGGTGTAGTTCATATCGGCCATCTCGTACTGGGCGACGGCGGCATCGTACGACGCCTTGATGACCTCGTCCTTCAGGACAACGATCACTTGTCCCTTCTCGACCCGCTGCCCCTTCTTGACCTTCCACTCCTTGACGACGCCGCCTTCTTCGGGGCTGAGCATGACGTCTTCGGCCGCCTTGACGATTCCGACCACGGTGATGGCGTCGTTGAGGGGCGTGGGCGACACGGTCTCAATGCGCACGGTGATCCGGGGTGCCGCTTCAGCCGTGGCGCCTTTCGACTCGCCGCCGCAGCCGGCAAGTGCGATGATGGCGACGCCGGAGACGGCGGACAACCAGATAGATACAGTTCGGTTCCACAGCATGGGTCGGGTCCTTTCGATTCGATCAGTCAAGGTCTTCGGTGGAAACGGAGGCCGGCAGCCGGCCAAGGTACTGGTCCAGCTCTGCCGCAGCGACGAGGTAGTCATACTGGGCCTGGATACGGTTCACCTTGGCCTGGGTCAGCGCCAGCTCGGCATCGTTCACTTCAAGTTGCGTGGCCGCTCCGCTGAGAAAACAGGTCGTCACGATCTTGTAGCCGCGCTCGGCCTGCTCGACCGTCCGCTGTTGCGCATCGATGCGCTGTCGGGCCGCCTTCAGATTGCCGAGGGTCGACGTGAGTCCGATGCGGAGGTTCCGCTCGACGTTCGTCAACTGTTCCTGGCTCTTGCGAACATCGACCTGCGTCTGCTGGACGCGGGCGTTGGTCTGCAGACCCTGGAAGAGGCTGAGCGAGAACTGCAGGCCCACCTGCGACGAGGTGAAGAAATCGCTCGTCGAGATGTTGAACGTGTTCTTGGCCGTCTGGTACTGATACGTGCCGAACGCGCTGATCGTCGGCAGGTAGTTGGCGCGCTCGGCCATGACGAAGGCCTCGTTCACCTCGACCTGTTTCTGCAGGGCGGCGTACGTGTGGTTCGTTTCGAGGAAACGCTGCGGTGCGCTCACGATCAGCGAATCGTCCACGGGCTCGATCTGCATCTGACCAACGACATCGATCGGCTCAAGCGCGCCAAGCCCGATGGCGCTTCGGACGCCGTCGACGGAGAGCGTGTAGTTCGTCTCGGATTGGATGACGGCGGGACGAAGGTTTTCGACCGCGACGGAGGCGCGCAGATGGTCGTACTCCGACAGCACACCTTGGGCCCGAAGCAGATCGACATTCTTCAGGTTGTCCTCGGCATTCTTCAGGCTCGTGCGGGTCAGGTCGAGCGCTTCGCGTGCGAGCAATGCTCGGTAGAAAGCCCGCTTCACGGTCGTCACCGTCTCGAGTTGACGCGCCCGGTAGAGATCGCGCGCGACATCGGCATAGATGCCCGCGGCCCCCATGCCCACGAAGACCGTGCCGTTGAACAAGATCTGGCGGGCGTTCAGCGTCATGTCGACGGAGTGGTTCGAGCCGATCTGCACCGGCATGATCTTGCCGCTGCCTGGGTTGGCGAAGTCGGGAAGGAAGAAGACGGGCCGCTTCAACGAGCGCGTGTAGCGACCGCTCAGGTCGAGCGACGGAAGGGCGTAGCCAATGGCCTCCTGCACGCGGGCGTCGGCGCGGTCCACTTCGAAGCGCGCGGCCTGAAGGTCGGAGTTCTTTTCCATCGCGATCCGGACGGCGTCGTCGATCGTGACCCGGCGGGCGGATGTTTGGGCGGCGACGCTCGATACGGTAAGCGCGGCCACGACAGTGAGAAGAAGAAGACGGTTCATAGGGTTCGGTGATCGAAAGAGAAGAGAGCGTTCATGCGACGGGGACAGCCACATGCCGACGGTACTGCGCGCGGCCGGCCTCGGTCATGATGGCTTCGAGCAGAAGGTTCGTCGAGTGACGAAGCACCCGCTCCATGTCGATGCCGAGCGAGTGCTTCCAGTGTTCATATTGATAGTCGATCTGCATGAGCAGGGAGTTGGTGGCCGACCACAGGACGACGGCCATCTCCGCCGGGTCGACATCGCGGCGCAAGAGTCCCTCCTCGACACCACGGCGGAGGATGCCGACGGCCAGGTCCCACACGCGCTGCTGGTGCAGTTGTGAGATCTCACGCATTTCGGGAGAAACCTGTTTATGCAGCTGCTGATTCTGAAGGAAGTGGAACATCCTGAAGTAGTTGCGGTGCTGTGCGAAGAACTCCTTGTACGAGTCTGCCAGGATCAAGAGGCGTTCGAGGGTCGAGGGTGCTTTCGCAACGGCGTTGTCGAACATGTCGAAGAGGATCGTGGACCCGACGTTCATCACCGCCAGGTAGAGATCTTCCTTGCTCTTGTAGTAGAGGTAGATGGTCCCCTTGCTCAGCTCGGCGGCTTCGGCGATCTCGTCCATGGTGGCGTTCTGAAGGCCCTTCTCAAAGAAGACCTTCGTCGCCGCGTTGACGATCTCCTCGCGGCGCTGCTCCTTTTCACGTTCTTTTCGCTCGTGTGTGCCCATGGGCTTCTTCGGTATTCAAATGACTGCGAGTCAGTGAATACGCTCAAGTTCATGAAAAAGTTCCACAAAAACCGACGTATGTGCTATTAAAACGTGCTAACGTAATAAAGCATTATTCAGCAACCAGTTGCGTCTGCCGAAAACACCCAAGAAACAGCGAACCCGAAGGAAAGATCCTCCGGGTTCGAAAGTCCAACTGAATCTCAGTTCTATGCCTTAACGACGCCGATTCCCGGACGATCGGGCAACACCAACTTTCCGTCGACGACCCTCACCCCGTCATAGATGTCGTTGCTGATGAGGAGATTGCCGTCCAGGTCGGCCCAATCCACGAGGGGCGACAGTTGTGCCGCCGCTGTAACGGCGCACGACGTCTCGGTCATGCAGCCGAAGAGCACCTTCATGCCGAAGGCTATTGCCATCCGGATCATCGTATGTGCCTCGCGAAGTCCCGTCGTCTTCATGAGCTTGATCACGACGCCGTTGTACGTTCCACGCTCGTGCGCTTTGATCAGGTCGGGAAGCCGCTGGATCCCCTCGTCGCCGAGAATGGGGAGCGGGCTGTGCGCTGAGAGCCACGCCAGATCGTCCAGCCGGTCCTTCGGCATGGGCTGTTCGATATACAGGACCCCCTGTTCCTTGAGCCAGTGCGCCATCTCCGCTGCGTATGCGCGGTCCTTCCAACCCTGGTTCGGGTCGGCGGTCAAGGGCATGTCGGTGATCGAGCGAATGGTCTCGATCATCTCGCGATCATTGTCCTTTCCGAGCTTCACCTTGAGCATCTTGAACCCGAGCGCTTCCTTTGTCTTCTCACGCACGACGTCGGCCTTGTCGATGCCGATCGTGAAGGTCGTCACTGGCGCCTGAGAGGCGTCGAGGCCCCACAGACGGAACCAGGGTTGTCCGACGAGTTTGCCGATCAGATCGTGCAGGGCGATGTCGATAGAAGCCTTCGCGGCCGGGTTACCCGGGGCGATGGCGTCAATGTCGGCGATGATGCGCTCCAGGTCGAACGGATCCGGGTACTTCGCAAGATCCACTTTTGACAGGAACGCCTCGGCCGTGGCATGCGACTCGCCTAGGTACGGCGGCATCGAAGCTTCACCATAGCCGACGACGCCGTCGTATTCCACTTCGGTCAGCATGACGGGCGTCGTGGTGCGCGACATGGCTGCGACGGTGAAGACATGCTTGAGCGCAAGCGTGTACGGTCGGTAGCGGAAGAGAAGCCTCTTGGAGCCGGACACAGCCGGATGGGCGGAGGAGATGGTCGGTGTCATGAGCGATGCCCCCGCGATGGCGGCGGCGTGGGTGAGGAACTGACGACGGTCGGAGGACATGGCGAGTCTGTGAAGATCGTTAGAGGAGAAAGGAGGTAGGAGGGAGGAGAAAGGGTCTGAGCGAATAGCTGCGACATAAGACCAGCTCTCCGCATGTGTTGAACTCGAAGATCCAACAACCTCGCTACCTCGCATGTGACGCCTCAAACTACACCATCGTCCCACAAAACTCAACCTGCACCGACCTCGTCTTCGTGTTCTTTGTGCTCTTTGTGGCTAACTTCACGATGTCAGGAGGAACTACTATGGAACGCATCGGCTTCATCGGACTTGGGCTCATGGGCACCGTGATGGTGCGACGGTTGCTCGACGCCGGCTATCCGGTTGCCGTCTGGAATCGCACAAGAGAGAAAGCAACAGATCAACTGAAAGCCGGAGCGACGTGGTCCGACAGTCCGGAGGAACTCGCCGGCCAATCGACGCTCGTTGTTACGATGCTCACGACGCCAGAGGTGGTAGAGGAGATGGCCGGCCGGATCCGTGGAGCTTCGGCAAATGGGAGCGTTCACGTCGATTGCAGCACGATCGACCCGGCGACGACACAACGACTGGCGGAGCTCGCGGAGGCAGAGGGTCAAGGATTCGTGCACGCCCCGGTGTTGGGGAGCGTGCCGCAGTTGACCGAGGGATCGCTCGTCATGTTCGCCGGCGGAAAGGCCGAGCATGTGCAACGGGTGAGGCGGGTCCTGGCGGCGTTCGGCCAGAAGGTGTTCGAGTTCCCGACCGTCATGCAGGCGACGAACACGAAACTGCTTGCCAATTTCTTCATCGCCAGCATGATCAGCGCGCTGTCGCAGGGGATCGTGTTCGCGCGGGGAGCCGGCATCGAGGTGACGACATTACTCGAGATCCTGAGTCTCTCGGCACTTAATGCACCCATGTATCAGGCCAAAGGCCCGGCGATGGCGAAAGGGGAGTATCCAGCCCGGTTCTATCTGGAGCACATGCACAAGGACGTCCATCTTGCCGCCAGATCGGCCCATTCCATGGGCGTTGCGCTGCCTTCGATGCCGATGCTGGAAGACCTCTTCGACCGGGCAATGGGGTTGGGATTGGCAAAGAGCGACTACTCAGCAGTGCTCGAAGCGGTGATCAAGGTTCAACCAAGCTCGTCAGACCATTCAGTCTGACGCCTATTGAGGGGATGGGTGGGGAGTTCTGCCTTCTCCACCCCTTCTCCACATCCCCCAAAATCCCCCCTCCGCCTCAAAAAACCCCAGAAATCAAGCATAATTCGCTTGACTTTGAGGGGTATTTGCGTATTTTTCTACCTCGAGTGTGGAAAAGTGGGGAATTGGGGCGACAGTCCCAAGGCCACACTCAGATGCTCACTTATCAATTTGAGGTCCCGAAGCGGGAACGCAGATGACACTGAAAAACTGGATGATCGCAGATCTTTGATCCGCGGAAATCCCGTTTTTCTGCCTTCATCAGCGTTCATCTTTTATCAAGAGCCAATGTCCTCCTTCAAAGGCAGGTACCTCTATACCCTCGACGCCAAGGGGCGCATCGCGATCCCGGCCCGGCTCCGCAAGAGCCTTGGGGCCCAGGGCTCCCTCGTGCTCACGCGCGGGTTTGAGAGGTGCCTGTATGTGTATCCGCAGGAGGAATGGAGGCAGGTCGAATCGTACATCCGCGGACTTTCGTTCCTCGACGCTCGCCATCGGTTCTTTGGCCGGACGCTCTTCCAGTGGGCGACGGACGTCGACCTCGACGGCCAATCGCGCATCTCCGTGCCGCAGGAATTGTTGAAGTATGCTGGGATCGGCGGCGAGGTGCTCATCCTGGGTGTCGTGGACCGCATCGAGATGTGGGATCCTGCCGTGTACGACGAGTACCAGAAGTCGCAACCCGATACCTACGAAACGGTCGTCGAACACGTCTTTCAACGGAAGACGTAGCGGCCGACGTGGCTGTTTCGCCTTATCATACCCCGGTACTGCTGAACGAATCGCTGGAGTATCTTGTGACCGACCCGAGCGGCGTCTATGTCGACGCGACGCTCGGCGGGGGCGGTCACACCGAGGCGTTGCTGTTGCGGCTGTCTCCGGCCGGACGCGTCGTGGCCTTCGACCAGGACGACGAAGCGATCGCGGAGGCAAAGAAACGCCTGGCGCGCTTCGAAGGCCGCATCGACCTTCGGCGTGCGAACTTCGGCGACGTGGCGGCCGAACTGGCGTCGATCGGATCGGCAAAGATCGCCGGGATCTTGCTCGACCTCGGCGTCTCGTCGCACCAATTGGACGACGCCTCGCGGGGGTTCAGCTTTCGGGGAGATGAGCGTCTCGATATGCGGATGGACCGTCGCTCGGGCCGGTCGGCTTACGATGTCGTGAACGCCACCGACGAGCAGGAATTGGCCCGCATCCTCTGGGAATACGGCGAGGAGCGACGCTCCCGCCAGATCGCGAGGTCGATCGTCCGACAGCGTCCGGTCGAGACGACGACGCAGTTGGCGCGGATCGTGGAGTCGCTGACCCCCGGCCCGACGGCGACCAAGTCGTTGGCCCGGGTCTTTCAGGCGATCCGGATCGAGGTGAACCAGGAATTGGAGCAGCTTCGGCGCTGTCTCGTGGACGCTCCGGAGTTGTTGAGGCCAGGCGGTCGGCTGGTGGTGATCGCGTACCATTCGCTCGAAGACCGCATTGTCAAAGAATTCATACGGGACGCCGCCGCGGACCGGATTCCCTCGGGCTCGAAGTATCTGCCCGACGAACCCCGGACCCCGACGCTCCGGCCGCTGACGAAAAAACCCGTCGTGGCCGGTCCCGACGAAGAGAAGTCAAACCCGCGCGCACGGAGCGCGAAGCTCCGCGCAGCGGAGCGCTTGTAGCTTCGCCTCCCCGGGGCGATTCATCCTCGCCTCCATGAGGCGGGACAGGTTCGTCTTTCCGAGACGGCTTACCCAGGATCTCCACATCGTGCCGACCCCCCAACCCATCGACGTCCAGCGCCGTCCGGCCACGCCCGACAACGAGCTGATCGAGGCGTATCTTCGCCGCGCGCATGGGGCCGACACGCCGCCGATCGCCCCGTCGGCCGACCAGCGCGACGCCGTCTACTCCAGCCGTCCCGACACGGTCACGGGCGCGTCCGTTGCCAAGCCCCGCAACCGGACCGCGGCCCGCCGCCGCGTTTCTCCGTTCTCGATCGTTCTGACGCTCATCGCCACCGCGGTGGCCAGCGTCGTGTACATCAGCAACATCATTGCGGTCGGCCAACTGGTGGTGCGCATTGGCGACCTTGAGAACCGGCACCAGCGGAGCCTGAACGAACAGGAGATGCTGCGCGCCCAGATCAACCGGATGTCGAGTCTCGAACGGGTGCGGACGATGGCGGAGCAGGACCTTGGGCTGCGGAATTCAGCCGCCGTTCCCGGCTGGCTCGCGGTGAGTCCGGACCGGGTGCATCAGATCGAGGAAGCGCTCGAGGAGGCGCGTCGCCAGCGATGAACGAACCCGTGGCCGCGACGCCCGATCCGGCAAGAGGATTCCGTGCGCGCTTCCTGCTCCTGAAGTTCTTCTTTGCGCTGTTCTTTCTTGTGATCGGCGGACGGCTCGTCATGGTCCAGGTGCTCGATGCCGGAAAGTATCGGGCTCTGGCGAAGAAGCAGTATGAGCAACGCTTCGTGCTGCCCGCATTGCGCGGCAATCTGGTCGATCGCAACGGCAGCGTCCTTGCGTCGAACACGATGTTCGTCTCGTTCGCGGCAGACCCGAAGATCGTCGGTGACGACGCGCGCCGCGTGGCAAAAGCGTTCGCCCAGGTGTTCGGCAAGCCGGGCGGTTTCTACCTCGAGAAGCTCGGAGGTCCGAGCGGATCGGATCGGCGGCGCTTCGTCTGGATGGAGCGGAGTGTCCGTCCGGAAATGGCGAAGCGGGTCGCAGCAGCCCATCTGCCCGGTATTGTCATGATGAATGAGCCGAGGCGGCTCTATCACTACGACCATGTCGGCGGTGCGCTGTTGGGATTCACCGACCTGGACCATCGGGGGATCTCGGGTATCGAGCTGGCGCTCAACGCGGACCTGAAGGGCTCGAACGGGTCGGTGACGCTCCAACGCGACGGTCTCGGCCGTTCGCGTCCGTCGGCCGACTACCCGCGCATCGAGCCGGTGAATGGCCATGACGTGGACCTGACGCTCGACATCGAGTACCAAGCCGTGGCCGAAGAGGAGCTTCGCCGCGGCCTCGAGATCAACGGTGCCGACGGCGGTCTGGCCGTGTTGATGAACCCGCGGACGGGGGAGATCCTGGCGCTGGCCGTGGCGCCGGGCGTGAACCCGAATGCGCCGGGTGCGGTCGATGCTTCACGCGCCCGCATCCGGGCCGTGACCGACATTTTCGAGCCCGGCTCGACCTTCAAGGTTGTGACGGCGGCGGCGGCGTACGAGCACCACCTGGTCCAGCCGGAGGAACGTTTCTACGCCGAGCGCGGCACGATGAAAGTGACGATCGGCCGGTACACGCGGCTGATCAAAGACACGCACGAGCACGACTGGCTCACCTTCCGCGAATCGATGGAAGTGTCGAGCAACATTGTGATGGCGAAAGTGGGGAAGGTGGTGGGTCCGGAGCGGCTGTATGACATGGCGCGCAACCTGGGCTTCGGAGTACCGACGGGGATCGACATTCCGGGCGAAGTGCGCGGCACGCTGAAGCGCCCCTCAACCTGGTCGGGCACGACCCTGCAGACGATGGCGTACGGCTACGAAGTGGGCGTGACGCCCGTGCAGATGCTCTCGGCATACGGTGCGGTGGCCAACGGTGGCGTGCTCGTCCGCCCGTACGTCGTGCGGTCGGTACGGACGCCGTCGGGCGATGTCGTTCGCTCAACCTCGCCGACGGTCATCCGTCGCGTGATGTCTGTTGAAACAGCGAAACGCCTGACGGAGGCCTTCGAAGGGGTGGTGGAGCGTGGCACCGCGACGGATGTGCGCATCCCTGGCGTTCGCATCGCCGGCAAGACCGGAACGGCGCGCAAAGTGATTGAAGGTTCTTACGCGAGCGGATCGTACACGGCGTCGTTCGTCGGGTTCTTTCCCGCGGACGACCCGCAAGTGGTCGGTGTCGTCATGATGGACAATCCCCGGACGCGGGGTTTCTACGGCGGTGTGACGAGCGGACCGATCTTCAGGGCCATCGCGGAACGGATCGTCAATTCGTCGTCGCGCATCTCGCGGTCGGTGATGACGCAGCGCGACCCGCATCGCGACCGGGTGCTGAGCGTGCCCGACGTGCGGTCGATGCAGCCGGAGTTTGCGCGCCAGATGCTGGCCAGCATGGGACTCAATGGCCGGGTCTTCGGCGACGGTGCCGTGATCGCCAAGCAGATACCCGAAGCCGGACATCCGGCGGAACCGGGCGACGTCGTATCGCTCGTCCTCGGAACGGCCTTGAAACCAGCGGCGAACGGCCTGGTCGCCGTTCCCGACGTGCGCGGCTTGAGCGTGCGCCGGGCGATGACGCGGTTGGTGGTCGACGAATTTGACGTTGACGTGCGCGGCAGCGGCATCGTGCGACAGCAGATGCCGGCCGCCGGTACGGCAGCGAAGGCCGGGGCATCGGTCACGCTGGTGTGTGAGCCACGGTCGATGACGACGGCGGTGCTGTACTAGATGAACAACTTCACCGCAAAGACGCCACGACGCAAAGCCAACAGTGATGCTGTCGTTCCAAAAGCGGCACGGGTCGACCCAAGGGACTGAATGAGACTGGGCGAGTTGATGCGGGACGTCACGGTCCGCAAGATGTTCCAGACCGTCTTCGGGCGGATGGTGGTGACGCATGAGGTCGAGGTCAATCGGGTCCAGTATGACTCTCGCCGCGTCGAGCGAGGAGACCTGTTCGTGGCGATCAGCGGTTCCGCGTCCGATGGTCACCGGTTTCTCTCGTCGGCCATCGCGCAGGGAGCGAAGGTGGTGGTCGTTGAACGGGACGACGCGATCAGCGACCCGGAGTGCATGCACACCGGCGTCGCGAAGCTGGTCGTTCCGGATTCGCGGGTCGCGCTGGCGCAGATGGCGGCCAATTATTACGGCCGGCCGGCGGCGGCAATGACGATCGTGGGCATCACCGGCACGAACGGAAAGACGACGACGTCGACGATCATGCGTTCGGTGCTCGAAACAGCCGGACGCCGGTGCGGACTGATCGGAACGATCGAAGTGCGATTCGGTACGACGACAGAGCCGGCCACGCACACGACGCCCGAATCGCTCGAGTTGCAGCAAGCTTTCGCCCGCATGCGGGATGAGCAGTGTCTCGCGGTCTCGATGGAGGTCTCGTCGCACGCGTTGCAGCAATCGAGGGTCCACGGCGTACCGTTCGCCGCCGGCGTCTTCACGAACCTGACGCAGGACCACCTCGACTATCACGGCACGATGGAGTCGTATTTCGCCGCCAAGAAGATCTTGTTCGACGGGCTCGAAGCGTCGGCCGCCGCGGTCGTGCATGCCGACGACCCTTGGTCTGGCCGCATCACCGCCGACACGAAGGCCCGCGTGTACCGATTCGGCAGGTCGATCGACGCGCAGTTGAGGCTTCGGAATGCCACGACGAGCATCGACGGATCGGTGCTGGAGCTCGAGGATGAACGAGGTCGGTTCACCGTGCGGACCCCGCTCGTCGGCCAGTTCAACGTGGAGAACGCGCTCGCCGCGACGGCCGCCGGTCTGGCGATCGGACTGCCGCGCGAGCAGGTCATTGCGGGCGTGATGGCGGCGGATCGCGTGCGGGGACGGTTCGAGCGGATCGCCTCGAAGCGCGGCTGGACGGCCATCGTCGACTACGCGCACACGCCCGATGCATTGGAGAAGTGCCTGGCCGCGGCGCGATCGCTCATGACGCCGGAGAACGGCGGACGGTTGTTCGTCGTGTTCGGCGCCGGCGGAGATCGCGACAGGACGAAACGGCCGCAGATGGGGGCCGTCGCCGCGAAGCTGGCAGATGTCATCGTGGTCACGTCGGACAATCCCCGCACCGAAGATCCGGAGCGGATCATCGACGAGATCTCGGCAGGGTTTCCGGCGGGCCATACGGCGCATCGGGATGCGGACCGGAAGGCGGCGATCGGTTGGGCCGCCTCGCAGGCAGGGCCGGGCGACGTGATCCTCGTCGCCGGCAAAGGACACGAGGACTATCAGGTGATCGGTCGCGAGAAGCATCATTTCAGCGACCGGGAAGAAGTGGAGGCGGTCGCGTGAAGCTGTCGTTGGCCGATCTGCGGACGGTGCCGCAGCGTGGAGCGTTCGACCTGTCGGCGGAGCGTTGGACCGCGACGGGCGTGTCGACCGATTCACGATCGGTGGGAACGGGGGACCTCTTCGTCGCGATCCGGGGCGAGCGGTTCGACGGCCACGATTTCGTGAGCGCGGCGGTCGAACGAGGCGCGTCCGGTATCGTCGTCGACGCCCGATGGGCGGAGGCGAACGGCCCGATGATGACGCGTCTGCACGTACCGCGTGTCGTGGTCGAGGATACGGTCCAGACGCTCGGAGCGCTAGCGCGGCTCGTTCGGCGAAGATTTGACATACCGGTCATCGCCGTCGGCGGCAGCAACGGCAAGACGACGACGAAGGAAATGCTGAAGGCGGTCCTGTCGCGCAGGATGAAGGTGCTGGCGACGGAGGGGAACCTCAACAACCACATTGGCGTGCCGCAGACGCTGTTCCGGTTCGAGCCGAAGCACGAAGCGGCCGTGATCGAGGTCGGGACAAACCATCCGGGTGAGATCGCGTACCTCTGCTCGGTGGCGGAACCGACCCACGGGCTCCTGACGAACATCGGCCACGAGCACATGGAGTTCTTCGGGTCGCTCGACAGCGTGGCCGATGCGGAGGCGGAGCTGTGGCAATGGCTGGTTGAGCACGACGGTACGGCCTTCGTCAACGGTGACGATGCCCGCATCGTCCGCCGGTCAAAGCCGGTGAAGAAGAAGGTGATGTTCGGGTTCAAGAGCCGCGCGGCGACAGTGAAGGGATCGCGCTTGAAGGCCGACAGCGACGGGCGGGCGGTGTTCAGCCTGCGCCGCGGTTCGCGGAAGCCGTTCGAAGTACGCGTCGCGATCCCGGGTCTTCACAACGGCATGAACGCCCTGGCGGCGGCGACCGTCGGATTGACGCTGGGCGTGCCTTCAAGCGACGTGATCGGGGCGCTTGGCACCGTGCCCGCCGCAAACAAGCGGATGCAGGTCGTTCGCGCGAATGGCGTGGTAGTGCTGAACGACACGTACAACGCCAATCCTGATTCGATGCTGGCGGCGCTGGCCACGCTCAGGACGTTTTCGGTATCCGGTCGCCGCATCGCGGTGCTGGGAGACATGTTCGAGCTGGGCGCCACGGCCGAGGCCGGGCACCGGGTCGTCGGGAAGGCGGTCCGGAAAGAAAAGGTCGATCTGTTGTTCACCACCGGGACGTTGGCGGCGGAGATCGGACGGGCATCGGGGCTGTCGACCGCAGAGCACTTCGCCGACAAGCGCGCGTTGATCCGGCGACTGCAGGACATCATGCGTCCGGGTGACGTGATCCTGGTGAAGGGTTCGCGCGGAATGCAGATGGAGGAAGTCGTGGCGGCGATCGTGGCTCAGGGATAAGATGAACCGCCAAGACGCGAAGGCGCCGAGAGAATGGAAGCATTGCTTCGCGTCTCCACCTCTTTGCGGTGACAAGAAACACGACCACATTCACGGTGGAATGATGTTCGGGAGAACCGTGTAGATGTTGTATCACCTCTTCATGTGGCTGCACTACACGTACGACCCGCCGGGGTTCGGCGTGTTCAAGTATATCACATTTCGCGCCGGGCTTTCGGCCATCACGGCGCTCGTAATCGCCTTCTGGCTCGGTCCAAAGATCATCCGGAAGCTGAAGGAACATCAGATCGGCGAAGCGGCCAAGGTGGAGGCGCCGAAGACGCACCTCTCGAAGGCCGGAACGCCGACGATGGGCGGACTGATCGTGCTGGCCTCGATCGTCATCCCGACTCTGTTGTGGAACGATCTGACGAACGGCTACATCCTGCTCATCCTGTTCGTCACCGTCACGCTGGGCGTCGTCGGCTTCCTCGACGACTATCTGAAGGTCGTCAAGAAGAAGCCGAAGGGGCTGATCGGCCGGTACAAGATCGTCGGCCAGGTGTTCGTCGGCATCGTGCTCGGGAGCGTGATGGTCTTCACGCCGGAATGGATCGACACGAGCCTGGCTTCGATCCGGACGAGCACGACGGTCCCGTTCGTGAAGCATCTGGAGCTGGACCTCGGGTGGTTCTACATCCCGATGGTCATCTTCATCATCACGGCCACGTCGAACGCCGTCAATCTCACGGACGGGCTCGACGGGCTGGCGATCGGCACGGTCGGCATCGTGAGCGTGACGCTGGCGATCATCGCGTACATCACGGGCAACTTTGAGCTGAGCGGTTACCTCACGATCCCGTTCCTGCGCGGTTCGGGCGAGCTGGCGATCTTCTGCGTGGCCATGGGGGGCGCGGCCCTCGGGTTCCTGTGGTACAACTCGTATCCCGCCCAGGTCTTCATGGGCGATACCGGTTCGCTGGCGCTGGGCGGCATCATCGGTGCGATGTGCGTCCTCCTCAAGAAGGAGCTGTTGCTGCCAACGCTCGGCGGCATCTTTCTGATGGAGACGCTGTCGGTCATCATTCAGCGGTCGTACTTCAAGTACACCAAACGGAAATATGGAGAGGGACGACGGGTGTTTCGGATGTCTCCCATCCACCATCATTTTGAATTGCTCGGCTGGCCGGAGCCGAAGATCGTGACGCGATTCTACATCGTCGCGATCCTGCTCATGATCATCACGCTCGCGACCTTCAAGGTGCGGTAGTGCCGTGCCCAATGGTCCATGCTCTGAGACACGCTGGAACGGCCTTGGGAACGTGCCCTCGTGCTCGTTCTTCGACGCACTTCTGTGTTCCAGACAAGGTTCTTTTCGCGAAACGGCACTAGCGTGGGTCGCGAGCTCGTACAAGGGGCGGTAACGATCATCGGGGCGGCGCGCAGCGGGCTGGCCGCGGCGAAGCTGGTCGTCGCGACTGGCGGTACGCCATTCGTCAGCGACCTGGCGACGGCTGAAAAGCTCGGGCCGTCGGTCCAGCGGCTCAAGGATGCGAGCGTGAACCATGAGACAGGGGGGCACAGCGGCCGGGTCTTTGAGTGCGGGCTGATGGTGATCAGCCCCGGAGTGCCGAGCTCGTCGCCGGTCATCGCGGAGGCTTTCCGCCGGGGTATTCCCGTCGTGAGCGAGTTGGAATTGGCGTCGTGGTTCTGTCCCGGGCCGGTCGCGGCGATCACCGGCAGCAACGGTAAGACGACGACGACCACGCTCATCGGACGCATGCTGGGCGATGCGCGCATCCGTCATACCGTGGCCGGCAACATCGGAACGGCGTTCTCCGAAGTGGTCGGCGGTATGACGCCCGAGGAGTGGGCGGTGTTGGAGGTGAGCTCGTTCCAGCTCGACCACTGCGAAACGTTCCGGCCGAAGGTCTCGGTGCTGCTGAACATCACGCCCGACCACATGGACCGGTACGGCAACTCGATGGAGCGCTACGCGGCGTCGAAATCGCGGATCTTTCAGGCACAGGAGTCGGGCGATACGTTTGTGTTCGGGGCGGACGACCCGTGGACAGCGAAGGTGGCAGAGCAGTGCCGATGCCGGAAGCTCCCGTTCGGCCTGACGCGGTCGGCGACCGATGGAGCTTGGGTTCAGGACGAGATGATGGTCGCCTCGATCGATGGAGTGCCACGCGAGATCATCCGCGCCGATGAGATCACGATCAAAGGCCGCCACAATCTGCAGAACGCGATGGCGGCCGCGCTGGTCGGGTTGCTGTGTGGCGTGAGTCCGGCGTCGTTGCGGGCGACGCTCCGGAACTTCAAAGGCGTCGAGCACCGGCTCGAATTCGTCCGCGAGATCCAGGGGGTGCGGTACTACAATGACTCGAAAGCAACGAACGTCGATTCGGTCTGGTATGCCCTGCAGGCGTTCACGGCCCCGATCGTGCTGATGCTCGGTGGACGCGACAAGGGGAATGATTACTCGAGGCTGCTCGACCTGGTCAAACAGCGGGTGAAGGCGGTCGTGGCCATCGGTGAATCAGCGGACAAGGTCGCGGAGGCCTTCGCGGGCATGGCCGTGATCAAGAAGGCGTCTTCGATGGAAGAGGCGGTCTCGACGGCGCGATTCGTCGCGGACGCCGGCGACGTCGTGCTGCTCTCGCCGGCCTGCGCCTCGTTCGACTGGTTCCAGAACTACGAACATCGGGGACGGGTCTTCAAAGAACTGGTGAACGCGCTGTGAACGAGCGTCAACGCAATCATATCGACCTTCCGTTGCTGACCGTGGTGCTGCTCTTGATGGTGCTGAGTCTCGGCGTCGTCTACAGCGCGTCGGCGACCTGGGCCTATGAGAAATTCGGCGAGTCAGAACGACTGCTGAACTCGCACCTCCTCAAGGTCGTGCTCGGTATCGGCGCGATCTTTGCCGGCATGTTCATCCCCTACCGGGTGTACCGGAAGTTCACGAAACCGGTCCTGATCGGCGCCATCGTGCTGTTGGCCACGACGCTCGTGCTGGGTGGCGAGACGAAGGGCGCGACACGCTGGCTGCGTCTCGGCGGATTCGGCCTTCAGCCGTCTGAGTTGGCGAAGTTCGCGTTGCTCTTCCACCTGTGCGCGCTCATCGCCGTCAAGGGAGAGCTCGTACGCGACTTCAAGCACGGCTACGTTCCCATGATGATCTGGGTCGGGGCGGTCGTCGGACTCGTCATGCTGCAGCCGAATTTCAGCGCCGGCGCGATGATCGCCGCCCTCAGCTTCATCCTTCTGTTCATGAGCCGGGCCCGATGGTCGCACCTGCTCGGGACGGCGGCGTTGGCGATCCCGGCGCTCGCGATCTACGCCGTCAGCGCTCCGTACCGGATGGCGCGCATCCAATCGTTCCTGACGGGCTCGTCGGGAGGGGGACACAGCTATCAGTTGCTGCAAGGTCTCATCGGATTCGCCAACGGCGGTCTCTTCGGCGTCGGACCCGGTGAGAGCCGGCAGCGGGACCTGTTCCTGCCCGAGTCGTACGGCGACTTTGTCTTTTCGATCGTGGGGGAAGAGTACGGCCTGGTCGGGACGCTCTTCTTCCTGTTCCTGTTCCTCGTCATCCTGTTGCGAGGGTTCAAGATCGCGCGCGTGGCAAAAGATGAGTTCGGTCAGCTGCTGGCGCTGGCGATCACGAGCACGATCGCCTTCTATGCTCTCGTGAATGCCGGCGTGGCGATCGGCGTGCTGCCGACGACCGGCCAGCCGATGCCGTTCGTGTCGTATGGCGGCTCGTCGCTCCTGTTCTCATCGTTCGCGGTCGGCGTGCTGCTGAATATCTCGGCGTACACCGACCTCCACCCCCGATTGTCGTCGACGAACTCGGTGGCCGACGCAGAGCCGGCGGTGGGTACGCCGGCGTGACACGTATGGCAACGACACTGCGCGTGGCGTTGGCGGGCGGAGGGACGGGCGGTCATTTGTACCCGGCGATCGCCGTCGCCGAAGCGTTGAAGGAACGCCGTCCAGACGCTGAGTTCCTGTTCTTTGGCACTTCGGGCAAGATCGAAGCGCGGGTCGTCCCCGCCAAGGGATATCCGTTCGCGTCGATCTGGATCAGCGGCTTCCATCGCAGTCTGCGCCCGGGCAACCTGCTCTTCCCTGTGAAAGTTGTCGTGTCGTTGTGGCAATCGTGGCGGGCCCTGGGGCGCTTTCGTCCGCTGGTCGTTGTCGGTACTGGCGGCTATGTCTGCGGGCCGGTACTGGCCGTGGCTTCGTGGATGGGCATCCCGACGGTCGTGCACGAGTCGAACGCGTATCCGGGCATGACGACACGCTTGCTGGCGTCTCGCGTGGACCGGCTCCTCGTGTCCTTCGAAGACACGAAGCGTTGGTTGTCGCCGACGGACCATGTGACGGTCGTCGGAACGCCGGTGCGGAAAGGGTTGGGAACGGCCGATCGTTCGGCGGCCCGGGCGCAGTTCGGGCTGGACGCCGCTCGTGCGACGGTGCTGATCGTCGGCGGGAGTCTTGGGGCGTCGTCGATCAACCGGACGGTGGCCGCCTCGGCTGAGGCGATCAGGGCCGCCGGGCTGCAGTTGATCTGGCAGACGGGACGGACGGACGAAGCCGACCTGACGGAGCGATTCGGCAAGGCCGGAGTCGGTAGGGTCACGGGGTTCATCGAGGACATGGACGCCGCGTACGCCGCAGCCGATCTTGTTGTGGCTCGGGCCGGAGCTTCGACGCTGGCGGAATTGACCGCGATCGGCAAGGCGAGCGTGCTGGTACCGTATCCGCATGCGGCGGCCGACCACCAGACCAAGAACGCACGGTCCATGGAGGCGGCGGGTGCGGCGATCGTGGTACCCGACAAGGATGTGATGGAGCGACTGGCGCCGGAGGTCCTGAAGTTGGCGAACGATCCTGCACGGCGACGGGAAATGGAACTGGCCGCGAGGCAACTCGGCAAACCTCGTGCGGCCGATACCATCGCAGAAATGGTGCTGGACCTGCTGTGACGGACGCAAGGAACTAACGCAGAACACCGTTCACCGTTCACTGTTCACTACTCACTGACAACCGACCACCGACAACCGTACCGCTCTCTCCCAGCCTCCCCCATGTCCACCTTCAGATACAAACTGGACTTTCACTACCAGCAGACGCTGTTGTATCTCGTCACGCTGGTCTTGTATGCCGGTATCCGCGGGAGTTTCATGGAAGGGACATTCACGTTCTTCTTCCACGACCCGATCGTCGTCGTCATCCTGTTCTTCTTCGCCACTGCGCTTGGAACTCTTCTGCTGAATCTTTGGCGCGCGAGGCATGTGAACGTCGGACCGGACCGCATCGTGTTTCATGCTCGGCATCGCGAACGGGTGGTCATGCTGGACGACATCGAATGGATCCACATCGGCCGGGAGCGGCTCGTACAGACGGCGGGGCGGTTCCAGCAGGTCCTCATCAAGACGAAGGGCCGGCGCTGGGCATATCGGATCCGCATCGGACGATACGAACGGGAGCAAGAGCTGGTGGCGGAGATCGAGAGGCTGGCCACCAAGGTCCCGTCAAGGCCGATGAAGCGCTATCGGGCACAATAACGATTTCGGATTTCGAATTGTTGATTTCACATTAGCCAACATGTTCTCCTCGATCAAGAAGATCCACTTCATCGGCATCGGCGGCATCGGGATGAGCGGCATCGCCGAGATCCTGCTCGATCAGGGCTTTGCCGTGTCGGGTTCGGACCGGGCGCTGACCGAGGTCACCGAGCGGCTGCAACAACTGGGCGCGACGATCTTCGAAGGCCACCAGGCCACGAACATCGCTGCCGACGTGGATACGGTGGTCTACAGCTCCGCCGTCGCGCCCGACAATCCGGAGATCCAAGAGGCGAACCGCCGGAAGATCCCGGTCGTGCGCCGGGCCGAGATGCTGGCCGAAGTGATGCGGTTGAAGTACGGCATCGGCATCGCCGGCACGCACGGCAAGACGACGACGACCTCGATGATCAGCCTTGTGCTGATGGAGGGGGAACTGGACCCGACGGTGATCGTCGGAGGCAAGCTGAGCGGACTCGGCGGCACCAATGCGCGGCTGGGCAAAGGTGATTTCATCGTTGTCGAGGCGGACGAATTCGACAGGTCGTTCCTGTCGCTCACGCCGACCATTGCCGTTATGACGACGCTGGAAACGGACCACCTGGATTGCTACCGCGACCTCGAGGACATCAAGGGCGCGTTCATCCAGTTCGCGTCGCGCGTCCCGTTCTATGGCTTCATCGTCCTGTGTCTTGACGAGCCGGCGTTGCTCGACATCATGCCGACGCTCAACAAGAAGCGTATCATCACGTACGGGTTGAACCCGCAGGCCGACGTGCAGGCGGTCGACCTCCGGCACCGCGAGAACCGCACAACGTTCATCGTCGTCCGCGGCGATCATGACCTGGGCGAAGTGACGATCCAGGTGCCCGGCAAACACAACGTGCAGAACGCCTTGGCGGCCATTTCGGTCGGGCTCGAGCTGCAGGTTCCGTTCGAACGGATCAAGGCAGGCATCGAGCGGTTCGCCGGCGTCTATCGCCGGTGGGAAAAGAAGGGGGAAGCGAAAGGCATCACGGTCTACGACGACTACGCGCATCATCCGACCGAGTGCGCGGCCACGTTGTCGGGCGTCAAGGCCGGCTGGCGGCGGCGCGTGGTGTGCGTGTTCCAGCCGCACCTTTTCACACGGACGCGCGATTTCTATGAGGAGTTTGGCAAGGCTTTCCTCCTGTCGGACGTGATCGTCGTGACGGACATCTATCCCGCGCGCGAGGAGCCGATCCAGGGAGTGACAGGCGCCCTGATCGCGAACGCGGCCAAGCAGTTCGGCCACAAGGACGTGCATTACGTGACGGACAAAGCGAAGGTCCCGTCGTACCTCCGGTCGATCACGAAGGAGGGTGATATCGTCATCACGATGGGCGCCGGCGACATCTGGAAGTTCGGAGAGCAGTTCTTGAAGGAACTTCGCTCGACCTAGGAGCGGTCTCAAGAATGCGTCGCGCGGCAAACGCAGCCCACGCGATGCAACGGAAACATCGATACATGTTGGCTGCGGACGTTGCGGACGCTGCGCGAGCTGCTGGAGATACTGCATGTTGGCCCTTTGAGGCGACTTCTAGAATGATACCGTTGGACGAGATCCACCGGGTGGTTCGCGGACGCATCGCGCTCAACGAGCTGTTGGGTCCGTACACATGGATGAAGGTCGGTGGACCGGCCGACTGCTACATCGAACCGGCGGACCGGAAGGACCTTCTCGACCTTGTCTCGGTCCTGGTGGCGCAACGTGTGCCGTATCTCTTGCTCGGCCGCGGCAGCAACATGCTGGTGAGCGACGACGGCTTCCGCGGCGTCGTCATCAGCCTGGAATCGGCACTGACATCCGTGCGCCGCGACCATGGCGACGTGATCGCAGAAGCAGGCGTGCGGCTGACGAAATTCGTCGACTTCTGCGTCCAGCAAGGGCTGGCCGGGGTCGAGATGCTGGCGGGGATCCCCGGCAGCGTCGGAGGAGGGATCGTGATGAACGCCGGGGCGCACGGCGGCGAGATCGCCGATCACTGCGCCGCGGTGGAGGTCTTAGAGGGCGGCGTTCCGGTGTGGCTGCCGAAGGAGGAGTGCGGGTTCCGGTATCGTCACTCGGCGTTCGAAGGACGCGTGGTGTTGTCGGGTCGATTCCAGCTCCCATCGGGCGACGTAGAGACGCTGATCCGGCGGCGGAAGGAACTGATCCAGAAGCGGAATGCAACGCAACCGCTCGAGCTGCCGAATCTCGGGTCGATGTTCAAGAACCCTCAGGGAGCGTTCGCGGCGAGGCTGATCGAAGAAGCTGGATTGAAAGGCAAAAAGATCGGCGGCATTCAGGTGTCGGAGAAGCACGCCAACTTCATGGTCAACCTCGGAAACGGCACGGCGCAGGACGTCGTGCAACTCATCAACCTTGTGCAGCGGACCGTGTATCAGCATTCGGGCCTTCAACTGGAGTTGGAAGTGAAGCTCATCGGATTCAAGACGACGGCGAGAGCGGCGTGAGCGAAGAACGCATTCGGTGGACCGGCGTCGTCGCCCTGGTGGGCCTCGTTCTCCTTCTGGTCGTCGGCGGGAACCTGTGGAAGTCGAACCTGCGCGTGAAGCGGGTGGCGGTGGCCGGGGCGGTCAACGTTGAGACAAACCAGATCATCCAGCTGGCCGAGATCCCGACGGGGACGCCGCTCTACGGGGTCGACCTCACGCGCGTGCAACGAAACGTGCAGAGCCACTACTTCATCCGGCGCGCGACGGTGGAGCGCGACCTGTCGGGGGGCATTCGGATCACGGTGGAAGAACGGACGCCGCTGGCCGTCATTCTCGGCTCGCCATTGTGGTACGTGGACGATCGCGGCGTCGTGTTGCCGTCGTCCATCTCGAAGGCCGTGTACGACCTGCCGGTGCTGGCGGGCATTCCGCCCGGCACAAGATTGGCGGCGGGCACAGCTATCGAGAAAGACGATGTGCAAGAGGCCTTGCTCCTGCTGAACGTGTTGAAGAGGGTCAACAGGGAGATGTTCCATCGCATCTCGGAGATCCGAGTGCGTGATGGCGGCGACATGGTGCTCACGTCGGCGGAATCGGGCGTTCCGATCATCTTCGGCCGCGGCGAGATCGCCGACAAAGTGGCAAGGCTCGAAGCATTCTGGGCGTCGGAAGTGCTTGAGCGTGGAACGAAGGACCTGGAGTACATCGACCTGCGGTATCGGGACCAGGTAGTGGTACGGTGGGCGCCCGAGCAGGTGAAGAAGCGGTTGTAGGAAAGCCGTGAATGGAAAATAGAGAATAGAGAATCGGACAGCGATTCGCAGTGAAGCCCTGACGACAAAAGGGCCAAGGAAGACCATGGAACAGGACATCGCAGTTGGACTGGATATCGGCACCACGAAGGTTTGCGCCATCGTGGCGTCGCCGGATGAGGCCCATCCGGGCAAGCTGAAAGTCCTCGGGATCGGACGGAGCCCGTCGGAGGGATTGACGCGCGGCGTCGTGACGAACATCGAAAAGACCGTTCAGTCCGTACGGGCCGCCGTGGCCGATGCGGAGGCACAGTCGGGCGTCAAGATCAATGCGGTCACCGTCGGCATTGCGGGCGATCATATCCAGAGCTTTCAGAGCCGGGGGGTCATCGCCATCAGCCGTCCGGACAACGAGATCACGAAGGAGGACGTCGACCGTCTGATCGATGACACGCGCCGCGTGGCGCTGCCGCTCGACCGGAAGATCATTCACGTCATTCCGCAGCAGTTCATCGTCGACGGGCAGGACGGGATCTATGATCCGGTCGGCATGGCCGGCGTGCGGATGGAGGCGGTCGTCCACATTGTGACGGGCCTCGTCACGGCCGCGCAGAACATCTATCGCTGCGTTCAGCGGGCCGGACTGCAGGTCAACGACATGGTGCTCGAACCGCTGGCGTCGAGCTATGCGGTGCTGGACGAGCAAGAGAAGGAGGTCGGCGTCGCGCTCCTGGACATCGGCGGCGGGACGACCGACCTGGCGGTGTTCGAAGAACGGACGATCCGACACACGGCGGTCATCGGAGTCGCCGGCAGGAAGGTGACGGACGACATCCGCAAGGGACTCGGACTTCTTGGCGACCAAGCGGAACGGCTCAAGATCGAGCACGGCTTTGCGTATGAACCGGCCGTCGTCGACAACCAGCCGATCTTGCTGCCGGGCATTGGCGGCCGCCCGCCGCAGGAGATCGACAAGCAGCTGCTGTGCAAGATCATCCAGCCTCGCATGGAGGAGATCCTCGAATTCGTGGCGATGGAGATCAAGCGTTCGGGCTACTCCCGGCATCTCTCGGCCGGCGTCGTGCTGACCGGCGGAGGGTCGCTCATCAAGGGGACCGCGGAGTTGGCGAAGGAGGTCATGGGGATGCCGGTGAAGATCGGTATTCCGACCGGCTTTGGCGCAGGGCTTGTGCGGGAGATCGAGAACCCGATCTTTGCGACGGGCGTCGGACTTGTCATGCATGAGCTGAGACACCGTGACCGTTCGACGATCGCAACGACGATCAAGGACGGAAGAGGCAAGTCGATCCTGTCGCGAATGAAGCAGTGGTTCGATGAGCTTTGAAAAAGAGGAACCACGAAGGCTCACGAATCAACACGCACACAGCATCTTCTCATGGTCAGGATCATTCGTGTCTCTTCGTGGAGGCGCTCTTTGTCGCGACAATGAAATGCAACGGTGAGGATCGTCCCTCGCCACTCATGAAACTGATAATCACCACCCATCCACCCATCCCATCCCTTTTCAAGGAGGTCACCAGTGCCTATTGAACTCGATCCCGCAGTCTCGCGCGGCGCGAAGATCCGCGTCGTGGGCGTAGGGGGCGGCGGCAACAACGCCGTCAACAGCATGATCGACAAGGGCCTGATCGGCGTCGACTATGTTGCCATCAATACCGACGCCCAAGCGCTCGAGAGGAGCAAAGCACAGCACAAGATCCAGATCGGCAAGACCCTGACGCGCGGACTCGGCGCAGGGGCAGATCCCAACATCGGTTTCCGGGCGGTCGAGGAGGACCGGGAGGAGATCGCGCAGTCTCTGTCGGGCAGCGACATGGTGTTCATCACGGCCGGCATGGGCGGCGGCACCGGTACGGGCGGAGCACCCGTCGTGGCCGGCATCGCGAAATCGCTCGGTGCATTGGTCGTCGGCATTGTGACGAAGCCGTTCCTCAGCGAAGGCAAGAAACGGATGACGCAGGCCGATGCGGGCCTTGAAGAGTTGAAGAAGCAGGTCGATACCATGATCGTCATCCCGAATCAGAAGCTGCTCGAGATCATCGACCGGAAGACGACTGTCGGCCAGGCGTTCGAGATCTGCAACGATGTGCTGCACAAGGCGGCCCGTGGTATCTCGGAGATCATCACGGTCTCCGGCCTCATCAACGTCGACTTTGCGGACGTACGTCGTGTCATGCGGGAAATGGGGGACGCGCTCATGGGTACGGGCGTTGCCCGCGGCGACAACCGCGCCATCGAAGCGGCGAACAGCGCCATCTCGAGCCCGCTGCTCGAAGGGGTCTCGATCGCCGGCGCGCAGGGGATCCTGATCAACATCACCGGCGGTCCGAACCTGACGATGTGGGAGGTGGAAGAGGCGATGAACGTCATCCACAACGCCGCCGGCGACGATGCCGAGATCATTTTTGGCACGGTGATCAACGAAGACGTCGACGAAGAGCTCTACGTAACGGTCGTTGCGACCGGGTTCAATCGGCGCTTGGCGACGCAGCGTCCGGCGGCCCGTCCGTCGGCCAACCTCGTCAGCCGGGTGTCGAGCGTTCCGTCGGGTCCGGCGCAGCTCCAGCACAACGACGAGCCGGCGTTCATCCGACGCGCCATCGACATCTCGAGCACGACGCTCCGCGAAGCCGGCCAGCGGGAGGACAAGATCGACAAGAGCGATACGGAGAAGCCGGCGTTTCTGCGGAAGATCATGGACTAGCGGGAAGGCGTCAGGTGTGAGGTGAGGGGTGGAGGAAGGATTCGCAGGAACTCGGTTCTGGCGCTCGGGATGGGACGCTGGATCCGGCAGGGCGATGTGCGCGGCGCTGGCTCACTGGTGACCGCGTCGTCAGCACGTGCGCCCGTCTGCCTCCACCTGAAAAACCGAAGGCGCGGTTGGGTCGTCACGACCTGGCCGCGCCTTCACTTGTGTACGGGCCACCTACCGCCTGCCTGACCGGTTATTGATCACTTCGTGATGGTGGTGATGAGTCTTCGGCTGGCGTTCTTGGCGGCTGATGTTCTGACCTCCGCAGGGTTTCTCAGCAACCGGCTAGAAAGAAGCAGAAGCGGAGATAAGGTTTCCGGGAGAGGCCTGTGGGGGCAAAGCCTGCAGGATCATGGACTTCCGGCCCCGGGGATGGATCCGTCAAGAAGACCCCACAAATGGGTGGATCGCAGAGACCCCGGCGCCCGATGGCATCTGGAACCCTCCCCGCGTTCGAGGTCCTCGAATTTCAGAAGAGATATCCACTCTCTCCATGTTGGCTCAGGTCGAGCCCTTCGACCTCATCCTCCGGCGTGACGCGTAACCCGATCAGGCGATCGAGCGCCTTCAAGATCACCCACGTGACCCCAAAGGCGTAGACAGCAGCCACGACGACGCTCAGCGCCTGTGGACCGAGGAGCGACCAGTTGCCGTAGAAGGCTCCGTCGGCGCCAGCCGGGTTGACGAGCGTGGTGGCGAATAGACCTGTCGCAAGCGCGCCCAAAGTGCCGCCGACGCCATGCACACCCACCGCATCAAGCGAATCATCGTAGCCCAGCCGTCCCTTCAGGTTGACCGCGAGATAGCACAGCGCGCCGGCTCCCAGGCCGATGGCGAGGGCTGACAAAGGCGTGATAAATCCGGAAGCCGGCGTCACGGCCACAAGGCCGGCCACGCAACCCGACGCCGCGCCGAGCACGGTCGGCTTGCCCCGGTGCCACCACTCTGTGACCACCCACGACACCGTGGCCGCGGCGGAAGCGATATGTGTCACGACGAAGGCCGACACCGCCAGTGCACCCGAGGCGAGTGCACTACCGCCGTTGAACCCGAACCAGCCGAACCACAACAGCGCGGCGCCCAGCAGCGTCATCGTCAGATTGTGCGGCGGCATGTGCTCATGTCCGTGCCCCTTGCGCCGTCCGACGACCACCGCGGCGGCGAGTGCCGAGACCCCGGAACTGATGTGCACGACGAGTCCGCCCGCGAAATCGAGCGCTCCCAATCCGCGCAGCCATCCGCCGACGCCCCAGACCCAATGGGCGAGCGGGGCATAGACGAGCGTGCTCCACAGAAGGATGAAAACCACGTACGCGCTGAACTTGAACCGCTCCGCCACGGCTCCCGTGATGAGCGCCGGCGTGATGACAGCGAACATCATTTGGAAGATCATGAACGCCTGATGCGGCACCGTTGCCGCATAGTCGGGGTTGGGTTCGAGTCCTACGCCTGACAATCCGACCCATGACAGGTCGCCGATGATCCCGCCGATAGAAGGGCCGAAGGAGAGCGAGTACCCGACGACGACCCATTGGACGCTCACGATGCCGAGCGCGATGAAGCTTTGCATGATCGTGCCGAGGACGTTCTTGCGCCGCACCATGCCGCCGTAGAACAGAGCGAGTCCGGGCGTCATGAGCATGACCATGGCCGAAGCGACGAGGAGCCAGGTCGTATCACCGGAGTTGACGGTATTCACAGGGCATCCTCCCCAGACTCTTCGGTCCGCACGCGTATGACCTCTTCGACGGGCAGAACGAAGATCTTACCATCCCCCACGTTGCCCGTACGGGCCGCCTTCACGACGACGCCCACGGCGGCTTCCAGCCGTTGATCGGCGACGATGAGCTCAACCTTGACCTTGGGAAGGAAATCGACCTGGTATTCGGAGCCCCGATAGACCTCGGTATGCCCCTTCTGGCGTCCAACGCCTTTCACTTCGGAGAGTGTCATGCCGCGAAATCCGGCCTCGAGCAACGCCTCCCGGACGTCGTCGACCTTGTGCGGCCGGATGATGGCTTCGATCTTCTTCATGAAGTAGTGAGGTAATGTGGTAATGAGGTGGTGGGGATGCGGGGAAGCGGGTTGAGAGCGTTGGGTATCGGGTATTAGGGAAAACGGGTATCTGGTATTATGGGTAACGGGTGTCGGAGCCGCAGGCCCACCACGTGCCGCAAACCGGCTTCAGATTTCTCTTGGTCTTGATCAGTGGTATTGGGGATCGGGTATTAGGCTTCTGGCCCAGGGACGGCACCTGTGCCCGCTCTTGCCGAGACCTCAGAAGCTTGCCTGCCATCCCCAAAAAGGCCACACGATGCAGCCCGAATCGTTACTCTGCCTAATATAGTTAAGCGTCCGACAAACATACAAGCATTTTCTACTGTCAACACGTCATTCCACCATTCATCTTGCTGGTCCAGCAAGGTTTGCGTACTGTGATCTCATGAAGCCGCTCCCTGTTGCACTCTTGATGCTTCTTGCTGTTCCGCCGATCCAGGCACAGGACTCTGTGCGGATCCGCGCACAGTATCCATCACCCATGGTCGAGCGGACACGTGCCCATGGACGCATTGCACCGGCCACCTACGACGGCATTCGGGATTCGATCGTCGGCGTCCTGCCCCGGGTGGTAGACGTGTACCTTCCGAACCGCCACAACGACCGACGGGACCTGCTGATGTTCCTGAACTTCCACACGGCGGCCTACGTCACGCATCATGCGGCGGAGTCGTCCGGCGTGGATCTGATCGGCGTCACGATCAATCTGGGAGGAGGGTCGAGCGCGTACGGCGCTCCGTTTACCGACTCGACGGTCTTTCTGCGGCTGCTGAAGTCGGTCGATTCGGTGCTCCGGGGGCGCGGTGTTGGAGCGCGGTGGAACCGGGTGGCGCTGGCCGGATTCAGTGCGGGCTATGGGGCGGTCCGCCGCATCCTTTCACAACCCGAGAATCGCGCGAGGATCGATGCCGCCTTGTTGCTCGACGGCATTCATGCGAGCTACATTCCCGAGCGCACCCCGATCGCAGAAGGTGGACGGATCGACTCAACGAACGTCGAAGCGTTCCTGTCGTTCGCCCGTGAGACGATGCGTCCTGATTCGAAAAAGCGGTTCATGATCACGCATTCCGAGGTCTTTCCGGGAACATTCGTCAGCACGACGGAGGCGACCGATTGGCTCATCGAACAACTCGGACTCCGGCGCACGCCGGTACTCAGGTGGGGGCCTCTTGGCATGCAACAGACGAGTGAGGTGCGGACTGGGAACTTCGCGATCCTCGGATTCGCGGGGAATTCAGGGATCGATCACGGGGATCATTTACATGCGGTGGGATACTTTGTGAAAGAACTAGTGGGATGGAAGTAGTTAGAGGCTGGGTGACAAATAGAAGTAGACAGCTTTAGCGTGTGCTGATTTTGCTGGTTGTTCTTTGACAGAGTAACTTGCGGCCGCCTGCCGATCTGATGAGA